>CAJFNR010000017.1 GCA_904395335.1 Candidatus Avimonas narfae | reverse complement strand
GGTAGGAGGCCGTTCCGGCCGACAGCCAATTTCTCCAGGCCCAGGGACTCCCCACATCGTTTGCCATCAGGCATAGAGGCCCTGGGCACATTATAGCATAATCTTGAAAAATAAAAAATAAATTGCCTGTAAATGAACCAGAAATTCCCGAGGGAACATGGTGCATCTTTGTACATACTAGAACTGCCGCACAACGGCGAAATGAGGTGAGGCTGTGAAGCTCTTACCCTTCGTCCTGTCACTGGCCGTGATGAGCGCGCCGGCAGTAAATGTGGGGGATATTACCATCAGCAGCGTTACCGAACGGTATCAGCAGGATTCCGTTGACTTTACCGGATATTATCCGCAGTTTTCCGGCATCGCCGACCGCGATGCGCAAAAGGAACTCAATGTCCTCATGCGTGAAAAAGCCCAATCGGCGCTTATTCGGGCCAAAACAGCCGGAATGGGGCTGATCAGCGTCGAAGGACAGCCGCAGCGTTCCACCGAAGGGCTGTATGGATATGAGGTCAAGAGAAATGACGGCGGAGTTGTCAGTCTGTTGTTTACGGACGGCCTGTATGCCGGCGGAGCAAACGGAAGCGAAAAGAAAAGCGCACTCACTTTTTCCTCTTCGAACGGCGATGTCTATACCCTGGAAGGTCTGTTTCTTGACGGAGCCGCCTGCTATGGTGCGATCAATGCGGAAATTCACCGTCAGCTGCTAGAGCGCGGTCTGGAGCCAGAGCTTCTGCAGCCCTTTGAAGGTATTGACGCAAACGAAGTGTTCTATGTGACGGATACCGACTTGGTTATCGTGTTTCAGGAAATCACGTATTTCCCTCATTCCATGGGGAGCGTGGAATTTGCCATTCCCTTGTCTCAGCTGGAAGCCTGTCTGAAGCCGGAAATCACCAGTGTGATATCCTAAATTCAGCTGTTGTGCGGTAAGGGGCCGATCATTAGATCGGCCCCTTTGTCGGATATCGAAGGCCTTTTTTCCTGAAAGGCTGTGATAAAGCATTTTGTGGACAAAGCCTTGATTCGCGATGATAAATCGGGTATACTGGTAAAAATTGTGCGGGTTTCTACCGCCTAGTTTTGAGGAAGAAAGGCATGAGACAGTCATGAAACGCAAGGAAATCGCTTCACTTTTCGCTGATGCGGATCAGTTGATGGGACAGACGCTCACTGTCTGCGGCTGGGTACGCACCCTGCGGCAGTCAAAAGCCATTGGCTTTATCGAGCTCAATGATGGAAGCTGTCAGCGCAATCTTCAGGTTGTGATAGAACAGGATAACCTGTCGAATTTTCAGGAAATTGCTAAGACAAACGTGGGCGCTGCCCTGTGTGTTACCGGCACTCTGTCTCTGACCCCCGGCGCCAGGCAGCCTTTTGAATTAAAAGCGGAGGCGGTAACGGTAGAGGGGGCGTCGACGCCGGAATATCCCCTTCAGAAAAAGCGTCACTCCCTGGAATTTCTGCGTTCGGTTGCCCATTTGCGGCCGCGGACCAACACGTTTAACGCGGTTTTCCGTGTGCGTTCGGTAGCGGCTTTTGCCATCCACCGCTTTTTCAATGAGCGTGGATTTGTCTATGCCCATACGCCGCTGATTACCTCCAGCGACTGTGAGGGCGCGGGGGAGATGTTCCATGTCACTTCACTGGATATCGCCAATCCTCCCCGTACCCCTCAGGGAGATGTGGATTATACGCAGGACTTTTTTGGCAAGCATACGTCGCTGACAGTATCCGGTCAGCTGGCGGCGGAATGTATGGCGCACGCTTTCGGAAAGGTATATACCTTCGGTCCCACCTTTCGGGCGGAGCGTTCCTTTACCCCCCGCCATGCGGCTGAGTTTTGGATGATCGAGCCGGAAATAGCCTTTGCCGATCTACAGGATGATATGGATTTGGCGCGGGATATGATCCAGTACGTGGTCGGGTATTTGCTGGAGCACTGTCCGGATGAGATGAAATTTTTCAACGAATTTTTCGACAAGGGCCTTTTGGAGAGACTGAATGCCCTGGTGAAGGCGGACTTTGCCCATGTGACCTATACAGAAGCCATATCGCTGTTGGAAAAACATAAGGACCGTTTTGAATATCCTGTATTTTGGGGCTGCGATCTCCAGACGGAGCATGAACGATACCTGACGGAGGAAATCTTCAAAATGCCGGTTTTTGTCACCGATTATCCCAAAGAAATCAAGGCGTTTTATATGCGCCTGAACGACGACGGCAAAACGGTGGCGGCCATGGACATGCTGGTGCCGGGAGTGGGCGAGATCATTGGCGGCAGTCAGCGTGAGGAGCGTCTCGAACTGCTGGAACAGCGCCTGGATGAGCTGAATATGGATAAAAAGGATTACTGGTGGTATCTGGATCTGCGCCGTTATGGCGGCACACACCACGCGGGATTTGGATTGGGCTTTGAACGACTCATTATGTACGTCACGGGAATGGCCAATATCCGCGATGTGCTTCCGTTCCCCCGAACGACAGGCTCTGCTGATTTTTAAGAAAAATCCCAGCCGTATCGGCTGGGATTTTTTGACGATATAGCAGCAAAAAGCCCGCCTTAAGGCGGGCTTTTTGCTAAGTTAGAGGGGTGTTTTGAGGAGGGTAGAATGTGCTCGTTTGGCGGAGAGTCCGGTGCGGCTCCGTTCTCTCCTGAGCACGATTTTATTATAGAAGGTATCCTGTAAGGTTTTGTGAATTCACTATGAATAAACTGTAAGGATTTTTCAGATGCAAATTTCTCTTCGTTTTTTATCTAGCAGAGAATACAAACAAATGTTTGACAACCCGATAAACCTATGATATACTATGTCCAGAGGGTTTATATTTAAATGATGGCCCTAGAGAAAGCAGAGGATCCTCTTTCGGATAAGCGGCTGGCTTTGCTCCTTTTATGACTATAATGGCGTTGGGAGGAATATGGTAGCATTTTCCGCAGTTTCTGCCGATATCCATCGTTAGGGAATCTAATCAAGCGGTGCTCAAGGTATGACGTAGCTATAGATGGAGGAATTTTCTCCCGCAACCGTTTCCTCGAAGAAAAGTTCCCTGCAAAGCATGGGAGTGAGGCGGAAAGCGGCGATATTCTACGGTTGCTGGGATTGAGAAAATTTTATGCCCCTTATCGTGCCGTCCGTAACCCTTACCCATGAATTTTACTTATGTTGTCCAGTTCGGGCTTTGTTATTTCGTTCTATTTGGTGGGAACCTCGTCCGCTGAACAAGCGGTTTATATGATAAAAAGCAAATAAATGAGAAGGGAAGGAAACAGTATGAAACCGCTGAACCAGAAACAGCAGCAGATTTTGGCTTTTCTTCAGGAACGGGCTCAGGACGGCCTGCCGCCGACAGTGCGGGAAATCTGTGCCCATACGGGGATTAAGTCGACCTCTACCGTCCATGCGTATTTGCGCGTTTTGGAGGAGGAAGGATATATCAACCGTCAAAGTGGCCTTAACCGGGCGATACGGCTTCCTGGCGAAAATGTTGCCCGGGTTCCTTTGCTGGGGAAAGTGACGGCCGGCAAGCCAATTCTGGCAGTGGAAGAGGTAGAGGAATATGTTCCATATTCCGGCGGCGGATATCATCCCGGTGATCTGTTTGCATTGCGCGTATGCGGTGACAGTATGATTAAGGCGGGGATCTATGACAAAGACATTGTTATCGTGAGGAAAACCCCCACCGCAGATAATGGAGATATTGTGGTGGCACTAATTGGAGACGAAGCAACGGTAAAACGCATTTATAGGGAAAAGGATCACATTCGTTTGCAGCCGGAGAACGATGCCTATGAACCCATCTTGGTAAAAGAAGTTACTGTTTTGGGACGAGTGATTTCCCTGCTGCGCTATTTTTCATAACCGATTGGGCAGAGTGTCCGAGCTTGTCCGATTGATTCCGTGTTTTGTGCAATAACAATATTGGATACAAAAGAGGGCGACGGTTTTTTGTTCGCCCTCTTTTGTATCATTGATAAAGACAATAGATTGTTTGGTGAAATAACAATCGATGCCGCATCCGGCGATCGATTAAGTATCCAGGTTTTGTACGGCCATTGGAGATAACTTCCGGATGTATGCCAGGGAATATTGTTGGCAAGGGGGGGCAACTATTTATAGAGTGATAATGTCTTGCTGAATTTTCGGGATGGGCCAACTGAGTTAAAAGCAAGTGTAGCGGAAGTCTCTTGTGCAAGGAATACCTGTGAAAAGGGGATTTACTTGACAATTCTAGACGAAAATAGTAGGATTAAGGAAAAATGGATTTGCTGTTTTCAAGGGAAACAGGGACAGCAAAATAAAATGTGGGGAGGGGCTTTATGTCGGGAGCTGCCATTGGATGGGCCGCCATGGGAACCGGTTTTACTTTTTTAATGACCACCTTGGGATCCGCAGTCGTATTTTTCTTCCGAAAGACAGTAAACGGACACGTTCAACGTATTTTTTTGGGCTTTGCTTCCGGCGTAATGATTGCGGCCTCGGTATGGAGCTTGTTGATCCCGGCCATTGAAGAGGCCGAGGCTTCCGGTGGAATTGGATGGCTTCCGGCAGCAGGCGGTTTTGTTTTGGGGGCGCTGTTTCTTTTCCTGCTGGATCGCTTTTTGCCGCATTTTCATCCGGAGGCCCATAAAACCGAAGGGGTTCCCGTCCACTGGAGGCGTACCACTTTGTTGGTTTCGGCGGTAACACTGCACAACATTCCAGAGGGGATGGCGGTGGGGCTATCCTTTGCTTTGGCGGCTCAGCACAGCGATACGGGATTTTATACGGCGGCTTTTGCTTTGGCGCTGGGTATAGGCATTCAAAATTTTCCTGAAGGAGCGGCGATTTCCCTCCCGCTGCGGCAGGAAGGGGCTTCCGCCCTGAGAAGCTTTGCCTATGGAAGTCTTTCGGGAGTCGTGGAACCGATTTTCGGCGTACTGGTGGTCTTGGTAGCGGGAGGGATACAGCCGCTGATGCCATGGCTGTTGAGCTTTGCTGCTGGTGCCATGATTTATGTGGTGGTAGATGAACTCATTCCGGAGGCGCATTTGGATGAGCATTCCACCTATGGAACCATAGGGACTCTGGCAGGCTTTTTGATTATGATGATTCTGGATGTCGCCTTAGGATAAAAACACGGACAGCAGCGGCGGGAAAAATCAAGTTTTCCTGCCGCTGCTGTTATTTGTACGGATGGAGCAGTCCCCTATCTTCTGAAACGTGGCTCGTCAAAATGTATTGTCAAAGAATAGAAATTAGAGTAGAATGAGCGGAGACTGAACAGTGGAAAGGAGACGAAAGAAGATGAAGCACTTGATCCATCGCTCTTCTATATTCAGCAGGCTCCTTCCGCTCATCCTTTCCATGGTTGTTTTTCAGGCAGCGGTGTATCTTTTTGTTTTTTGGCAGGGGGGTGTGCTCAGCCACATCAATCAGAATGCTGTGGATCTGTTATCCGAGCAAACCTACGATCATCAACAATATCTGGAGAACGAAATGACACAGCGCTGGTCTGATTTGGCGCAAAGCGAACATATTGTGCTGGAAACGTTTCATACCGTTATGCAGCAATATGATGTCGAACCGGGGGCCACGCTGAATGACACGGAAATTCAGGAGGCAATGATCCGTGCGGCAGCTCCGGAACTTCTGTATTTGTTATACCGCAATCAGGTAACCGGTGCCTATTTGATTTTGGATGGTCCAGCCGATACGGAGAGGACAGGGAATCGGGTCGGTTTTTTTATACGGGACCAGAACTTGGAGCAAAACGATGCCGCTGCTACCAGCTTGGCGGTCATGCGGGGATCTGTTGCTGCTGCCGCCGATTTGGGTATTCCTCTTTCTGAGAATTGGAGCCCCGGCTTTTTTTTCACCGGAATCGAGGAAGAAGAGGCGTTCTTCTATCGTCCGCTACAGGCCTGCCGGCAGGGAACGATGGGCAACAGCGATCAATACGCTTATTGGAGTCCCGCTTTTCTTCTGGACGGCGAAACTGTGATCACCTATTCACTGCCGCTGGTGTTGGATGATACCTGTCTGGGAATTTTGGGAATTGAGCTGTCCTGTCGTTATCTGGATACCCAAATGACCGGATTGGGCGGAGATGGTAATACGTATTTCTTGGGGACGGTTCAAGAAAATGGGCAGTACCTCCCGATGGCTGTATCCGGCGGTCTTTATACCACTCATTTTGATGGACAGCAAACTCTGACGGGCCAGGATACAGAATATATGGGGATACGGGCTTTTGAGTCCCGGAAAAGTCCGGGGACGGATCTGTATGGTTCCGTTCGTGCCCTTTCCCTGTATGACAGCGGCAGTGCCTTTGCAGACGAACAGTGGGTTCTCATTGGCATGCAGGAGAAGGACACCCTGTTCGCTTTTACCCATCGTATCCAAGGGATGCTGTATACTTCCACCGCTATCTCCTTGGTAGCCGGTATATTGGGAGCTCTTTGGATCACACGCACGGTCGAAAAACCGCTGAAATCACTGGTGGAGGAGCTGCAGGCCAGCGATCCTGCGAAGCCGGTCCACCTGCCCAAAATTCATGTCCAGGAAATTGATGAACTGACCTCTGCTATTGAAACCATGAGCAAGGACGTGGCACAGTTTTCCTCGAAAATTTCCACGATTCTGACCGCAACCAAGGTGCAGATTGGCGTTTTTGAGGGAGAGGATGGCCGTCCCTCCGTGTTTTGCAGCCGGGAATTATTCGGCTTGCTCAATTGGCCGACGGAGAAGGAGGGAGACCAAAATCTCCCTATCGGGGAATTTCAAAGCCGAATGCGGGCGTTGGAAGATTACCGGTATGAACAGGATAAACCGGTATATCGTCTCCCTGATGAACATGGCACGTTTCGGTTTATCGCTATTCATTACATGGAAAACGGAGCCCGTTTTCTGGGAGCGGTAACCGATATCAGCCGCGACATGTTGGAAAAACAACGGATTGAATATGAACGGGATTTTGATGTCCTCACCAATCTGTACAATTATCAGGCTTTTTTGTTCCGGGTACGCCAGCTTTTTTCATCACCGGAGCAGCTCAAAACAGCCGCTATGCTGATGTGGAATTTGGACAATCTCAAATACGTCAATGACACTTATGGTCATGAATGGGGAGACCGGTATTTAAATGCCCTTTCATCCCGTTTACAGGAGTTCCAAATCGACGGAGGGATAGTCGCACGCCGCTCCGGGGATGAATTTTACGTATTTTTGTACGGATTTCAGTCGAAGGAGCCGATCCTCGAAATTGTCCACCGGGTTTGGGAACATATTCAGGAGGATGCCATGACAGCCCCGGACGGGGATCCGCTGAAAATTCGTGTATCCGCCGGGATTGCCTGGTATCCGGAGGATGCCGTGACCCTGGACGACCTGCTGCGCTGTTCAGATTATGCTATGTACAGCAGTAAAAATGAGGCGAAGGGGACATTGCGGGAATTCAATCCGGACCAATACGATCACGAGGCGTATTTGATTCATGGACAGGAGGCGTTGAACCTCCTGATCGAACACGAACTGGTAGAGTATGTGCTGCAGCCCATTGTTCAGGTGTCAGACGCTTCCATTTACGGCTATGAGCTGTTAATGAGGCCACAAATAAAGGAACTGTCCACTCCTCATGATGTCTTGTCCATTGCCCGGGCACAGTCCAAACTGTATCAAATCGAGGCGCTGACCTGGAAAATGGCGCTGGCAAAATTTGCCGCCTGTGCAGAGCAGGGAATCTTGGCTCCGGGCGCTCATGCTTTTATCAACTCCATAGGCAATCAGATCGTTTCCGCCTCCGAATGGGATCGGTTGGGAGAACAATATCGCCCCTATCTTCACCGCATCGTCATGGAAATGACGGAAAACGAGGCGAGCAACCGAGAACTTCTTCAGGAAAAGATAGAACGCATGAAAGCGTGGGGAGGACAAATCGCTGTCGACGATTTTGGCGCGGGATACAACAGTGAACAAATGGCGGTTTTCCTGAACCCGAGCCTGGTAAAGGTTGATCGGTCTCTTATTCGGGGGATCCATCAGGACTCCAACCGGCAGGCGGTACTGATGAACTGGATTGTCTATGCGCGGGAGAGGGGGATCGGCGTACTGGCCGAAGGAGTGGAGACGGAGGAGGAGATGGAACTGGTCATCCGCTTTGGTGTGGATTATCTTCAGGGTTATTATCTGGCCCCCCCATCTGAGGAGCCGGTCTCTCTTTCGGAGGAGCGGAAGCAGGAGATTCTGACACTTTATCGCCGGTATACCTCCTCATAAAAAAGACGGAAGACGCGCATTTGTGTCTTCCGTCTTTTTTATGAGGGGCTGGATGAGGAATCTATGGGCCGTGAAGCAGGCCATTCCAATGTAAAGGTTGTGCCTTTATCGACTTGGCTGGTCATATGAAGGGTGGCACCCAAAAAGGCGGCGCCATGCTTGACAATGGAAAGGCCCAGGCCTGTACCGCCGATTTCCTGGGAATGACTCTTATCCACACGGTAAAAGCGCTCGAAGATCCGGCTTTGGTATTCCGGCGCAATGCCGACACCGGTATCCGATACTGTAAGAAGGAGGCTGCCGTTCTTTTCTTCGGCGGACAGGGTAACCGCCCCCCCGGACCGGTTGTATTTGATGGCGTTGTCGCACAAATTGTACAGAATTTCATGAAGGATGGGCTTTACGGCCCTCATGGACAAGTGTTCACCCTTGACAGATAAAACCACCTGTTGCTTATCAGCAGCGGCCTGTAAGGAATCGGCCACCTCATGCAAGAGGGCCGACAAGTCAATTTCTTCACTGTCACAGGGGAGGGCACCCTCGTCCAACTGGGATATTTTGATAATGTCCCCCACCAGAGTAATGAGCCGCTGGGATTCCGCAAAGATGCGACCGGCAAATTCCGGTATATCCTGTGGTTGGACCAGGCCGTTTTGGATGATTTCCGCATACCCGGAAATGGAGGTCAGAGGGGTTTTCAGCTCATGGGAAACATTGGCGGTAAATTCGCGGCGGAGCTGTTCCCGTTGCTGCTTTTCCGTCACATCTACGAGCAGCAGAACCGCCCCGGCCGGCCGGTCGTTCTGCAACACCGGGCTGACCGTCAGGCGTAGGTATTGAGCGTCATCCGGGGCGGTAGGACGTTCTCCGGACAGCGTCAGCACTTCCGTATAGGCTTCACCCTGTAGGGCTTTGTTCACCCCCAGACGAAAGGGCTCGCTTCGGTTCCAGGACAGCACGCTGCTGCAGTCGGGATGGTCTGAAACGCGCAGCAGACGACAGGCGCTGTGATTGTAGGAAAGCACCTCCGTCTGTGAGCCGATCACTAGCAGCCCCTCGCTCATGTTTTCTGTGATGAGTGCGAAGTTCTGCTGCTGACGCTTGGCCTCCGCCAGCTGTGCCCGGATGGTTTTTTGCTGCTGCAGGATCTTGGTCAACAGCGGAGAAATCTCCTCATAAGCCTGATTTTCCTCCGGATGCTCCAGGTTGAGCCGGTTGATGGGAGCAACGATTTTTTTAGAAGCCCTGGCCGCGAACAGGCCGGAGAGCAGCAAAAGCAGCAGGAAAATCCAGATCAGCGGCTGCAGCAGGCTGAACAGTATGGCCAGCAGGCTGTATTGTGTGCTGGATACCCGCAGCACCTGTCCGTTGGACAAGCGCAGGGCATAGTACACGGTTTCCTCCGCCAGCGTCTGGGACCGGCGGATAGCGTATCCGTCTCCGCTGGACAGCGCCTCCTGGATTTCTTCCCGGTTCAAATGGTTATCCATGGAAGATTCGTCCGCTTGATTGTCGTAGAGGACCTCGCCGTCGGCTGTGACCAGGGTAATGCGCTCCTCGGTCATAGCCAGCTCCGATAAGCCGTCCACGCCCTCGCTTTCCACCACAAGGGCAAGATAATGAGCTTCCCGGTCCAGCTCCTTTTCCAGCTGGTCGTTGAAATAGGGATACAGAACTCCCAGCATCAATACCAGCCCCGCAACCAAGACTAGGGCGGATACACAGAAAATGGAACGAAAAATCCGTTTGGTCATTCCGTCTGTTCCTCCCATTTGTATCCGATTCCGCGGATAGTCTGAATGCAGGCGCCAGCATCTCCCAGTTTTTGCCGCAGGGTGCGGATGTGAACATCTACCGTGCGGCTTTCTCCGTCAAAGGTATAGCCCCAAATTTCATCCAGCAGGCGGGAACGGGTAAAAACGGTGCCCGGCTCAGACAAAAAGAGGCAGAGCAGATCGTATTCCTTCAGGGTAAGCGTCACCGGCTGGCCGTTCACCTGTACCAGATGGCGGGAGGGGATCACCACCAGAGAACCGGAATGGTATTCCTGACGGGCGGAGGCCTCCGCCGTCCGCCGCAGAAGCGCACGGATGCGGGACAGCAGCTCCATCATGCGGAAGGGTTTGGGAATGTAGTCGTCCGCACCGCTGTCCAGTCCCAACACTGTATCGTACTCGCTCCCCTTTGCCGTCAGCATGATAATGGGAAGGCGTTGGGTGGAGGAAGACGAACGCAGCCGTTTGAGGATGTGTAAGCCGTCCTCTTCAGGAAGCATGATATCCAACAGGATCAGGGAGGGGAGCTTCTCCTGCATGGCGGCCCAAAAATCGGATGGCTTGGCAAACCCCAAGGCCTCCAATCCCTGGCTGTTCAGGGTATAGGTAATCAGCTCCCGGATACTGGCATCGTCTTCCAACAGATAAATCATGGAGATACCTCCTTGACACTATATTATTTGTGAATACATACCGGGACACAAACAAAGGCTTAACGACACTTGCCCTATTGTTTATTATAAAGGGTAAATGTTAAGGGCAGACGGCAAGAAACGTAAAAATAACGTAAAGTGCCGGGGTAATCCACACGGTTA
Source organism: Candidatus Avimonas narfae (assembly GCA_904395335.1). Lineage (GTDB taxonomy): Bacteria > Bacillota > Clostridia > Oscillospirales > Acutalibacteraceae > Avimonas_A > Avimonas_A narfae. The sequence goes on along the minus strand of CAJFNR010000017.1, from coordinate 67,094 downwards.
CCTTTCGCCGAAAAGCGAAGAAAAACGCATCAGGTTCCGCATAGTCAAATAGAGATTTTGTTCACTGTAAGGGCGGCAAACCTCAAACTCCACCGCCAGGCGGTTGATGCTGAAAAGAGCGGTAACCCCTCGATCGTATAGCTTTTCAGCCCCATCCGCCAGATCTCCGGCTATGGCGATGACCGGGACCCCCTTCTTTTGGGCGCGCAGAGCGACGCCGCTGATCACTTTTCCACTCAGGGTTTGCCCGTCGATCCGGCCCTCTCCGGTGACCACCAGATCTGCTCCCTCCAGGAGCCGGTCAAACCCCACCAGATCCAGCACTGTGTCGATACCGGGGCGTAACGTGCCGTTCAAAAAAGCCAGAACACCCGCCCCCAGGCCACCGGCGGCGCCGGCACCGGGCCGGAAGGCGAAATCACGGTCGAAAGTGTGATACAGGACGATAGACAGTGCGCGCAGGTTATCGTCCAGCAGGCGGCAGGTTTCCGGGTCGGCTCCTTTTTGCGGGGCATAGACATAGGCAGCCCCGTTTTCGCCATATAAAGGGTTTTCCACGTCGCACATGGCGGTGATGGTCACCCCTGATAGTCGTTTCTGTACGGGAGTATTGTCCACACGTGCGATCCGCTTCATTTCATCCGAACGGGGGGCAAATTCCTGTCCTTCGCTGTCAAAAAACCGGGCGCCCAGCGCCCGGGCCATGCCGATGCCGGCGTCGTTGGTGCAGCTTCCGCCCAGTCCCAGCACGATTTCTCGGCAGCCTTCTGCTGCGGCGTGGGCGATCAGTTCGCCGACGCCGTAGGTGGTGGCACGGCAGGGATCCAGCCGCCCTTCCGCCAGGGGGAGGCCGGCGGCGGAGGCTATTTCTATCACAGCGGTATCCCTCAGACGGGCATAGGCCGCCGTCAGTGGTTCTCCGAAGGGACCGGTGACAGCGGCTTCGATTTTCCGTGCACCCTGCTGCAAAAAGCAGTCCACTGTCCCTTCGCCGCCGTCCGCCACCGGAACCGCCACCGCTTCACAGTCCGGGTACTGTTCCTGTACCGCACGGCGCAGAGTACTGCCCGCCTGCTGCGAGGTCAGGGTCCCCTTAAAGGAATCGGGGATCAGAATACATTTTTTTAGCATGCCGTCACCGTCCTTGCCAATTAGGTAATACAGATTTGGCCGCAGCGGGCCCACTTTCACCGGATAAAAAATCCGTTCTTTTTTTGTATGGTTCGGCCAGGTTCAGTATACTATAGGAAAGGCGGGAAAGCAACGGAGAAAAGGAAACAAACGTTTCTTTTTTCCTCTCTTTACTTGACACGAACCGGGAAAAGGGAGTAAAGTATATCCATATTTGGTTACAAACCTGCGGGAACCGCTGAGAAAATAAAGGATGGTGGAACCATGCCCCCGAAAAAGCAAAGCTATGGCAATGAGAGCATCACCTCTCTCAAAGGAGCCGACCGGGTTCGCAAGCGCCCGGCCGTTATTTTCGGCTCCGATGGGTTGGAGGGCTGTGAACATGCGGTGTTTGAGATCCTGTCCAACTCTATTGACGAGGCGCGGGAGGGATTTGGCACCAAAATCATTACCACCTGCTTTGAGGACGGCTCCATTGAGGTAGAGGATTTCGGACGCGGCATGCCGGTGGATTACAACGAGAAGGAACAGCGGTATAATTGGGAGCTGATCTTCTGCGAGTTGTATGCCGGTGGCAAATACAACACCAATGAAGGGGAGAGCTACGAGTTTTCTCTGGGGCTCAACGGGCTTGGCGCCTGCGCCGCCCAGTATTCCTCGGAATATATGGATGTGGAGGTGCGCCGGGACGGGTTTCGGTATACCCTTCACTTTGAACACGGCGAGAACATCGGTGGATTGAAAAAGGAACCGTATGCCAAAAAGGATACCGGTACCGTCATCCGCTTTAAGCCGGATATCCAGGTGTTTACCGATATCCAGATCCCCGCAGATTACTTCCGGGATATTCTGCGCCGCCAGGCCATTGTCAATCCCAACCTGTTGTTTCTCCTCCGCCTGCCGGAAGGGCGGGGCTTTAAAACGGAGGAATTCCTGTATCGGAACGGCATTGCGGATTATGTCCGTGAACTGGCCGGTGACGACGCCATGACCGATGTCCAGGTATGGACGGCGGAACGCAAGGGCCGCGACCGGGCGGACAAGCCGGAGTATCGGGTTAAGCTGAATGTGGCCATGTGCGTTTCCAACAAGCACAATCTGCTGGAATACTATCACAATTCCAGTTGGCTGGAACACGGCGGTTCGCCGGAAAAAGCGGTCCGCTCCGCCTTTGTTTCCCAGATCGACGCCTATCTAAAGCAGAACGGCAAGTACCTGAAAAACGAGAGTAAAATCAGCTTTCAGGATGTCCAGGACTGCCTGATCCTGGTTTCCTCCTCCTTTTCCACGCAGACCTCCTACGAGAACCAGACCAAAAAGGCTATCACCAACCGGTTTATCCAGGAGGCTATGACCGAATTCCTCCGACACAACCTGGAGGTGTATTTCCTGGAAAATAAAGCGGAGGCGGACCGCTTCTGCGACCAGGTGCTGGTGAACAAGCGCAGCCGGGAAAAGGCGGAAACCACCCGCCTCAATCTGAAAAAGACCCTGCAGTCCGGAAACGATCTCGCCTCCCGTGTTCAAAGCTTTGTGGACTGCCGCACCCGGGAGGTATCCCAGAGGGAGCTGTTCATCGTGGAGGGGAAATCCGCCATGGGCGCCTGTATCCAGGCGCGCAATCCGGACTTTCAGGCCATCATCCCGGTACGCGGTAAAATTCTCAACTGCCTCAAGGCGGAATACGATAAGATTTTCAAGAATGAGATCATCACCGATCTTCTCAAGGTGCTGGGCTGCGGGGTGGAGGTTAAAAGCAAGGCCAACAAAGATCTGGCGACCTTTGATCTCAGCCTGCTGCGCTGGAACAAGGTGATCATCTGCACCGATGCCGATGAGGACGGTTTTCAAATCCGTGCCCTGATTCTGACCATGTTGTACCGGCTGACCCCCACACTGATCGAGGTGGGCAAGGTCTTTATCGCGGAGACGCCGCTGTATGAGATCAACACCAAAACCGACACCTATTTTGCCTATAACGACCGAGAGAAGACCGATATTCTGGCCCAGATAGACGGCAGCAAATACACCATTCAGCGGTCCAAGGGCTTGGGAGAAAATGACCCGGACATGATGTCCCTGACCACTATGAACCCGGCCACTCGTCGGCTGGTCAAGGTGGAGCCGTCGGAGGCGGCCGCCACCGCCCGGATGTTCGATGTGCTGCTGGGCGACGACCTGAGCGGACGCAAGGACTTCATCGCCGAACGGGGCAACCTGTATCTGGAAATGGCGGACGTGTCCTGAGGAATCTTCAAATGTAAACGACCCATGGGGAAAAGAGGGACAACATGGCAAAAAAAACAAAACGCACCACGGAAGTGATCGATAAGCTGCCGGACAACACCCATATCGCCGGCGCCGGCCTAGTGGAAAGCCAGCGCATCACCGATACGCTGGAAACCAATTATATGCCCTATGTGATGACCGTCATCCTGTCCCGGGCCATCCCGGAAATCGACGGTTTCAAGCCGTCCCACCGCAAGCTGCTGTACACCATGTACAAGATGGGTCTGCTCACTGGCGCCCGAACCAAATCCGCCAACATTGTTGGGGCTACCATGAAGCTGAACCCCCACGGCGACGCGGCAATTTACGAGACCATGGTGCGTCTGTCCCGGGGATATCAGGCATTGCTGCACCCTTATGTGGATTCCAAAGGCAACTTCGGCCGGGCGTATTCCAGCGACATGGAATACGCCGCTTCCCGGTATACCGAGGCCAAGCTGGATCCTATCGCGGCGGAGCTGTTCCGCGATATCGACCGGGACACCGTGGATTTCATAGACAACTACGATTCTACTATGAAGGAGCCTACCCTGCTGCCGGTGAGCTTTCCCTCCATCCTGGTCAACAACAACGTGGGCATCGCCGTGGGGATGGCCAGTTCCATCTGTTCCTTCAACCTTCAGGAGGTGTGCGATACCGCCATTGCCCTGATGAAGGACCCGGAGCACGATATTTCCGATACCCTGAAAGCGCCGGATTTTCCCGGCGGTGGCCTCATTGTCTACCGGCGCGAGGAGATGGAAAAAATCTACAGTACCGGGCGGGGAGGGGTCAGGGTCCGCTCCGTTTATTCCTACGACAAGGCGGCAAACTGCATCGATATCACTCAGATTCCTCCCACGACGACGGTGGAAGCGATCATAAAAAAGATGACGGAACTGGTGAAAAATGGAAAGGTGCGGGAAATCTCCGATGTCCGTAACGAGATTGGCCTGAACGGCCTGAAGATCACCATTGATCTAAAACGCGGCGTGGATCCCGACCGCCTGATGAACAAACTGTTCGCCATGACGCCGCTGGAGGATACCTTCTCCTGCAATTTTAATATCCTGATCGTAGGGGTGCCCCGGGTGATGGGGGTGCGGGAAATTCTGGAGGAGTGGACCGCCTTCCGCATGGAATGCGTCCGGCGCCGGGTGTATTTTGACCTGAGCCGCGCCAAGGACAAGCTGCATCTGCTGCAGGGGCTTTCAAAAATCCTGCTGGATATCGATAAGGCCATCCGGATCATCCGTTCCACCGACGAGGAGTCGGAGGTGGTTCCCAATTTGATGATCGGTTTCGGCATCGATGAGATCCAGGCCGAATATGTGGCGGAGATCCGCCTGCGCCATCTGAACCGGGAATACATCCTCAAGCGCACGGAGGAAATTGGCAAGCTGGAGAGCGACATCCGCGAGATGGAAGAAATCCTCGGCAGCGCCGCCCGCGTGCGGGGGATTATTGTCGATGAATTGCGGGAGATCAGCAAGAAATACGGCCAGCCTCGCCGCAGTCAGCTGCTCTATGCCTCCGAGATGACGGAATTCAGCGAGGAGGAAAAGGAAGAGGTTCCGGATTATCCATGCACTTTCTTTTTTACAGCGGAGGGATATTTCAAAAAAATCACGCCTCAGTCGCTGCGCATGAGCGGTGAGCAGAAGCTGAAGGAGAGGGACCGGATCATCCAGACGGTGGAATCCTCCAATGCCAAGGATCTGCTGTTCTTCACGGCCCAGGGGACGGTATATAAGGCGAAGGCCAGTGATTTTCCGGATACCAAGGCCAGTGTCATGGGGGACTATGTCGCCGGCAAGTTGGGCTTTGAGGAGGGGGAAACCGCCTTCCATATGGTGGTGACAGCGGATTACAGCGGGATGCTGGTTTTCTTCTTTGAAAACGGGAAGGCGGCCAAGGTGGAGCTGTCCGCCTACGCCACCAAGACCAACCGCCGCCGCCTGGTGGGGGCGTATTCCGACAAATCTCCGGTGGTGGCTATTGTACACATCACGGAGGATACAGAATTTCTGCTGACCTCCACCTCGGGACGCCGCCTGCTGATGCATACCGGCGCTGTTTCGATCAAGACCACCCGCAACACCCAGGGGGTGCAGGTTATGACGCTCAAAGGCAGCCACCGTCTGGAGAGGGTGGAGCTGTTTGAAGAGGGAATGGTGGCCAAGCCCAACCGCTACCGCACCAAAACCCTGCCGGCCGCCGGCGCCATGCCCAGTGCGGAGGATGTGGGAGAACAGCTCACGCTGACCTGACAAAAGAAAACCGCTGCCGGACAGGAGTGACCCGTTCGATAGCGGTTCCGGCAGCAGTTACAGCAAACGCAAGCGATGTATCCGCCGCCGATATCTAGCATATCCCCGTTTTTGCAAAATATCCGCGCCTTTTTGCTTTTGCGCAAATTCCTGCTTGCAATCGGACAAGGGGTGTGGTAGTATAATATGGTATTTGTGAGTTAGACTAGATGGAGGGTCATGGAATGAGTGTCTGGGAAATCATTATCGGCGTGGTGCTGATCATTTTTTCTTTACTGATTATCTGCGTCGTTCTGCTGCAGGAGGGACGACAGGCCAATTTGGGTGCAATTTCGGGCGCTGCCGATTCCTTCCTGGATAAGGGAAGGGCCCGGACGGTGGATGCTTTGCTGGCCAAATGGACCAAGGTCATTTCCATCACCTTTTTTGTGTTGGTATTTGCCGGGATGTTGATCACCAAATTCCTCGGCAATTGATGAAACACAAAAAGCGCCCTGCTGACTGCGGGGCGCTTTTTTTATCCCGGCGGGGAGGAAAGGAACAACACTATGGGACAACGCTCAGTGGACTGGAAAAAGAAAATCATCCGCCGACTGGATAAGGAGCAGCGTTCCCTTTCCGTGGACGCGCTCTTGGGGATGCTGAAGGTAAAGCGCGGGGAACGCCCGGCGGTGCTGCTCCAGCTGCAACAGATGGAGTTGGACGGTATGCTTGTGCGGACAAAAAAAGGTAAGCTCAGGCTGTCGGAGGAAGCGGTAGGCCGCCCGGCAGTGCTACTGTCCCTTTCCTCCGGTTTTGCTTTCGTTCGCCTGGAGGACACGGCGGAGGACTGCTTTGTTCCCGGCAAGGCGCTGCGGGGCGCTCTTCCGGGGGATCGCGTACTGGTCCATGTGGATGAGGGGGACAAACGCGGGCCCAGTGGACGGATCCTGAAAATCCTCGAGGGAGGAGATCATCTCTTTACCGGTAAGCTGATACAGGACCAGGATAAAAGCTTTCAGGTGATGGCGGATCGTTCCATCCGGTATCCTCTTCCGGTAAAACGTTCGTCGGTGGGGAGCGCCTGTCCCGGGGATAAGGTGCGTTTTTTGGTCCGCCTGGACAAGCAGGAGAGAGCGTTGGCGGAGTTGCTGACGGTCTATGGTTCCGCCGATTCCGCGCGGGTGTGCGCCGATTCGCTGATCGACAGCATGGGAATTCCCTGCGTATTCAGCGAGGAGGTTCAGCGGGAGGCGAAGGAATCCGCTGCGCGTCGGGACAGTTTGGAGGGACGGGAGGATTTTCGGGACCGGCTTATTTTTACCATTGATGGCGAGGATGCCAAGGATCTGGACGATGCCGTATCGCTTGAGAAAACCGAGACCGGATGGATTCTGGGCGTCCATATCGCCGACGTATCCCATTATGTCCGTGCCGGGTCAGCACTGGATGCCGAAGCAAGGCGTCGGGGAACCTCGGTGTATTTTGCCGACCGGGTGATTCCCATGCTGCCGGAGGCGCTGTCCAACGGCGCCTGTTCCCTGCATCCCGGGGAGGACAAGCTGACGTTGTCCGCCCTGATGACGCTGAGCAAATCGGGGAAATGCCTAGATGTTCGTGTGACCAAATCGGTGATCCGTTCCCGCATCCGCGGAGTCTACCGGGAGGTAAACGAACTGTTTGACGGCACGGCGGGGAAGGAGATCCGCGAAAAATACCGGGAGGCGCTGACCACCCTGCGTTCCATGCGTTCGCTGGCCCGTAAGCTAAAACAGAACGCTGTAAAGCGGGGGACCATTGATTTTGCCAGTACGGAAGCGCGCTTTGTCCTCAATGAGGAAGGGGCACCTGTCGCCCTGTATTCCCGAATCAGCGGAGAAGCGGAGGAGTTGATCGAACAGTTCATGATCACGGCTAATTCTGCCGTAGCACAGCTGGCGCGGGAAAAAAAGCTGCCCTTCGTATACCGTATTCATGAAAATCCGGACGGGGAAAAGCTGCAGGAGTTGGTTCAGTCTGCGCGGTCGCTGGGGATCACCCCTGCCGAAAACAACCGACGGCCTCTTCCGCAGGCTCTAATGGAAGCGGCCAAGGATACCCGGTTTGCCCGTCTGATTTCCAGCCGCCTTCTGCGGTGTATGGCCAAGGCCCGTTACGATGGGGAACCGGTGGGACATTACGGGCTGGGGCTCAGCGATTACTGCCACTTTACCTCTCCGATTCGCCGTTATCCCGATCTGTGTATCCACCGCATCCTGTCCGATTATTTGGCCGGTTCCGGCTCCAAGGCCCTTCACGGCCGGTATGACGATTTTGTTCGGGAGGCCGCCTCAAGCGCGACCTCCTGCGAAATCCGTGCGCTGAATGCGGAGCGGAGCTGCGAGGCCTGTTATAAAGCGGAATATATGTCGGCCTATATCGGCCGTACGTTTAGCGGGATTATCAGCTCTCTTTCGGAAAATGGCATGTTTGTGGAGCTGCCCAATACAGTGGAAGGAATGGTCCGTCTCGAAAGTCTGCCGGAATCCGAACTCACCTACGATGGTGTGGCCTCGCTGACCGACCGCAGGGGCCGTCCCTGCTATACCATTGGGGAGGAAATCGAGGTACTGGTGGCGGCTTGTGATATTTCTTCCGGGCGCATTTCCTTTGTTCCCGCGTAAAAAAGAAAAAAGGGTTGACAAGAGGAAAAATTTTGCTATAATTAAGTTGTAATCATTACAAATTAGTTATTGTTACATTATCGGAGTGATTATGAGCAGTCAGGAAATCGCCGCCCTGTTATCTCAGAGAGGTGTTCGACCGACACAGCAGAGGATAGAGGTCTATCGGTATCTGATGGATCATCCCATCCATCCTTCGGCGGACACCATCTATCAGGCGCTGAGCGCGGAATATCCCTCTTTTTCCCGTACAACCATTTACAATTCTCTCCGGTCTTTGACAAAGGCGGGGTTGGTTCGTCCCGTCCTGATTGAGCCGGAGGAGCAGCGGTTTGATGGGAATCCCGCCGATCATGGGCATTTCAAGTGCCTGCGCTGCGGGGAGATATACGATTTTCCATTGGATCCAGAGCTGCTGAATCAGTTGTGTCCTCAGGGTTACTGCACGGAGAGTCAGGATGTGTATTATACCGGTATTTGCGCCCGGTGTAGTAAAAGCAGCCCTCAATAATTATGCCACCCTATATTTTACATATTAGGAGGAAGAAACAATGAAAAAGTATGTGTGCTTGATTTGTGGTTATGTCCATAGCGGTGACGAGCCCCCGGCCGTGTGCCCGATCTGTGGTGCTGGTGCCGACAAATTTAAGGAAATGGGCGACGCGGCTCCTGCGGCGGCTCCCGCTGCACCTGCCAAGCCGGCCGGCGCTTCCGCGTGGGCGGATGAGCATCGCGTGGGTATTGCCCAGGGCCTGGATCCGGAAGTGGTCGAGGGACTGCGCGCCAACTTCACCGGTGAATGCAGCGAAGTGGGCATGTATCTGGCGATGAGCCGTCAGGCGGATCGTGAGGGATATCCGGAGGTTGCAGAGGCTTACAAGCGCATTGCGTTTGAGGAAGCGGAGCACGCGGCGAAATTCGCGGAGCTGCTGGGTGAGGTAGTCGCGGCGGATACCAAGGCCAATCTCCAGGCGCGTGTAGAAGCGGAAGCCGGAGCCACTGAAGGCAAGCTGATGCTGGCTAAGAGGGCTAAGGAGCTGGGCTATGATGCCGTCCACGACACCGTGCACGAAATGTGCAAGGATGAAGCACGCCACGGTTGTGCTTTCCAGGGATTGCTGAACCGTTATTTCAAATAAATGAAACAAAAAAGTTCCCGGAGGATCGACCTCCGGGAACTTTTTTGTTTGTCTGCTTGAACCTATTTACGGGTAGTATAGGATGTTGAGTCTTGAGCCTATGCAAGCCTGCGCTTCAGTGGTGGCCCTGGCTATGAACGGGGAGGGCGATCCTTAGAGGAGTGACTGGGCTCTTCTTCCACGGTTCCCAACACCGCATGGGCGATCACCGCTGCCACAATACCGGCTGCCAGGAGAACCGGAGCGACGGAAATGGAAGCATCCCCATACTCCATGGTTCGGAAATAGTCCGGAGTATAAGGGGCGATTCCGTAGCATAGGGCGGAGAAGGCATACATGACGAACGTCCATTGATAGGCGCCTTTTATAACATCACGGACAAAGGGATGAAGTCGGCGCCAGCTTTTTTTCCATTTGCGGAACATGTGAAATCCCCCCATCCAGCTCGGACTTTATCTCGACGTTATTTCATTGACTTCTTTCTATCAGAAGTATACCATAGAAAAAAAGGGCACTTCAATCGATAAAATTTTCCATCGTGCGAAAGGACGAAGCGCAAATGTATGTTGGAGCCTCTACCGCCAATTTTTACCCCATGCTCACAGAGGAGTCCCTGGATCTGCTGATCAAGGAAGGGTTTGAAAATCTGGAGGTGTTTATCAATACGCAATCCGAAGCGTCTCCGGAATTTGCCGCCGAGCTAAGAAAGCGGGCCGACCGGGCAGGCGCCCGTATCCGCTCCCTGCATTCGTATCTGTCCGGAACAGAACCTTACCTGTTATTTTCCGCGTATCATCGCCGGTTTCAGGACGGATTGCTGTTATACCGGGAAATCTTTCAGGCGGCAAAGGTGATGGGGGCCGCGTTTGTTATCCTGCACGGAGACCGGCGGGAAGGTGTCCTTTCGGTTGAGGAATCCATCGCCCGATTTGAGACAGTGTATGATTTGGGGCAGGAATACGGAGTGACGCTTCTGCAAGAAAATGTGGTACATTTCCGCGCTTCCGATCAGGAGTATATTCGGGCTATGAAGCGGCAGCTGGGGAGCAAAGCACATTTTGTGCTGGATTTGAAACAGAGCCTGCGCAGCGGCGACAGTCCGATGGAGATGCTCCGCTGTATGGGACGGTCAGTCGCTCATATTCACATCAGCGATCATGATGACAGCCGGGATTGCTTGGTTCCCGGTCAGGGTAAGACTGATTTTCGGGAACTGATCCAGGAACTGAACAGGCTGGAGTATGACGGGGGACTGATCCTGGAGCTGTATCGAAACAATTTCCAAACTGCACAAGAATTGTCTGATGGGAAACAGTTTTTGCTTCGTTTATTTAATTAGCACAAATAAATATCATATAATTCGGGATATTGCCCAAATATAAACCGCTGGTTTTCGATAGTGGCACTATTAGGACCATATTTTTAACCTGTTTTTATTCTTTTGGTGGTGGTAAAGGAGTAAAGACGTGAAAAAATGCATCCGGCAAAAATATAAAGATTTATGATAATACCAGATGTATATTTACACACTCTTGACAGGGACACAAGAAAGCCCTTACATATTGACAAAATCTGGTTCTTCTTTATAATCAATACTCGAACCGGTTCAGATTATAGCAAGGAGTTAACCTATGATTTCCAAAAGTACCCAGGGGCTGGTGCGTTCTCAAACCGTAGAGAGCTGCCAGGTCATTCCTTCTGCTTGTCAATCCGACGGCGTGGAGGAAGGACCACTAGTTTATGGGATTGAAATTGTCTTTTCAAAAGAAGAGTGGATACGCTTTTCAGACATTTCAACCCGGCAGGAGGTTGTGGAACGCCTAGCGGCAAAGCTACACGGAAAGTCGGTATGGCTGGAAAGCCTTCCCGACATCGTGGAGGATTTTTTATGTGACGAGGAGGGGGAAGTTCCGTAAGATAGCTTGCTTACCGGTCGGTTTTTGTGGTATACTTTGTCCAGATTCCCGATCTTCTTGGGACAGATTCACAGGGTTTCCTCTGGACTGGGTAAGCCCCGCAGCATCTTTTGCTGTTATATTAAGTTCAGATGAGGGGCTTTTGGGTTTCCATGCTGCGGATTCAGCCCAAAACCGAAAGGGTGAGCACAATGAAATGTCCATTTTGCGGTTATATCGAAAGCAAGGTAATTGATTCCCGTCCAACGGATGAGAATACCCGTATCCGCAGGAGAAGGGAATGCCTGCAATGCGGCAAACGCTTTACCACCTATGAAATCATCGAAAGTTTGCCGATTATCGTGGTGAAGAAGGATAAGTCGCGGGAGGCTTTCGATCGGGATAAGCTTTTAAATGGACTGCTTCGCGCCTGTGAAAAACGACCGGTGTCCATTGAAGCCTTGGAAAAGGCGGTGGATGAGATCGAGGCTCAGATTCAGAATTCCCTTGATCGGGAGGTCACTTCGCTTCGTATCGGCGAATTTGCTATGGAAAAGCTGAAGGAAATTGATGAAGTGGCGTATGTCCGTTTTGCTTCGGTTTATCGGTCGTTTAAAGATATAAACAGTTTTCGTGAAGAGATTAATCAACTTCTTTTTGATGAGAAATAGGCGATATTTTGGGGTATGCAGTCTCAGAAAAAAGAGTATCCTTTTGAGATCGGGAAATTGTGGATAGATAAGCCGGGCGGCGTGTGCAGCCCGGAAAAATACATCGCGACTTTCCCAAATGGCAGAAAAAGCGGGAGCTTCTAAGCTCCCGCTTTTTGTCGGCTTTATATCTGTTTTTTTATCCGGTCCAAAGCGCCCTTTTCCAGCCGGGAGACTTGGGCCTGAGATATGCCGATTTCGGAGGAAACCTCGATTTGCGTCATCCCCTTAAAAAAACGCAGATTGAGGATTTTCTTTTCCCGGTCGCTGAGGCCGCGGATGGCTTCCTTCAGGGCGATTTCATCCAGCCAGTTTTTATCGTCGTTGTGATCCCCTACCTGGTCCATCACATAAATGGTATCCCCTCCGTCGGAATAGACCGGCTCATAAAGGGAAACAGGCTCCACAATCGATTCCAGAGCCATGACCACCTCCTCCTTCGGCAGCTCCATAACAGCCGCGATTTCATCCACTGTGGGTTCCTTCTGATTTTGATTGGTGAGCCGTTCCTTCACCTGCATGGCTTTGTAAGCGGTGTCCCGTACCGAACGGCTGATGCGGATGGAGTTGTTGTCCCGCAGGTACCGGCGGATTTCGCCGATGATCATGGGGACGGCGTATGTGGAGAAGCGGACGTTCTGACTGATATCGAAATTGTCAATGGATTTGATCAGGCCAATACATCCCACCTGAAACAGGTCGTCCAGATTTTCCCCTCGCTGTGTAAAGCGCTGAATAACGCTCAAAACCAGTCGCAGATTGCCGTTTACCAGCTCTTCCCGCGCCTTCTGATCTCCTTCGTGCATGCGTTTCAGCAGGCGGATCTTTTCATTTTCGCTGAGCACCTTGAGATTGGCGGTATTGACCCCACAGATTTCGACCTTGTTGTACAACACGGTCACGTCCTCTCCTGTAATTGGTGTTGCTATACCAGTATTGACAATTACAGGGAATCCATGCGTGTTCAGCAGGAAAGTTCCAGGTCTTTTTTCAGCCGCTTGATAATCTTTTTTTCCAACCGGGATATGTAGGACTGAGAAATCCCCAGGAGATCGGCAACCTCCTTCTGCGTGTGTTCCTGATTGCCTCCGATGCCGAAGCGGAGGTTCATGATCAGCTGTTCCCGCTCCGAGAGATGGGAAATACAGGTCAGCAGCAGATCGCGCTCCGCCTCCTGTTCCACGCCGCGGTTGACTATATCCGGGTCACTTCCCAGAATATCGGAGAGCAGCAGCTCATTGCCGTCCCAGTCCACGTTCAGCGGCTCATCGATGGACATTTCGTTGCGCATCTGGGAATTTTTGCGCAGGTACATGAGGATTTCGTTTTCGATGCAGCGGGACGAATAGGTGGCCAGCTTGATGTTGCGGGACGGGCAAAAGGTGTTTACCGCTTTGATTAAGCCGATGGTTCCAATGGATATCAGATCCTCAATTCCCACGCCGGAATTCTCAAATTTGCGGGCAATGTATACCACCAGACGGAGATTGTGAGTGATCAGCAGCTCCCGTGCACTGTCGTCTCCTTCCTCGATGCGTCGGAACACCTCGGCTTCCTCGGCGGCGGTCAGAGGGGAGGGCAGAGTATCGGCCCCGTTGATGTAGTGGACATCTTCGCCTTCAAATTTAATGAAGTGTCTGAGACGGGACAGCAGGGAAGTGAAAAAGAAAGACAGACGGGATAACATGAGAGATCGATCCCCTTTCCTATACAATCAAATCCGGCGCTGTTCACCAAACAGGCCGGCTAGGTCGCCGCCGATCAGTGCCCGGTATTCGCCCCTGGCCAGAGAAGGGGAAACCGCCACATAAGAGCCGGTGACATCGCAGCTTTTTCCCGTTGGATCCATCAAGGTCATATGGGACGGACAGAAGCCGGGCAGTACGCCTTCTCCGCCCAGAGAATGGAAAGGCATCATGCGAAGCTTCGCCTGAACAGCCGCTGTGCGAAGTCCCGAACCGCTACCCGTTTCCAGCGAGGCGGTGTACGGCGATTCGAGAGCGCGGAACAGCTCCTCCGGCAGATGATCCTGCAGGACTGTGCGGTCAATGATCACTACTGGACGGCCGCTGAAAACATCGCTTAGGCGGTGACCGGTATCGAACAGGGCGGGGACGGTAAACGGACCCTTGCCGCAGTCCAGCAGCAGCCGGTATTCCAGACAGGCAGGGGATTTTCTTTTGAAAAAGTGCTCCCCTGCCCAAAGCAGCAGATAGCAACCGGCCGTCAGCAGCACCAGCGTCATGGGCGAGATGTTGTAATAAACCACGCCGTCCACCACATATAGTCCCTCGGGAGCGGCAAACAATACCAGGGCATATGCGATGCCCGCCAAAAGGGTGGATCCGATAAAAAAGGCCGTAATTTCCTTTATGTAGGTACGCCATCCAAACCAACGGAAAGTCACACGGATCACCAAAGCCGCCGCCGCCAGTTTGAGCAATACCGAAACGGCGGCGGGAAGCGGAGGGAGCAGGATCATGCAGCAGGACAGCGCCCCAACAGATGCACCGGCCAGAAGCCTGCCCTTTCTCACCGGAAGACGCAGAATACGGGCGGCGGCGGAAAGAAGCAGAAAATCAATCAGCAGGTTAACGGCGATCAAAACATCCAGATATAAAACAGGCATCGGCAAATCCCTCCCTGTCACGAGGCTGTGAAATCATTATAAGCCGTCCGCCTCGTCGGAAACGGTGAAACTGCGTCGAGAAGCGGCGGGATAAAACGGTTCTTTTTTCTGAAACGGTGGCATAAAAATCAGGGAAAAGGGCCTCTGTCAAACTATTGAAAAGAAAGGCGGAATGAGGTTCATGTTCTGCAGGGTAACAGATATGCACAATAAAGAGGTTATCAACGTCCACGATGGGCGGCGCCTGGGCTGTGTGGATGACGTGGAGGTGGACACCTGTACAGCCCAACTGGTGTCCATTGTGATTCACGGACGGCCCAAGTGCCTGGGGGTATTGGGACACGAAGAGGATATCGTCATCTGCTGGAAGGAAATCCAGGTGATCGGCGAGGATACCATATTGGTGAACCATCCGATGCCCAGTTGCGGCCCCCGCAAAGGACCCGGCAGTATTCTCGGGGGGATACTGCGGGGATAACCGGCCGCCATTTGGGAATATTGCTCAGAAATCCAGCGCATTTTCTGGGAATCCGCCGTCATATTCGCGGCTTGTCAAGGCGGATCCTTTGTGGTATACTATATCGGCAATAAATTACACACGCAGATGTGCCGGCCTTCCGGCGTCGCGGCGGTGGGTGCTGTTTTGTAACAGTTGCCGCCGGTGTGCATCTGCGGAGGGTAAACCAAGGAGGAAAAAGCAAATGGCAGTCGTATCCATGAAGCAGCTGCTGGAAGCTGGCGTCCATTTCGGACATCAGACCCGCCGCTGGAACCCCAAAATGGCCCCGTATATTTTCACGGAGCGCAATGGTATTTATATCATTGATCTGCAGAAGACCGTCCGCAAGCTGGAGGAGGCGTACATGTTTGTGCGTGACCTGTCTGCGGAAGGCAAGAGTGTGCTGTTTGTCGGCACCAAGAAACAGGCCCAGGATTCCATCAGGGAAGAAGCGACCCGCGCCGGCGCCCATTATGTCAACGCCCGCTGGCTGGGCGGCATGATGACCAACTTCAACACGATCCGCGGCCGTATCGCCCGCCTGACCCAGCTCAAAAAGATGGAAGAGGACGGCACCTTTGATCTGCTGCCTAAGAAGGAAGTTATCAAGCTCCGTCATGAGATTGAGAAGCTGGAGAAATTCCTCGGTGGTATCAAGGATATGGAAAAGCTCCCCGGAGCCCTCTTTATCGTTGACCCCCGCAAGGAAAAGATCGCGGTGGCGGAAGCCCGCAAGCTGGGGATTCCGATTGTGGCTATTGTGGACACCAACTGCGATCCCGATGAAGTGGATTATGTCATTCCCGGCAATGACGACGCTATCCGTGCAGTGAAGCTGATTGCCTCCACCATGGCCAATGCCATTATCGAAGGCCGTCAGGGCGAGGAAAACGCCGCGGAAGAAGAGGCGGATAAGGATGCGGACGAGGAGAACGAGGATAAGGAATAAGCATTCCGATCCTTCTGAAAGATAGTAGAAGAAAGGCGTGGAATGGAAATGGCATTTACCGCACAGGACGTCAAAACTCTGCGTGAGAGAACCGGCGTCGGTATGATGGACTGCAAAAAGGCCCTGACCGAATCCGGCGGCGATATGGATAAAGCGATCGATATCCTGCGTGAGAAGGGCTTGGCCGCTGCTGCCAAGAAATCCGGCCGTATCGCGGCGGAAGGCATGGTCTATGCCACTGTTGACGAGGCGAAAAAGGTCGGCGTGGTTGTGGAAGTGAATGCGGAGACGGATTTCGTGGCGAAGAACGCGGATTTCCAGCAGTTCGTCAAGGACGTGGCTTCCGTTATTATTGAAAAGAATCCCTCCGATGTGGAGGCGCTTCTGGCCCTGCCTTTTAGTGACACCATGTCCGTGGCCGATGCGCTGCGCGATAAGATCCTGGTGATCGGCGAAAACATCAGCATCCGCCGGTTTGTGCGGTATGAGGGCGATTGTGTCGCTTATGTGCACGGCGGCGGACGCATCGGCGTGCTGGTTCGTTTTGAGGCGGATGACAAAGCGGCTGGTTCCGAGGAACTCAAGGAATGCGGCAAGGACGTCGCCATGCAGATTGCTGCTCTTAATGCAGCGTATCTGGACAAGGGCGTTGTTCCGGCGGACGCGATGGAAAAGGAAAAGGAAATCCTCATCGCGCAGATCAAAAATGATCCGAAAAACGCCAGCAAGCCGGAAGCCATTATTCATAAGATGGTGGAGGGCCGTATGGGCAAGTTCTATGAGAACAACTGCCTGATGCAGCAGGCCTATGTGAAGAACGGCGATCAGACGGTGGAGCAGTACGTCGCGGAGATGGCCAAGAAGGCTGGCGGCACGATGAAGGTTGTGGAATATGTCCGCTTTGAAAAGGGCGAGGGCCTTCAGAAGCGTGAGGACAACTTTGCCGAAGAAGTTGCCAGCATGATGAAGTAACCTTTGTGTGGCATAGGATGTAGGATGTGTCATCCCAGAATATAACTTACAAAAAGCGGGTTTCGGAGTATTCCGAGACTCGCTTTTTCATATAGTGCTTTCGCTATGAAAAGGGCCCGATCGATTGAAAAATCGATCGGGCTTTGAAATGGCTTACAGATCCTTTAGTTTTCAAACAGGTCGATCAACGGGTTGAATTCATATGGAGGTATTTGTACACACACCTCAGGAATTCCCTGAAAGATAACATATCCTCCCTGAAACAAGCGGAGTTCTACCGTTATACCGCTTTGCATTTTGAGATATAAATGGTATATTTCCTTGTCATGGGGGGAGGTTTCCCCTTCGTCAAGTGGAATGCTGCTGAAAGGTATAAATTCCGCAGCGTTCAATTCGCGGATAAAATTGTTTAACGCTTCTGTCCCGTCGGCTGAGCTTAACGCATGAATCTCTTCCCGCGAATAGTACCATGATTCTCGACTTTCGTATTCTGCTGAGATATTGTTCTTGGAGAGGTGCAGTCTGTCCTCATACAGGTCAGAACCATATTTCAATGTTATGCCACTATTGCAAATATAGGTAGATATTCGTCCGTCGTCGTGTTTCATACACAGCATAAACGACGGATCAAAACCGTTGACTGTATAGAACTCGCCGCTGACGCTGCCCGCTAACTCAACATAGCCATCTTTTGGGGTCCATTCATCGATAAGCCCCGTCGCTGTTCCAAGGGGTTCTCCGGCGATGGCTCCGTTGTCTTCTAACCACTCATACTGCATGTACACCCGTCCTTGATATATAAAGAATCCAAGCATATCCGTATGGAGGTCTGACGACAGAGAGAGCTCCGGTAACGGTATGGTTATACCATCTTCTTTAATCGTAATCTCTTCATTTCCTATGATGGTGTTCTTGTCCTTTGCGAGGGGAGTTGCAAATTGCTTCCAGATAAAAGTACCAGCCGCAACAATGCATAGGCAAGCAGCTGCCACACTCCATTTTATCCATCCCGACTTTTTTCTTTTGTTTTTATACTGGAGGGCTTCATGGATATATCTGTCTTCTATCTCGCTCATGGCATCAGAAAATAACTTCGTGTTCATACAAGCACCTCTCTTTCCATCAAATATTGCTTCATTTTATGACGGATACGGGTAAGCCGGACAGATACGCTTTTTTCGGTTAGTCCCACGCGCGCAGCGATGTCTTTATAGCTGTCGGCAAACCAATAACGGCGCATGAAAATAACGCGGTTTTCGGTGGCCAGTGTATCCAAAAAGCCTTCAATGATATGGGCCAGCTCTCTGGCATCCATTTCTGTTTCCGCTGTGTTCTGATCGGATAGACAGCTTTCAATTTCACGCATGGCTACTTCATGAAGGCTGTTTCGCTTGGCAGCTCTTTTTTTGTAATAGGTTTTTAGCGAAATGTTCCGAACAATTTTACAAAGGTAAGCTAGCAATGGGTTAGGCATCGCCGGTGGGATGGCGTTCCACATCCCCAAGTAGGCATCATTGACACACTCTCCAGCATCCTGCCTGTCATTCACAATGTTGTAGGAGAGCTCATGACAAATCTTGCCGTATTTCATATCCAGCTCTTGTATTGCTTGTTCTGAACGATTGAAAAACAATTCAATGATTTTTTCATCCTCCATGATCCGCACCGCCTCTTTTCCGGCTTCACCTATATACTACGTTTTTAGTGGAAGGAACTACAAGGAACAGAAAATTTTTTAGAAATTATGCCATGGGCGTATAGGGAGGATTGGCGGGCCGCGAAGCGGCAGGAGGCCACTCCCACTGGCAGCCAATTCCTCCAGGCACAGGGACTTCCCACATACTTTGCCATCAAATATAAAGGCCTTTGGCACATTATACTATAACTTCAAGCCAAGTTTTTTGCACCACTTTTTGTATGGATTTTGCTCGATTGTGTTAAACAATGACAGGAAGGAGAGTGAAGATAGGACAACGGAAGTACAGTGTCTCAATTTTGGGACAAGTAATTCAGTGTGAGTCTATAACATAGTTTCTTCATCATATGAGGATATTTCTTAGAATGGGGAATGGCTCTCGGTTCTATCAGTCATAGGAAGAGCATCTTTATAGAAGAAACGGATAGAAGTTCGCAACACATTTCATTCACCTGCGATATTTGTAGCTTTAATTGAAAATTTCCTGTGAATTCGAGGATTACGGCTTTACAGGCGGTGGCTTCTATAGTAAAATGAGTTGGAACAGATTGGCAGGTAGAGGGTCTGCCTGCGGAAATGGATGTGAGAATGGATGCAGCCGAAGTATAAGCGGATTTTGCTTAAGCTCAGTGGGGAAGCCTTGGCCGGTAAAGCAGGCAGCGGGCTGGACTTTGATACGGTGCTGACCATCTGTCAGGCGGTGAAGCGCTGTGCCGAAGCGGGTGTGCAGGTCGGCATTGTCGTCGGCGGAGGAAACTTCTGGCGCGGTCGTTCCAGCGGAAAGATGGATCGCACCCGTGCCGACCATATGGGTATGCTGGCTACGGCCATCAACGCTTTGGGGCTGGCCGATGCGCTGGAGCAGCTGGGCTGTGATGTCCGTGTCCAGACGGCCATCGCCATGAATGAAATCGCTGAGCCCTATATACGCAACCGTGCGGTGCGCCATTTGGAAAAGGGACGTGTGGTGATTTTTGCTTGCGGAACAGGAAGCCCCTTCTTTTCCACCGATACCGCTGCTGCTCTCCGCGCAGCGGAGATCGAGGCGGATATTATCCTGAAGGCTAGTATGGTGGACGGCATCTATGACCGCGATCCCAAAAAGGATCCTCAGGCGGTCCGGTTCCACGAGCTGACCTATATGGATGTGCTCAACCGCAATCTTCAGGTGATGGATTTCACCGCCGCTACCATGTGCCGCGACAACCAAATTCCCATCATGGTGTTCAATCTAGAGGATCCGGAAAACATTCTGCGGGCGGTGAACGGCGAGGATATCGGGACCATTGTGCGCTGACCAATTCAATAATAAGAAAGGCTGGAATGCGATATGAAAGAGGTATTTGACCGCGCTACGGACAAAATGACCAAGACGGTGGAGTCGCTGCTCCACGAGTATGCCGGCATTCGCGCCGGACGCGCCAATCCGGCGGTTTTGGATAAAATTGCGGTGGATTATTACGGGGTACCTACGCCGATTGGGCAGATGGCGGCTGTGTCTGTGCCGGATGCCCGTTCGCTTCTGATCCAGCCGTGGGACAAAAGTAGCCTCAAGGAGATTGAAAAAGCCATTCAGGCTTCCGACATCGGCTTGAATCCCCAGAACGACGGCAGCAGCATCCGCCTGAATTTCCCGCCGCTGACGGAGGAGCGCCGCAAGGAATTGGTGAAAACGGTATCCAAATATGCCGAGGAGGCCAAAGTGGCCATCCGCTCTATTCGCCGCGATTCCATCGAAAAGCTCAAGGAGCAGAAGAAATCCTCCGAAATTACGGAAGACGATCTCAAAAACGGCGAAAAGAAAATGCAGGACCTCACCGATAAATTCTGTAAGGAAATCGACGATACCGCTGCGGCCAAGGAAAAGGAAATCATGGAGATTTAAAGGCAGCCGTGAAAAAGGGCTTTCTTTTCGGGGAGGGCGAACCGCGGTTCGCCTTTTCCTTTGTTGCCCCGAAGGGGAGCGTGGAGGTGAAGCGGCGTGCCGCTTTTTAAGAAAAAGAGCCGAACAGCGTCCCTCCAGACGGAGACGCCGTCGGTTTTGCCGCGTCATATCGGCATCATAATGGACGGCAACGGCCGATGGGCAAAAAAAAGGAATCTTCCGCGGCAGGCCGGGCATGCTTATGGTGCCAAGGTTTTCCGTACCATTGTCAAGCATTGCGAAAAGAGGGGCATTGGATATTTGACCGTCTATGCCTTTTCTACGGAAAACTGGGCGCGTCCTCAGGAAGAGGTAGACGCCATCATGAACCTGCTGCGGGATTATCTCAAGGAATCGCTTCGTGATTTCAAAAAAGAAAATATACGCACCCGTTTCATAGGCGACCGTGGGCCGCTGGCTCCCGATATCCAGGAATTGATGGAGGAGGCGGAAGCCTCCACGGCACATAAGGACGGTATGACCCTGAACATTGCGGTCAATTACGGCGGACGGCATGAACTGGTACACGCCATGCGCCGGATGGCATCCGAAGCGGCTCAGGGGCGCCTGAACCCGGACGAGATCACGGAGGACAGAGTATCGGATTATTTGTATACGGCAGGGCAGCCTGATCCGGATCTGATTCTCAGGCCCAGCGGGGAATACCGGCTTTCCAACTTCATGATCTGGCAGTCCGCCTATGCGGAATATGTGTTCCAGGACGTTTTATGGCCCGATTACACGACGGAGGCGCTGGATGCCGCCCTGAAGGAATATGCGAAACGCAACCGTCGATTTGGAGGTATCTGACCTATGAAAAAGCGGATACTGACCGGTTTGATCGGCGGTGCCCTGCTCTTTGTTGTTTTGTTGCTCCTGCCGCCCATTTTTTTGACCATTGCCCTGTCCGGTGTGTGCGGCCTGGCGATGTATGAGGTCTTGATCGTTTCCCGTTTTGTCGGGCACAGAGGCCTGACGGTGTCTGCCGTTGTCTTTTCCATGTTGACGCCGTTTTTTACATTGCTGCCGGGGACCATGCCTGCCATTGCAGTGATTTTCCTGTATATTCTGTTCCTATCCATTGTACAGATTAAATACCATGAAACGCTGACCATGGAGCGTATTGGCTTTGTCTTTTTCGTTTCGGTGGTGTTTCCCATCGCCTTTTCCTGCCTGTCCTATTTGAGGACTTTCAGTCTGAGAGGCAGCGACAGCGATGGCCTGTTCTATGTGTTTCTGGGGCTGATCATTCCCTGGATGTGCGACATGGGAGCCTATTTCGTCGGTACCTTTTTCGGCAGGCATAAGCTTTGTCCCAAAATCAGCCCTAAAAAGACGGTGGAAGGCGCTGTCGGGGGAATCGTGGTTTCGATTCTTTCCGCTTTGTTGGCGGCGTTTTTGTATCAAATCCTGGCGCTGGGAGACTCGGCGTCTGTCTGTTACTGGCAGATTGCTCTCCTTGCCCTGGTGGGGGCGCCGCTTTCCATGGTGGGCGATCTGATGGCCTCACTGATTAAGCGGCAATGTCAAGTGAAGGATTTTGGCCACATTATGCCGGGGCATGGGGGGGTTATGGACCGCTTCGACAGCCTGATGCTGACGGCGCCTCTGCTGTTCATGATAGTGCATTACTGGCCGTTGGTGTATTAGGAGGAATCGGTTGGCGATGGAAGACTTTTGTCAGAAACGTCTGGTGATCCTGGGTTCCACCGGTTCTATCGGTACCCAGGCGCTACAGGTGGCGGACCAAATTCATGCCCAGGTGGTAGGCTTGGCAGCTTGCCGCCAGGTCGGCTTGGTGGAAGAACAGATTCGCCGGTATCGGCCCGCTGTAGCTGTCATGTATGAGGAAAGCGCCGCGCAGGATCTCCGAGGACGTGTTCGGGACCTGCCGGTGCGGGTGCTGGCGGGGATGGAGGGGCTTTGTGAGTTGGCGGCGGCAGAGGATGCTGACACCGTGCTCAACGCGGTGGTAGGTATGGTGGGGCTGCGTCCCACGCTGGCTGCCATTGCCGCCGGGAACGAGGTGGCCCTGGCCAACAAGGAAACGCTGGTAGCCGGGGGCGGTTTGGTGACTCGCCGTGTTGCGGAGTTGTCCGGCCGGGGCGTGCGTCTGCTGCCGGTGGATAGCGAACATTCGGCGATTTTTCAGTGCCTTCAGGGGGCTCCTCCGGGGAAAAAGCCCTCCCGGTTGATTTTGACAGCCTCCGGCGGACCCTTCTTCGGTAAAAAGAGGGAAGAGCTGGCAGCGGTCACGCTGTCCGATGCACTTCGCCATCCCAATTGGAGCATGGGGGCTAAAATCACCATTGACTCCGCCACCATGATCAACAAGGGCCTAGAGCTGATCGAGGCGCGCTGGCTTTTCGATATGCCGGCGGACAAAATCGATATTGTGGTGCACCGGGAAAGCGTGGTCCATTCGTTGGTGGAATACGAGGATCATTCTGTCATCGCGCAGCTGGGAGTGCCCGATATGCGGATCCCCATTCAGTACGCTCTGACCTATCCCGACAGGGTGCCCTCACCTGTACGGCAGCTCCGGCTGGAAGAGTGGGGAAAGTTGACTTTTTACCCGCCGGACGAGGAGACGTTTGAGGGGATTGCGCTGTGTCGTGCGGCGGTGATGCGCGGGGGAGCGGCCACGGTCATGGTCAACGCTGCCAACGAGGAAGCGGTGGCTCTGTACCTGAAGGGTAAAATCGGATTTTTAGATATTTCCCGCCTGGTGCGTGCAGCCTTGGAGCGTTCACCCATCGGAGGGGGAGAGACGGTGGAGGAGATCGAGGAGCTGGATCGTGAAACCCGCCGCAGAACGCGGGAAATGCTGATTGGATGAGGTGATTGGTATCACAGACGTGTTGCTGACTGTGCTGAAAATCCTGATTGCCATTCTGGTATTCGGATTGATTATATTTATCCATGAACTGGGACACTTTTTCATGGCCCGGCTCATGGGGGTTAAGGTCAACGAATTTGCCATCGGCATGGGGCCCCAGCTGTTTCATTTTGGAAAAAAGGAAACCAAGTATTCCCTGAGAGCGCTGCCGGTGGGCGGCTACTGCGCCATGGAGGGGGAGGACAGCGACAGCCCGGATCCGCGCGCTTTTGGACAGAAAAAAGTCTGGCGCCGTATTCTGATCGTCATTGCCGGGGCGCTGATGAATCTGGTGCTGGGGTATGTGCTGCTGGTGGTGTATTACGGTGTGTTTACGCAGCCGCAAGCAGGGGAGACCTCCGCCCGCTTTTCCAGCACTACCATCGCCGAGCTGCCGGAAACGGCTCAGAGTTACCAGACAGGGTTGCGCGTGAACGACACCATTGTGGCCATCAACGGCAAATGGGTAGTCAGCGACTTCGATCTGAGCAGTCTGATGCAGAGTGATGAGGACGGCGTTTTTGACCTGACAGTCAAGCGGCAGGTGGACGGTGAGGAACAGAAGGTGGAGTTGGAAGGGGTTACCTTTCCTCTGGTAATCGACGAGGAGACCGGCATCCGGTATCTCAACTATGAGTTCAAGGTGTACGGTATCCAAAAGACCGTCCTTTCCACTTTGGCGCAGGCGGGTAAGATGGAGTATTCCGTGGGCGTCATGATTTGGCGGAGCCTAGGGGATCTGATTACAGGGAAATACGGCCTGAATCAGCTGTCGGGCCCCATTGGTGTGGTAGACGCCATTGGGGATGCCGCTATCCCCACCGATCCCGGCCAGACCGGCGGCATTCAGATCCAGTGGGATTCCCTGCTGCTTATGGTGGTCATGATCACGGTCAACGTGGGGATCTTCAACCTGTTGCCTCTGCCGGCGCTGGACGGCGGCAGGCTGATTTTCCTGATTATCGAAGGTATTTTCCGCAAGCCGGTTCCCGCCAAATACGAGGGATGGATTCATGCGGCAGGCTTCCTGCTGCTGATGGGACTGATGCTTTTGGTCTCCTTCAGCGATATCCATCGGATCTTTACCGGGGGATAAAGCGGAAATCAGTTGTTCTGTAAAACAGGAGGAGAAAAATGATGGAACGTCGCCTCTCAAAAGCCGTGCAGGTGGGCAACCGAACCATTGGCGGGGTCTCCCCGATCACCATCCAGTCGATGCTCAATACACCGGCGCGAGATATCGCCCGAAGTGTGGAGCAGGCGCGGCAGCTGGAGGCAGCGGGGTGTGAAATCCTGCGTGCAGCTGTACCCGACAAGGAATCGGTCCGGCTGATCGCGGCACTTAAAGAGGCGGTCTCCCTCCCAATTGTGGCGGATATCCATTTCGATTACCGTCTGGCCCTGGAGGCGGCGGAAGCAGGAGTGGATAAGATCCGGATCAACCCGGGCAATATCGGAGGGGAGGATCGTGTCAAGGCGGTAGCGGATATCTGCCGTCGGAAAGGAATCCCTATCCGCATCGGTGTCAATGCCGGCTCACTGGAACCGGAGATCCTGGCCCGTTACGGCAGACCGTGTGCCGAGGCCCTGCGCGACAGCGCTCTGTATCATGCCTCGCTGCTGGAACGATACGATTTTACCGATATTGTGCTCTCCATGAAGTCTTCCCATGTGCCTACCATGGTGGAGGCTTACCGTCTGACGGCTGAGGCCTGCTCCTATCCGCTCCACCTGGGGGTAACGGAGGCGGGAACCGAGCGTCAAGGGATTTTCAAATCCGCCGCAGGGATTGGGACCCTGCTGATGGAGGGAATCGGTGATACCATCCGCATCTCGTTGACAGCGGATCCGGTGCGTGAAGTGGAAGCGGCACGGGATCTTCTCTCGGCCCTGGATATGCGCCGGGACGGTCCCCGCCTGGTGTCCTGTCCCACCTGCGGCCGGACAGGTATTGACCTCATCGGCATTGCCGAAGAGGTGGAGCAGCGCCTGAAAACCATCTGGGAACCTCTGACCGTGGCGGTGATGGGCTGTGTGGTTAACGGCCCGGGCGAGGCCCGGGAAGCGGATGTCGGCCTGGCCGGGGGCAAGGGAAAGGCGGTTATCTTCCGCAAAGGAACAGTGGTGCGCACTGTGGCTGAAGACAGCGCAGTGGACGAGCTGATGGCGGAAATCGATACCATATTGAATGGGAAAGAAAACGGGTGTAAATGAGCATGGCAACCTTCCGTGAAGTATTTGGCCCTTACATCAAAGGGGAGCTATCCCCGCTGCTGGCAGCCGCCCTGGTGGAAGAGCTGTCAGTGGAAAAGGAACGTTCCCGCCTGAGCGCCGTGCTGCGCTTCGGCGGGTTCGTGCCGCATACGGAGCTTTTTTCGGCGGAAAAGCAGGTGGCGGCACCTCTGTCCCTCCATGTGGTGGAGTTTTTTCCTCGTTATCCCGGGGAATGCCTGGGACCGGAGAGCTTTGACACCGTAGTGGAGCTGCTGCGGCGCCGTCACGCCGCCGTCAACGGTACCTTTACCGGTGCCTCTTGCCGGGTGGAGGGGGATCGCTTTATCGTCACCCTCAGCCATGGAGGATACGATCTGCTGAAAACCACCAAAACCGATGAGGCGCTGTCCGGTCTGCTGGGAGAGCTGTTTGGCAGACGGATGGAATTGGAATTTGACGGTGTGTTAGAAACGAATACCCAGGACGAGCATTATCGGAAGATGATGGAGGAGGCTGAGCGCGAGGCGGCGCAGGAAATGGCGGAGCGCCTGCGTTCCCTGCAGGCATCACAGCCTGCGCCGGAGGCTCCGGGAGAAAAAACGGCCCCTCCGAAGCCCAAGGTCCCTAGTGATCCCACAAAGCCGCCGGAGGACGGGCTCCCCATCTATCTGGATACGGCGCGTCCGCTGTTTGGCGGAGTAATCCGGGAGCGCCCCGTTTCCCTGAACGGACTGGAGGCGGACGGCCGTACGCTGACCGTGTGGGGAGAGGTGTTTGGCTATGAAACCAAGTCCTTCCGGGACGGTACCCGTATCCGCCACACCTTTCATATCAGTGACACCACCAATTCCATTACCGCGGAGCTCTGGACCGATGTAAAACGGGACAAGGCAAAGCTGGAGGCGCTGGAAGCACTAAAAAACGGTGTCTGTGTGCTGATGACGGGCATTTATGAATTCAACAACTTCGCCAACAACAACATTTTCACCCCCAAATCCCTCTGTTTGGTATCCAAATACGTCAAACAGGATCGTGCCCCGGTCAAGCGGGTGGAGCTGCATATGCACACCAAAATGTCCGCTATGGACGGATTGACCGATGCTAAAACATTAATTAACCGCGCCGCTCAGTGGGGGCACCGGGCGGTGGCCATTACCGATCACGGTGTGGTACAGGCCTTCCCGGAGGCCATGCAGACGGTGGAGAAACTGAAAAAGGGGAAGGACGACCTGGATTTCAATATCCTGTATGGGGTGGAAGCCTATTTTGTCAACGATCTGATCCCTGTGGTTGACGGGGATTCCTCCCAGTCGTTGGACGAAGAATTCATTGTTTTCGATATCGAGACCACCGGCCTGAGCCCCGCAAACGACCGGATCACGGAAATCGGCGCCGTACGGATGCGCGGCGGGGAGATCCTGGAGGAATTCGATACCTTTGTCAATCCGGAACGGGCCATCCCGGCAAAAATCACCGAGCTGACCGGCATCACGGACGATATGGTGCGGGATGCGCCTTCGGAAAAAGACGCGCTGCAGCTTTTCTGCGATTTCTGCGGTGGGTGCCGGGTGCTGGTGGCCCACAACTCCCCTTTCGATACTTCCTTTATCCGGGCGTCCTGCCGGAGGACCGGGCGGGAATACGATTTTTCCTCAATCGACACTGTTCCCATCAGCCGGGCGCTGTATCCGGGCCTCAAAAATCACAAGCTGGACACCGTGGCCGATCACCTCAAGCTGCCACCCTTCAACCATCACCGGGCCTGTGACGATGCCCGGGTGCTGGCCCAAATTTTTTCCTGCATGATCAAGGAAATGAAGGAGAGCCGCGGCATCGAATCCGTGGACGGCATCAACACGCTGCTGTCCGGTGTGGACACCAAGAAGGTTACGCCCTTCCATCTGATCATCCTGGCGAAAAATCAGAAGGGGCTTAAAAACCTCTACAAGCTGATCTCCTGGTCCCATTTACATAATTTTTACCGTAAGCCCCGCATCACCAAGAGCAAGCTGATGGAGCTGCGGGAAGGGCTGATCCTCGGTAGCGCCTGTGAACAGGGAGAGCTGTTCAAGGCGGTGCTGGCCGGCAAGCCCTGGGGAGAGCTGTGCGATATCGCCCGCTTTTATGATTTTTTGGAGATTCAGCCTCTGGGCAACAACCGGTTCATGCTACGGGAGGGAATTGCCCGGGATGAGGAACAGCTCAAGGATTTCAACCGTACCATCGTCGGGCTGGGCGAAAAGCTAAACATCCCGGTATGCGCCACCTGCGATGTGCATTTCATCGATCCTGAAGACGAGGTGTACCGCCGCATCCTCATGGCGGGGCAGGGATTCCCCGACGCCGACAACCAGGCGCCCCTGTATTTCCGTACCACGGAAGAAATGCTGGAGGAGTTTGCCTATCTGGGGGAAAAGAAGGCCTACGAAGTGGTGGTGGAGAACACCAACAGGATAGCGGACAGTATCGAGGAAATCCGCCCGATACCCAAGGGCACGTTTCCCCCGCACATCGATGGGTCGGAGGAGCAGCTTCAGGAAATCACCATGGGACGGGCCAAGGAAATTTACGGCGATCCTCTGCCGGAAATCGTGGCCAAACGGCTGGATCGGGAGTTGACTTCCATCATCAAAAACGGGTTTGCCGTGTTGTATATGATCGCGCAGAAGCTGGTGAAAGATTCCGTGGATCACGGCTACCTGGTGGGATCCCGGGGTTCCGTCGGCTCCTCCTTTGTGGCCAACATGGCCGGGATTTCCGAAGTCAATCCGCTGGCCCCCCACTATATCTGCCGGAAATGCCACTATTCCGAGTTTTTCACAGACGGTTCGGTGGGCTCCGGCTTCGATCTCCCGGACAAAAATTGTCCCGTCTGCGGAGAGCCGCTGGGGCGGGACGGACATGAGATCCCATTTGAAACATTCCTGGGCTTTGACGGCGACAAATCCCCGGATATTGACCTGAACTTTGCCAGCGAATACCAGCTCAATGCCCACCGCTATACCGAAACGCTGTTCGGCAAGGATCATGTATTTAAGGCCGGCACCATCTCCACTGTGGCGGATAAAACGGCTTACGGCTATGTGAAAAAATATACGGAGGAACGGGGACTGATCTACAACAATGCGGAGATGTCCCGCCTTGCCGCCGGATGTGCCGGGGTCAAGCGCACCACCGGTCAGCATCCGGGCGGCATGGTGGTTGTCCCCAACGATTACGAGGCAGAGGATTTCACACCGGTGCAGCATCCGGCGGATGACCCCAACTCCGATATTATCACCACGCACTTTGATTTCCATTCCATCCACGATACGATCCTCAAGCTGGATAATCTGGGGCACGTGATCCCCACCATCTACAAATACCTGGAGGAGTATACCGGCATCAGCGTACTGGATGTCCCTATGTCCGACCCGGAGGTGTACAAGCTGTTCACCTCTCCCGAGCCATTGGGCGTAACGGCAGAAGATATCGGCTGCGAAACCGGCACCCTGTCCCTGCCGGAAATGGGCACTCCATTTGTGCGGCAGATGTTGCTGGACTGCAAACCCAAGTGTTTTGCCGACCTGCTGCAGATTTCCGGCCTGTCCCACGGTACCGATGTGTGGCTGGGCAATGCCCAGGAACTGATCAAGAACGGCACCTGTACCATTTCCAACGTCATCGGTACCCGCGACAGCATCATGACTGAACTGATGCACAAAGGCCTGGAGCCCAAAATGGCGTTTAAAATTATGGAAATTGTGCGAAAGGGCAATGCAACCAAGCTGTTGACCGAGGAGCACATCAACGCCATGCGGGAGCATCATGTGCCTCAGTGGTATATCGACTCCTGTATGAAGATCAAATACATGTTCCCCAAGGCCCATGCCGCGGCCTATATCATCGCCGCCCTGCGGGTGGGGTGGTACAAGGTGCACCGTCCGGCGGAATACTACGCCGCTTACTTCACCGGTCGCGGCGAAGATTTTGATGCGGAAACCGTGAGCAAGGGACGGGAAAGTGTACGGCAAAAGATGGCGGAACTGCGCAACAAGGGAAAAGAAGCTACTCAAAAGGAAACGGATATGATCGAAACCCTGCAAGTCGTCAACGAGGCCATGGCCAGGGGCGTGGAATTTCTTCCGGTGGATCTGTACAAATCCCATACCTACAAATATCTGATGGAGGACGGCAAAATCCGTATGCCCTTCAGTGCCGTCAAAGGACTGGGCGGTGCCGCGGCCCAGGGGCTGATGGAGGCACGGGAAAGCGGGGAGGAGTTCATCTCCTGTGATGATCTTCAGGCCCGAAGCGGTATTTCCAAGGCAGTAGTGGAATCCCTTCGTCAGCTGGGGGTACTGGAGGGCTTGCCGGAGACCAGTCAGATGACCTTTTTCTAAACAAAGCATCCGGATTACGGAGCAAATCTGCGGCTGCAACACTCAATGGGGAGCCCTGGCGCTTTTCCTTTTCGGGTTTTAAAGAAAATTCCCCCAAGGCCCTTGACAAGGGCACATCAATGTATTACTATTGTAACACGTTAGCGCAATAAAGCGACAAATGGAGGAAGACAACCGGTGAAAAAGAACAGAAGGCTTACTCCGGATGGAACACGCGACCTGTTGTTCGAGGAATGTCTGGCCCGGCGCCAGGAGGAGCGGATGCTGTCCGGCCTTTTTCTTCGCCGCGGATTTTCCGAGGTGATGACCCCTGGCATCGAATATTTTGATGCTTTCGGTATGGATCAGGGGACAGACGATATGGCGCTGCCGTCGGAAAGCCTGTATAAGCTGACAGACGGCAAAGGGCGCCTGCTGGTGATGCGGCCGGATAACACCATTCCCATTGCCCGGCTGGCTGCCACCCGTCTGCAGGATGCGCCCATGCCCCTACGGCTTTATTACGCTCAAGATGTCTTCCGTTTTAATCCGGGGATGACCGGGCGCAGCGATCAGGAATTCCAAATGGGTGTGGAACTGATCGGTGCTTCCGGCGAGCGGGCGGATCTGGAAATGATCGCCTTGGCGGCGGAAGCCCTAAAAACTTCTCGATGCCGGGATTTTCGTCTGGAAATCGGGCATGTCGGCATTTTCGGCGATCTGATCCGCCGTCTTCCGGCGGAGGAGGAAGTTCGCGACGAAATCCGCCGCCTGACGGAAAGCAAAAGCTACGCGGCACTGGGCGATCTTCTGGATACGCTGCCTGCCACGCCGGAAACCGAAGCGATCCGGCGCCTGCCACGCCTGTTCGGGGGACGGGAGGCTTTGGAAGAAGCCCGCACCCTTTGCGGCGGGGAGGAAGCGCAGGAGGCTATCCGGCACCTGACCCGGTTGCTGGACTCCCTTGCCGCCTTTGGCCTGGGAGAACAGGTGACTGTGGATCTGGGCCTGGTACACCGACACGAATACTACACCGGTGTGGTGTTCCGTGGCTATATTGCCGGCAGCGGGGAAACCGTGGTTTCCGGCGGGCGCTACGACACGCTGCTGCAGAGATTCGGCAGTGATCTCCCCGCTGTGGGCTTTGGTCTCAATTTGGATGCCGTCACCCGCGTCATGTTGGAGGAGGGAACGGCGGAGCCCGCCCTAGTCCCGGAAATCCTGGTGTATGCGGAGCCCGGACGGGAGATCGATGCGCTCCGGAAGATTCAGGAACTGACGGAGCAGGAGCTGTCTATCTGTGAGTTCAGCACCTTTTCCACCTTGGAACAAACCCTGTCCTACGCCAGGCGGCGAGGGATAGCCCGGGTGCTGTCCCTGGGGGAAAAGGGCGTCGAAACCTTTGATTTATAGAGAGAAGGAGAGCCGGTATATGAGGCCGATACGGATCGCTCTGACAAAGGGGCGTCTGGAAAAGGACAGTGTAAATCTCTTCGACAGCATGGGGCTGGAGACGGAGGCGATAAAAAATAAGGGACGCCGCCTCATCCTTTCCGTGTCCGATGCAGGTGTACCTGTCTTTGAGGTGGTGCTGGCCAAGGCAGCGGATGTCATCACTTACGTGGAACACGGAGTGTGCGATCTGGGCGTGGTCGGCAAGGATACCATTGCGGAAAGCGGCGGCAGCTTTTACGAGGTGCTGGATCTCGGTTTCGGCCGTTGCCGGTTTGCCCTGGCGGGGCCGAAGGGGACGGACTTTTTCGCAGGATACCATTCCCGCACCATTGCCTCCAAATATCCCAATGTCACCCGTGCCTATTTTGGCCGGAAGGGAATGGATGTGGGGATTATCAAAATCGAGGGATCGGTGGAGCTGGCACCGCTGCTGGGACTTTCCGACGCCATCGTGGACATCGTGGAGACCGGGTCCACCCTGCGGGAAAACGGGCTGGAGGTCATCGAGGAAGTCATGCCTATCTCCGCCCGGCTGATTGTCAATATGGCGTGTATGAAGCTGCGGAAAACGGAAATTGAACGCATCATATCTGGGATGGAATCCCACTTATCACTGTAATGGCAATCCACTTGTCAGTTCATTTTAAAGGAGGCGGGGGAGATGCTTCCCATTGTTAGAGCCGACGGCGTAAAGGAGAAGGAACTGCTTAAACAGCTGGAAGCGCGAAGCGGTGAGGTAGACCGGCGAGTGACAGAAACCGTCGGTCAAATCCTGGATCGCGTGCGGACGGAAGGAGATACGGCTGTAAAGGATTATACCCTTCAATTTGACGGAGTGCCGGTGTCACTGGAAGCGGTAGGACGGGATCAGCTTAAGGAATGGGCTTCCCACTGCCGTCAAGAAGTGTTTGAAGCGTTGGAACGGGCAGCAGAACGCATTGGGGATTTTCATCGGCGTCAGGTGCAGCAAAGCTGGCTGCATACAGCAGAGGACGGCACTATTCTGGGACAGCGCATCCGCGGCCTGGAACGTGTGGGGATCTATGTCCCCGGCGGCACGGCAGCCTATCCCTCTTCTGTACTGATGAATGCTATTCCGGCCAAAATTGCGGGGGTAAAGGAGATCATCATGGTGACGCCGCCGCCGAAAGACGGGGCGTTCAATGCCGATGTGATGGCGGCGGCCTACCTGGCCGGCGTGGACACAGTGTATCTCTGCGGCGGCGCCCAAGCGGTGGCGGCACTGGCTTACGGCACCGAATCCATTCCCAAAGTGGACAAGATCGTGGGCCCTGGGAACATTTATGTCGCCACCGCCAAACGTCTACTATACGGAACAGTGGATATCGATATGGTGGCGGGACCCAGCGAGATCCTGATTCTGGCGGATGAAACCGCCGACCCTGCTTATCTGGCGGCGGATCTTATGTCCCAGGCGGAGCACGACGTGCTGGCTTCGGCCATTCTTTTGACCACCTCGGAGGAGGTGGCGCGCCGGACGGATGAGGAGATCGAACGGCAGCTCCCCGCTCTATCGCGGGCAGACATCATCCGTCGTTCCCTTGCGGATTACGGCGCCATTATCGTCTGCCGTGATAAACAGGAAGCGGTGGCGTATGCCAACCGGCTGGCTCCGGAGCATCTAGAGGTCATGTGCGCAGACCCCATGGAATATATCGGTTGTCTGGATAACGCCGGATCGGTCTTTTTGGGAAAATATTCCCCGGAACCACTGGGCGATTATTATGCCGGACCCAACCACGTGCTGCCCACCAGCGGCACCGCCCGGTTTTTCTCCCCGCTGTCGGTGGACAGCTTTATCAAGAAATCCAGTTTCATCTATTTTAACGAGCCGGCCCTACGCCGGGCAAGCGCGGATATCGTCGCCATTGCTGAGGCGGAGGGGCTGACCGCTCACGCCCAATCCATCCGGGTGCGTTTTCCCGGCAGACAGGGGGAATAGGTATGTCGTATGTGTTGGCGCCCAAAACCCAGGCTTTCATGCCCTATGACCCCTCCGAGGGAACCTACCGCATCCGGCTGGATGCCAACGAATCCTTTCTTCTTCCCACACAGGAGGATCGGCTGAAAATGGCGGCTGCGGCCGCTGATGTGGCGCTGAACCGGTATCCTGACCCTTTGGCCTCGGAGGTCTGTGCGGCATTTGCACGCTTGTATGGCCTTCCTCAGGAGCAGGTCACGGCGGGAAACGGTTCGGATGAGCTAATCTCGCTCATTCTTTCCTCCTTTTTGCAGAAGGGGGAAAAGGTGCTGACGTTGTCGCCGGAGTTCTCCATGTACCGGTTTTACACCACCATTACGGAAACCCCCTGTATCACACTGGAAAAAGGGGAGGGGTTCCGTATCGATCCCGACGCGGTGCTGGAGACGATACGGCGGGAATCCGTGCGCTTGCTTATCTTTTCCAACCCCTGTAACCCCACCTCAGTGGGGCTGGAACGGGAAGAGGTGCGCCGGATTGTGGAGGGCACCGACGCGCTGATCGTCTTGGATGAAGCTTATATGGATTTTTGGGATCAGTCGCTGCTTTCCGAGGTTGGACAATACGACAATCTCATTATCCTGAAGACGGTGTCCAAGGCGTTGGGAATGGCGGCGCTGCGTTTGGGATTCGCTGTGGCCAATCCCACCCTAACGGGAATCCTGCGGGCGGCCAAATCCCCTTATAACGTCAACGCGGTTACACAGGTCATGGCGGCTGTGGTTCTGGAAAATCCCACCTATTACGAAATCTATCCTCAGCTGTTGCGCCAGTCGCGGGAGATGCTGATGGACGGCTTGCGCCGCCTGCAAGAGGAGGGGCTGATCCAGTGGGTGTGCGACAGCCGTACCAACTTTGCATTTTTGCAGTTTGAGCGCGCACGGGAGATGTATGAGGAGATGAAGGAGCGGGGAATCCTGGTCCGGCTGTTCGGTGACAACCGTATGCGCATCACTGCCGGAACGGAGGCAGAAAACCGCGAAGTACTGGAAACGCTGCGGTTTTTGCTGCGGCATCCCCGATGATCAGCGGAAGAAAAGGAGGATTCTACATGGCAGACTTGGTGGAAAAGCGCCGGGCAGGCTGTGCCGCCCGCACCACAAAGGAAACCGATATCACGGTGTCGGTCTGTCTGGACGGCGGACCGGCGGACATTCATACCGGGATCGGTTTTTTCGATCATATGTTGGAGGCGTTTGCCCTCCATGCGGGATACGGTCTGACGGTGCAGGTCAAGGGGGACCTCCACGTGGACGGCCATCATACGGTAGAGGATACAGGCATTGTGTTGGGGGATGCCCTGGCTCAGGCGCTGGGCAAAAAAAGCGGTATAGCCCGGTATGGGAGCTTTTGGCTGCCTATGGATGAGGCGCTGGCTTTCTGCGCGGTGGATATCAGCGGTCGTCCGTTCCTGGTCTTCGACGCGGCTTTTCCTGAGGAACGCATTGGGGAATACGATTCCTGCCTGACCAAGGAATTTTTCCGTGCTTTGGCATTTCATGCCGGGATTACTCTGCATTTGAAGGCGGTCTACGGGGAAAATTCCCACCACATGGCCGAGGCGCTGTACAAGGCGGCCGCTCATGCGTTGGCTCAGGCTACACAGCGCTGCGGAAAGGCGGACAGCGTCTTTTCCACCAAGGGCTCATTATAACCGGATGGGAGGACGCGCATGATCATTTTACCGGCTATTGATATTCAAAACGGCGAGTGTGTCCGCCTTTACCGGGGGGACTTTGCCACCGCTCACAAGGTGGCGGAGGATCCGCTGGTAACCGCCGGTAGCTTTTACCGGGACGGTGCCCGGTGGATCCATATGGTGGATCTGGACGGCGCCCGAACCGGACGGCGGGAAAATGCGGCTCTTTTCCTGAAAGTGGCGGATCAAAGCGGGCTGCAGGTGGAGCTGGGGGGCGGTATCCGGGATCGGGAAACGCTGGACTATTACCTTTCCCATGGGATATCCCGCTGCATCCTCGGCTCGGCGGCGCTGAAGGACCCCGTTCTTGTCCGGGAAGCCGCTGCGGCCTATGGCGAACGGATTGCTGTGGGGATTGACGCCCGAGACGGGATGGTGGCCGCGGAGGGTTGGCTGCAGGTTTCCCAGGTATCCTATATCGAAATGGCCAAACGCATGGAGGATGCCGGCGTCCGAACGCTGATTTTTACCGATATCGCCAAGGATGGGATGCTGTCCGGCCCCAATCTGGAGCAGCTGTCGGCACTGCAGCAGGCGGTTTCCTGCCGAATCATCGCTTCCGGAGGCATCCGGGAATTGAAGGACATACAGGCACTTAAGGCCATGGGGATTTACGGTGTCATCTGCGGTAAGTCGCTGTACAGCGGCACGCTGAAGCTCCGGGAGGCCGTAGCCGCGGCGGGTGAGCCGCAGGAAAAGGATCTGGATCGCTTTTTCCGGAAGGACCGGCTGATTCCGGCAGTGATCCAGGAGGCGTCCACCGGGCAGGTGCTGATGCTCGCCTATATGGACAAAACCTCCCTGCGCCGTACCATGGAGACGGGAACCACGTGGTTCTGGAGCCGTTCCCGCGGGGAATACTGGAACAAGGGGGCGACCAGCGGCCATTATCAAAAAGTGGTCTCGATTACGGGCGACTGTGACGACGATACCTTGCTGGTGAAGGTGGATCAGACAGGCGCTGCCTGCCATACGGGTTCCCATTCCTGTTTTTTTCAGCCGCTTTATCCCGAAATTGAGGAGGAACACGATCGATGAACGACTGCATCCGTGAAGTTTACGCTACCATTTTGGACCGAAAGGAGCACCCGGCGGAAAATTCCTACACCCGGTATCTATTTGATCAGGGAATCGACAAGATCCTCAAAAAGGTGGGAGAGGAATGCGCTGAAGTCCTGATCGCTGCTAAAAATGGAAAAAATGAAGAGACCATCGGCGAAATCGGCGATCTTACCTATCACGTGCTGGTGCTGATGGCGCTGCAGGGAATCACTCCTGATGAAATAGAGACGCTGCTGGAGACCCGGCATGGAAAAGCAGGTAACCTCAAGCAATTTAAGACGGTGGATAAAAACAGCTGATCCCACGCTGTGACGCTGAACTTTTAACGCGACGATAAAGGCCGCCTGACAGGCGGCCTTTTCGTTATGCGGGGTTACGATTTTTTCATCAGATGGTCGGCACATTGCCGCAGCTCTTCTTCCGACTGGATCTGGACGCCGCTTTGATGGAGATTTTCCTGAACATAGGCGGGAAGAGACATAAAAAAACTTTGCGCCTGTGGGTTCCCGGCCAAAAAAGCATCCAGCGGCTGAGGACAGGGCTGTTGATTGGAATTGTTCATGTGATTCACCTCCTCAGCTAGTGTGCCCGAATCTCATCGTCCTATCAGCGGCTTTTCCGAAAGATTGACCGAGGGGGATCGAGACTGGACAAAAGTCGAAAAATTCGCTAGGATAGAGCAATGAAATGAGAGAAAAAGATTCCTTGGACGATGAAATCCGCTTTTGAAATTTGGAGTGTTCTTCCCCTCAGGGAGAAGACTTTGGATGACCAACCTGAGATCTCATACGTTTCCGGTACAACAGCGATGGGCAGGAACTCATCTCTGCAAAGCCTTGGAAAAGAACCGTATTCGGAGATTCTCATGGTGTTTTTGAACCCTTAATGCTTTGCCACACCCCAAAAATATAAAGAAACTCATGGACAGGAGTGAGCTCGTTTCATGGCCTATGCGGATAAAACCCTGTATATCACCGATTTGGATGGTACACTTCTGCGATCGGATAAAACCCTCTCCGAATATACGGTGCGGGAAATCAATGCGCGCATCGAACGGGGAATGCTGTTCTCTGCCGCCTCCGCCCGCAGTCTGATGGGAATTTACATGGTCCCGGTGGAGGCTATCCACTTCCCCGTGCCCTTGGTGCTGATGAACGGCGTACTGCTATACGATCTGTCGGGCGGTAGGATCTTTGAGAGCTTTTCCATGACTTCTTCCCTCGTCGGCAGCATTCTGGAAATCTGCCGTGGAGGAGGAAAGGAGCCTTTCCTTTACCGTATACGGGACGGCAAGATGGAGATCTCCTACCGCCGCGTCACATCGGAAGGAGAGCGCGTGTTTATGGAAGAACGCCGCCGGCAGTTTCCCGGCTATTTTCAGCAGGTGGAGCGGTATGACACGGCACAGGAGGCGGTGTATTTTTCCATGCAGGACCGCCGGGAAATTTTGGAGCCGCTGAAGGAACAGATACTGCGGCTGTCGGGAGCACAGTGCGTTCTATATCGGGATACCTATCTTCCGGATAACTGGTATTTGGAAGTCTATAGCAGTCACGCGGGGAAAGGAAACGGACTGCGCCGGTTGAAAACGCTTTTGGGCGTAAAGCACGTCGTGGCATTTGGGGATAATCTGAACGACCTGCCTTTGTTTGAAGAGGCGGATGTCCGCTGCGCTGTCAACAACGGGGCGGACGAATTGAAGGAGCAGGCCGATATTCTCATCGCCTCCAACGACGAGGACGGCGTTGCCCGGTACATAAGCAAGGTATTTCCGTAAGGAGGGACGACCCATGACTTCCCTATTCATTCGCTTATTTATCAAAAACGGGGAGAACCTGCAGGAACCCGAAACCCGTTTTCGCTACGGGAAACTGGCAGGAGCGACAGGCCTGTCTGCCAACCTTCTTCTTTTTCTGATGAAGATCCTTTCCGGCCTGCTGGCCGGCAGTATGGCGGTGATTGCCGACGCTTTCAACAACCTGTCCGATGCCGGATCCTCAGTGGTAACCCTGGTGGGCTTTAAACTCTCCTCACGGCCCGCCGATTCACAGCATCCGTTCGGCCATGGCCGGATGGAATACCTGTCCACCCTGGCAGTAGCGGCACTGATTATGGCCGCTGGCTTTGAGCTGTGTACCTCTTCCTTTGAGAAAATCCTTCATCCCACTCAGACGGCGATTTCCTGGATAACCCTGGTGATCCTGGCGATTTCCATTGCCGTTAAGCTGTGGATGGCTTGCTTTTACCGCCGTATCGGACGGATGATCGAGTCCGACACGCTCAAGGCCTCTGCGGCGGACAGCCGGAATGATGTGGTCTGTACCTCCGTCGTATTCCTTTCTGCTCTTTTTTCGCTGTTCAGCGACTGGCAGATCGACGGATATGTAGGGCTTGCGGTGGCCCTGTTCGTTCTTTGGTCCGGTTTTTCCCTGATCCGTGAGGCGGTTTCGCCGCTCCTGGGGCAGGCGCCGGATCCTCAAATGGTCCAGGAAATTCGTGAACGTGTCCTGGCCCATGAAGGAGTCGTCGGCATGCACGATTTGATCATCCACAACTACGGTCCCGGCCGGATGGTGATCTCGCTGCATGCCGAGGTTCCCTGTGAAGAAGATATGATGCGCAGCCATGACCGCATCGACTGTGTGGAGCGCGAGCTTTCGTCCCATTTTCATGCCAACGTCTGCATCCACATGGATCCGGTGGATACACAGAACGAACGAAGCCGGGAACTGAAAACGATGGTAGAACAGGTGCTGTCCCAATTGGATCCCAGACTGTCCTTTCACGATTTTCGAGTGGTGTTGGGGGAAACCCATACCAATCTGATTTTCGACCTGGTGGTTCCCTTCCAGTATCCGGACGAGCGTGGTCTGGCCTCCGAACTGGAGCGCCGGCTGCAACAAAGGGATCCAACGCTATATGTGGTGGCAACCGTGGAACACAGCTTTTCATAAAGGACGCGAAAAAGGATGGAATCAAAAAAGGGCTGCCTGATCTATAATGGCTTTTGGAATCCCAGCGCTCCCCCCGATCCCGTTCTTCGGCTGGCAAAAGCAGCCGAAGAACGGGGAGTACACATGGAAAGCGTTCCCAATACGCAGCTGACGGCCGACCTGGGCGACGGAGTATCCATCAGGGGAGTCCGGATGGGTTTTGCATTCTTTTGGGATAAGGATATCCGTCTGGCAAGGGCGTTGGAGAGTGCCGGCGTCCGCCTGTACAACCGAGCGGACGCCATTGAGGTATGTGACGACAAGGCCGCAACGCACCTGCGCTTGGCTGCCGCACGTCTGCCCATGCCTCGCACTTTGATTGCGCCTATGACTTACCGCGAAATCAACGATCAGGTGGAGCCTTTCTGTCAGAGGGCGGAGGAAACGCTGGGCTATCCGATGGTTATGAAAGAGTGCTATGGCTCCTTTGGCGGGCAGGTGTTTTTGGTACACGGAGGCGAGGAGCTGCGCCGCCTGGCCCGTGAAAGAGAATCGCGTCCGTTTTTGGTGCAGGAGCTGATCTCCTGTTCTGTCGGCGAAGATTATCGGTTGTATATGGTAGGGGGACGCTGTGCGGCGGCTATGCGGCGCTACTCCGACAATGATTTTCGCGCCAATATCGGCAATGGCGGAATGGGCGAGGGGTATACGCCCTCTCGGGAGGAGGTGCGCCTTGCCGCTGCCTGTTGCCGTCTGCTTGGGCTGGATTTTGCCGGAGTGGATCTGCTCCACGGGCCGGATGGGCAGCCCCTGGTGTGTGAAGTCAATTCCAATGCCTTTATGGCAGGGATCACCGCCTGTACCGGGATTGATGTGGCCGGCGTCCTCACGGATTATGTTCTGAAAAAAGAAGGGCTGATACGGTAGCACAAGTGATACTTATCGTCATAAATAGAAACGGTCGTGAATAAGTTAAACAGCGGACGGCAGGGAATTTACTTTTGCCGAAAAATGTGTTATTATGCTTCCCATACGGTTTTATACATAGTTTACAACCGGCAGGATCGGATCTTGCTCGAAAGGATGAAGACGGATATGAAACGTTTGATGGCGTGTCTTGCATGCCTGACCCTCTTGCTTTGCCTGTTGCCTTCGGCTGCTCTGGCAGCAGAGGGCGATATCAGCTTGAGTGCAAACTACAAGGCGGAGGATGGGAGTCTCACCATCAGTTGGAATACCCTGTCTGCAAGGGGTTATCGCCTAGGCTCTGCAACAGTGAATGATAAGACGGTAAACGATCCTCAGACGAAGGATGGCAATGGCGTCACCTCTTTCACGGTGACGGACTTTGGAGCTGTGGTGGGTACCAATACCATCGAGTGCGAATTTCTCCCCGAAACGGAGGGGGAAGATCCGATTATTTCCACGCTGAACAAAAAGCTGGAAACGGAGGATTTGCTTGGTTTTACCTTTTCTGATCCTGAGCCGATGTATAATTCTTCCAGCGGCGCGTTTTCATTGACCTATACGCCCCAAACGGCAGGGGTGGAAATTGTCAGTATTGAAGTGGATAACAACGTCTCTTACCGTGCCAACGACAATCAGGGAAAGGTGACAGCTACCATTTCCAATCTAGGGTACGGCAGCCACAGCCTGACTTACTACTTCCAGACCCCGGGCAACAGT
Source organism: Candidatus Avimonas narfae (assembly GCA_904395335.1). Classification (GTDB taxonomy): domain Bacteria; phylum Bacillota; class Clostridia; order Oscillospirales; family Acutalibacteraceae; genus Avimonas_A; species Avimonas_A narfae. The sequence continues at coordinate 26,080 of CAJFNR010000017.1, read as the reverse complement.
TCCGTTCCTTTTACCTCCAGCCGCAAGCTGGAGCGTGCGGGGACACTGACGATCCAGATGAAGCTCAGCGTAGAAAACGGTCTGGTGGTGGCAACGCTCACCGATCAGAACGGCGAGCCGGTTGTGGATTATCCTGTGGATCTGTATTTGTCAGGTGTTAAGCAGCGCAGTCAGCAATCGGACAGCTCCGGGCGTGTTACCTTCAATGTGGCGGCACCGGATGACCGTTCCACGGTGAGATGTGTGGCTCCCAGCCGGAAAATAGGATCCGTCAGCTATGTGGGCTGTGAGGAGTATTTGGCTACGCCCACTACTACTAGGCCCACCGATGGTACCACTGCAGGCAGGCCGACCACCACTGGAAAAACTAACGGAAGCACTACCGGTTCCTCCACGGATTCCGGAACCACTACCACCGGTACTCCATCTACGCAATATCCTACGGTTACGGCGGCGGGAACCACAGCCACCGGCGATGGCTTTATTGCCGTCAGCACCACCTTCGATACGGGGATTGCCAGCGCTTTCGGTCTCAGTGAAACGGAATTCTCTTCTCGTGTCCGGTTGCTGATGGAGCCGACCTACTATCAGGCTCTGGTGGGCAGCACAACGGATATTACGCCGGTATTGTCCATGCGTTCTTCTTCACTGAAGGCGGATACACAGGCGATTGCTGCCGCCATCGCCGCTTCGGATGCCTTGAAAGGGTATTCGGCCAATGACGCAACCAGCATTACGTTTGACCTTTCTGCTTATTTGCTCAGCAGTACCGATCAGTCCATGTTGGAGGTTTCTCTTCCAGAAGGGAAACTGAAGCTGGAAATTCCTGTTCCCAAAAGTATGGAGGGGCGGGAGCTGGCCATTGCTGTGATAACAGACGACGGGCTGCAGACGCCTGCTCGGGTGACAGCCGACAATGGGATCATCACCGTTGAAATCAACCGATTGGCCAGCTTGACCCTGCTGAGCTTTCCAAAGGCGGAAGAGGAAGCCCAGGGACTGCCGGTTTTTGCGATTGTTCTGATCGTGGTCGGTGTTGTTCTGGTTGTTGGTGCAGGAGTTCTGATTTTCTTCTTCTTTATCAAAAAGCCGAAAAAGCCCGACCCTGAGGGAGAGGGTGCGTCTGAGAACCCGGATGGTCCTTCTGAGGAAACCGGCGTCCATGAGGATAACGGCGAACCGGAGAAAACAGAAGAGACGCCGGAAGAACCGCTGGAACAGGAAAATGCCGACGCTGTAACGCCGTCGGAGCTGGAGCGGACCATGGTGCTGGACTTTCCTCCGGAAAGCGCTGCCGATACCACTAACAAACCGGCGGTTGCGGATAAAAAGCCTCCTGTTCCGGGTGTCTCCCTGGGCTCCTTCGTCGAGGAGGATTCCCGGGATGACCAATCCCGTTCGTAATGATAGAGCGGCCCGTATCCGTTACGGGCCGCTTTATCATTTACTGTAGAAAGTTATGGGAAATTCGCGGACAGGCACTTGACAAAGGGGCAGCTTTTCTATATAATAACCTACGTTCTCGCAAAGAGAGGGACGTTTAGCTCAGCTGGTAGAGCATTCGCTTGACGTGCGAAGGGTCAGCGGTTCGAGTCCGTTAACGTCCACCAGATCTGCATAATCCGAACTGTTCTTCAATCGATGTGATTGGTGAAGGGTTCGGATTTTTTTATCCGGACAATGAGAAATAGAGGATAGATAAATTTCACCGTCCCTCGTCAGCAAATTCTTTTCTGTGGAAGCGTCTACTCAAAAATGAAGTTCATGAGAAAGTTAAATAACAAAGAGCTTCGGTAATTCCGAAGCTCTTTGTTGTCCAATCGGATTCGTGTTATTTATAGAAGAAATACTTGTAAAACACCGGATATTCATTGAGCAGATGCTGAAGGTTGGTTCTCTGATAAGAGCCGGGATCGTGGACAGTGAACCGGGAGGCGGTCAGCGTATCGCCGCCGGTATAGCCGGTGATTACTACCCAGTGCTGTCTGCCGCTGGATTGCTTGGCGCCGAACAGGACAGGCTTTCCTTTCTGCAACAGCTCATAGATTCCCTCCAGAAGGCCGGAGCTCTTGGTGACCACCTGATAGTCACTGGGCCAGTACAGGTCTCCGGATGAGGTATAATTCAGCTTTTTAGACATGGCGTCTGGATAGATAACGGAACCTGTACGGTACGACTCCATCATCGCGATAGCGGTCGTCGTGCAGCCGATCCGGCCGATGGTTTTGCCGGAATTTCCGATAATCACGTTGGCCCATCGGCTGTCCGTCTGCTTAAAATTGGGCAGGCTCATGGAAATAGGCGCATACTGATTCATATTCAGGTACTGCGTACTGACATATCCCGTTTTGGTACCGTTATACAGAATATGGCTCCAGCCGTCAGACTGGGATAGCACCACGACGGATTCACCCTTAGGCAGTCTGTCGGCGACGGCATAGGAAGTGCCGGGACCTGTGCGGACGTTAAGATTGCCGGACTGTGTGCTGACAGTCGCCGGATCGCTTTCGACGGTCCGGATATAATCCGCATGACAATAGCCGTAACGGCCATCGGCGTATTCCACATACCACCAGGATCCCGTCTGGGAAATCAGGGTAACATAGCTACCCTTATTCAGAGAAGCCACAACGGAAGAACTGGTGGATTGCGCACTGCGGACATTCAGACGTCCACTGGAAGTAGCCACGATTCCGGCCACCGTTTCCTTAGCTGCGGCCTGGGCCGTAGGAGAAAAAGCGAACATTCCGAAACTTACGATCAGAGCCATAAGGACAGAACAAAATTTTTTCATGACATCACCTCGGGATTGATTTCTTTCTGCCGAGGCACATTATAGCAAGCCAAAAATCGCGTGACAAGTACTCAAATTCATCCAAAAAAGTCAAGGAAAGGATAGTACAATTAAAAAATAATAGTTTATCTTACATAATATTCCAATATACTTTTATAAAAGATTCTTTGTAGTGCAGATAAGCGCTTTTCTCTTAGAAACCCCCAAAGGGAAACTGAAATGATCAGTTTCCCTTTGGGGGGGTGGAAAATATAGCGGTCAGGTGGCGGGGATTTCCTTTCGTTTTCCTTTCATCCAGGCGATGGTATCCGCCAGGGTTTGATACAGATCCCTCGGGTGATAGCCCAGCTCTTTTGTGGCCTTGTCATGGGAGAACTTATCGTTACTCTGCAAAGTATATAAGGAATAGCGCGTATACAGCGGCCGGCGGTGACGCCGTTTGGCGTCCAATTCAATGAAAGGCGTGGCGATTTTCGCCATCCATAGGGGAAGGGATGGAACCTTTTTGCCGCCCTGCAGAGAGCGGATCATTCCCAGCAGCTCTTTGATTTCGTAATGCCGGTTGGAGAGAATATAGCATTCCCCGGTTCTTCCAAAATCTGCAGCTGCCAGGCACCCTTGAGCCACATCCCGCACATCGACAAAATCGTAGCCGCCGCGGACACAAGCGGGCAAATGACCGTGGATATAGTCGCTGACCAGCTGAACCAGGTGGTTCCGGCTCGTATCATAAGGACCCAGAATGCCGGATGGATGCACAATAACGGCGTCCAAGCCGCAGGCCACCGCATCCAATACCGCCTGTGTGGCCTCCGCCTTGGTTTTGGCGTATCCTCCGACAACACTGTCAGGTGAGAAATGCCGGACCTCCTGCAGGACATGAAAGTGGTCCTTTTCGGGAAGTGCGTGAACGGAGCTGACATACACCAACCGTTTGATAGAATGGTTCAGGCAGGCACTCAACAGCCGGCGGGTGCCCACAACATTTACTTCATATAGAGCGGGGCTTACCTTTTCCGCAATATCTACGATTCCGGCTGTATGAATGACGATGACCTCGTATCCCTGTATACCGTCAAAGAAGCGCTCCAGGCTATACGGATCGCGGATATCCCCTTGAACATATTCTACACCTTCCAGCAGTCCGGTTTCCTCCGGTAGAATCAGTCCGCGCACCCGCTGCTTGCGGGCGAGCAACTGCCGGATCAACGTATTTCCCAGATGGCCATTGGCCCCGGTGATCATATAAAGCCGTTCCATACAGAATCCCTCCGTTTAAAAACGACACAATGTTGAATATCTTTCTTAACTGTATTATAATTTCCCGTAGGATTAACTGCAACCAACACCCCGGGAGAGTTTCGGCAGATATCGGACACATTATGCAGGATTTGTTCAGAAAGAGAGGCTGTTATGAAAAAAGTTACAAATGATCATCGGTCTCGGGTTACCAAGATGCTGATCCGCAAGGCGTTTATGGAACTGTTGCGTCAAAAGCCGCTGGCCAGCATCTCGGTAAAAGAACTCTGCGAGTTGGCGGGAATCAATCGCGGGACCTTTTACAGCCACTATCAGGATGTCTATGATCTGCTGGATCAGCTGGAGCAGGAGATGATGAACGATTTCCAGAAAGCGCTGGAGCCTTTGTTGGAGGCGAAGCCGTTTCATCCGGTGGAAATCAGCACTGGTATTTTCCGCTGCCTACAGGACAATTCCGACCTGTGTACCGTGACTCTGGGGGACTACGGTGACAAGCGGTTTGCCCGCCGTCTGCTCAATATCGGACGGGAAAAATGTATGGAAGCCTATTTACGGTATTTTAAGGAGGCGACACCCCGTCAGGTGGAGTATTATTACGCCTTTGTCAGCGAGGGCTGCATTGGCCTGTTGCGGAAATGGCTGGAGGACGGTATGACCGGGTCGGCGGAAGAAATTGCCCGGATGGCGGAGGAAATTATGCTCCACGGCTTGGGATTTTTGGAGCGGTACGGAGAGGAAGGGCATGCAAACAGATAAATTTCCTCCTAGATTTGTCTAGTCAATCCAGATAAAATAAATTTATGATAAGCATTGACTTTCCCACAAAACAGAGTCTATAATGACGAGAATTTAGTTGGTGGGAGGTTGTTTATGAGTACGGTCAGAATCGGGATTGTGGGCGCGGGAAACATCGCTACTAACGCCCATATGCCCGCCTATACCCATTGCGCGGATGCGCAGGTGGTTGCAGTTGCGGATATCGATTTTCAGCGGGCAAAGGATTTCGCCGAACGGTTTCACCTGGAGGCAGCGTATTCCTCGGTGGAGGAAATGCTGGACAAATCCGATATTGACGCGGTGGATGTGTGCGTATGGAACTGTGCCCACGCTGAGGTGTCGATAGCCGCCCTGCGCGCTGGAAAAGCGGTTCTGTGTGAAAAACCCCTGTCCTATGATCTGGAAAGTGCCCTGCAGATTCAGGAGGAGGTTAAAAAGGCTGGGGTTCCCTTTTTGCTGGGGGTTCCCAACCGGTTTTATCCGGCGAATCATCTGGCGCGGCAGTTGGTGGAAGCGGGAGAACTGGGGGATATTTATTACGCCAAAGCTTCTTATCTCCGCCGCCGCGGCACGCCGTTGGGGTGGTTTACCGACCGCCGGGCTTCCGGTGGCGGACCGGTGCTGGATATCGGTGTGCATCGTATCGACGCGGCATGGTATCTGATGGGGAATCCCAAGCCGGTGCGGGTTAGCGCGGCGGTATCCAACCGTCTGGGGGAATTCCGGACAAAAGGTGTGGACCGCTGGCAGGGAACGCCCTATCCGGACGGGCGGTACGATACGGAAGACTTCGGCGCCGGTGTCATTCATTTTGAAAATGGAGCCATGATGCAGTTTGAGGCCAGCTGGGCCATCAACGGCCCTGAACTGGGTCACACGCAAGTATACGGTACCAAAGCGGGGCTGTCCATGGACCCGCTGACGATCTTCGGGGAGCGGGCGGGCTATCTCAGCGATGACCGCCTGACCACTGCTCAGGAATCCCCCTTTGACAACGAAATTGCCCATTTTGTCCGCTGTGTTCAGGGCAAGGAACAGCCGCGCACGCCCATTGAACAAGCATGCGACCTGCAGCGCATGCTACAGGGGATTTATGATTCCGGGCGTCTGGGCCGGGAAGTTACGCTGTAAGGAGGCGAGAAGATGAAAACTTGCATCAGCACCTATAGCTTTGCACCGTTGATCGACAATAAAAAGCTGACCTATTTTGAGGTCCTGGATAAAATCAAGGAGCTGGGGGCGGAAGGCGCGGAATTCGTGCTGGACGACACGGCGCCGGACGGCACCAATCCCCGGGACTTTGCTCTCCGTTTGGCGGAGGCGGCCCGTCAGAAGGGATTGGACGTGCCGATTTATACCACCTCGGCCAATTTTTTATGCCCGGACGTGGAAAAGGAAATCCGTCGGGTGGAAAAACACATTGATATCGCCTCCGAGGCGGGGATTCCCCTGCTGCGGCATGATATTGCCTGGAATTTTTACGAAGGATACGAGGGAGTGCCTACTTTTGAAGCCATTCTGCCCGGTGTGGCCGCTGCCATCCGGGAGGTAGCGGATTACGCGGCGAAAAAAGGGGTAACCACCTGTTCGGAAAACCACGGCAGGCTGGTTCAGGACAGCGACCGCCTGCTGCGCGTGTTCACGGAGGTCAACCGTCCGGGGTACCGGTATCTCTGCGATATCGGCAATTTCGGCGGGGTGGACGAATGTTGCTCCACTGCCGTGTCCAAGCTGCTGCCGCTGGTCTGCCACGTACACGCCAAGGATTCGTTTGTCCGGCCGGGAATGTGGCCGGATCCGGGTGAGGGCTGGTTCCTGTCCCGGGGAGGCAATTACCGGCGTCCCACCATTTTCGGACATGGCTCCCAGCCCACCTTCCAGTGCTTGAAGATTTTGCACGATTCCGGTTACCGTGGTTTTGTTTCCCTGGAATATGAAGGAATAGAAGAAACGCTGATGGCCCTGCGCATCAGTATGAAAAACCTGAACCGGTATCTGGAACAGATTGAGGGGTGACGAAAATGCCGGAAGAATTGCTGCTTCAGAACGCCCGTGTGTTGCTGGACGATTTCGTGCTGCGGAAGCGGGATATCCGGATCCGGAGGGGCCGCATTGCGGAAATCGGCTCCTTTCCGGAGGAAAAGGGCGTTGATCTGAACGGAAAGTATCTGTTTCCGGGATTTGTGGAGAGCCATTTTCACGGGGCCTGCGGAGAAACTTTTCAGGAGATCGACCGCAAGGGGATTGAGAAGATAGCGGCTTACGAGGCGGCCCACGGCATCACCACCATTATCCCCACCATTTCGGGAGCTCCGGAAGCGGTGATGGACAGCAGTGTGGAGGCCGTAGGTAAGGTCATGCGGGAAGGAAATACCGGCGGTGCTGTCATACGCGGAATTCATGTGGAGGGCCCTTTTCTCTCCGTTGCCTGTCGGGGAGCTCACCGGGAAGAGGACCTGAGAAAGCCCAGCATCGAAAGATGGAACCAGCTTCAGGAGCTGTCCGGAGGATGCCTGCGCAGCATAACCCTTGCCCCCGAGCTAGACGGGGCGATGGAGCTGATCCGCTATCTCAACGAACAAGGAATCACTGTCCAAATGGGGCATTCCGCCGCGGACTATGAAACGACGGAGCGGGCAGTTGACGCGGGGGCGACCGTATCCACCCACACCTTTAACGCCATGGTGTCCCTGCACCATCGGGCTCCCGGGATTCTGGGAGCTGTCCTGACCGACGACCGCGTCACCTGTGAAATGATCGGCGACCTGACCCATGTTCAGGGTCCGGTACTGCTCATCATTTACCGCTGCAAGGGACCGGATCGGATCACGCTAGTCAGCGATTCCATGTACGCGGCGGGTATGCCCGAAGGAACTTATGATCTCGAAGGGCGAATCCGTACTGTCCGCGGAAACGTGGCCTATCTTCCCAACGGCACCATCAGCGGCAGCGTATGCTGCATTCTGGACGGTGTAAGGAATCTGGTCAAGTGGGGAGTTCCGCTGGAACACGCGGTGAAGGCGGCTTCGTGGAATCCCTCCCGGACCCTGCGGCTTTCCGATCGGATTGGCAGCATTGCCGTAGGAAAAGAGGCAGATCTGGTGGTCATGGACGACGCGCTGCAGGTATCCGCAACCTATATCGGCGGCATCTGCGTCTATCAGGAGGATCGTGCATGAGGCTGGGCGTGGATATGGGTGCCACCGCCATCAAATCCGGTTTGGTCGATGATCAGGGAACGGTATGCAACAAACAGACGACGCCCACCGGTGCGGAGCGGGGAGGAGCGGCGGTACTGGAAAACCTGGAAGCCGCCTGCCGGCTCCAAATGGCCCGGGAAAAGGTGGAAAGCATCGGCATCGGTCTGCCGGGGCGGGTGGACCCCCGGACAGGGTACTTGGTGGACGCCACCAATCTCCCCTTACAGGACACACCGGTAGCCCCCATGTTGACGCAGCGTTTAGGTGTGCCCGTGTATGTGGGGAACGATGCCAACTGCGCCCTTCTGGGAGAAATGCTCTGGGGAGAAGGCAGACGATTGCCCTACTCCGACGCCCATATGCTGATGGTAACGGTGGGAACCGGTATCGGCGGGGCGATAGAGATCGGCGGAAAGATCTACCGCGGCCGTTTGGGAAATGCTTCCGAAGTCGGCCACATGACTATCTGCTGCACAGGGGAACGCTGCCGCTGCGGGCGCATCGGCTGTTGGGAATATTATGCCTCGGTAACCGGCCTGATCAGACAGACGATCCGGGCGGCCGAAAAAGCCCCGGACAGCCTGCTGGCCCGGATGGCGCGGGAATCCGCAGTGGATGGCCGGACGGTCTTCACGGCGGCCAGAAAGGGGTGCAACGTTGCCGAGCAGGTCATCGAACAGTATGCGGCCTATCTGGCACATGGGATCAACAATTTGACAACCATTTTCCGTCCGGACCGGCTTGTCATGGCCGGAGCGATTTTCAATGAAGGGGAATATCTGCGTTCCCGCATTGAAAAGCACTGCATCGATCCCGCCATTCTCCGAATATCAGAGCTGCACGACCGGGCGGGATTGCTGGGGGCGGCGAGTCTTTGTGATCTGTACGCCGGCCGGCTGACGAAGGATGAGGGATAGCAATGGAACAGGAAGGGTTCCTGTGGATTGAAAGCCGCCGGGAGGAATACCTCTCTTTTCTAAGGCGGCTCGTTTGCACGGAAAGTCATTCCTTTGATCGCGCGGGGGTGATCGGCGCCGGACGTGTGGTGGAGGATTTCGTCCGCGGAAAGGGTTTTTCCGTCGTCCGTCAGTCCTTTGCGCGGGCGGGGGACGGTATGCTGATTTTGTCTCCGGGAAAGGAGGCCATGGCTCCGGTTTGCTTTGTGGCGCATCTAGACACGGTTTTCCCTGCCGGTACCTTTCCCGATAGGCTCAAGGAGGAGAACGGGTTTCTTCACGGTCCGGGAGTGGTGGATTGCAAAGGCGGTATTGCCGTTGCCCTGTTGGCCATGGAGTCTTTGCGAAAGGTTGGGTGCCCCCGATCTCTCCGTCTGCTGTTGACCCCGGATGAGGAAGTGAGCAACCGTCTGTCCGGGATGGAGGGCATCCGCTGGATTCAGGACAATTCTAGGGGATGCGCCGCCGCCTTTGTCTGCGAGTGCGGAACCCAGGGGGAAGCGGTAACGCAGCGCAAAGGCGTCCTCAAAGCGCAGGTCATCATCCGCGGAAAATCTGTACACGCCGGCATGTTCTACGATCAGGGGGCCAGCGCCATACGGGAAGCCGCCTATAAGATCCTGCAGCTGGAGGAACACAGTGAAGCGGGTGGTATCACCTACAACTGCGGCAAAATCGCGGGAGGGGAAGCGGAAAACCGTGTACCGGATCATTGTTCTTTTTCGGTGGACATCCGTTTCTGTACGGAGGAGGAAAAGGCCAGGGCAATAGAACATCTGGAACAAACAGTCAGGCAATGCCGTGTTCCGGGGACTTCAGCCTTGTGGAGGACACTGAGCCTTCGTTCTCCCATGCCCCGTAGTGAAGAAGGAATGTCACTGTTTTCCCGGCTGCAGCGTACAGGGGAGAGATACGGGCTGGAGCGGCTGAGATCCTGTTTCAATGGAGGCGGGTCAGATGCCGCCTATACCGTCGCCGCCGGCGTCCCCACGGTGTGTGGTTTGGGCGCTACCGGATTTGACTGGCACTCCCCGCGGGAACGCATGGATAAGAATTCTCTCACCGAAAGGGCCAAGCTGCTGGCTGCCACCATAGCGGATTGGAATTAACTGATAAAGAGCGACGCCCCGGAGTCTAGAAACTCTGGGGCGTCGCTGCGTCGTCAATGGATCAGTTCCTGCAGGTCGTAGGGGGTTTGCTGATAGACAAAATAGTTGAGCCAGTTGGTAAACAAAAGGTTGGCATGACTGCGCCACACCATCGGCGGCATTGCTTCCGGATTATCGTCTGGGAAATAATGCCGCGGAACGGCAGGGGACAGTCCCCGGTCTTTGTCCCGGCGGTATTCCGCGGCCAGGGTCATGCGGTCGTATTCAAAATGGCCGGTGACAAAGACCTGCCGGGCGTCCCGCGTAGCCGCAATAGCCGGGCCCGCCTCCTCGGAAATGGCCAACAGCTGAAGAGCTCCGTTGCGCAGGATGTCTTCTGCGCTGACCTCCGTATACCGGGAATGGGGCATGGAAAACACCTCATCAAACCCCCGCAGGAGGGGATGGTTGGGGTCCAGCGGACGATGGCGGAAAACGCCGGACAGCTTTTGGGACAGTGCGTATTTGGGGATATGGTGGTGATAGTAAAGCCCCGCCTGCGCTCCCCAGCAGATATGTAGGGTGGAATAGACGTTGGTCAGCGACCAGTCCATGATCCGGCAGAGCTCATCCCAGTAGTCGATTTGACTGTAGTCCAGCGATTCCACCGGTGCTCCGGTGATGATCATACCATCATAGGTGTTGTTCTTGATCTGATCAAAGGTTTGATAAAACTCCAGAAGGTGCTCCTGGGGAGTGTTGCGGGAGATATGGGTGGCGGTCTGCATTAGATCGATGTCCACCTGCAGCGGACTGTTGCCCAGTAGGCGCAGTAACTGGGTTTCGGTTTCGATTTTGGTGGGCATCAGATTCAGTATCAGAATCTGCAGGGGGCGGATATCCTGATGAGTCGCCCGCTGCTCCGTCATAATGAAAATATTTTCGGATTCCAGGACACGGGCTGCCGGTAAATGATCGGGAATCTTGATGGGCATGGATGCACCTCCTCATGGAACAGGATTCTCAGCGATTGTATTTACGGAAGTTGCGGCGGGTTTTCCAATACCCCGACTGCTGCTTCAGATGGTGGAAAAGATCGCTGCCGAAGAAAAGCAAGACATTGAGCAGCGACAGGAGAAGTGCCATGCGGGAAGCAAAAGTGCCGAAGACCAGGGAATACAAATAAAAGAGAATATCCAGAAAAGCCAGATATTTGATTTTCACCGGCAGCAGGAAAAACAAGCGCACCTGAAAATCCGGATAGAAAGCGGCAAACGCCAGGAAAAGGGAAAGATTCAGATATTCATTGGTGCCATACCCGGTGATGAGCGAGGCGAGAATTGCCCCCACCATACCGCAGAGATAAAACAGGTTAAACTTGAATTTGCCCCACTGGTTTTCAAGCCCCTCACCGATGAGGCAGTTGAAATACAGGGCAAACACGATCCAAAGCGGAGAGGAGGAAGGGGGCAGAAATATAAAAGTGACCAACCGCCAGACTTCCCCCTGGAAAATTCTCTCCCGGTCCAGGGACAGAAGGGAGATCAGATTGGTTTGAGGCAGGAGCAAATCGACCAAATAAATTCCCAGCATGGCGGCAGACAGGATTACCATCAGATGCGGAACCGCCAGCCGGTAAAATTTGCGGTCCAGTTTTTGAAGCCAATTCACCCGGAATCACCCTTTCCTGAAGATGGGAGCCATTTCATCTTACCGCAATCTGTAGGAAAAGTCCAGATGGGAAAAGAAACTCTCTGCTCATGTAAGCGAAACGGGGAGAAAAAGAAAGACGTTGACAAACGCCGGAAGAACTTCTATAATAGGAAAAAAGCTGTGAAGGGAATAACCGACGCTGAACCGACAGAAAGAGAGAACCGCCCGCGGCTGAAAGGTGGTTTCTGTCTAGGCGGCGGGGGCCTCCCCGGAGCTCCGTCGTGAGGAACGGCGGCGTTCCCCGCGTTAAGGGAAACGAGTGGCGCTGGTTATGACTGATACGGCGCAAATTGGGTGGTACCACGGAGCTTTCGTCCCATAGATGGACGGGGCTTTTTATTTTTGTTCCGAAAGAAGGAGAACGTATTATGAAATGGACCGGCCTCAATGAATTGCGGGAGAAATACCTGTCATTTTTTGAAAGCAAGGGGCATTTGCGTCTGCCCAGCTTTTCCCTTATCCCGCAAAACGACAAATCCCTGCTGCTCATCAATTCCGGCATGGCACCCATGAAAAAATATTTTACCGGGGAGGTGACTCCGCCCAGCAAGCGGGTCACCACCTGTCAGAAATGCATCCGCACCCCGGATATCGAGCGGGTGGGAAAGACGGCCCGCCACGGGACCTACTTTGAAATGCTGGGAAACTTCAGCTTCGGCGACTACTTTAAGCACGAGGCCACAGCGTGGGCCTGGGAGTTCTGCACACAGGTGCTGGAAATGCCCGCCGACCGCATCTGGATCAGTGTGTACGAAAACGACGACGAAGCGGTTGATATCTGGGTTAAGGAGGTGGGCATCGATCCTTCCCACATCGTGCGCCTAGGTAAGGAAGACAATTTCTGGGAGCACGGCAGCGGTCCCTGCGGCCCCTGCTCCGAGCTCTACTTTGACCGTGGGGAAAAATACGGCTGCGGTTCTCCCACCTGCGGCGTCGGCTGTGACTGTGACCGCTATGTGGAATTTTGGAACATTGTCTTTTCCCAGTTCAACAGTGACGGTAAGGGAAATTATCCTCCCATGGAGCATCCCAATATCGATACGGGGATGGGACTAGAACGCCTGGCCTGCATCATGCAGGGGGTGGACAACCTTTTTGAAGTGGATACGGTTCAGAACATCATGAAACATGTCAGCCGTATCGCCGGGGTGACCTATGGCCAGAACGAAAAAACCGACGTATCCCTGAGGGTCATCACCGACCACGTGCGCTCCACTGTCTTTATGATCGGGGACGGCGTCATGCCCTCCAACGAGGGGCGTGGCTACGTGCTGCGCCGCCTGCTGCGCCGCGCCTCCCGCCATGGACGGCTGCTGGGAATTCACGAGCCGTTTCTGTATCAGGTTTGCGATACCGTGATTCAGGAGAATCTCTCCGCGTATCCTCAGCTGAAGGAAAAGGAAGAATACATCAAAAAGCTGATCCGGATCGAGGAGGAAGCCTTTGGCAAGACCATCGACAGCGGCCTGGAGCTTCTGGATCAGATGCGCGGCGCCCTGCAGGGAACGGTTCTCTCCGGCGAGGATGCCTTTAAGCTGTATGACACCTACGGCTTCCCGGTGGACCTGACCAAGGATATCCTGGAGGAACAGGGCATCACTGTGGATGAGGAGGGCTTTAATGCCCTGATGGCGGAACAGCGGGAGCGTGCCCGGGGGGCCCGCAAGAATGCGGGTATGGATGCCTGGAAAGGAGAAAACAGCGTGTTCCAGCAGCTGATGGCCAACACCTTTGTGGGCTATGAACGTATGGAATGCGAAGCTGCTGTCAAAGCCGTCATTAAAGGAAATGAGCTGGCGGACAGCGTAGCCGAGGGCGAGGAAGCCTATCTGGTTTTGGATGTGACGCCTTTCTATGCCGAAAGCGGCGGCCAGGTCGGCGATATCGGAACGATAACAGCCGAGGGGGCTGTCTTTGAGGTAGCCAATACCGTCAAGAGCCCTTCCGGTGTGAGCATTTGCATCGGCGTTCAGAAGGAAGGGGAGCTGTCCGTAGGACAGAACGTCCGTGCTCAGGTTGACCGTGATCCCCGGCTGGCAACGATGCGCAATCACACGGCGGCCCATCTCCTTCAGGCGGCACTGCGCCGGGTGCTGGGCACTCATGTGGAACAGGCCGGCCAGCTGGTGGACAGCCGCCGGATGCGTTTTGACTTCACCCATTTTTCCGCCCTCACCGGGGAAGAGCTCCGCGCTGTGGAGGATCTGGTCAATCAGTGGATTCTGGACGGCATGGAGGCCGATATCCGGGAGATGCCCATCGATGAGGCGCGCCGTTTGGGAGCCATGGCCCTGTTCGGCGAAAAATACGGCGATGTGGTACGCGTGGTGCGGATGGGGGATGTCTCCATGGAGCTCTGTGGTGGAACCCATGTGGACAATACGTCCAAGCTGGGGTTGTTCCATATCCTGTCGGAATCCTCTGTCGCCTCCGGCGTGCGGCGGATCGAGGCGGTCACCGGGGGCAACGTCGTGGATTGGATCCGCGGGCACCAGGCTTTGCTGGCGGAGACAGCGGAGACTCTGAAGGCCGGTCAGCAGGAGGAGGTACCGGAAAAGGCTGCCCAGCTGACGGCAGAGTTGAAGGCGGTCCAGAAGGAATTGGAGGCGCTTAAGGCCGGCATTGCGGCACAAAAAGTAGAAGAGCTGCTGAAAACCGCCACAGAGGTAGAGGGGCTGCAGATCGTCTCGGCCTCTTTCCCGGGTACCGGCGGAGACGCTGTGCGGGGAATGTGTGACCGGGCACGGGATGCGGCGACGCCGGATACCGTTGTGGTCCTAGCCGGGATCCAGGAAGATAAGGGATCGGTCTCCTTTGGCTGCTACTGCGGCCCGGAGGCGGTCCGGCGTGGCGTCAAGGCCGGCGATGTTGTCCGTGAGGTCGCGAAGATTTGCGGAGGAAAAGGCGGCGGACGCCCCGACATTGCCATGGCCGGCGGGCGGGATCTGTCCAAGGTGGACGAAGCGGTGAAAGCGGCGGCCTCCATTGCGGTACGGCTGCTGAATCAATAGAATCAATAAAGGATAATGGAAAGGACGGATAAAGGATGGCAGACTGTGTTTTCTGTAAAATTCTCGCCGGTGAAATCCCCTCGGACAAGCTGTATGAGGATGAGACAATTCTGGCATTCCGAGACATACAGCCGCAGGCCCCGGTCCATTTTCTGGTCATCCCCAAAACGCATATCGCCGGTGCGTCTGAAATAACGGAGCAGAACAGTCAGACAGTGGCCCATATTTTCGAGGTGATTCCGCGTCTGGCGGCCCAGGAAGGGTTGACAGATTACCGGATTGTCACCAACAACGGGGAGCAGGCGGGGCAGACAGTGCATCATCTGCATTTCCATGTGCTGGGCGGACGGACCGGAGGAGCGCTTTATTAAATCCCCCCTGGTCAAGGACCTTTTGAGGTGGATATGAAGTATATCGTTATGGATCTGGAGTGGAACGGCGGGTATTCCCGCTTCACCCACGGCTACTTTAATGAAATATTGGAAATCGGCGCGGTATGCCTGGAGGAGTCCATGACGGTCTGTTCGGAATTTCAGGCATTGGTACGCCCTTCGTTGGTAGAAGGGCTCTCCCGGCTGGTGCGGGAAATGACCGGCATCACCCGCGAAGAAACGGTAAAGGGGATCCCTTTTACAGAAGCAATGCTGCGGTTTCAGCGGTGGATGGGAGAGGAGCCAGCAGTAATCCTCACCTGGAGCCAGACCGATCTGCACATGCTGGAGGAAAACTGCCGTTTCTTTTATGGAACAGAGCGGATTCCCTTTTTGCGGCAATACGCCGACCTGCAGCTGTACTGTCAAAGAAAGCTGGGAGTTTCCACCGCTCAGCAGCTGGGCCTGGAGGCGGCCGGCCGTCTGCTGTCCCTTGACGAAGAAGGGGCCGATCATCACCGGGCGCTGGACGACAGCCGGCTGACGGCGCGTATTTTGTCCCGGATTTACGAGGCGGGGGATCTGCTCCCTTATCTTCAGGAGGCGGACGACGAATTTTACCGGCGTCTCAATTTCAAGACACGTTTTCTCAGCGATTTGGAGGACCCCGCCCTGGATCATGACCAGTTGCGCTTCACGTGTGAACGATGCGGCCGGGAATTGATACCGGAGAAGGAATGGCGTTACCGCAACCGCGCTTTCTGTTCCGTGCTTCAATGCCCTTCCTGCGGAACACGCTATGAAGCGCGGGTACAGTTTAAGGAAAAATACGAAGGGATCACCGTCAAGCGGCGGTTGAGAGAAAAAATCAATGAGGAGGAAATGCAGCAAAAGGGGGAAGACAATCATGGCCAAGTCGAAATTCCTGGAGGAGTTTAAAACTTTTGCCCTGCGGGGCAATGTGTTGGATCTGGCGGTCGGTGTCATTATCGGCGGCGCCTTTCAGAAAATCGTCACCTCAGTAGTCAATGATCTGATTATGCCACTGGTGGGACTGATGACCGGCGGCGTCAATTTCAACGATCAATTTCTGATTTTGAAGCTGCCGGAGGGCGTGACCGCCGAGCAGGCTTCCGTATCCCTGGAAACGGCTAAGCAGCTGGGGGCGACCACCTTCAATTACGGTGCTTTTATCACCTCCGTGATCGACTTCCTGATCATGGCTTTTGTCATTTTCCTGCTGGTGAAAGGGATGAATAAGCTGGCGGAGTTCCGAAAGAAAGAGGAACCGGTGTCTCCGCCTGCGCCCACGGTAAAAATCTGCCCGTTTTGCTGCAGCGAAATCCCGGTGGAAGCCGTACGCTGCCCTCATTGCACCTCGGATTTGATATCGGAAAGCGAGGAGTATGTTCACGAAAAGACAACGGTTTGATTACTTGTGGAAAACGAGGGGAGGAAACCGCCTGCTGACAGCTGGGGTTGTGTTGGTATCCGCCGCAGCGGCGGGAATCTACAGCGTTTTTTCCCGCTTTATTCCTTCCATTGCCTTTCATGACGACCGCTTGTTTCACTGTCCCGGCTGTGGGGGAACGCGGATGGTTCGTTGTCTGCTGGCGGGAGACTGGATGGGGGCGGTTTATTATCATCCACTGTTCCTGGCGGCGCTTCTGGCAGGGATCGTCTGGCTTATCTGGTTCTTTCTGCGCACTTTTCGAAAAGACTGGAAGCCGCTCCGTCTGCTGGTAAACAGCAGGTGGTGGCTGCTACTTCCCATCGTTTTGATCGGATTTACCCTGATCCGCAATACGCCGTTTTATCAGCAGTACTTTTATTAAAAAGCGCCTCTGCCGGAGTTGTTGCTCCACAGAGGCGCTTTTTCTGCACTATCCTTTTTATTTTAAGACTGGCAGATACGGGAACGCAGGGGTAAAATTGCGGAAGGGGAGACGGACAGCTCATCAATGGACATTTTTAAAAAGGTGCTGGTGAGCTCGGGATCCGCGCCCAATTCACCGCATATTCCGATCCAGATCCCCGCTTCGTGCGCGCTTTTGGCGGCGAATTCGATGAGGCGCAGAATTGCTTCGTGATGCTTGTCGCAAAATTCCGCAGCCTGCTCGTTCTGCCGGTCCACTGCCAATGTGTACTGGGTTAGATCGTTGGTACCCACACTGAAAAAGTCCACCAGGGGGGCCAACCGGTCGCTGATAACAGCGGCGGCAGGGGTCTCGATCATCAGCCCCAATTCCACGGCGGGATCAAAGGGGATACGCTCCCGTGACAACTCCTCCTTGACCTCGGAAACGGCCTTTTGAATCCGGCGCACTTCCTGGACAGAGGTGATCATAGGAAAGAGTATGGCGATCTTTCCGTAAGCCGATGCCCGGTACAGCGCACGGAGCTGTGTATGGAAGATTTCCGGCCGGGTCAGGCACAGACGGATGGCCCGCATACCCATGGCAGGATTTTCCTCCTTGGGCAGATGGAAATACGCCGCCTGTTTGTCTGCGCCGATGTCCAGGGTACGGATCACCACCCGCTTGCCGTTCATTTTTTCCGCTACGGTCTTATACGCTTGGAATTGCTCCTCCTCAGTGGGATAATCCTGACTCTCCAAATAGAGAAACTCGCTGCGAAACAGGCCGATGCCTTCGGCGTCGTTGGCTAAGACAGCCTCCATATCCTCCGGGCTGCCGATGTTGGCATAGAGCAAAACCCTTTGCCCGGATCGCGTAACCGTTTCCTTGCCGCGGTATTGCTCCAGTAGCTCACGGTATTCCTGGTCTTTTTTCTCCTTTAGCCGCAGACGGGAAACCGTATCCTCGTCTGGTTCCAAATAGACTTCTCCCGTGGATCCGTCCACTGCGGCTTCCCGGCCGTCCCATCCTTCATTCAAGGCTTCACCCACACCGATAATGGCAGGAATCCCCATGGTACGGGCCAGGATCGCGGTATGGGAGCTCTCTGAACCGCCGGCTGTTACAAATGCTAGGATCTTCTTTTTATCCAGCTGGACCGTTTCGCTGGGAGCCAGATCGTCTGCAGCGATGATCACGGGTTCATCGGATTGGAAGCCTCCCGCCGTGGTACCGGTGAGAATGCCGAGAACCCGACGGGAAACATCCTGTACATCTGCTGCCCGTCCACGCATATACTCGTCGTCCATGTTGGAAAACATCTCGGCAAACCGCTTTGCGGTTTCATTGACCGCATACTCGGCATTGGCCTTTTCCTCGCGGATAATTCCTGTGACGGATTCGCAATAGTCCAGATCCTCCAGCATCATCTGATGGATCTGAAAAAGAAGGGAATTCTCTTCTCCCACTTCCTTAGTGGCTTTGGCATACAGCATGGCAAGCTCCGCCACCGCTTGGCCTCTGGCCGCTTCAAAGCGTTTGACCTCCGCCTCCGGATCGGATACGGCGTGCTTTTCCACTTGAAAAGCATTTCGGAGAAAATACCGGATTTTTCCAAAGGCGATGCCGGTGCAGGCGCTTTTACCGTGGATAACCGTCATTCCTTCTCATCCTCTCACAGGTTTTCTTTCAGGAAAGCCTCCATGGCCGCCGCTGCAGCTTCTTCCTGATCCCCTTCGCAGACAACCGTCAGTTCCTCACCCTTTTTGGCCGCTAGGCTCATGACGGCGAAAATACGCTTGGCATCGGCCGTTTTTTCTCCCTTTTTCAGGGTGATGGAGCAGGGGAATTCCGCTGCTTTTTTGACCAGCAGGCCGGCGGGGCGGGCGTGGATCCCTTCCGGATCCGTGATGGTGTAGGTAAAGGTTTTCATAATCCGTCACTCCTTTTTAATCTGGCCTTTTCCGATCCTCTGTGTGGTACCGGAAGAGGCTCTCTTCCTATTGCTGTTTCTCCGCAGGGAGAGGCTTTTTCAGCAGTGCCAGAAGGAACATTCCCACCACACTGCCGATCACCAGGGACAGAAGATAGAGGGGCCAATTTTCAATCACGGGGAAGACAAAGATCCCGCCGTGAGGCGCCGGAAGGCGGCAACCGAACGCCATGGACAGTGCTCCGGCCACCGCTGATCCCACAACACAGGAGGGAATCACGCGGAGAGGATCGGAGGCGGCGAAGGGAATCACGCCTTCGGTGATGAAGGACAAGCCCATGACATAGTTGGTCAAACCGGACTGGCGCTCTTTTTTGGTAAACCGGTTTTTAAAGAAAGTGCTGCACAGGGCGATGACCAGGGGAGGAACCATACCGCCCACCATAACCGACGCCATGATCCCGGAAGAAACCGCCTGACCACCCACAACCAAGGAAGCGGTTCCGAAAAGATAGGCGGCCTTATTGACGGGACCTCCCATATCTACGCTCATCATACCGCCGACCAATGCCCCCAATACAATTCCCATAGCGGCGTTGCCTCCTGCATTCAGGCTGTTCAGACCGTCGCTGATTAGCACATTGAGGGCCGACAGGGGAGGATTGACCACAAAAATCATCAGTGCCGCTATGATCAGCAGGCCGAAGAAAGGATAAAGCAATACGGGTTTAATCCCTTCCAGCGAATCCGGAAGCTTGGAAAACAGCTTTTCCAGCCCTTTCATCAGGAAACCGGCCAGGAATCCAGCGATCAAGGCACCCAAAAATCCAGCGCTAACCACGGAAGCACCCGCCGTGGAGCTGTCTACAAACTGTCCGTTTTGGAAGCAAAGGCCCGTGTTGGCCAGAGCGCCGCCCACGAAGCCCACCATAAGGCCGGGCCGGTCGGCGATAGCCATGGCGATAAAGCCTGCCAGGATGGGTAGCATAAAGCCGAAAGCAACGTTCCCTGCACTTTTGAAAAAGGCGGCTACCGCGGAATTCATACCGAAGTTGGCGGGATCACCATCCGGCGCCAGCAGAGTATCAAACAGGAAAGCCAGGGCGATGAGAATACCGCCGCCGATAACAAATGGCAGCATATGGGAAACGCCGTTCATCAGGTACTTGTAGATTTTCCGTCCGGCACTTTCCTTGACCTCGCCGCTTCCCATGCTTTCCTGTTTTCTGGCTTCCGCGTGATAAATGGGAGCTTTTCCGTTTAGTGCCGCTTCAATAAGTTCCCCCGGCTTATTGATTCCGTCGGATACCTTGGTTCGCAGCACGGGCTTTCCGTCAAAGCGGGACATTTCCACCTCGCGGTCAGCGGCCACGATAACGGCGTCACATTGGGCAATTTCCTGTGCGGTCAACGCATTCTTCACGCCACCGGAGCCGTCTGTTTCCACTTTCATGGTGATGCCCAGCTCCTTGGCCTTATCCAACAGCCCCTCGGCGGCCATATAGGTATGGGCGATACCGGTGGGACAAGCAGTGACGCCCAGCAACCGGTATCGGCCGTCAGCACGGACTTCTTCCTTCTCTTCGCGACCGTTTTCCGCCTGATCCACCAGGGAAAGGAACTCCTCCTTGCTTTTGGCGGACAGCAGTCCCTGGCGGAAGCCGTCATCCATCAGCAGTGCGGACAGGCGCCCCAGCACATCCAAATGGACATTGTCCTCCGTATTCGGGGCGGCGATGGCAAAGAAGAGGCGGCTGGGTTGGCCGTCAAGAGAATCGTAATCGCAGCCCTCCGGGACCACCATAACGGCAAGCCCCGGTTGTTTGACCGCCTCGCCCTTGGCGTGGGGAATGGCGACCCCCTCGCCAACGGCGGTAGAGCCCTCCGTTTCCCGCTTGAGCAGGCCGGACTTGTATCCCGCGGCGTCGGCAAGGACTCCGGTGGAGTCCATCAGCGCTACCAAGTGGTCGATGGCTTCCTCCTTGGTGCGGACGTGAGCATTCAGATCAATCCCTGCGGGATTCAACAAATCGGTGATTTTCAAGTTTCTCCCTCCTTATACTGTAAAAGAATGGATCAGCTCTTCAATATCCCGGCGGGTTGCCAGGCCAGGATGAAAGGCGGTGGCACTCCCCGCACAAAGTCCCCAGCGAAATGCCTCGCTGTAATCGCCGTAGGTGAGATAACCGTAAAGAAAGCCAGCGACCATAGAATCTCCTGCTCCGACAGCATTGATTACCTTTCCCTGGGGAGCTGGACTGTAATGGAGATTTCCTATCTCGTCCAGCAGCAGAGCGCCTTCACCCGCCATGGAAACCAAAACGTTGCGCGCCCCTTGTTCCTGTAGCTTATGGGCGTATCGCGCAATATCCTCCCTGTCCTTCAGCCGGACACCGAAAATATCCCCCAGCTCATGATGATTGGGTTTGATTAAAAAAGGACGGTAGGGGAGGACGTTGGTCAGCAGCTGACCGGTGGCATCCACCACGGTGCGCGATTTTTTTGGCTGCAGGCGCTTGAGCAAATGTTGGTACACATCGCGTGGAAGAGAATCTGGGATAGACCCGGCCAGTACCAGGACATCCTTCTCATCCATTTCGGTTTCCAGCTTTTTCACCAGCTGTTCCAGGGCCTCCGGCGGAATGACCGGGCCCTGACCGTTGATGTCGGTTTCCTGCTGTTCCTTTATTTTTACATTGATGCGGGATACGCCGGGGATCGGGATGAATTCCTCACGGCATCCGACTTCTGCCAAACGGCGTAGGATCTCCTGCCCGGTAAAGCCAGCGGAAAAACCCAGTGCAGTGGTTTCCATCCCCAAATGGTGAAGAACCAAAGAAACGTTGATGCCCTTTCCACCCGGATACAGGGTTTCTTCCTCAGTTCGGTTCACCTGTCCCAGCTCCAGCTGCTTCAGCCGTAGGGTATAATCCAGTGTGGGACTAAAGGTTACGGTAAAAATCATGGCAAACGGTCCACCTCCAATAGGGTTGTTTGTTCACGGTATCGGGTATCTTCCAAGGCGGTAGTAAGAATCTCCGCCGCTTCCAGCGGGGCAAAGGTGACAGCAGTCAGCAGGCCGAATTTGCTGGGATCCGCCAGTACGATTTTTCTGCGGCAGCGGGACATGGCTGCCTTTTTCATACGGGCTTCTTCCTCATCCGGAGTAGTATAACCGTTTTGCAGCGTGATTCCATTGACGCCGAAAAAGCCGAGGGTGAAATTGTAGCAGCTGATGCTTTCGATGGCCCGTCCACCTACCACAGCGTCGGTGACAAATTTTACCCGGCCGGCCGGCAGATAAACGGTATGCCCCTGTGACGACAGGCGACGGGCGATCTGAAGTCCGTTGGTGACAAATACCGTATCGCGGCAGGTGAGGTAATCCAGCAGGCATTCGGTGGTGGTGCCAGCATCCAGATAGACGAAATCGCTGTCGTGGATCATCAAAGCGGCCATTTTGGCAATGCGCCTTTTCTCATCCGTGTGAAGAGAATATTTGGTTTCGACGGTATATTCTTCCCGCATGACTTCTTCATCCAGCAGCGTGGCGCCCCCGTGGATTTTTTTCAGCAGCCCTTCTGCATCCAAGGCGCTTAGATCCCGTCGGATGGTGGATTCCGAACAGTTGAGCTGCACTGTCAGTTCCTGTACGGTAATGGTTTTATATTCACGGAGCTTTTGAAGAATTCGTTCATGACGTTCCGGGGTTAGCATCCCATGACACCTCCTGTTGTTTTTATGATACGATCACAATCAGTCATTGTCAATCATTTTCGATCAAAATAGTGCACAAATATTATATGTATCATTTAAACAAATGTACAAATTAAAATATACTCTGAATAAAAAAAGGTCGGGCATTGTGCCCTGATTGCGTTCCATGTTATATTGGGTAAAAATTCATTAAAATTGATGTAGGAGGGGAATTATGAAAAATTATGCTCAGGTATATGTGAAAAATAGTTTTGAAGCGGCAGATATGTATTGTAAAGCCTTCGGTGCAGAAATTACCTTTCAAATAAAAAATGATGACAAAACCTTTTATGAGCACTGTGAATTATCTGTAAATGGCGAAGGTTTTCTAGCCTTAAGTGAAGCGGCGAACCCTTGTGATATAGATATGGTTCACAAAATGAAATGGGAAACCATGACATTTAACGTTTTTGAGATGGGAAGCGAAGAATCGGTTCATAATGCCTTCAATATTTTGAGCAACGGCGGTGTTATCATTCACCCCATTCAGGAAGTTCCATGGAGCAAATGCTGTGCGACTGTTATAGATAAATTTGGAGTGTGTTGGTGGATTGCAATTTGATAAATAAATTTTACCCACTATGACGGCTTTATGGACATGGTCCAAAAGCATCATAGTGGGTTATAAAATCGACAAAAATGGGTACAGATTTCGGACGGCTGTACCCATTTTTTATATTGTTATGACACCCTATTTTTGCCTGAGGTCTTTTATTCTGTGGTCATCCAAACCGTCACTTCCGAACGATTGTTGAAAAGCTGGCGAACCCCTTTGACGGAATAGACCCGTTTCAGGGATTGAAGGGCTTTCTGCGTTTGTTTAAACCATTGCTTTTTCGCCAGCTTTAACGTCATAATCGCCTGACCGTTTTTCTTCAGCAGGGGATAGACATCACACATGATCCGGGCGGACTCCGATGGATCCATCCGCATATCGTTGACCAGCAGATCCACGCTTCCGGGGCTGCCGGTGTAATTTTGGGAGACATCCCGGAAATGGGTGAGCCGAGGGTGAGACAGCAGTCTGTCATCCAAAGCTGCCGGATCCACTGCGGTGACGGAATAGCCGCGTTCCAGCAAAACCCTGGTCCATCCGCCGGGCGCCGCTCCCAGATCCAAGGCTTGTCCCTGAGCAGCTGCAGGAATTTTAAAGATTTCCAGCGCTTCCAACAGTTTGAATTCGGCCCGGCTGATTTGGTCTTCCTCTTTTCGGTACATGCGGCGGCCCCCGTTATAGGCGGAGAGGTTATCCTCCGGGGAGGATAACCCCGCATACAACATCTCCCTGTCAAAATACAGAGACAGGATCTGCTGGGGGGATTTTTTGCTGTATGTGATGCCGAGACTTTCGATACTGTCCATCAAGCGGTGAATAAGCGTGAAGGGGAGAGGCGGCTCCTTTTCCTGCTTCTCGTCAGAGGAACGGGAAAAGGAAAACCGAGCCTGAACAGAGGCACGCTGATCCGGCATCATGCTTTCCACCAGGAAAAAAAGAGGGGAGAGATCGGTTGCGGCCTCTTTCCAAGGAAGAATACACTGCACAGGAAACATATGCCGTAGAAAAATAGGGGGAGACTGCCGAAACGCATCGATAAGCTGGCGGAAACTGACGGAAAGCTCAATAAGAGACGCAGTGGAATCCAGAGCTTTTACCCGCCGTGCCGTCGGATCCACCTTTTGGATTTCGTTTAGGGAAATGACGCCCGCCAGCTCCTGAGCGGTGGCAATGACACGGCAGGAGCCGGAATGAGGTGATGTCATTGGAAAGGCTCCTTTCATTGTATGGGCTTATTTTTTACCAGCAGGGAAACACACTCCACATGAGCCGTGCGCGGGAACATATCCACCGGTGTCACACGGACGACGGTATAGTTTTTCTGCTGAAAGCGAGCCAGATCGCGGGCCAGGGTGGCGGGATCACAGGAAACATATACGATACGGTCAGGGCCCATGCGGGACAGAATCCCGATCAGCTCTTCGTCGCATCCCTTGCGGGGAGGGTCGAGAATCACTACCTGGGGACGGATATGCTGTTCCTCCAGCTGTCGTGCCGCCTGAGCGGCGTCGGCGCAAAGGAATCGGGCATTTTGGATGCCGTTTTCCAGGGCGTTTTTTCGCGCGTCCTCTATCGCTTCCGGAACCGTTTCCGCACCGATCAATTCTTTGACGCGGTGCGCCATGGTCAGTCCGATAGTCCCCGTTCCACAATACAGATCCAGCAGCGTTTGAGTCCCGGTAAGCGCCGCCTCCGACGCCGCCAAACGATAAAGGCGCTGCGCCTGTTCATGGTTTACCTGATAAAAAGATCGGGGGGAGAGGTGAAAACGAAGTCCGCACAATTCGTCCGTAATGGTTTCCCGGCCCCAAAGCACATAGCTTTCTTTTCCCAGAACCACATTGGTTTCCCGGGGATTGAGATTGACTATAACGGAAGTAAGACCGGGGAGCGCTTCCCTCAAGCGGGTGATCAGCTCCTTGGCCTGCGGAAGTTTTCCGGAACGGCATACCAGGCAAATCATCAGTTCGCCGGTAGTCTGTCCCTGCCGTAGATATAAATGCCGCAAAATGCCTTCTCCCGTTTGTTCATTGTATACCGGCAATCCGGTTCCCTTCACCCATTGTAAAACAATATCCACAGCGGTTCCAAAGATCTCCGGCTGAAGCGGACAGTGATGTTGCTCCACCACCCGGTGGCTGCGCGGAGCATAAAAGCCGATCAGGGGGCGGTATGTCCCGGGGGCTACAGGATACTGCGCTTTATTCCGGTAGTGATCCGATCTGTCGCAAGGAATGATAGGGCACAGTTCCGGGTTCAGGCCGCCGATACGGTGCAGTGCATCCGCTACACGCTGCTGCTTATACCTCAATTCCGCCTCATAACGAATGTGCCGGTATACACAGCCCCCGCACTTACCAAAGACAGGACAGGAAGACGCTTCCTGCTCCATATCCGTTAAGCGGTCGGGAGACGCCGACAGTAAGGTTTCCGTTATGCCGTAAGCCCGATTGCTCATGACTTTGACAATCCGGCATTCGATTTCATCGCCAACGGCCGTATACGGAACAAATACTGCCAGGCCCTGGGATTCTACACCGTCCGATGGAACCCAGCCCACGCCACTGCCTTCGGCCGTCATGCCGGTAATCTGCAACGAAATCCGCTGATTTTTCTGTAATTGCATATGGCGCCTCACTGTCATAAAGTTTTTTCTATTTTACCGCATCTGTGGTATAATGGCAATGAGTAATCCCTTACTTTTCATATCCGTTAATCCGGAGGGAAGGAGGTAGTGCAAGGCTGACGGATGGTTTCGTCAGAATCACAACAACTAAACTAAATGAATAGTGAATTATAGTTTTAAAGC
>CAJFNR010000016.1 GCA_904395335.1 Candidatus Avimonas narfae | reverse complement strand
GGTCGGGAGAAATGCGACAGCATTTCTCGGGAACGCCGCCGATAGACGTTAGATCAGAACCGCATGGGGCGGCGTTCATGGTATAATGTCCTGCAAAGCGTCGGATAGTGTGGAACCGGCGTGACAGAATTTTCCGCAGGAACGATTTACGTTTTGGAAAAATAGATATATGAGGAGGATGGACGGGCTTGGAATTTATCAATACCGTCATCGGAACGCCTCTGGGGTATTTGATGTGGGTATGCTATTGGATCTGTAAAAATTATGGGTTGGCGATCATACTTTTTACCGTTTTGACCAAGGTGATTTTGTTCCCCATCAATATCTGGGTGCAGAAAAACTCCATCAAGATGGTGAAGCTCCAGCCGGAGGTCAACCAGATTATGGCCCGCCATGTGGGAAACAAGGATAAGGCGGCGGAGGAGCAAATGGCGCTTTACAAGCGCGAGCACTACCGTCCCATGGTGGGGATGATCCCCATGCTGATCCAGATCCCCATCATTCTCGGCCTGATTTCTGTGGTGTACAATCCGTTGCAGCATCTGTTGCACATGGATCCGCAGATCATTTCCGCCTTTGTGGCGGAGGCAACGCAGCTGACTGGGATGGAACTGGGTTCCACGGCGCAGTTGAAGGTGATCGAGCTGATCCAGAATCCGGAGACGTTGGGGGCTTTTGCCGCCCTTCAGGTGCCGGGGGCGGATGTTGCCGGTGCCATCGCCCAGATTCAGCAGATGGATTTGCTCTTTTTCGGGGTGGATTTTGCGCATTTCCCCAGCTTCACCCACCCGGACCTGTATTGGATGTTTCCGATCCTGTCCGGCCTAAGTGCTTATCTGCTGTGTGTATTTCAAAATAAGGAAAACGTGCTTCAAAAAGAGCAAGGCTTCCTGGGGCGTTGGGGTATGGCGATTTTCCTCACCGCCTTTTCCACCTATTTTGCGTTTATTGTGCCCGCGGGCGTCGGGTTTTACTGGATTTTGGGGAATGTGATCGCCATTTTTACCCTATACCTGCTCAATTGGATGTATGATCCCAAAAAATACATCGACTATGAAGCGTTGGAGGAGAGCAAGAAGGCCCTGGCCGAAAGCAAGGTGTTGGAAAAGAAGCTAAAGCCCACCAAAGAGCAGAAGGCCCAGTCCAAAGCGGATTACAAGCGATTTCTGGATGAGAGCAATCGAAAGCAACTGGTATATTATTCCGAAAAAAGCGGGTTCTATAAATACTTTGAGGATCAGATTGCCTACATCCTCGAACATTCCGATATCACCATCCATTATCTGACCAGTGATCCCCGGGACAAGATCTTTGAGCGCGGCGATCCCCGGATTGTGCCCTATTATGTGGATGACAACCGGTTGATCCCGCTGTTCATGATGATGGACTGCGATGTGATGGTGTGCACGACCCCCAATATTGAAACATACCACCTCAAGCGCTCCATGGTGCGCAAGGATATCGAATATATTTATACGCCCCATGATCCGCTCAGCCTGCACATGGGGGCGGCCAAAGGAGCCTTCGACCATTTCGATACGCTTCTCTGCGTGGGACCGCACCAGGTGACGGAGGCGCGGGAGCTGGAAAAGGTCTACGGAACCCGCGTCAAAACCCTGGTGCCCTGCGGCTATTCCCTTATCGACAACTTAATCGCTTCCTACGAGGGGATGGAGCACAAAGAGAACGCGGTCAAAAAAATCCTCATCGGCCCCTCCTGGCAGGAGGGCAATATTCTGGAGGGCGCTATTCATCCGCTGCTGAAAAGCCTGCTGGATAAGGGATACGACATTACGGTCCGGCCACATCCGGAGTTTGTCAAGCGGTATCCTGCTAAGCTCCAGGCGCTGATCAAACGCTATGAAGACCGATTTAGCGACACCTTCCGGATTGAAACCGACTTTTCCTCCAACGTGACGATTTTTACCGCAGACATCGTGGTGACCGATTGGTCCGGCATTGCCTTTGAATTTGCTTATGCCACCAAAAAGCCCTGCTTGTTCATCAATACCCCCAAAAAGGTGATGAACCCGGAATACGACCGCATCCCCTGCATTCCCGTGGAGGTGTCCCTGCGTGACCGTCTGGGTATTTCCCTGGAGGAGGATATGGCGGGGACGGCGGACAAGGCAATCCAGCAGTTGCTGGATCACCCTGAGGAATATCGTCAATCCATTGAAAAGGCGATGGAAGACAGCCTGTTCCATCCGGGACACAGTGCTGAAGTCGCCGGACGCTATATTATAGAAGCTGTGGATAAAAAGGAAAAACAACACAAGGAGATTTAAAGGAGGAACCTTGAAATGAAGAAAAAAACCGGTATTCTGCTGCGCATGGCTTTTCTGGCCACCTGCCTATCCGCTATGTTCATGATGAATGCGCAGGCCTATCTGGATCCGGCTGCCACCTCATATATTGTTCAGATCATTTCGGGCGTGGTCATCGCCTGCGGCGTGACGGTCGGTATCTTTTGGAAAAAAATCCGCCTCTTTTTCCGAAAGATGCGTATGAAGAGCCTGGAAAAGAAGCTGGCAAAGAAAAGCGGAGCTGACAGCGCTCAAAGCACAGATACGAATCCAAACGGATAAAAAAGAAGGAGCATCTGCTCCTTCTTTTTTATTTGAAAATTTACAAACTCGCTATCTTTTTGTTCTGCCGGGAGGTATACTGAGGATAGCGATATCCCATTACTATATCAAGGAGGTTAACCATATGGCAAACCGTATTATGCTGAATGAGACCTCTTATTTTGGTAAGGGCGCCATTCAGGAGATTGCCGGAGAGATCAAAAGCCGCGGATGCAGAAAAGTGATGGTGTGTACCGATCCCGATCTGCTGAAATTCCAGGTAGCCACCAAGGTGACCGATGTACTGGATACCGCCGGGATCGCGTATGCCGTGTATGACGGTATCAAGGCCAATCCCACTATTGAAAATGTTCAGGAGGGCGTGGCCTTCTGCCGGAAGGAGGACGCCGATCTGATTGTCGCCGTAGGCGGCGGCAGTGCCATCGACACCAGTAAGGCCATTGCCGTTATCGCCACCAATCCTGAATTTGCCGATGTTCGCAGTCTGGAGGGCGTAGCACCCACCAAGAATAAGTGCCTACCCATTATCGCGGTTTCCACTACCTCTGGCACGGGGGCAGAGGTGACCATCAACTATGTTATTACCGATGTGGAAAGGCACCGGAAATTCGTCTGCGTCGATCCCCACGACATTCCGGTGGTGGCGGTGATCGATCCGGATATGGTAGCCAGTATGCCTAAGGGGCTGTGTGCCGCCACGGGAATGGACGCGCTGACTCACGCCATCGAGGGATACATCACCAAGGCTGCCTGGGAATTGACCGACATGCTGCACATCAAGGCCATTGCCATGATCGCACGAAATCTGCGTGCTTCTGTGGCCGGAGATCCCAAAGCGCGGGAGGAAATGGCGGTGGCCCAGTATATCGCCGGCATGGGCTTTTCCAATGTGGGACTGGGCATCGTGCACAGTATGGCCCACCCGCTCAGCGCTATGTATGATACGCCTCACGGGGTGGCCTGCGCTACCATACTGCCTTATGTGATGGCATACAATGCCCCAGTGACAGGGGAGAGGTATCGGGATATCGCCGCCGCCATGGGGGTGCCGGGTACAGAGGCCATGTCCCAGGAGGAATACCGGCAGGCCGCCATCGACGCTGTGCGTCAGCTAGGCAAAGACGTGGGCATTCCTCAAAAGGTTAGCGAGGTGGGAGTCCGGGAGGAGGACATCGATTTCCTGGCGGATTCTGCTATGGCGGATGCCTGTACCCCCGGTAATCCCAAGGATCCAACCAAGGAGGATATTGTGGCGTTGTACCGCTCCATGATGTGATTATTCCCGTATAAAAAGGACAGGCACCGATTAATCGGTGCCTGTCCTTTTTATACGGGAACTATCGGAGAATATAGGACAAAAGCGAAGGAAGATCGGAAAAGGCTTTCAGAGAAGGAACAGGCTTATCCGGTTGTCCAAAGCCGTAAGCGGCATGGAGAAAGGGAATGCCGGCTTCCTCCGCAGCCCTTTGATCCCCCAGAGTATCTCCCAGGTAAATCGCCCTATCCAACCGGTTTCGTTCGATGACCATCCGGATGTTTTCTCCTTTGCTTTTTCCGGTGTGTCCGGAACATTCCCAGTCGGCGAACAGGGGGGCCAAGCCATGGGCCTCCAGGAAACACGGAATATACCCGTCCTGGCAGTTGCTGACAATATACAGCGAGTACTGGCGATGCAGCGTGCGCAGCGTTTCCTCTACCAGGGGATTCAGGGTGCCGCCCTGCCGCTTAAGGGGAACCAGCTCCGCTTCACAGCATTCCTGTATCAGGTTCTGTCGTGCGGTATCCGGCCAACCGGGAAAGAGAGCGGATGCGATTTCAGGCAGTGTTTTGCCCATCAGTCGGTGCATATCGTCAAGGGATAGCTGCTTGTCTGCCCCCTTGCGGCGAAACACGTCGTTCCAACACTGTACGATGGGGATGGAAGCGTCCCACAAGGTACCGTCCAGATCAAACAGAATGCCGTTCTTCATCGTTGGTCACCTCCTCATCCAGCGCTTGAGAGGACGAATTCAGCCGGTTCTGTATTTCCTTCAGGTGAGGGAAGGCACGAAGCAGACGGAGTTGGGAGAAACGCCACTGCTGTAGGGAATCGGTTTTTGTTTTCAGCAGCCGGATGCGCGTCCGCAGCCACACGGTTAGGTCTTCTCGGGCCATATCCCGCCAGGCAGCGCGCTTTTCCCGTTCGGTGCGGCGGCGGGCTTCATACTGATCGTAAGCATTCTCCAGCCGCAGGGCAATATCCTCCGGCGAAGGGAGCGACAAGCTCTCCAGATGGGCTCGGATCAGCTCCCCGAGCTTGTCCAGCTGCTCCAGCTTGTTCCCCAGCGTGCGGGCAATACGGGCGGAAATAACCGTATCGACGGCCAACGCAGCCAGGAGCACCGCGGCCATGATCGGGGGAAGCCAGGAGGAAAGACGGTAAAGCCAGGCTATCAGGCTTTCAAAATGGGGCTGGATTTGATACACGAAAACGGTGGCCAGCAGGCCCCAGGCGGCGGAAATGGACAGGCAGATGCGCCCATTCAGATTGAACCGGTGCTTGGAATAATCCCACCAACGGGCGTGAAACAGCTTTTCCATGGCCCAGGAGGTGAAGTATTCCACGGCAGATGCCAGCACGGCTCCGGCCAGGAAAATCACGGGGACCGCTGCCTCCGCACGGGGGATGCTGTCCCGGACCGGCAGGAGAAAAGTGAGGATCAACAGAATGCCGCAGCCATATATGGGGCAAAGGGGGCCGTTCAGAAAACCACGGTTGATGAAACGGTGTTCCCGTATGGAGCAAAGCACGGTTTCCATCAGCCAGCCGCAGAAGCTGTAGATAAAGAAATACAGGGTCATATCCACTAGAGAATACGGCATGAAACGTCCTCCTCCTTTTTGTCCGGTCAGTCCGTCAGTTCGATAAAGGCGGCCAGACTGCCCCGGGCATTCCCCTCCGCCCGGTGGGACCAGAAGATGTCCGGCCGGCAGCGGGTACACAGATCCGTGACCGTGATGTGCTCCTCCCGAATACCAGCCTCGATCAGGATACGGCGGTTGATTTCCCACAGGTTCAAGTGGTACTTGCCTTCGGGGAAGGATTCCCAACATCCGGGTCCGAAGATGTCAGGCATGGCCGCAAAGACCTCGTATACCGGGTTGTCCACCTCAAAGCAGCAGGGGCCGATGGAAGGACCGATCCCTGCCAGGATATCCTCCCTCCGGCATCCGTAGGACTGCGTCATGCGCTCCACTGTGACCGCGCCGATCCGGGCGGCCGTTCCCTTCCAGCCGGAATGGGAAGCAGCCACCACCTTTCGGACAGGGTCGACAAAAAGGAGGGGAACACAGTCCGCGTAAAGTGTGCACAGAGCCACCCGGGGATGATCGGTCAGCAATCCGTCCACATCGCAGATCACCTTCTCCCGCAGGACACCGCGCCCCCGGTCGTCGGGTCCCGCCTCGTACAGATGGGTATGGTGCTGTTGATCCGACTGCACCACATCCTCCGCCGCTATGCCCATGGCCCTGCAGATGCGTCTGTAATTTTCGCGCACGGCGTCGGGATCATCCCCACGGCTGAAGCCCAGGTTCATGGAAGTCCAGATCCCCTGGCTTACACCTCCTAGCCGGGTAGAGATGCCGTGACGGATAAAGGGAAGCGCGTCAAAGGCGGGGAAGGTGTAAAAAGGAACGCCGTTTTTCTCCCGAAGGGTCAGGGTATGGCTGTGAGGAAACTGCATAAAAGGGTACCTCCTAAGCGCATTGGTGAAAAGGACGGGGCTGTCTCGCAGGGCTTGCCCTGGAATCTAAAGAGAACGATTCGGTATATTATACGGTCACACGCAGTTCGTGCGGGCGCCTTCTCCCGAGCAGGGCGGTGGATACAGAAGAAAAAGAAGATAGGGTGTGATTTCTAGTTGTTCCACCAGTTGTCCCGAGGCTTCCCCTCGAGGGGCAGCTGTCGCCGGAACGGCGACTGATAAGGTGGAAACCTATCTGACTCATCGCTCTATGCTATAAACGTAGAGGGAAGCGGCCCGAAGGGACGGCTCCAGGCCCAGGGCATCCCATATGATTTTTTTCTGAAACAGAAAGGCCCTGGGCACAGTATACCATTTCCATGCAGGGGCTGTAAAGTTATAGCTAAAGGAACAAAGGTTGTATTTGCGTTCCCGCCAGGGCAGCGGTGATGGTGTCGTCGATCCGGGTGAAATCCGCCACCAGGGAATTGGGCTTGCTCACGGGATCGTCCTGGCTGAGCGGAACGAAATAGATGTTCTTGGCGTTTTTCAGATAAGCGATATTGCGCAGGGAGGCCCCTAAGGCATCATTGGTGGACACCGCCAGCACCACCGGCCGGTTGCGCCGAAGATGAGACTTGACCGCCAGCGTCACCGGCGTTTCGCTAATACCGTTGGCCAGTCTCCCCAAAGTGGAGCCGGTGCAGGGCGCCACCACCAGCACGTCGAAAAGCCCTTTAGGACCAATGGGCTCCGCTTCGGTAAGCGTGGTTATGGGCGTCCTGCCGGTGATTTCCTCCAGCTGCCGGGAAAAATCCTCCGCTTTTCCGAAGCGGGTATCGGTGTCCCTGGCAGCAAAGGAGAGGATGGGCGTCACTTCATGGCCGGCATCCGTGAGCTTTTGTACCTCCTGGATCACCCGGGCAAAGGTGCAAAAAGACCCTGTCAGGGCAAAACCGATTCGCAGCGCCGCCATCATATTCCCTCCTTAATCATGTTGAGCAGTGTGTCTTTGATAAACAGGCCGGAGCTCTTCGGCGCCACCCGCCCTGGCAAGGATAGGGCCCAGATGGTCTTGATCTGCATTTCCGCTGCAGCGGTAAAATCTACGCCGCCCGGACGGGAAGCCAGATCGATCAGCAGTGTGTTTCGGTCCATACCCGACAACCGTTCCTGGTCAAAGAGTAGGGCGGGTACCGTGTTGAATACCACGTGGAAATCTCCCGCCTCATTGAGCTGCTCGAGCTCCACTGTTTCACACCCCTGGATGGCCGCCCATGCCAAATCGGAAAATTTCCGCGCCGCCACCGTCACATGGGCGCCTATGGCCACCAGCAATCGACACAGCGCCCGCGCCACCCGGCCGAAGCCCGTCACCAGGCAGCGGGAGCCATACAGGGTGATGGGCGTTTCCTCCATTGCCAGCTGGATGGCCCCTTCCGCCGTCGGTACCGCGTTATGTATGGCCAGCTCCTCCCGCTCAAAATAATCGTGAATGGTTAATCCCCGCTTTTCTGCCTCTTCACGGACGACCTCGGACACCGAACCACCTGCCAGGCACTGCTCCGGCCGGACTGCGTTGAACACCTGCTCCAGAGTGATGCGTACCCGGGAGAAGGGCGCGTTCAGTGTGGAGGCATCGGTGGTCACCGGCAGCGGCAATACCACAAAATCCGCTAAGGAGGCAGCCTGTGCTGGATTGGTGCAGCCGGTGACGCAGGGGGGCAGATCCGTGCTGTCAAAGCCTGTGGTGATGACCTTATAGCCGTCGGCGGCCAGAGCGCCGGCCAGGTAGGCGGAGCGGAGATCTCCCCCGATTACGGCAAATGTATCAATATTTCTCATTTTACGAACCCCCATCGGATCAATCTTACTCCATCTTATGATGCAAATCTCTGGACGTGACCGGGTTTTTGAGACAGTGGGGACGCTTTTTCTCCGGTTTTTGCGCCCGCCTTTACCGGACTTTTGGCGCTTCTTTCATGTTTTCTGGTTTTCCGCCATACAATGGGGAACAGGACATATCCGCCGAAAGGAGGAGCTATATGCCATCTCATCCGGGATTTGACACCTCGCCGCGGGTTGCGGCTGATGCACCCTATCCTCCGCTGGAGGTGAACGGCCCCAATCATCAGATTGTCCGCATGCTTGCCTTTGACCTTGCATCGGACAAAAGCGAAATGACCTCCGTTACCCAGTATATGTATCAGGGCTGGGCTTTGGATAGAGCCTTTGCCGGTATAGCCCGTACGTTGGAACGGTTGGCCCAGGTGGAAATGCGCCATATGCAGATTCTGGGGAAGCTGATCCGGATGCTGGGGGGCGATCCCCGCTATGCCGCTCTAAGGCGTGGCCGCCCGGTTTACTGGAATGGTGGAATGGTTTCCTACGGCCGTTCGCCAAAACCCATGCTGCTGGACAGCTTCCGTCTGGAGGAGGCGGCCATCGAAACCTATCGCCGGCAAATTGCCGTTGTTCCCGACGAAGGGGTGTCGATTACGCTCAAACGCATTGTTCTGGACGAAGAGGTGCATGTCCGCCTATTTGAACAGTATCTGCGTCAGCTTTGAGATCGTCGGGCGCGGCAGGCCTTATTTCACGTGGTATTTGCAAATTATACAAAATTGGTATGCTTTTTCTTCCAATCTTCATTCGTCAAAAAGGGAGAAAAACTGTTTACTCCTGCGATGGGACGCGGTATACTAAAAGCAGTCCCAAACAGGAAAGTCCCGCCGGCAGACAGAACCGGCGGGCGGGACGTTTACTTTACCATGCTTGGAGAGATAACGGATGTTGGAATTACAGGATATATCGGTATCGGTGGGGGATAACCGGGAAATTCTCGACCATGTCACCCTGACGGTGCCCGATGCCTCCTTTGTGGTCATTACCGGCCCCAACGGCGGTGGAAAATCTACGTTGGCCAAGGTTATCGCCGGGATTCAGCCCCCCTCCGCTGGGCGCATCCTGCTGGACGGTGAGGATATCACTGGGCTGGGCATCGATGAGAGAGCCAAGCACGGCATCGGGTTTGCCTTTCAGCAGCCGGTGCGTTTTAAGGGCATCACGGTGCGCGATTTGCTGCTGTTGGCCTCCGGCCGCAGCGACCTGAAGGAGGAAGCGCTCTGCAGCTATCTGCGGGATGTGGGACTGTGTCCCAAGGACTATATCGACCGGGAAGTGGACGCCAGCCTGTCCGGCGGTGAAATCAAGCGTATCGAGATCGCGGTAGTACTGGCGCGCCGCACCCAGCTGACCATATTCGACGAGCCGGAGGCCGGCATCGACCTTTGGAGTTTCAACAGCCTGATCGATGTGTTCCGCCGTCTGCGCAGTGAGATCCAAGGCTCCGTGCTCATCATTTCCCATCAGGAGCGCATCCTGGAGATTGCGGATCATATCGTCGTGCTGTCCGGGGGCAAAAAGATTGCCGACGGGCCTCGGGAGGAAATTCTTCCCACTTTGCTGGGGGCGGAGCAGCGCTGCCCGTATTGTCCCGGCGGGGAAGAGGCCTGTGCCCACTGATTTCGGAAAAGGACCGCACTAGAACGAAAGGCAGGAACCAAATCATGAAAGACATGACAAAAAAGCTGCTGGAAATGGTTTCCGATCTGTTCGGGGAACCCGACGGCGCTTACAATATCCGGGAGGACGGCGCCTGTGCCGGACGGAAATCCTCCCGCAATGTGGAGATTGTCTCCAAAACCGATAAACCCGGTATCGATATCCGGGTCAAGCCGGGCACTGCCGGTGAAAAGATTTATATTCCCGCTTGTGTCACCCACAGCAACGTGGACGATTTGGTGTACAACGATTTTTATATCGGTGAGGGCGCCGACGTTACCATTGTAGCGGGCTGCGGCGTGCATACGGAGGGCGAGGAGGAATCCCGCCACAACGGCATTCACCGTTTCTTTGTGGAAAAGGGTGCCCATGTGGTCTATCTGGAAAAGCACGTAGGCATTGGGAATGGCAGCGGCCAGCGCATCATCAACCCGGAAACCTATATCGAGCTGGCCGAGGACAGCTCGATGGAAATGGATACCACTCAGATCAAGGGAGTGGATTCCACCAATCGCGTCACCCGGGCCGTCTGTCGGGAAAACGCCCGCCTGATCATCCGGGAGAAGCTCATGACCCACGGGTCCCAGGCGGCTGAAACCAATTTTGAGGTGGATCTGAACGGCGAGGGATCCGGTGCAGATCTGATTTCCCGTTCGGTGGCCAGGGATCATTCCCGTCAGATTTTCCGCTCCCGGATCAACGGCAATGCCGCCTGTACCGGGCATTCGGAATGCGACGCTATCATCATGGATAAGGGAATGGTCAGCGCCATTCCGGAGCTGACCGCCAACCATGTGGACGCCGCCCTGATTCACGAGGCCGCTATCGGCAAGATCGCTGGGGAACAGATTGTTAAGCTGATGACTTTAGGACTGTCGGAGGAAGAGGCGGAGGCCCGGATTATCGACGGATTTTTGAAGTAACGGTTTGCCGGTTGCCGTTCTGTTGCCTCTGTCCGCAGGGCAGGACTTCTCGCCTGGAAGAAGTCTGCCAATAAAACTGTTATATTCGGGCTTCATGAAAAGTGTATTGTGTTTCAGTCCAAACAAAGCCAAATAGGGGGATGTTGTTATGATTGCCGTGGCGTGTGACCATTCGGCGCTGGAAATGAAAAAAGTGATTACCGATCTTCTGGAGGAGAAGGGGCTGTCGTATCACGATTACGGTACCTATACCGCCGACAGCTGTGATTATCCTGTTTTTGCCGCCCGAGCCTGCCAGGCGGTGGTATCCGGCCAATGTGACCGGGCGATTTTGATCTGCGGAACAGGCATCGGCATGTCTATGGCGGCTAACAAGGTGAAAGGGATCCGCTGCGCCCTGTGCAGCGAACCTTACTCGGCCAAGCTGACCCGGATGCACAACGACAGCAACGCTCTGGCTTTGGGGGCCCGCGTCATTGGTCCGGAGCTGGCCCGCATGATTGTGGAAACTTGGTTGGATACCGAATTTGAGGGGGGCCGGCACCAGCGCCGCATCGATTTGCTGACAGCCCTGGAGAACGGCCAGCTCTTGGAATAAAGGGACGAATAACCACTGCTTTGCCCGGATCGGATTTGCTCCGACCCGGGTATTTTTCCGGGAACGATTGACAATTTCCGGGCCGGTGGATATGATTTTAAGGAAAAGC
Source organism: Candidatus Avimonas narfae (assembly GCA_904395335.1). GTDB lineage: Bacteria > Bacillota > Clostridia > Oscillospirales > Acutalibacteraceae > Avimonas_A > Avimonas_A narfae. The sequence continues at coordinate 15,432 of CAJFNR010000016.1, read as the reverse complement.
GGCGATGGGCCGGAAAGGGTCATGCTGGATGGATAATCTAAAAGAGGCAGTTGCTGCGGCTTTTTCTCCCGCGGCGCGTAAGGCGGTGCTCAGCAACCCGGTATCGCGGCAATCAACGTATGTGAAGGTTGTGATTACCGCCCGTGAAAAGGGATATCAGGCAGAAAAATTCACGGCCACACAGGTCTTTCATGAAAACTGGGATTACGAAACTGCCTTCCAGTTTGTTTGTATGAAACTACAGTCGGGATACCGGCAGCTCAACAGCTGGAGCGAGACAGAAGAAACTTCCCTGCGGATCAGCAAAAAAGGAAAGATTTTTGTTTCGCGCCGAAAGACGGATGCGCCCGTGGAGATACGGCAGGAGCATAACCGGCGAAAGCGGTATCTCCTTCCGGAGGGGACGCCAGTTCCGCCGCTTATCGACATGGGGGTGTATACCGCCGAGGGACGGGTGGTCCGGTCCATGTACGACAAATTCCGGCAGATCAACCGCTTCCTCGAAATTATCGATGATGAGCTGGACCGTTTTGATCCGGAGGTGACGCTGCAGATTCTGGATTTCGGCTGCGGAAAGTCCTATCTGACCTTTGTGCTGTACTATTATCTGACGGAGATTCGCCGGCAAAAGGTGCGTATGATCGGGCTGGATCTCAAACAGGACGTCATTGAAAAGTGTAACCGCACGGCGGAAAAGTACGGATACCGCCATCTTCATTTTCAGGTGGGGGATATCGGCGGATTCGATTTTGACGGGCATCCCCATATGGTCATCAGCCTTCACGCCTGTGATACCGCCACGGACTACGCCCTGTTTAACGCCGTCAGGTGGAAAGCGGACACGATCTTTTCGGTACCCTGCTGCCAGCATGAGCTCAACAGTCAAATCGCCACGGAGAATTTTGGGGTGCTGACCCGCTATGGAATCGTCAAGGAACGGGTGGCGGCGCTGATGACGGACGCTATAAGAGCCAACCTGCTTCAGTGTTGCGGCTACAAAACCCAGCTGCTGGAATTCGTCTCGTTGGATCACACGCCGAAAAACCTGCTGATTCGCGCGGTACGGGGGGGAGGAAATCCGGACGGCCGTCCTTTGCGGGAGGTGCATTCCTTGATGGAGGAGTTCCATGTGCGGCCCACCTTCTATCGCCTGATGGAGGAAGCGGGTATGCTGCCGCGGGAGAGCGGTTCTTGATCTGTCGGAGGCATGTTGGGGGGACACTGCCCGTATACTGCAGAATGAACGGATGCCGTTTGACAAGACAAAGCGGCCGGATATATAATAGATAGCACTGTGATAAGGCGGGTGGGAGTCTCTTGCAGAATTTTTTGAAGCGCTGCTGGGCAGAGGTGTCCTTGGATAATTTGGAATATAATTGGAACAGCATTCGCCGCAGTCTGCGTCCGGAATGCAAAATGATGGCGGTGGTGAAGGCCAATGCCTACGGCCATGGGGACACTATGCTGGCGCGGTATTTTCAGGAATTCGGCGCTGATTGGTTTGCGGTTTCCAACATCGAGGAAGCCGTCACCGTGCGGAAAAGCGGAACCGATCTCCCCATCCTGGTTTTGGGGATGACCCCCTGTGAATACGCGCCGGCCCTAAATGCCTATGGCATCACGCAGACGGTGTATTCCGCCGCCTATGCGGCAGAACTGGCGGGAGCCGCACGAAAAGCGGGGGTGACCCTGTCTGTACACGTCAAGGTGGATACGGGTATGACCCGCCTCGGCTTTGCTGCGGAGGATGTGGAGGGGATCGAGAAAGTCTACCGTGAAAAGGCGTTTGAAGTGACCGGTATTTTTACGCACTTTGCCTGTTCGGACGAAATCAGCGAGGATTCTCAGGCCTATACGCGCCGGCAGTATGCCCGGTTTGAAATGGTATGCCGCACATTGAAGGAACGGGGCGTTTCGGTGGGGCTGCGGCACTGCTGTAACAGTGGTGCGATTCTGGCTTATCCGGAGATGCAGATGGATATGGTGCGGCCCGGGATCATCTTGTATGGGCTGTCGCCCTCGGACGATTTGCGGGATCGGGCGGATCTGCGGCCGGTAATGACGCTCTGCTCCCGGATTGCGATGATCAAGACCGTGGACGCTGGGATTCCCGTCAGCTACGGGCGAACCTATACCACCGGGCAGAAACGGCGTGTAGCAACGGTGACCTGCGGTTATGCCGACGGCTATCCCCGGGTGCTTTCCAATCGTGCCTGCATGCTGGCAGGGGGCCGGCGCGCTCCGGTGATCGGGCGGATCTGTATGGATCAGACGATGCTGGATGTGACGGATTGCCCTGAAGCGCAGGTGGGGGATACCGTTCTGCTGGCCGGTGGGGAGGGCCCGGGATTTGAGGAGCTTGCCGGATTGGCCGGAACCATCCACTATGAACTGCTGTGCAATGTGGGACGCCGCGTCCCCCGCCTGTATCGCCGCGGAGGCTGTATTGCGGATGTGGTGGATTATCAGGAGTGCTGACGGTTTTGCTTGCTTTTCCGACGGGAAAAGCGTATACTGATGTTGCTCCCTTTTTCCAAAGCCTTGGCTGAGGAACGAGGGCCTGACAAAAGGATCGTCCTCAACAACAGGGTTCGTCCCGATGGGCAAGGCGGCGTGAATGGAAACGGAATGATCCGCACGGCTTGCCGTGCGGATTTTTTGTGCTCCGAAAAGAGACAGGAAAGAAGGATTGTGATGGAGAACCGTATCGCCCTGCTGGGCATTATCGTGGAAAACAAGGAGGTCACCGACCGTCTCAACGATATTCTGCACGAGTATGCGGATTACGTGGTGGGACGGATGGGAATTCCCTACCGGGAACGCGGCATCAGCATCATCAGCGTGGTGCTGGACGCACCGGAAAGCGCGGTCAGCGCCTTGTCCGGCAAGCTGGGAATGCTGGAGGGGGTTTCTGTCAAGGCCGTGTATTCCAAGGCGACGGGAACAGGAGAAGCCCAGTGAACCTCGACGTTGCCGCATTCCCCCATGCTCCGGATGAGGAGCTGGCCCCTCTGCTGGAGGATCTGCTGGTGCGGCCGGATTTTCAGGAGGTCTATCAGGCGGCGGATGCTGTCAGAAGGCAGACGGTGGGCGATACCGTTCATATCCGCGCCCTGCTGGAATTTTCCAACTATTGCCGGCGGCGGTGCCGGTATTGCGGGCTGAACGCCGCCCACAAACAGACGCGGTACCGGATGACGGCGGAGGAGATTCTGGCGTCGGCACAGGAGGCCTCGGCGGCAGGATACCGGACGCTGGTGATGCAGTCGGGGGAGGATCCTGGCTTTCCGCTCAAGCTGCTGGGCGAGGTAATCCGGGAGATCAAGTCCCGGACAGGTATGGCGGTGACGGTCAGCTGCGGAGAGATGGCGGAAGAGGACTATGCTTATCTGCGCCGGTGCGGCGCCGACCGCTACTTGCTCAAGCATGAGACGGCGGATCCGGCGCTGTACGACCAGCTGCATCCCTGCGGCACGCTGGGAAACCGGGTGGGCTGTCTGCGGACGCTGAAGAGGCTGGGGTTTGAGACTGGCGGCGGCTTTATGGTCGGGCTGCCGGGGCAGACGCCGGCCGTGATCGCCCGGGACCTGCTGCTGCTGCGCAGTATCCCCTGCGATATGGCGGGGATCGGCCCCTTCATCGCCCATCCTGCCACCGATCTGCGCGGCTGTCCCAACGGCAGCACTGAGCTGACCAAGCGTGCCGTGTCCCTGGCCCGGCTGTTGTTGCCGGGAGCCAACCTGCCCGCCACCACGGCGTTGGGGGTGCTGGATGGTGAGGAAAAGAGCGATGTCTTTTCCTGCGGGGCCAATGTGGTGATGAAAAAAATTACGCCGGATCCTTATAAACAGCTTTACGAAATCTACCCTTCTTCTATGGGGAAAACGGATGTGGCCGGGGAGCGCCGGCAATTGGAACAACAGATCCGCGCGCTGGGGCGTATTCCCCGGTGATGGATTTTCAGAAAGGAAGCATGAAATATGGGAACTTATCATCCCGAATCCATGATTGCGACGGAGTTTATCGACGACGCGGAAATTCAGGAAACCCTGGAATTTGCCAAGGAACATGCCAACGATGTGGAGATGGCCCGGGAAATTCTCAACAAAGGCGCCAAGTGTAAGGGGCTGTCCTACCGGGAAGCTGCCGTGCTGCTGGAATGCGAGGACGAGACGATCAAGCAGGAAACCTTCCGTCTGGCCAGGGAGATCAAGGAAAAGTTTTACGGCAATCGTATTGTGCTGTTCGCGCCGCTGTACCTGTCCAACTACTGTGTCAACGGGTGCCGTTACTGCCCGTATCATGGGCAGAACAAGCACATTGCCCGTAAGCAGCTGTCCCAGGAGGAGATTATCCGGGAGGTGACAGCGTTGCAGGATATGGGGCACAAGCGGTTGGCGCTGGAAACCGGAGAGGATCCCAAGCGCTGCCCCATCGAATACGTGCTGGAGAGCATCCGGACCATTTACAGCATCAAGCACAAGAACGGCGCCATCCGCCGCGTCAACGTCAATATCGCCGCCACCACCGTGGAAAATTACCGGCGGCTGAAGGAGGCGGGCATCGGCACCTATATCCTGTTCCAGGAAACGTATCACAAGCCTACCTATGAATACCTGCATCCCACCGGGCCCAAGAGCAACTACGCCTACCATACGGAAGCCATGGACCGGGCTATGGAGGGCGGCATCGACGACGTGGGCATCGGCGTGCTGTTCGGGCTCAACCTGTATAAATACGATTTTGTGGGGCTGCTGATGCATGCCCAGCACCTGGAGGCGGTCCACGGCGTGGGGCCGCACACCATCAGCGTGCCCCGTGTGCGCCGGGCGGACGACATCGATCCCGACGCCTTTGACAACGGGATTTCCGACGAAATCTTTGAGAAAATTGTGGCCATCGTGCGGGTGGCTGTGCCCTATACCGGCATCATCATTTCCACCAGGGAAAGCCAGAAAACCCGGGAAAAGGTACTGCAACTGGGTGTTTCCCAGATCAGCGGCGGCAGCCGCACCAGCGTGGGCGGCTATGCCGACGGGGGGGAGGAGGAGGACTCCGCCCAGTTTGAGGTCAGCGACACCCGCACCCTGGATCAGGTGGTGGGTTGGCTGCTGGACAACGGGCACATTCCCAGCTTCTGCACCGCCTGCTATCGTGAGGGACGCACCGGCGACCGTTTCATGAGCCTCTGTAAGAGCGGGCAGATCGTCAATTGTTGCCATCCCAACGCCCTGATGACGCTTAAGGAATATCTGGAGGACTATGCCAGCCCGGAAACCAAGGTCAAGGGCATGGCTATGATCCAGAAGGAAGTGCACAAAATCACCAATCCCAAGGTGAAGGAAAAGGCGCTGCAGTATCTGCAGGAGCTGGACGACGGCAAGCGGGATTTCCGCTTCTGAGAATAGGGAGGAAGGAATATGGGGCTGACGGATACCCCCTCCGCCAACCGGCTGCAGATCGGCCTGTATGGCCGGCGAAACAGTGGTAAGTCTTTGCTGCTCAACGCACTGACCGGGCAGGAGGTTTCGCTGGTATCGGAGGTGGCGGGAACCACCACCGATCCGGTGGCCAAGGCCATGGAATGGCATCCGCTGGGGCCGGTACTCTTCTACGATACCGCTGGCTTCGACGACGAAGGGGAACTGGGTGCTCAGCGGGTGGAGCGGACGGAAAAAACGCTGGAAAAGGTGGATGTGGCCCTGCTGGTATTTGCAGGGGAGGATATAGCGGAGGAGACGGCTTTTGCCCGGCGGCTGAAGGAAAAGCACATTCCTACGGTGGCGGTGCTCAATCAGACCGACCTCCTGTCCGATGAGGAGAGGGACGAGCGGCTGGCGCGCATCGGGAAGGCTACCGGCTTGAAGCCGGTGGCTGTCAGCGCCAGGGAGCGCCGGGGGATGGAGCAGGTGCGGGAGGCACTGATCCGCGCCGTCCCGGAGGATTTCGGCGCCCACAGTATTGTGGGTGGGTTGGCAGGAACGGGAGATACGGTCCTGCTGGTGATGCCGCAGGATATTCAGGCGCCCAAGGGCCGCCTGATCCTGCCCCAGGTCCAGACCATTCGGGAGCTACTGGACAAGGGCTGTGTGGTGGTGTCCTCCACGGCGGATCAGATGGAAAAGGCGTTGGCCTCCCTGGCGGCGGCGCCGCATCTGATCGTCACCGATTCCCAGTGCTTCCCCCAGGTGTACCGGCTCAAGCCGGAGGAAAGCCTGCTGACCTCCTTTTCGGTGCTGTTTGCCGCCTATAAAGGCGATATCCGCACTTTTGTGGAGGGTGCCTCGGCCATCGCCTCGCTGAATGAACACTCTCACGTGCTCATTGCGGAGGCCTGTACACACGCTCCCCTACAAGAAGATATCGGCCGGGTGAAAATTCCGCGGATGCTGCGCCAGCGGTTTGGGGAATCGCTGCAGGTGACCCTGGTGGCAGGGGCGGATTTCCCCGGCGACCTGACGCCCTATGACCTGATCATTCACTGTGGAGCTTGTATGTTTAACCGCCGCTATGTGCTGTCCCGGGTGGAGGCGGCTCGCAGCCAAGGGGTGCCGATCACCAATTATGGGGTGACGCTGGCCTATCTGGCGGGGATATTGGACAAGGTTTCCTATGAGGTATAAGACGATTTCGCTGCCATTTGCTCTGCTGTAAGACGGTGAATGAAACAGCCAATTTGGGATAGGGGGAATCCTCCGCTGCTATTTATCAAATCCACTCCTCTTTATTAGTGTTAAGGGACGAGGGATGGGTTGGTTAGAAAAGTGAAGTTATATCACGAAAATAATATAGATTTATTTTTTTAAAATATCTCTCTATGTGCAGGGGGTACCAGGTTTAACGGATTCAAAGGAATTAGATAAAGAGGAATTTTACCTCTTGACTTGGAGTTCGCTCCAAGGTCTATAGTAAACGGGAGGAAAGGGGACACTGGGACGTTGAAAACAAGGAAGGGAGCGTCCGGTAGCCTCAGTCTGTTCAGAAGGGGCCACCCTGTGCATTTCCCGTGATCCGCTTGCCGGATGCTTAATCGGCGCAGTGAAAAAGGAGGCTCCGCGTTGACCTTGGGTGGCTGTGTTTCCCCTTTCATGCGCAACGGTATTCCGAACATACAAAAAAAGGAGAGAGTCATTGTGTTAGGCGATTTTCAGTATTCCAATCCCACCAAGCTGTATTTTGGAGAGCATTCCCTGGAGGGGCTGAATCAGGAGCTTCCCCGCTACGGCAAGAATGTCCTGCTGGTTTACGGTGGCGGTTCTATCAAGAAAAACGGCATATACGACCAGGTGTTGGACATCCTGCGCGCCAATGGCAAAACCGTATTCGAAGATGCGGGCGTCATGCCGAATCCCACTGTGGAAAAGCTGTATGAGGGCTGCCGCAGGGCCCGGGAGGGGAAGGTGGATCTGATCCTGGCTGTGGGCGGTGGTTCCGTGTGCGACTATGCCAAGGCGGTTTCGGTTTCGGCTTATTGCGAAGAAGACCCATGGGAGAAATACTACCTCCGCATGGAAGATGTGGACAACCGGATCCTTCCGGTGGGGTGTGTACTGACCATGGTGGGTACCGGATCGGAGATGAACGGCGGGTCCGTCATCACCAATCACGAACAGAAACGGAAGATCGGCCATGTGTTCGGCGACAACGTTTTCCCGAAATTCTCGATTCTCAATCCCACGTATACTTACACCCTGCCTCCCTATCAGATGAAGGCGGGCTTCTTCGATATCATGTCCCATATATTGGAGCAGTATTTTTCAGGGGAGGACGACAATACCTCCGATTATCTGATGGAAGGGTTGCTGCGGTCACTGATCCACAGCACCCGGATCGCTGTAAAGAATCCTACGGATTATGAGGCGCGCAGCAACATCATGTGGATTGCCACCTGGGCGCTCAACACCCTGGTAGCCAAGGGAAAATCCACCGATTGGATGGTGCACATGATCGGACAGTCCATCGGGGCCTTTACCGACGCCACCCACGGGATGACGCTGTCGGCGGTTTCGGTCCCCTATTATCGCTTTATCTTGCCGTACGGCCTGCCGAAATTCAAGCGTTATGCCGTCAACGTGTGGGACGTGTCCCCCGATGGAAAGACGGATGAAGAGATCGCTGCGGAAGGGCTTGACCGGATGGTCGCCTATATGGACGAGATCGGACTGGTACGCAACGCGCGGGAGCTGGGCGTTACCGAGGAGATGCTGGAGGGGATTGCGGACGGATCCTTCATCATGGAGGGCGGGTATAAGGTCCTGTCCCATGAAGATATCGTTGCCATCCTGAAGGAGAGCATGAAAGCATAGCATGATGCCGGGGTTTCGCCGACGGATCCAACACGTAAAAGAGAAGCCGATGGATATCCATCGGCTTCTCTTTTCGGCGCGTTAATAAGGAAAAGCGGTTTTTACCGATTGCTCTGAAGGCGCAAGTCCCCTATAAAACGGTGGAATCCACATTTCTCTTTCTTTTTTCTCCCTTTTCTGCTAAAATATATTCACAATAATGAGCCTGAGAGAGAAGGGATCGGCATGTTTCTGGCGGATCTGCATATTCATTCCTCGTATTCGCGGGCTACCAGCCGGGACTGCGTTCCGGAATATCTGGAGCTGTGGGCGCGGAGGAAGGGCCTGGATTTGATCGGCACCGGGGATTTTACGCATCCGGCGTGGCGGGCGGAGCTGCGCGAAAAGCTGGAGCCGGCGGAGGAGGGGCTATATGTCCTGAAGGAGACCTTCCGGCAGGACGACCTCCTGGGAGGAAAGCTGACCCGTCCCCGCTTTGTGGTGACAGGGGAAATCAGCTGCATATATAAAAAGAACGATAAGGTGCGCAAGGTGCACAACGTCATTCTCCTTCCGGGCCTGGAGGAAGCGGAGGCGCTGGCCCGCCGTCTGGAGGAGGTGGGCAACCTGCATTCGGACGGACGGCCGATTTTGGGGCTGGACAGCCGTGACCTGCTGGAAATCACGTTGGAGGTCTGTCCTACGGCTGTCTTTATCCCGGCCCATATCTGGACACCTCATTTTTCCCTGTTTGGGAAATATTCCGGCTTCGACACCGTCGAGGAATGCTTCGGGGATCTGACGCCGGAGATACACGCGCTGGAAACAGGATTGTCCGCTGACCCGGCCATGATCTGGCGTCTCTCGGCGCTGGACGGATATACGCTGCTTTCCAATTCCGACGCGCATTCGCCGCAGAAGCTGGCGCGGGAAGCTAACCTGTTCAATACCACTCTGTCCTATCCAGCTCTCAAGCGGGCGCTGGAGCATCCGGAGGAGGGAGGCGTGGCCGGAACCATCGAATTTTTCCCCGAAGAGGGGAAATACCACTACGACGGGCATCGGAACTGTCATACTTGCCTCAAGCCGTCGGATACCATCCGGGCGGGCGGCATCTGCCCCGTATGCGGCAAAAAGGTGACGGTGGGGGTGCTGCACAGGGTGGAAGAATTGGCGGACCGGCCGGAAGGATACCGCCCCGCGGGGGCCAAGGCATACGAAAGCCTGGTGCCGCTTCCGGAGGTGATTGCCGCCTCGCTGGGCTGCGGCGCCGCCAGCAAAAAGGTGCAGAAGCCCTATGATCTGCTGAGGAGGGAAATCGGGCCGGAGTTATTCATCCTCCGGGAGGCGCCGTTGTCCGCCATACAGCAATACGGGGGCGCCTGCGTTGCCGAGGGAGTCCGCCGCCTGCGGAAGGGAGAAGTGGAGGTTCATCCCGGCTACGATGGGGAATACGGCCGGGTGCAGATTCTGGATGAGCAGGAGATCCGCCGCCTGTCCGGGCAGCTGTTCTTTTATACCGACGAACCCGCGGAAAAGACGGCGGAAGCGCCGGAGCCTATCCCGCTGGCGCAGCAGCAGGCGTCGCCGAAGGAAGAGACGGCTCCTGCCCGGCCGGCAACTCCCTATGGCCTCAATGGCGAGCAGTGGGAGGCTGCGGCAGCGGATGACCCGGCAGTGGCGGTTATTGCCGGGCCGGGGACGGGCAAAACCAAGACCCTTGTCAGCCGTATCGCCTACCTGATCGAAAAAAAGAAGGTGGATCCGGCCTCCATTACCGCCGTGACATTTACCCGCAAGGCGGCGCAGGAAATGCGCCAGCGGCTGCAGCACCAGTTTAAGGGCAAGCGCGCCGCCGATGCCATTCACATCGGGACCTTCCATTCCCTCTGTATGCAGATGCTGAAGGCCCGGCAGCGTGATCTGACCCTGCTGGACGAGAGCGAAGCGCAGTCGCTGGCGGAGGAGGTGCTACGCCGGCACAGCCTGTCTGTATCTCCGAAAAAGTGGCTGCAGGAACTGTCGCGCTTCAAAAACGGCGCGGACGCGGACGAGACGGTCCTGACCGAGGAGACGAGAGAGGATTACGCCGCGCTGCTGCGCCGCTATCAGGCAGTGGACTACGACGATCTGCTGCTGCAGGCGGAGGCGCTGTGGAGCGCGGAGGAAGCGCTGGAGGAATCCCGCGCCTTCACCTATCTGCTGGTGGATGAATTCCAGGACATCAACCCGGTACAGTACCGGCTGATCCGTGCCTGGAGCCGGAACGCGGCGTCGGTGTTTGTCATCGGGGATCCCGACCAGGCCATCTACGGCTTCCGCGGCTCGGATTCCCGTTGCTTTGCTCGGTTTCAGGAGGACTACGCGCCGGTAAAAACGATTCGGCTGCTCCGGAATTACCGCAGCACGCCGCAGATCCTCCGCTGCGCCCTGCCCATGATATCGGCGGCCCGCGACGGAGAGGAGCGCCGCTTGGAACCGCAGTGTCCCGACGGGGAGGCAGTCTCCCTGCTGACGGCGCCGGACGCTTTTTCGGAGGCGCTGTTCGTCGCCAAGGAGATCAACCGCCTGGTGGGCGGCATGGACATGCTGGACACTCAAGGGGAAGGCCTACACCTGCACCGGGAAAAGGAGGCGCGCAGCTTTTCCGATATCGCGGTGCTTTACCGGACCCACCGCCAGTCGGAAACGCTGGAATACTGCCTGCGCAAGGAGAGTATTCCCTATGTCATTGCCGGCCGGGATCAGAAGCCGGAGCAGCCGCTGGTCCGGCGGACGCTGGCGTTTTTCCGGTTCCTGCTCAATCCCTGTGACCGGCTGTCGCTCCGCCGCGTGCTGCGGGAAACCGCCGGTAAGGCAGGAAGAGAGGCGGCAGTCCAGTGGGAGGAGGCCTATTCGACGGGGGAAAGAGAGATCGGCCGCCTGCTGTCCTCCGCCGCGGAGCTGCCGTCCGTTCAAAGCTGCGCGCCGCTGAAACGCCTGGCAGAGCAGACGGCCAAATACGCCCAACGGGTTAGAACGGAATCGCCGGAAACGCTGTTGAAGGCGTGGGTTCAGGATCAGGGCTGGGAGGAGCAGGAGGGCATCGACCGCCTGCTGCATATGGCTGTGTTGTATTCCTCCATGGAAGAGCTGCTGGAGGCACTGGCCATGGGCGGCGAGATCGACGTTGCCCGCAGCAGTAGCCGGGCCTATTCCCCACAGGCCGTTACCCTTTTGACGCTTCACGGAGCCAAAGGGCTGGAATTTCCCGTGGTCTTTCTCTGCGGCGTGACGGAGGATATTTTGCCGCTGAAACCGGCTCAGGGAGTGAGCGACCGCGAGGAGGAACGACGGCTGTTTTATGTCGGCATGACCCGGGCCAAGCGGGAGCTGCTCATGCTCACAGGGGAGAACCCCTCCTCCTTTTTGCAGGATATCCCCTCCGCCTGCCTGGAAAGGGGAAGCACGGAACAGCCCTTTAAAGGCTATACGGGGAAACAGCTCAGCCTGTTTGACTAGGAGCTAAATGGCTTTTCGTCAATGGGAAATTTGACTTTTACCACGGCAGATGGTACAGTAACCGTTGTAAACTGGATATATTAGCGGGAGGTGTCGTTGGCGTATGAAAAGGGCTTGGTTGGCTCTCTTGGCTGTTGCTTTATGTATGGTTATATCCGGGTGTGGAGAAGAAGGCTCCTTCGAAGCCGTGGGACAAAGAGTGTATACTTATGAGGATTCGAACGATATCATACCGCCCAGTGTTGTATTGATGGAGGATCACCGGTTTCAATTTACTTTCTCCGCTGTCAGCAGTTTTATAGGTTGGGGAACATACTGCATTGACGGCGACACCCTGGTGCTGAATACGGATGATGAGATGTATCAATATACCTTTAAAATTGTTGAAGATGAGGGCGGTTATTTGGTCTTTGATGCAGACAACTCATCGGAGACAATTCATTTTGCCGATTTCAAAGACGGCGCGGTCTTTAAATGAGATACGAGCAAGGAAGCATAGCCTATACGCAGCGGGAAACAGACAAAATCATAATCAAAAGCGCAGTGCCATTGACTGGGATAGGCACTGCGCTTTTTTACTTGCGTCCCGATAAATTACTCATAATTTTAACATGAGGATTCTGTCCCCTTATCATATGAAAGCAACTCCTGTATACTTTTGATATAGCCATCAGCGGTCCATTCGATTCGGAGGGTATTTGCATGGGTAAAAATCATCGAAATCTGGCGGGACATCGCATCCAGGCGGCAAGGGCATTGCACAGACCAGCATTGACACAGGACGACTTGTGTGCAAAGTTGCAGGTAAAATATCAAATAGACATAAGCAAGAACGGTATTTTCCGAATAGAACATGATGATCGTTATATTACGGATATCGAGCTTGTCGCTATTTCTGAAATACTTGGTGTCCCGGTTACCTGGTTGCTGGGAATAACCGAAACGACGTTTCAATGAGGAAAGAAATTCCTGCGGTTTCTATCCCCTGTTGGTGGTGTTTTTATCGCTGCGCTGTCGCACCAAAAGGCTCCCCCGCACGGAACAGTATAGGATCTGAGCATGTCACCTCATCTGTCCCACTTCGTGGCCCACCCTTCCTCGTAAGAGGAAGCACACCTCAAGGGGAAGTTTTTGAGGGCCTGTCTTATTCCTTTTGAATGTATTAAAAACCCGCGGGGCAATATCGCTCCGCGGGCTTCCCTACAGAAAAAGAATATTCGGTTAACGGCACTTTATTTTCCCAGCATCCCCAGAATGGCTTGCTTGGGCTGGGCGCCTACCGTGGAGGAAACTACCTTGCCGTCCTTTACGACGATCAGGGTGGGGATGCTCATAACCCCGTAGCGGGCCGCCAGCTCGGGTTCCTCATCCACGTTGACCTTGCCGACCTTGGCACGGCCTGCCACTTCTCCGGCGATTTCCTCCACGATGGGGGATACCATGCGGCAGGGGCCGCACCAGGGCGCCCAGAAATCCACCAGTACCGGCTTGTCGGCCTTCAGAACCTCTTGCTCGAAATTGTCCTGTGTCAATTTTAACGCTGTCATTGTCAGCACACTCCTTATCGGCAAATTGTTGTGTTGTGTTCCCAGTATATCCGAATAGCGGATATCTTTCCGTGACTTCATCACAAAGGGGATTTTTTCTTAATACTAATCCCTTTGCGTGCCGGTGTCAAGGTAGCTACAGCGTCAGCCCGGCGCCCGGCCCCAGGGGAAGCCCCAGCCACATCCACACGAGGAGCAGCGCCAGCCAGCCGACGAGAAACACCAGGCTGTAGGGCAACATGGTGGCCGCCAGGGTGCCAACGCCCGCTTTTGGGGCGTATTTCTGTGCCAGGACCGTCACCATGGCAAAATAGGACATGAGAGGGGTGATCACATTGGTGCAGGAATCGCCGATGCGGTAGGCCATCTGCGTCAGCTCCGGGGTGTAGCCCATGAGCATAAACAAGGGAACAAAGACCGGCGCCAGAATGGTCCATTTGGCGGAGGAGGATCCCATCACCAGGTTGACCAAAGCGGTGAAGAGTACGAACAGCACCATTAGTAGCGGGCCACTGATGCCAGAGGACCGGAGCAGATCGGCGCCGCCGATGGCGACGATGGTTCCCAGACGGCTGTACTGGAAAAAGCCGATGAATTGGGCGGCCACAAAGACCAGGGCGATATAGGAGCCCATGGCGGACATATTTTTTTCCAGCTGGGCACAGACCGAGCGGCTGCCGGTGTAGGTACCCGCCACCCGTCCATAGACCACTGAGGGAATAAAAAACAGAAGGGCGATCAGGGGAATGATCCCGTTGATCAGGGGAGAGTTGACCGTCAGACTGCCGGTGTCGGCGTTGCGCAGCAGTGCTCCCGGTGGAAGGGTCAGCCCGAGTAGTAACAGGATCAGCAGCAACAGCGTGAGCAGGGCATATTTCAATCCGCGGGATTCCGCCGGCGACAGGGAGGTCATATCCGCGCATCCCTTTTCCTCCTGTTTCCAGGGGCCCAGATGGGGTTCCACCCATTTGTCGGTGACAAGGGTGCCCAGGATCACGATGAGGAAGGTGGAGGCGATCATGAAATACCAGTTGGCCGTGGCGTTTACCTGGTATTGAGGGTCGATGAGATGGGCCGCCTCGGTGCTGATGCCCGCCATCAGCGGATCCAACGCCCCGATGATCAAATTGGCGCTGTAGCCGCCGGACACACCGGAAAAAGCGGCTGCCAGACCCGCCAACGGGTGCCGCCCGTAGGAGAGAAACACCAGCGCTCCGATAGGGATCAACACCACATAGCCGATATCGGAGGCCACGTTGGACAGCACCCCCAAAAAAACCAGCATGGGCGTGATGATGCGCCGCGGGGTCACCCGGACCAGCTTTTTCATCAGGGCGGACAGAAAGCCGCTTCCCTCGGCACAGCCCACTCCCAGCATGGTGACCAGCACCACGCCCAGCGGTGCGAAGCCGGTGAAGTTGCTGACCAGGCTGGTGAGCATGGTCACCAGCCCGTCCCGGCTGAGCAGATTGACCGCCGTCACCGTTTGTTCGGTCAGCTCGCCGGTGGCCGGATCGATCATTTCCCCGGTGACGGAAACGCCGGCCCAGGAGCAAATGGCGGAGATCACAATCAACGCAAGGGTAAGATAGGCGAAAAGAGCCAGAGGATGGGGAAGGCGGTTGCCGATCCGTTCCACGGCGTTTAGTACCTTTTCCATACCTTTTTGTTTGACTTTGGTGTGCGACAACATCTTTCCCTCCCGAAACGCGGTGATACAAGGCGCGCCTCCATATTGTGTTCGGGACGGTACGAAAAAACACCCGTATCCAGAATTTCCCTCACAGAAAGGGCGATACAAAAATCTGTCAAAGAATCCCGAGGATTTTTCTTGACAAGTGTCGGCTCATCCGCTATAATCATTACCGTTGCCGCAGGGAACACCCTCCATACGACAATGTGGCCCGGTAGTTCAGCTGGTTAGAACGCTAGCCTGTCACGCTAGAGGTCGACGGTTCGAGCCCGTTCCGGGTCGCCACTTTGCTGATATAGCTCAGTCGGTAGAGCGCATCCTTGGTAAGGATGAGGTCACCAGTTCGAATCTGGTTATCAGCTCCAAAAAAGCCCTAGAACTTCAACGGTTCTAGGGCTTTTTTATT
>CAJFNR010000015.1 GCA_904395335.1 Candidatus Avimonas narfae | reverse complement strand
GCCCAGGGCCTGGAGCCGCCCCTTTGGTCCGGTTCCCTCTACGCTCACGGTATAGTGCCCGGGCCTGTATGTTTGATGGCAAGCGATGTAGGAAGTCCCTGGGCCTGGGAAATTAGCTGTCGGCCGGAGCGGTCTTCTGACATTGCGTGGGGTTGCTAATTATGTTAGAGGTAAAAAATGCAGCATTACCGTAGCCCTCTTCCCCTAGAGGGGAAGGGGACCGCTGTTAGGCGGTGGATGAAGTGGAACGCATTGTTTTGATGCTTTTTTATACGATGAAGCCGCCTTCTTTCACCTCATCCGTCTCGCTACGCATTAGCTCGTGCACCTCGCCAGCTTCCCCTCAAGTGGAAGCCTTGGGACGACCCACCTGCGATCTTATCCGGTGTGTTGAAAACAACAGACACAGGAAATTCTTGGCTGACTCCCTTGCAAGGAAAACGGTTTCTGGGCGGCGGTTGTACGGTTTCGCGCATATATTAGAGGGAAAGGAACGAACATCATGGCGGAGGAGCTGCACGGGGGACACCGGGCGCGGATGAAAGAGCGGTTTCTCAAGGAGGGGCTGGACCATTTTGACCGGCATCAAATTGTGGAGATGCTGCTGTTCTTTGGAATCCCCCGAAAGGACACCAACGCGACAGCCCATCGGCTGATCGAAACCTTCGGCGGCCTGCCGGGCGTGCTGGAGGCCCCTTATGAGGAGTTGTGCAGGGTGGAAGGGGTAACGGCCAACGCTGCCGTACTGATCTCCTTCTGTGGTCAGATGTTCCGGACTTACTATCACGACAAATTTGCCGCCGGAACCATTCTGTCCACGGTGGAAGAGGCGGGACAATATCTGCTGCCCCAATTTCTGGGGCGGCGGGAGGAAACGGTGTATCTTGTCTGCCTGGACAACAAGGACAAGGTGATCGCGGCCAACGTGGTACGGGAGGGCAGCGTCAACGCCGCGGATATCAGCGCCCGGGTAATCGTTCAGCAGGCACTGACCCATAACGCGACCCAGGTGATTCTGGCCCACAATCACCCCAGCGGCTTTGCTTTGCCGTCCCGGGCGGACATCAGTACCACTTCCAGGATTGCGGAGGCGCTCCGCGCGGTGGATGTGGTGCTGCTGGATCACATCATTGTGGCGGAGAACGATTTCGTTTCCATGCGGGAGACCCCCTCGCTTTCCCGTATGTTTGACGGACTGTGGAACCGGCCAGAACTGAAATTGCCGGCGGACACCTGACCACCGGCTGAACGGATAAAAAGGGAGAGGATGGACATAAACCATCCTCTCCCTCTCCTATTGGGACGGCACCGGAATAGAAAGGATTCAGGCGCTGACGATGCGGTAGTAGGTTCGGGCTGTCAGAGAGTAAACCAACGCGTAAAAAAGGGCGAATACCAGGAAGCATCCGATTGTGCACAGGGCAAAGAGGGAAACATTGGTCAGGCTGAAGACCTCCAGAATCCGGGTGATAAAGGGGAAGGCAAACAGGACGTGCACGCCGGCGGCGGCCAACGGCAAAAAGAAGACGGTCATCACCTGGGAATGGATGGAGCGGCGGATTTCCTGTTTTTCCATGCCCACCTTCTGCAGAATGAGGAAGCGGTCCCGGTCATCATATCCCTCGGAGATCTGCTTGTAATAGATGATGAGGATGGTGGCCATGATGAACAGTACGCCCAGAAAGACACCAATGAAAAACAGACCGCCGTACAGGGAAAGAAAATTGTTCCGCTGCTCTTCCCGGCAGTCCAGACGCCCGGCAATCAACCCGGCCTGCTTCATTTCGTCCGACAGCTGCTGATAAACGGAAAGCAAGGTTTCTTTATCGGTATTCAGATCAAAACCGTAATACAGCTGAATAGCCGAGGCATTTTCGCCGTACACCTCCTGCTGCATCCGGTACAGGTCTTCCAGTACCGGCAGATCCCGGACCGCCAGCAGAAGGCCACCGCTGACAGAGGCATTGCGGGAGCTGTCGCTTAGGAATTCTTCCCCCTGACCTTTGACGCGGAACTCTCTCTGCCCGAAGGTCAGGACTTCGGGCAGCTCCTCCAGAGGTGAGCACAACAGCAGTTCGTCGCTTTCCAGCGACTGATCCGAACCGGTCAGCCGGTTGTAATCGTCCAACAGCACGAAGTTGAGGCTGTAGATGCTCCCCAGCAGAGAGAGGGAGTTGCTGTTGTCCAGAGAGAAAGTGTCTTCCTGTCGTACGGCGGCAAAGGTCAGATACGTATATTCCAACGTATTTTCCGGGGACAGGCCGCGGGCGCTCAGCACTTCCTCCGTTATCGTGTGAAGGCGGTTCTTCTGCGGGTCCGCGTAATCCGCTGAGAAGGTTTGAATGGAGCGGGGATACAGCGTTCTGAGTCCATCTTCCATCCCTAGGAACAGGGATAGGGTGGAGGAGATCATGACCAGGACGGCGGTGGAGAGGACGCAGATATTGGCCAGCCCCACAGCATTCTGCTTCATGCGGTACAGCATGCCGGACAGAGAGATGAAATGCCGGGTTTGATAGTAGTAGCGTTTGTTCTTCCGCAGCAGCTTGAGTACGGCGATGCTGCCGGCCGTGAAGAGGCAATAGGTGCCGATGATCACCAGCACCACGGCTACGAAGAACAGGACAAACGCGCTGAGGGGATTGGTGGTGGTCAGAGCGATGTAATAGCCCCCGCCCAGGCAGGCGGTGCCGAAGATAGCCAGCAGTGCCTTGGTTTTGGGTTCTCGTTCGCCGGTCTGCCCGCCTTTGAGCAGTTCGATGGGGTTGGACAGATGAATCTGACGCAGGCTGTTGAGATAGATCAGGGCGAAAATCGCCAGGAAAAAGAGCAGCGTACCCTGAAGGGCGGTGAGGGAGAATTCAAAGCCCAGGGGAACAGCGCAGTCGAACAAGCTGAGCAGCAGGAGGTACATTAGCTTGTTGAGCAGCAGGCCCGCTGACAGACCGACTGTCAGGCTGATCAGGGCCATTAGCAGGGTTTCCCACAGTATAACGCGGGACAAATGGCGCTTTTCCATGCCCAGAATGTTGTACAGGCCAAACTCCTTTTTCCGCCTCTTGAGCAGAAAGCTGTTGGTGTAGAACAGGAAGATCACAGAAAAAATTCCGGTAACCGTGGTCCCCAGCCCCAGCACCAATGAAACGGTTTCCGAGCCGGTCATTTGTTCGAGGCCGCTGTTTTGAGAGAGGGAAGAAATGGTGAAAAACATCGCGATGGTGGCGGTGCAGGCAATCAGATAGGGGAGAATGGTCCGCCCGTTTTTGCGCAGGTTCACGGCGGCCAGGCGAAGATAAAAACCGTTATTCATACCGCGCACCGCCTGTGGCAAGCAGGGTCAGGGTGTCGGAGATGCTTTGATACAGCTCTTCGGAAGACCGGTCCCCGCGGTACAGCTGATGGAATACCTCTCCATCTTTGATAAACAGCACCCGGCGGGCACTGCTGGCAGCCCGGATGCTGTGGGTCACCATAAGGATGGTCTGACCTCCGGCGTTGATTTCCCCAAATAGCCGCAGCAGGCTGTCTGCCGCGCGGGAATCCAGGGCGCCGGTGGGTTCGTCGGCCAGGATGAGCTGAGGGCCAGTGATCAGCGCCCGGGCGACAGCGGCCCGCTGCTTCTGTCCACCGGAAACCTCGTAGGGAAATTTGGAAAGCAGCTCCGTGATGCCCAGTTTTCTGGCAAGGCCAGAGAGACGGGCTTCCATTTCCGCATGCCCCTTGCCGGAGAGGACCAGGGGGAGTAAAATGTTGTCCTTCAGGGAAAAGGTATCCAGCAGGTTGAAGTCCTGAAAGACAAAGCCAAGGTTTTCTCGCCGGAAAGCGGCCAGCTCCTTTTCCTTCAAAGTGGAGAGGCTGCGGCCGCCCAACAGCACCTCGCCGCTGGTGGGTTTATCAAGCGCCGCCAGAATGTTCAGCAGTGTGGTTTTGCCGGAACCGGATTCGCCCATGATGGCCACGTATTCCCCCTCTTCTACGGAGAAGGAAACCTGGGAAAGAGCCTGGACGGGGTTGCCTCCGAAACGGGTGGTATAGACTTTTTTGAGATTGTGGACTTCCAGAATCGTCATAAGACGGGCCTCCTTTGCGGTTGTCGGGTACAGTATAGCAAAGCGGGGAAATGCGGCGCCATCGTTTTGGCTTACATTTCCCCGCGCAATCTTACGATTTCGTAAGCTCGCCTATTCCAGCCCGATTTCCTTGGATTCCAGTCCGATGGACACCCGTGTGCCTTTCCCCGGCTGGGATTCGATGGACAGGGTGTGGGACAGTTTGTACAGGATCCGCCGGCACAGATACAGCCCAAGGCCGGTAGCCTTTTTGTCCGTTCGCCCGTTATAACCCGTGAATCCCTTTTCGCAGATGCGTGGCAGGTCCTCCGCCGCGATGCCGATGCCGGTATCCTCGATCACCAGGGTCAGGGGCTCCTCCACAGAAAGCGAAATGCTGCCCGAAGGCGTGTACTTGAGGGCGTTGGACAGCAGCTGTTCCAGCACGAAGACCAGCCATTTTTCATCGGTCAGCACCCCCCGGCCGGAGGGTTCCCAGTTCAGGGCCAGTTTTTGGCGCGCGAACAGGGGCGCATATTTGCGCAGTGCCTGACGGACTATGTCATCCAGAGAGCAGGTGCGGATGACAAAATCGGTAGAGTGGCTGGTGAGGCGGGCGTAATTCAGATCCATCTCCACATACTGCTCGATGCGGAACAGCTCCGCTCCCAGCTCCCGGCTGCGTTCGGAATCTTCCTCCTGCAGCAGCAAACGCATGGCGGCAATGGGGGTTTTGATCTGATGGGCCCACAACAGGGCGTAATCCTCCCGTTCGCTGCGTTCCGCGTCGGTATCCGACACCAGCCGGGCGTGCTCCCGCCGCAGCTGGTCGATGAGCGCCAGAAAATCCGCGTCCTCCAGATGCCGGGGAGGGGGGATGACGTCGGATTCGTACAGCAGGGTGCGGCGCGCCATCTCCATCTGCCGGTGGCGATGGATATAGCGCAGGAAGGAGACGGTCCCCGAAGCCAGCAGCAGTGCCGCATTCAGAGCAAAGGCGTACAGCACGGCCTCCAGCTGTAGCCGGTAAAGGAACAGCACCAGGGTGAACACGCCGTGTATCAGCAGAAGAAGGAGCAGATAGCCCCGCTTTTGTTTGCAGTAAGACCGAAATACAAACCAGATACTATCTTGTTCCATGATTCACTCCACCAGATAGCCGACGCCCTTTTTTGTGGCGATGAAATCGTGCAGTCCCGCGTCCTCCAGCCGCCGGCGGAGCCGGGTGATGTTGACGGTCAGGGTGTTTTCATCCACAAAGCTGTCGGTTTCCCATAGTTTGGTCATCAGGGTTTCCCGACTGACGATTTTCCCCTTGTTGGACAACAGAGTCAGCAGGATTTTATATTCGTTTTTGCTCAGCTCCACCTTCCGTCCTTCATAGGTCAGGGTGGCGTCGCCTGTGTTGAGCAGGGCGCCCCGGTGCTCCAGCAGTCCGGTCTGTCCGCCGAAATCATAGGTTCGGCGCAGCAGGGCCTGGATTTTGGCGGTGAGCACATCGAGATCAAAGGGCTTGGCGACAAAATCGTCGCCGCCCTAGTTCATGGCCATAACGATGTTCATGTTGTCCGAGGCGGAGGAGAGGAACAAAATCGGCGCCTTGGACTGGCGGCGGATCTCCGCGCACCAATGATAGCCGTTGAAAAAGGGGAGGCCGATGTCCAGCAGCACCAGGTGAGGCTGAAACGCGGCAAAATCCGCCAGAATGTTCTGATAGTCGGTGGCCCGGCGAACCTCGTATCCCCAAGCGGTCAAATGCTTTTCCACCTGGGAGGCGATGACGTTGTCGTCCTCTACGAGCAGAATGCGGTACATGCGGAAATCCCCCTTATATCCCCTACGGGGCTTTGACGAAAACGCTCAGCGGTTGTACAAGATCTCGTGATCCCGCACATGCGTCCAGTTGTTGAAATCCCGGGCGTCCCCTATGACCTGGTATTCCTCCAGCACACTTTCTTCTCCGCCGTCCATACGATACAGGAACCGGCGGGGAATCTGCGCGTCCTCCGGGACATCCCAGATGGAATCGCCGAACTCTGTCGTCTCAATGCCGGCTGCTTCCAGCACCGTCGCCTGGAAATTGGCATGGCTTACGGGCTTGTTGGACACCTTCAGTGGCTCGCGGGGGCTGCCGCTGGGCTTAACGAACAGCGCCGTGGTTTTGTAGGTGTCCAGGCTGTGAACATCCTCCGATTTGCCGTGATCGCCGGTGATGATAATGGTGGAGCTATCGTATACCCCCAGATCCTTCATCTGCTGCATGTATTGCTTGAGCAGGCGGAAATTGCCTTTGGTTTGGGCCAGTAGCGTACTGGTGCCGTCCTCCACGTAATATCCGTTTTCATCCATATCATAGCTGGCGTGGCAGCCCTTGATATGCAGGTACATGAAATTGTCCTGCTGGTCCTGCAGGGTGAGCGGAGTAGCGCGGAGCCGGTCCCCAAATTTGTATTCCTCTGTGTCAAAGGGCAGCAGTTCATTTTTCACCGTGACGGCTTCCTGAAAGGTTTCAGGGGTGAACCAGAAATACTGCTTCATCACATGGGGAGCATACCGGTAAGCGGAGAAATTCAGCATTTTTTCCAGCATAACGGTACGGTCGATGGTAGTTTCCATCTTTTCGTTAACAATGTTGTCCGCCAGTCCTTCCAACTGGGAAATATCGGAATAGGTGAAATATTTGCCAAGATACAGCTTGGTGGTAAAGCCGTGCTCCCTCAGCGTAGGGATAAATCGTCCTTCACTGTAGGCGGTACTGAACAGCTCCTCCGGCTTTTGATCGAACATGGAAACTTTGCCGGTGAGCAGGTAGACGACGGAGGGATAGGTGCGTCCATACAGGGAGGTATGGTTAGGGTAATAAGTGAAGCCCTCCAGATCGTCAAAGAAGGTAGCATCGTCCGCTTGTACCTGGTCGATGTATTTGCCGTCCAAGCGGTCCAGCACAAACACAAGCACGTTTTTCTTAGTGGAGAGCTCAAACATGCCTTTTTCCGACACATAGGCCTCCACCGGTTCGCTGGCCGTATTGGTTACCTCCGTGGAAAAGTCGGTGCCGAGGGTGGTGGAAACCAGTCCGGCCGTCTGCATAGCGATCAGCACGGCGGGCAGAATGACAATCAGCTTCCGCCAGATCTTGTCCCAAAAGGTAAAGACGATGAGTGGAGCAAGAAACAGCACCATCCAGACAAGGGTGTTGAAAATACCGTGGCCCGTGTACTGGCTCCAGTCTATGGGATCGCCAGTCATTTCACCCAGGTTGAGATTGAGAAAGTTTCCCTGCAGATATCCGGCCAGAAGGAATCCCGCTTCCAGCGAAAGGTAGATATCCAGGAACCACCCTTTCAGCAATCCGCCCACCGCCGTGAGAATCACAAAGCACAAAAGACTCAGCAGTAGGGTAGGAGTCAGCAGGTCGCTTATAGTAAAAGGGAACAGCCCAATGTTGTTCATGAACAACTCGAGAATCCCTACGGTTACAAAGGTGAAGGGGAGGGCCAGCCCCACCAGGGCCGATAAAGCCAGGCGTTTTTTAAAGGGACGGTCGTCCCGCCAGAGCTGTTTGATGCTTTCTTTCATGCTTTTTATGACTCCTTTGCGCCTTTCTTTCCCCGGCATTCCAAAAAAACTGCCATGAACGAGTATATCATTGATGACATGCGGATGCAACCGGACAAAGCAATTCTATCCGGAAAATGTGGAATTGCCCCATCAATATTGACAAATAAGGAGGGAAGTCCTATACTGACATGGTCATATTGTACTTAGGGCCCCCTATGCCTGAGGGCAAACACTATGGGAAGTCCCTGGGCCTGGAGCCGTCCCTGCGGGCCGGTTCCCTACGCTTATGGTATAATAAAGGTCGGGAGAAATGCGACAGCATTTCTCGGGAACGCCGCCGATAGACGTTAGATCAGAACCGCATGG
>CAJFNR010000014.1 GCA_904395335.1 Candidatus Avimonas narfae | reverse complement strand
CTGCAGTGTGTGTGGTGGTGGTTGCCGGTGTCATTGTGGCGGTGGTTCTGTCCAAGAAGAAAAAGGGCGGATCCAACGATCAGGATGGCCAGCAACCTCCTGAGGGGGATATTCCTTCCAGCGACAGTGAACCGCAGTAAACCGGTAATTTGATAACCCAATAATGACGAAAAGAACAAGAGAAGGCCCCCGACATTACCGGGGGCCTTCTCTTGTTCTTTGGGGTCAAACTGTTCTTTTTAAGCCAGTTGAAAAGTCTTTTCCAACCAGAGGGCGCAAAGGTCAAACCAATGAGCGGCGCCGTCATCCGCCATTCCCTCCCAGCCGCAGCTGGTCTGCCGGTTGGCCAGGGCCATGCCGTGGACCCCGTGGGCGAAAATGTGCATTTCAAAGGGGATCCCCTCCTGATCCAGAGCGGAAGCAAAGGACAGAGGATTCTCCAACGGAACCGTACAGTCATCTCGGGTGTGAAAGAGAAACGTCGGCGGTGTTTTATCGTCTACCTTTTCGTGAAGAGACGGGACCGGAAAGGGGAACAGCCGGCCCAGATTTTCCAGGATACAGGCATAACAAAGGATAAGAGCATTGGGGCGCTCCCGGCCCATGACGCCCAAAGCTCCCGCCAGATGTCCGCCGGCGGAAAAGCCGCAGGCGGCAATATGATCGGGCTGAACCCGCCATTCCGCCGCCCGTTCCCGGATAAGGTGCAACGCGGTTTCGGCGTCCCTCAGGGCATCTTCAAATACCTTTCCCTCTCCAATGGAATATTTCAGCACAAAGGCCTGATATCCCTGGGCCAGAAAGGACAAAGCGATGGGCTCTCCCTCCCGGTCACAGAGCTCCCGGTAAGCGCCGCCGGGACAGATCAGCACGGCCGGCCGGGTAGCATAGGCCTCCAGATACGGGGACTGCATCTGGAGATAGGCAGTCAGAGTGACATCTCCCTGTTCGGTCAAGGGGATTGTAAAGGTTTCCATTAAAAAAACGCCTGCCTTTCTTGTATCGGAACTTAAAGCCGGTTATGGCGCACAAAGTGGAATAGCCACGGAAAGACAAACCAACCTACGTTATGCGCCATAAAAATCGGGGACATTCTACCATGAACGCCGCCCCATATGGTTCTCATCCTACGTTTATCGGCAGCGTTCCCGAGAAATGCTCTCACATTTCTCCCGACCTTCATCATACCATGAACGCTGCCAAATGTGATTCCCATCCCACACATATTGTGTTTCCGAGAAAAGGTATCGTCTTTTTCTCCGCCGTCATGGTTCCATGCTTTCCGCAGCTTAACAATGGATGCCGGATCTTATTCGGAACGGCTTTCGCGCAGGGTGAGCAGGCGGGGAAGATGTTTTTTGACCTGCTGCTCCATTTCCGCATCTCCGATGACGGTGGTGCGGCCGGTGGCGTATTCGTTGTCGATCCATTCCTTGATGGCGGTGACACCCTCGTCACGTTTGTCAATGCGATCGTTGTCTGCCAGGGAATAATAGGTATTGATCCAGGCAGCAATACCCGCGGCGCCGGAATGGGCGTCCACCACCACAATGGGGGGACGGCCCAGGATGTCGGTGGTGTTGAAGATATTATAGATCTCCTCATTTTTCAGCAGGCCATCGGCGTGGATACCGGCGCGGGTGGCATTAAAGGCGCGGCCCACGAAGGGGGTGCGGGGAGGAATCTCAAAATGCTGTTCGTTTTCAAAATAATTGGCAATATCGGTGATGACCCGAAGATTCATGCCACCATTGTTGCCCTTAAGCTGGCAATACTCGATCACCATGGCCTCCAGCGGGGTGTTGCCCGTGCGTTCGCCGATGCCCAACAGGGAGGCATTGATGGACGCACAGCCGTACAGCCAAGCGGTGACAGCGTTGGGAACGGCGTTGTAGAAATCGTTGTGGCCATGCCACTCCAGATATTCCGAGGGAACGCCGGAATAGTTGGTCAGGCCGTACATGATCTGCTGTACGCTGCGGGGAAGCACGACGCCGGGAATGGAGGAACCCAGTCCCAGGGTGTCACAGGCGCGGACCTTTACCGGAATACCAGCGTCCCGGGACATTTCCATCAGCTTTTCCGCGAAGGGAAGCACGAAACCGTAGAAATCCGCCCGGGTAATGTCCTCAAAATGGCAGCGGGGTACGATGCCGGCTTCCAGGGCGGCTTCCACCACCGACAGGTAATTTTTCAGCGCCTCGCTCCGGGTCCAGTGCATTTTCTTGAAGATATGATAATCGGAGCAGGAGACCAGGATGCCTGTTTCCTTGAGGCCCATGTCCTTGACCAGCTGGAAGTCTTCCTTTTTCGCCCGGATCCACGCCGTGATCTGGGGAAAGTCATATCCCAACTCTTGGCATTTGAGGACGGCTTCCTTATCCTTGGGAGAATACAGGAAAAATTCGGTTTGACGGATAATGCCGCTGCCGTTGTCCAACTTGTGCAGCAGGGTAAACAGATCACAGATTTCCTCCACCGTATAGGGGGAGCGGGCCTGCTGGCCGTCGCGGAAAGTGGTATCTGTTATGTAGATCTTCTCCGGAAGGTTCATGGGGACAATCCGGTGATTGAAAATGAGTTTGGGGATATCGTTGTATGGGTACATGTTCCGGAACAGATTGGGTTCCTGTACATCGGTGAAGTGGAAGCCCAGTTCCAGAAGACCCGACTTTTCATTGAGCTTCGGTATCATACTTGCCATTGCGTTTCCTCCTTTATTTATCGATGTCCATTTATAGAGGCAGGAAGTCCTGTCTATAGCTTTACTCTCTGAGTATACCAAAAAAAGAGAGGGGTTGTCAAACTGGAGGAAAGGTGATCCGGGGGGATTAAAGTTTTTCACATGGCCTTTTCCACGGCGTATCGAGGAGCTTTCCACCGCCTTTCCACGGCGAAAAAACGATTTTTCCGGTGTTCTCCCCCGTTTTTCCACGAAGGGGATAGGAGAGGGAAGAAACCCAGGGAAAGAAAAAGGCGCCAGGAGACTTGCATTTTTATGGAGAAGCCGGTATAATGTCAGGTAAGTGGTGAAAAGTAGGGCTGAGTGGGGCAAAGTGGTGAGTTTCAACTCTTTCCACCGAGTTTTCCACAGCCTTTCCACGAGGGATGCCTGAAGCGCCGTGTGAGAAAAGAGGAACACATGCTGTACGGTCGGTACCAACACAATATCGATGCCAAGGGGCGCCTGTTCGTGCCTGCGAAGCTGAGGGAAAAGCTGGGCGATGCCTTTATCGCCGCGGCCGTGATGGATCATTGTATCAGCCTGTATTCTCTGGAGGAATGGGACAAGCTCCAGGAGGGGCTGGCCGCCATGCCGATGACCAAGGCGCGCAAATTGCAGAGGTACCTGTCCGCCAACGCTGCCGATGTGCAGGTGGATTCCCAGGGCCGCATTCTGCTTCCCCGGCATCTGCTGGATTACGCCTCCCTGGAGAAGGAGGCGCTGGTCATCGGAGCGGGCAACCGGGCGGAGATCTGGAATCCCGCCGCCTACGAAGAGGACAGCGGCAGCATGACGCCAGAAGAAGTGGAAGCGGAATTTATGGAGCTGGGCTTCTGACCCGGCGGCGGAGGGCGATGACATGACGGAGCACGGAACTTCCGGGACATATCATCGTCCGGTTCTGCTGGACGAAACCATAGAGGCGCTGGCTGTCCGCCCCGATGGGGTATATGTGGACGGCACTGCCGGGGGAGGCGGACATTCCTATGCCATTGCTTCCCGCCTGACGTCCGGCGGCCGGCTGATCAGCTTGGACCAGGACCCTGACGCGGTGGTGGAGGCCTCCCGGCGTCTGCAGGGCTTGCCTGCCCGGGTGATCCGGGCCAACTTTACCGAAATAGCCAGGGTGCTGCGGGAAGAAGGCCTTTCTGCAGCAGACGGTATTTTGCTGGATATCGGCGTTTCTTCCCATCAACTGGATACGCCGGAGCGGGGGTTTTCCTATCACGCCGACGCTCCCTTGGATATGCGCATGAGCCAGGAGGGAACCACTGCCGCCGATCTGGTCAATACCTGGGGCGAAAAAGAATTGTCCGATATCTTTTACCGATACGGCGAGGAGAAATTTTCCCGTCCCATCGCCAGGGCGATTGTCCGGGCGCGGGAGGAAGAACCGGTTGTGACCACCGGACGTCTGGCGGATATTATCCGCGATGCGGTGCCGGCGCGCGCCCGGCGGGATGGACATCCCGCCCGCCGTGTGTTTCAGGCCCTGCGCATTGCGGTGAACGGTGAGCTGGAGTGCCTGTCCTCCGCGCTGGATACCGCTTTCAGCTGCCTGAAAGACGGCGGCCGCCTGGCGGTCATCACCTTCCATTCCCTGGAGGACCGAATGGTGAAGCAAAGGTTTGCCTCCTTTTGCGAGGGCTGCATCTGTCCGCCGGACTTTCCCCAATGCGTATGTGGGCGGACGCCGGCGGCCCGGCTGATTTTGCGAAAACCGGTTGCTGCGTCGGAGAAGGAGCTGGAGAAGAATCCGCGCAGCCGCAGCGCCAGGCTCCGCTGTGTGGAACGGCTGCACGAGCCCAATCCGCCAAAAGATACATAAAGAGAACAAGACACAACTTGAGAGAAAGGATGAAACGGCATGGCGACGCCCACGCGGGGGAGCGAAGCGTATGATCTCTCCCTTTTTGAACCTAAGCAGGCGAAAATCGTTCCGTTAAAGCCCAACAAAAAGCAGGCCAAGGCCCAACAGCGCCGCAGCCGTATCCAGTCCCTTTTAAATACGGCGGTGACGTTGGCCTTGGCCGGTCTGGTGATCACCTCATTGGGGATGATGGTGGCCGGACGGGTGCGTATCACCGAGATGGATGCTCAGATTACCACACAGCAGGAGCAGCTGTCCAATCTGCAAAGCGAGCATGTGCGGCTGACCTCTGAGCTGGCGGCCAAGACCTCCGCGCAAAGCGTCGAGGATTATGCCACCGGCACGCTGGGAATGCAGAAGGTGGATCCCGGCCAGATCGAGTACATCACGGTTCAGGCCGGTGACGAGGTGGAAGTGAACGAGAAAGCTGACCAGGGCTTTTTCGCCTCCATTGGGGCCGCCATCTCCAATTTTTTTACGGAGCTGGCATACCTGTTCAGCTGAGCCAATACGTATAGAAAGAGAATGGGAGCCGGCGGCGGCCTTGCCGGATCCTGTCGGAACGGGGTGAGAGTTGGGATGGTGAGTCTTGACTCTCTCTTTGTTATTCCGCGCTGTCCGATGTAGACTCCGGACGCCGGGCAGGCAATCCTCTGCCGGCGCCGCACCAAAGAAAGGCTGATGGAACAATGGCGAAAAAGAACGCAAAAGGAACCCCAGACGTGACCACTAAGGCGCCTACCCGACAGATGTGGAGACGTTCTGTGGTGGTGCTGGTGGTGCTGGTGGGCTTCTGTTTCAGCGCTATCGTGGGACGGTTGGCGGTGCTGCAGATCGTACAGACGGACGAATGGCAGCAGCGCGCAGTCTCCCAGCAGCTTAGCGACAGCATTATATCGCCCAAGCGCGGTACGATATATGATACCAACATGAATCCGCTGGCCCAGTCGGCCACGGTGTGGACCGTTATCATGTCTCCCAAGGAT
The DNA here is from genome assembly GCA_904395335.1 of Candidatus Avimonas narfae. Lineage (GTDB taxonomy): Bacteria > Bacillota > Clostridia > Oscillospirales > Acutalibacteraceae > Avimonas_A > Avimonas_A narfae. Next base: position 8,755 of record CAJFNR010000014.1, on the reverse strand, counting down.
ATCCCGGACGACGAAACCCGGACAAAAATCGCCGACGAGCTGTCTGTGCTGCTGGATGTGGACCGCGACAAGCTGTTGGAACAGACACAGAAAACCAATTCGCAGTACGAAGTGGTCAAGGCCAAAATCGAGCTGCCCCTCCGGGATTCCCTGGCCCAGTGGGTTCAGGACAACGAGCTGACCGGCGTGTTCCGGACCATCGAAGACTACAAGCGCTATTATCCCAACAACGACATGCTCAGCACCGTTCTGGGCTTTACCGGGACGGACAATTACGGCCTGTACGGCCTGGAGGCGTATTACGAGGAGACGCTGGCCGGCAAGGCAGGGCGCATCGTCACGGCGAAAAACGGCTGGGGCGATGAAATGCCCAATGAGCTGAAATACGAAAAAACCGTGGACGCTGAGGACGGCAACAGCCTGGTGCTGACCATTGACAGCGTGATCCAGCGCTATGCGGAAAAATACCTGGCCAACGCGGTCAAGGAAACCGGCTGTACCAACCGGGGCGCTGCCATTGTGATGAACGTCAAGACGGGCGCCATCCTGGCCATGGCCACCGAGGGCGGCTTCGACCTCAACAACCCCATGGAGATCACCGACCCCGATGCCCAGGCGCTGATAGCGGAGCTGTCGGGGGATGAGCAATCGGAGGCCATCATCCAGGCGCGCCAGGAGCAGTGGGTGAACAAACCCATTTCCGACTTTTATGAGCCCGGCTCCGTTTTTAAGGTGTTCACTGCCTCCATGGCGCTGGAGGAGGGCGTGGTGACGGAAAGCTCCACCTTCAACTGCAACGGCTACCTAATGCGCGGAGGCTTCCGGATGAACTGCCACAAACGCCAGGGACACGGGTTGCAGACCTTTGCGGAGACCATTTCCAATTCCTGCAATCCGGCGTTTATCCAGATCGGCGAACTGGTGGGAGCGGAACGTTTCTTCAAATATTTCACCGGCTTTGGCTTTACTGAAAAGACCGGCATTGACATGCTCAGCGAGTCCAAGGTGACCAGCGAGCTGTATCACGATACTTCGGAGCTGGGAGAGACCCAGCTGGCGGCGTCTTCCTTCGGCCAGACCTTTAAGGTGACCCCCATCCAGATGATCACGGCTATGTGCGCCGTGGCCAACGGCGGCAAGCTGATGCAGCCCTATGTGGTCCAGCAGATCCTGGATTCCGACGGCAATGTGGTGAAAAACGTGGAGCCGGTGGTCAAGCGTCAGGTAATCTCCTCCGATACCTCCGCCCAGATGTGCAAGATTCTGGCCGATGCGGTCAACGGCGGCGGCAGTAAGAACGCATATGTAGCAGGGTACCGCATGGCAGGAAAGACCGGCACCTCCGACAAAACCGACCAGCAGGTGGCGGAAAATGAGAAAAAAGACGTGGTGGCCTCCTTCTCCGGCTTTGCTCCGGCGGATGATCCAGAGGTGGCTATCCTGGTGCTGCTGGACGAACCCCACGCCCCCATCAATTTCGGAGGGACTATTTCCGCTCCGGTGGCACAGAAGATTATGGCGGACACCCTGCCCTATCTGGGGATCGAACCAGTGTACACGGAAGAGGAGCTGGCCAATATGAGCCGCACCACCCCGGATGTGACAGACAAAGAGGTTTCGGTGGCGGAAAATACCATAGCCAACAGCTCTCTTCAGTCCAAGGTGGTGGGGAGCGGCAGCACCGTTATCCGTCAGGTACCGGAGGCCGGTACCACTATCCCGAAAAACGGCACCGTGGTGCTGTATACGGAGGACAGCACGCCACAGAAGGCCGTGGTGCCCGATTTCAAGGACAAAACATTGTCTCAGGCCAACCAGGCTGCCGTCAATGCGGGCATCAACCTGCAGATTTCCGGCCTAACCGTGAACGACGGCTCCGACGGGGAGGCCAAGGGAGGCAGCCAGAGCATTCCGGCCGGTACGGAGGTGGAGCACGGTACCGTGGTGGAAGTGGAGTTCCTTTACGAAGACAACATTGAATGACAATAGGGTCAGTACCCGGCATCTCACGAAGGGAAGGAACCGAGCATGAAACTGAGCGATCTGATGCGGGATATTCTCACCCCGCCGTTTGAGGAAGAGATCCAGGGGATCACCTGTGACTCGCGCCGGGTGCGCCCCGGCTGGGCGTTCGTCTGCATCCGCGGGACAGCCGCCGACGGGCATCGTTATGCCCGCCAGGCGGAGGAAAGTGGTGCCGCCGTCATTGTGGCGGAGCAGGATACGGGGTGTTCCCGCCAGCTGCTGGTGCCCGCCACCCGGCCGGTATGGGCGCGCATGTGTGCCAATTGGTTTGGTCGCCCGGCGGAAAAGCTGCATTTGGTGGGTGTCACCGGTACCAACGGCAAGAGCACTGTCACCTATATGCTCAAGGCAATCCTGGAAACCTGCGGATACAAGGTGGGGCTGGTGGGGACCATCCAGAACATGATCGGCGACCGGATCCTGCCTTCCGGCCACACCACCCCCGATCCTTACGACCTGCACAGCATGTTTGCCCTCATGGCGGCGGAGGGATGCACCTATGCCGTCATGGAGGTGTCCTCCCACGCCCTTGATCAGGACCGAGTGGAGGACTGCTTTTTCGATGCCGCCATTTTTACCAACCTGACGCAGGATCATTTGGACTATCACAAGACCATGGAAAACTATCTGGCGGCGAAAAAACGGTTGTTTACCCGCTGTGGCACAGCGGTGGTTAACCAGGACGATCCTTGGACAGACCGGCTCCTGGAGGGGACAGACTGCCGCCGGGTCACCTATTCCCTGGGGGATGACCGGGCCGACTACACCGCCCGCAACATAAAACATCGCCCTGATGGCGTGGATTTTGAAATTGTAGGGATTGGGGCCATTGGACACGTACGACTGGGCATTCCCGGCACCTTTTCCGTATATAATGCCATGGGGGCCGCCGCTTGCACCTGTGTGCTGGGGCTTCCGCTGTCCCAGGTGGTGCTGGCCCTGAGCCGGATGAAAGGGGTCAAGGGCCGGGTGGAGGTGGTGCCCACCGGAAAGGACTATACCATCATCATCGACTATGCTCACACACCGGACGCGCTGCAAAACATCTGTCAGACCCTGAAGGAAGGGACCAAGGGGCGGCTTATCACGCTTTTTGGCTGTGGCGGGGACCGCGATCGGGACAAACGGCCGAAAATGGGACGCATTGCGGCGGACTGTTCTGATTTTGTCGTGGTGACCTCGGATAATCCGCGCACCGAAGAGCCGGGCGCCATTATTGAGGACATTTTGACGGGAATGAAGGACACGGCAACCCCCTACACAGTGGTGGAAAACCGCGTGGAGGCCATTCGTTGGGTTATGGAGTATGCCCAGCCGGGGGATACAATTCTGCTGGCGGGCAAGGGACACGAAACCTATCAGATTGTCGGCACGGAAGTGCATCATTTGGACGAACGGGAAGTGGTGGCCCAGGTGCTGGGCGGCGCGTAAACGGGCCGCGGCTTTCCTGCGGCGGCCGGTTGGAAAGAATTTCCGCCTCCCGGCGGAAAGCAAAACGAGTATACTGAAGGCGGAGCGGATGGAGGGCCGCCGGAGGAGAAAGTGGTGGATAGGATGATAAAGGGAATCGGCGTGCTTGTAATGGCGGTGGCGGCAGCCGCCTCTTTCGGGCTGACCTACTGGCTGGGGAAAAAGATGATCCCCGCCCTGCACCGTCTCCATTTTGGCCAGACGATCCGGGACGTGGGGCCCTCCTGGCACAAAAACAAACAGGGAACCCCCACTATGGGCGGGCTGACCTTTATCATCGGCACTACGGCGGTTCTCATCGTGTCTCTTCTGGTCTGCCAGCTGTTTCTGCCCCTCAAGCTGTCCGATACCATGCCGCTGAACCGGGTACGACTGCTGGCCGGGATGCTTATGGCCCTTTGCTGCGGTGCCATTGGTTTCCTGGACGATTATATTTCGGTGGTCAAAAAGCGCAACATGGGACTGACAGATAAACAGAAGCTGTTTTTACAGCTGCTCATCGGCACGGCCTATGCTCTGTGGCTGTATTTCAACGGCGGCTCGGTGGTGGCGGTGCCCTTCATCGGGCAGGTGGATTTCGGGCTGTGGTTCATCCCCTTCTGTATTTTCATCGTGGCCGCTGCCACTAACTCCGCCAACCTCACCGACGGTGTGGACGGCCTGTGTGGGTCGGTGAGCTTTGTGGCTTCGCTGTTTTTTGTCGTGGCTGCCGGGCTGTTGGGCTTTTTTGAAATGGGGCTGACGGCGGCCATTTTGGCAGGGGCTCTTATGGGCTTTCTTATGTGGAACCTGCATCCGGCCAAGGTGTTTATGGGCGATACCGGTTCGCTGTTTATTGGCGGCATGCTCTGCGCTCTGGCCTTTGGCATCGGTCAGCCGCTGTTGCTGATCCCGGTGGGGATCGTTTATATTGTGGAGACGCTTTCCGTTATCCTGCAGGTGACGTATTTCAAGTTGACCCACGGCAAGCGCCTGTTCAAAATGAGCCCTTTGCATCATCATTTCGAGATGTGCGGATGGAGCGAGAACCGCATTGTCGTGACTTTTTCGCTGGTGACACTGATCGGCTCCGCCGCCGGGCTTTTGTTGATGTATGTCTGAAAAGACGTGCATATTCGGCCTATGGCGGACATACTAAAACGATAGTGCCGGACGCAGGCAGCGCCGGTGACGGGAAAGGAGGAACCTCCATGGCGATCCGAAAGGGAACTTCCGCCAAAGGCGGGGGGCGGGCGGCTGTCCGGACGTTGCCTGCCGCGGATAAGCCCAAAAAGAAGCGCCGCTTCTTCGCTGTGGCCAACGGATTCGACATGCCGTTTCTCATCATCCTCATGGTGATCCTGACCCTAGGGTTGATCTGCATGTTTTCCGCCAGCTATGCCTATGCCTTTTACTGGAACGACGACAGCTTTTTCTATATCAAGCGCCAGTTGATGTTCGCCTTTATCGGGGTGGTGGCCATGCTGGTCATTTCCACGGTGGATTACCATATTCTGCACCATTTTGCCCTGCCCATTATGTTCGTTTCGCTCTGCCTGCTGGTGGTGGTGCTGTTCCTGCCGGACAGTTCCGGCATTCACCGGTGGATCCGCCTGCCGGGTTTTCAGTTCCAGCCGTCAGAGATCGCCAAATTCGCCATGATCCTGCTGTTCGCCCACCTGATTTCCCTGAATCACCGGAAAATGAATACGCTGACCGGGGGATATCTGCCGTTTATGGCCATTTTGGGCGTCACCTGCGGGCTGGTGTTTCTGGAACCCCACCTGTCCGGAACCATTTTGCTGCTGGCCATTGGTATGGTGATGATGTATGTGGGTGGTACCCGGTTGCTGTATTTGCTGCTGACTCTGGGAGGCGGTATTGGCGCGGTCATCTACATGGTATTCGTCAAAGGGTATGAACAGGACCGCATCAATGTGTGGCTGCATCCCTTCGAGGCCTACAGCACCGACCGGGACGCGGCGTGGCAGACCATCCAATCCCTCTATGCCATCGGCTCAGGGGGCTTTATGGGCCAGGGCCTGGGGAAATCCCGGCAAAAGCACCTGTTTTTGCCGGAACCGCACAACGACTTCATTTTCTCCGTGGTCTGCGAGGAGCTGGGCTTTGTGGGGGCGGTGCTGGTCATCGTCCTGTTTGGCCTGCTGGTGTGGCGCGGCTTTACCATAGGCATGAAATCGCCGGATAAGTTCGGTTCCATGCTGGCTATCGGACTGACGGTGCAGGTGGGTGTCCAGGTGTTGCTCAACATGGCGGTGGTAACCAATACGATTCCCAATACCGGCATCAGCCTGCCGTTTTTCAGCTATGGAGGCACCTCATTGGTGATGTTGTTGGCACAAATGGGAGTGGTGCTTTCCGTATCGCGGGGAGTCAATACGGAAAAGACATAGCCCACACCGAACATGGAAACCCGAATCCGGAGAATTCCCCGGCGGCGGAAAGGGGGGATTCTCCTTCTGCATTTTCCGGATGTCCGGGGGCTGTTTTTCAGTCGGAAGGGACAGGAGGTATCGCTTATGCGCGTACTTATGACCGGCGGCGGCACGGCGGGACATATCAATCCGGCTTTGGCCATCGCGGGGAAAATAAAACAGGCTCATCCTCAGGCGGAGATTCTTTTCGTCGGCGCCAAAGGCCGGATGGAAACCCAACTGGTCCCCCAAGCGGGTTATCCCATCAAAACGGTGGATGTGCGGGGGTTTCAGCGGCGGCTGAGCCTCAAAAATGTGGGACGTAATCTTTCGGCAGCCGTTCATGCCGTGACAGCCGAGGTGGAGGCGGGACGCATCATCCGGGATTTTTCTCCCGATATCGCCATCGGCACCGGCGGGTATGTATGCGGACCGGTGCTGCGCAAGGCGGCGAAGCGGGGAATTCCGGTACTGGTTCACGAGTCCAACGCTTTTCCCGGCGTGACGGTTAAGCTGCTGGCCAAGGATGCCGCGGCGGTGATGATCGCGGATGAAGCGGCGAAGAAATATCTGCCGGAGGGTTGCCGCGTGGTGGTGACGGGCAACCCGCTGCGTCCCGGTTTTGCCGACGCCGACCGGGAGCGTGCCAGGCGGGAGTTGGGGATGGACAGCCGTCCGCTGGTGCTGTCTTTCGGAGGCAGTCTGGGGGCCGACCGGATCAACGCCGCCATGGCATCGGTTATGGCACGAAGCTTTCGTGACGGGGGCATCCAGCATATCCACGGTACCGGCCGCGGCGGATACGAAAGGACCTTGGAATTGCTGCGGCAGGAGGGGGTACCCCTGGACGGCGGCGTTATTCGTGTGAGAGAATACATCGACGACATGTCCCGCTGTATGGCGGCTGCCGATTTGGTGATTTCCCGGTGTGGCGCCATGACCCTCAGCGAGCTTCCGGCGGCCGGTAAGCCTTCCATTCTGATCCCTTCCCCAAATGTGGCGGAAAATCATCAGTACCACAACGCCATGGCGCTGGTGCACCGCGGGGCGGCGGTTTGTCTTGAGGAAAAGGATCTGACGCCCGATTCCCTATGGGAGGCGTTGTATTCTCTAATAAAGGATCCGGAAAGGTTGCGGAGGATGGGGGAAAATGCCCGGAAATCTGCTATACTGGATGCGGATGAACGCATTCTCCGCGTGGTGGAGCAAACCCTACAGAAATCCTCCCGGCAGAATTGAATTTCCGGTAGGGGGGCCCCAATCCTAAATTCAATGGCTTTTTCCTCTCCCATTTGAAAAAACGATTCCCTTTTCACCTGTTGCCTCAGTGTGGCATAGGATGGCTTGCGGACGTATGAGCGTTCGGGCGCTGGCGGAACAGTTTCCGGCCGCTGCGCTCCTCCAAGGTGAAAGGGTGCGTGATATGGCAAAACTCGTTGTTGAGGGATTACATAAGCTGAATGGTGAAGCGGTGATTCATGGGGCGAAGAATAGCGCCCTGCCCATTTTGGCCGCTACCATACTGAGCGGAGACGTCAGTGAGATCAGCAACTGTCCCCGGTTGTCCGATGTGGCGGCTACCCAGGCGATTCTCCGACATCTTGGCTGCCGGGTGGAGGAAGGTGACGGTCGTGTCTTAGTGGATTCCTCTGGTATGTGCCGCAGCGATATCCCCGATTCCCTGATGCGGGAGATGCGTTCGTCTATCGTGTTCCTGGGGGCGATTGCCGCCCGGACCGGCCAGGCTCAGCTGTCCTTTCCCGGGGGCTGTGAGCTGGGGCCGCGCCCGATCAATCTGCATTTGGCGGCACTGCGCCGTCTGGGACTGGAAATTGAGGAGGAACGTGGACGGCTCAACTGCCGCGCCCGCGGACGGCTCCGAGGAACGGCCATCACGCTGGAACAGCCCAGCGTGGGGGCAACGGAAAATATTTTGATGGCCAGTGCCACCGCCCAGGGAACCACCGTCATCGTCAATGCCGCCCGGGAACCGGAAATAGTGGATCTGTGTGCATATCTCAACGCCTGCGGTGCGCGGATCACCGGGGCGGGAGAAGGCACCGTGGTGATCGAAGGGGTGGATCGGCTTACCGGCTGCCGCCACGAGGTGATTCCCGACCGCATTGAAACTGTCACCTACATGGCGGCCACCGCAGTGACCGGAGGCCGGGTAAGGCTGCTCCGTACCGATCCGGACAACATTGCCTCTGTGATTCCGGCGTTTGAGGAGGCAGGCTGCCGGGTGGAAGGAACAGGTGAAGGTAGCGGTTCTGGCGGAAGCTTGATATTGGAAGCTCCTGCCCGCCTGAACCGGGTCAAAAGTGTGCTGACCATGCCCTACCCGGGTTTTCCCACCGATGCTCAGGCTCCGATTATGGCCATGACCTGTACGGCATCGGGGACCAGCCTGTTTGTGGAAACCATATTCGACAGCCGGTACCGCCATGTGGATGAGCTTTCCCGCATGGGAGCCCGTATCAAGGTGGAAGGGCGCGTAGCGGTGGTAGAGGGTGTGGAGCGTTTGTCCGGCGCGCCGGTGGAATGCACGGATCTTCGCGGCGGGGCGGCTCTGGTTATCGCGGCTTTGGCGGCGGAGGGGGAGACAGAGATCGGAGAACTGCGCCACCTGGACCGGGGCTATGAAGGACTGGAAGCTGGGCTGTCCGGATTAGGAGCAGCGATCTGCCGGATCGGCGGTTGAACGAGCTTCCCGAATGGATGCAGCGGTTACGGAGTTCTCCCTGCGGATCGGTTCCCTATACGCTTATGGTATAATAAAGGTCGGGAGAAATGCGACAGCATTTCTCGGGAACGCCGCCGATAGACGTTAGATCAGAACCGCATGG
>CAJFNR010000013.1 GCA_904395335.1 Candidatus Avimonas narfae | reverse complement strand
CTCTATGTACTGGGGACAAACGATAGGAGTGTCCCTGGACTTGGAGCCGTCCCTCCAGGCCGGTTCCCTCTACGCTTATGGTGTAATAAAGGTCGGGAGAAATGCGGCAGCATTTCTCGGGAACGCTGCCGATAAACGCAGGATGAGAACCGCATTAGGCAGCGTTCATGGTATAATGTTCCCGGGACCTTTATGTTTGAGGACAAACCATGCGGGAAGTCCTTGGGCCTGGAGAAATTGGCTGTCGGCCGGAGCGCTTTCCCGCCGCTTTGGGGTATTCAAACCCACCTGCCGCCTATAGGGTACCAATAATTTTATTGTAAAGTAAGGAGTGGTATGAATGACCATAAAAGATATCTGCGCCCTACTGGGTATTGAGGAATTGCCGGAGCGCTATGGGCCCGGCTTGGAGCGCTTTGACCGCGAATGGCCCCGCATCCGGGAGGAACCGCTGCTGGAGCTGGACAAATTGGCGCCTCTTGCCGAAGAAGGATTCTTGGACGCCGCCTGCTTTGACGATGTGAACATCTGCCTTCAAAAATTGAAGGCGGAGGAACCGCTGGCCTACACGTTGCAATTCCTGTATCACATGCTCTGTGTATACGGCAACTCCTGGGACAACGATCTCTATCTGACTCCGGCCCCTCCCTGTTTGGAGGAGTACCGCTATACCTTTGCCCTGATCCTGTTCCTGCGCACCCTGTACAAGGGAGTCACCGACGACAGACGGCGGGGTATTCCGGAGGACAAAATCGATCAGATGAAAGGGGTTTTCGGCGGCGCCACCGGAAATTGCCGGGCCCCCTGGGGTATTCGGGACGGCTTCCACTGGAATATGAGCTGCGTCATGGGCGCCATGTTCTTTGTGGGGACCTTCCGGTACGAGCTGATGGAAATGCCGCCCTATTATCGCATGTACCGCCGCCGTAGTGACGGAAAGCTGCTGGCGCTCTACTGCGGGGAAGCCCGTGTGGACAAGGCGGGGCAGTTCACCCATCTGGATGAGCTCACCGCGTTCCGTACGGAGGCTTCCCAGGGGGATTGGGATGGCTACATGATCCGTCCGGACGGCGTGCTTCTCAATCAGCAGGTTACCCTATCCCCGGAGAAATGGGAACCCGTGTACTGTTCCGGCGACATGGCGCTGAGCTATCACATTCCGGGAAATATTCCCTATCATGTGGATATGATGAAAGAGACTTTCCAGGAGGCCGTAGCCTTCTACCAAAAATATTTCCCAGATATTGAATTGAAGGGAATCCAGTGCTATTCCTGGCTGTACAGCCCCCAGCTGCGGTTTATGCTTTCGGAGGAAAGCGGCATCAATCGCTTGAATTCCCACCTGTATCTGTGTCCGGTTCCCTCCGGCCCCGACGGATTCTACAGCTTTGTGTTTCACACCGATACTGCCCATTTTGACCCGGACACCGCTGACGTCGATACCTCGCTGAAACGCGGTTTCATCGAATTTGTCCGCAAGGGCGGACGGGCCCACAACGGGTTTATGTACCTGCCCCTCGCCTATGTGGATCGGTTGGGAAGCGACTGCCAGGAGCTGTATGCATGGGATCTGTTCGAATAAAAAAGGCCCACGCACGACACCATTGACCTTCTGAAGAGGATCCCCGGCAATTTTTAGGAACATAGAAAGGTTCCAACAATATAACTTTTGCGGGTCGCGTTTGAGTAGAGCCCTACTATCTGCCCTGGCATTCCTTCCTGCAAAGGGGATCTATATATAACAGATATTTTTGCCGTGTACTGCTCCTCATCTCTTTATTCGAAAAACCTCCTGGTTCTTTATGATTGCCGTTTGCAAACGGCAATCATAAAGAACCAGGAGGTTTTCTTTGTATTCCTTTTGGCTCTTTGATCTTTTATATGCCCAAAAACAGAAGCAAATAATTCATGTTCCTCTTTCTAGTGCGTTGCTTATCTCAAGATTCCCTTCACAGGAATAATTTTCAAAGGAGAACAGGAGCACTACATTCGCCAAAACATGGCATCGTTATAAACAAATCCATCCCTCTCGGAATCGCAGAACTTTTCCGTAGGATAATTTGCCGGTACCAATTCAACGCCGTGAACGCTTTGCTCCTCGTAACCGTCGGCACAAAAAGTACCTCTTGAAAATCGAAGTGTGTTCTTTGTCATATACTCCCTATACCACAGTTCGTCAAAAGTGCCACCGTTATAGGAAGCCTTTTCGTCAGCAAAAAAAGGTTCTCCGTCAATGAGCATCTTTCTCAAATGTTCCAGCGAAACATATTCGCCTTCTTTATCTTTTAGAAACAGCCGAAAACTAGGATCCAGCATGATTCTTTTTCCTGAAGGAAGCTGGCAATCGACAACAACATGACAGTCATCGAACGGATCCTCGTATGGTTTACAGGTGATATGACGGGCTTTGACGGAATACAAGCGCAAAAGCGAAGCCAATAATATAGCGAGTCCCCGGCAATTAATCCTCCCGCCGTGATTTTCGCAATAGGCAATGATGTCCTCTATTTTACGCTTGGCAGGCAACCCGCTGGCACCATCGTGTCCAAAATGGTCACACACAAAATCAAGTAATTTGAAAGCCGCATCATCGGTTTCGGGATCCACATCCTTTACATATTCCGAAAAACCGTATTTTTCTAGGATCGAGGGGACCGCTCCGCCAAGTATATACTCTGTTTCATACGATTCGTTTTTCGTTCTGTCATACAACGCATATTTTTTGAGAATCTCTATCCGGGTTTCTTCTGATTCGGGCACATATATTACCGTGGGAACAAATCGGTATGGCTTGTCTTCCGGTTCGTCGGAAACAAAGGAATACTGAACAGGAGTATCTTTTCCAAATTGCGTATAATATCCCTCAAGTCTGCCGTCTACATACTGAATACGATAGACCATGCGGTATTTTTCATCATTGATTTCAAAACAAAGGTATCCGTCCTTTTCATAGACACAGTTCGGTTCAAAATCATAATGTCCGGTTGATGAGAATGACATTTTGATGCGAAGCGGGGTTTCATCAAAGATGTTCAAAGTTTCACCCATTTCATCTTTATACCATTTACCGACAAGCCGCTTATCCATATCACCCCTCCTTATAGTAAATAATGTTATATTTTTTATTATTATATCATTTTTTGTATTAATTTCAACACCGTGAAGCGTAATGGTTCTATCTTTTTTCTTTTTTATCCAATTGGCGAAAACCACACAAAAAAAGACAGTATGAAAAGCATTTTTGCCCTTCACACTGTCTTTTGTCGCGTTCCTTTCGCAATCCCTATAGAGTAATGCCTACTCTTTTATTTTGTGCTGCGCGATCCTTGAGACTACCTCTCTCGGCCGCTGTCCGGGCCTGGAAGTACCGGATTACTCCTCTTCCTGATCCTGCGCGGATTCGTCGGCCTCGTCCGGTTCACAGCCGCAACCGCAGCAATCCTCGCAGTCGTCGTCAAAATCGTAGTCGATGATATCATCGTATGCATGCAGCGCCTTCTTCTTCGCCTGCGCACGCATAAAGAAGATGACCGCTGTGGTAATAGCAGCTACCGCCGCCGCCAGAGCGACAATGAACGCCAGTTTGGAACCTTTTCCTTCTCGATTCATGGGGATACCTCCTGTCGTTGCGGCCGGTCCTTACAGATTGTTGACCTTGATCTGTCCGCGGACCATGACCAGTTTGATATTCAGCTCGTCGTCCAGCACCAGCAGGTCGGCAAGCTTGCCCGTCTTGATGGAACCGGTCACATCGTCCACACGGATGGACTTGGCCGGGTTGATGGTGGCGGACTTGACCGCCTGCTTCATGGGAACACCATAGCTGATGACGTTTTTCAGCTCGTCGTACATGTTGGAAGTGGAAGCGGCGATGGTACCGTCGGCCAGCAGGGCCTTGCCGTCGCGCACATACACGGTCTGTCCGCCCAGATCATATTCGCCGTCCTTGTGTCCGGCAGCACACATGGAGTCGCTGACGATGACGGTGCCGTCCTCGCCCATCTGGCTGAACGCCACACGTAAGGCGGCGGGATGGATGTGGAAACCGTCGCAGATCAGCTCCGCCTGCAGGCCATAGGTGCGCCCCATATCGAAGCAGGCGCCCACTACGCCGGGGCCGCGGTGCGTCAGGCCGCTCATCGCGTTGTACAGATGGGTGGCATGGCGCACACCCCACTCGATGGCGCGGACCGCCTGATCGTAATCGGCGGCGGTGTGGGCGATGGAAACCGGACAGTACGGCTGCACCTCACGGATGAATTCCTCCGCTCCCTCGCATTCCGGGGCGATGTCCACCACCTTGATGATGCCGCCGCAGCCGTCATACAGCCGGCGGAACTCCTCCTTGTCCGGATTGCGGACATAGGCGGGATTCTGAGCGCCCTTTTTGGACATGGCGATATAGGGGCCTTCCATATTGATGCCGTGGATATAGGCGCCGGTGACGGATTTCATAGCCTCCGCCACCGTGGCGAAAATCTTTTGCAGCTGTTCGAAGGACAGGGTCATGGACGTGGGACAGAAGGAAGTGATACCCTTCTTGACCAGGCACTGGGACATAGCGTCCAGCCCCTTGACGTCGGTGTCGCTGGTGTCCTCGCCGGCACAGCCATGGATATGCATGTCGATGAGGCCGGGGATGATGGTATAGCCGCTCAGGTCAAGGCTGTCTCCGCTGTCCACACAGGCACCCACACAGGCGATCTTGTCGCCCTGAACGTCGATGTCGGCGCGGACCGGATTAAATTCCTCGTTATATACCGTCGCGTTTTTTAATAGCATAGGGACAACCTCCTGTTTTGGTTGATATTTCCTAACCATATTATAGCCGCCGGTGCACCAAAACACAAGAGGCAATTCCCTTTCCCGGCAAAGAAAGAGGAGGAATCGTTTTTCTTTTCCGCGTTTTCCCTATATACCTAAAACAGATCACTGCGTCACCAGATGAACGAGATGGGCGATGCCGGGAATGCTCTCCCCCTGCTGGGAGGAGGTGGGGGACATCAGGGCGCCCGTGGCCACAAACAGTACATTGTTCAGCTCCCGGCGCTCCATTTTTCCCAACAGATAGGAGCAGAGAACCGAGGCGGAACAGCCGCAACCGGAACCGCCCGCGTGGACATCCTGTTTGTTGCGGTCATAGATCATCAGGCCACAGTCCGCGTGACGCGTCCCCAGATCGATATGCTGGCGGTCCAGCAGCTCCCGCAGCAGATCGCTGCCCACAGCGGACAGATCGCCGGTGACGATAAGATCGTAATTTTCCGGCCCGGTAGCCGTATCGGCAAAGAAATTGGCCAGTGTATCCGCGGCCGCCGGCGCCATGGCCGCCCCCATATTGTTGGCGTCCGTAATCCCCATATCCATGATCCGGCCGATACACACCTCGGAGATATGCACGCCGGCCCCGCCCATACCCACAACAGCGGCCCCCGCGGCGGTAGCGGTCCACTGGGAAGTTTGGGGTCTCTGCCCCCCGTACTCCAGCGGGAAGCGGAACTGACGCTCCGCGGTGCAGAAATGGGAGGAAGTCAGCGCACAGCAGAGGTCCGCCGCGCCGCTGTCCACAAAGATGGCGGACAGTGCCAGCGTCTGCGCCATGGTGGAGCAGGCGCCGAATTGTCCCAGCAGGGGAACGCCAAATTCCCGGATGCCGAAAGTGGAGGCAATATTCTGATTGAGCAGATCGCCGGCAAAGATAAAATTCAGCTGGGAGGGGGACAGCTGCGCCTTGTTCACCGCCCGGATGAACACCTCCCGCTGCAGGGCGCTTTCCGCCTTTTCCCAGGTCTTTTCGCCCAGGGTAGTGTCCTCAAAGATGGTGTCGAAATACCGTCCAAGGGGCCCCTCCCCCTCTTTTTTCCCCGCCACGGCCGCGTACCCCAGGATCGTGGGACGGCTGGACAGGGTGATGGTATATTGACCCTTTCGTTCTGGCATTGACATTCCCGCCTTTCCGTATAGTCCGTCGTACCCGACCGTCAGAACAGCGACAGCACAAACATCACCAAGCCATAGACAATGGAGGTACTGATGCCGTATACCAGCACCGGCCCAGCGATGATAAACATCTTGGCCGCCATCCCCAGCACCAGCCCCTCGCTTTTAAACTCGATGGCCGGCGAGACAATGGAGTTCGCAAATCCTGTAATGGGAACCAAGGTCCCCGCCCCCGCGTGCTTGGCGATGTTGTCGTATACGTTCAGGCCGGTGAGGACAGCGCTTAGGGCGATAAGCGTCAGCGAACAGAGCAGGCGCGCCTCCTTGATGGCCATGCCCGCTCCGGTCGCCAGCTCCACGACAACCTGTCCCACGGCACAGATCAGGCCGCCCACCAGAAACGCCAGCACACAGTTTTTCAGCACCGGCGAACGAGGTGCCGCCTGCTTGTTCATCTGTTTGTATTCCTGACCCGTGATATCCAACTGATCCCTCTCCTTTACACCCGGATGATTGCCGGTATAGTTTTACCGGAAATATTACGGTTATGCGGGGCTTTCCCTATTCCGCCCCGCCTTCGTCCGAAGCGCGGAGCACATCGGGCCCTGCCGCCAGAGGCTGGGACGCCGGAGTGTTCAGGATATGCCCGCGGATGTCGTAGCGGGAGCCGTGGCAGGGGCAGTCCCACGTCTTTTCCGAGGTGTTCCAGACCAGGGGACAGCCCAGATGGGTGCAGATGGCGCGTACCGTATACAGCTCGTCATCGTCGTCCCGGTACACGCCTACGCGCTCCCCTTTCCAGTCCACCACACGCGCCTGTCCCTTTTTAAGCCCCTCTACGCTGTCCTTTGGCAATTGAAAATAGCCGCCGATATAATCCGCCAGCATCGTGGTGGACTGGATAAAAAAACTCTTCCCCTTCAGCCACGGATCAAACCGCCCCGGGGAAAACACGGAGGAATAAGGACTTTCCTCCCCAACAGCGGCGTCCGCCAGCAGCTCGGCCGCCACCATGGAGGAGCTCATTCCCCATTTGTTAAATCCGGTGGCCAGAAACACCCGGTCGGACAGACGCCGGTAGGCGCCGATATAGGGGATCCCGTCATGGGTCATACAGTCCTGGGCCGACCATTGGAAAACCGACCGCGTTCCGGGATAAAAACTGGAGGCCGCCTGTTGCAGCCTGCCAAAATGATCCTCCGCCGCCTCGTGCCCGGTCTTGTGTGCCCTCCCGCCGAACAGCAGCCCGTTCCCTTCCGGGGATCGGTACGGCCGGAAGGTATAGGCGTCGTCCTCCTTGTGGTACCCGATATACATTCCTTTCAGCTCCGGGGCGTCCTGGAGGGCCAGCAGATAGGTGCGCTCCTGCCAGATACGGGCGAAATACCACCCCGGCTTGTCCAGAAAGGGAAAATGCGTGCACAGCAGGATGGTCCGCGCCCCGATGACGCCCCGATTGGTTCTGACGGCGCCGTCCCGCCAGAGGCCTCCCTCCGGCGGAAGGGCACGGGTGTGTGCGTAAAACCGTACCCCTTGCTTTGCTAGAAATGCGGTAAGGCGGTTGAGAAATTTCAGCGGATGGAACATCCCCTGGCCGTGAAAGCATACCGCCCCCGCCACAGAAAACGGAAGCTCTGTCTCCCGGACCCACTCCGCTTCGAAGCCCAACAGCAGGGCGGCTTCCGCCTCCTCCCGCGCCAGGGCGGCGTTGTCCGGATCACGCACATAGGCATAGGAATCCAGCCGCTCAAAATCACAGCCCGCTGCCTCGTTTTCTGCCAGCTGCATCAGGCGTTCCATGCCGCGCCGGTTGGCCGCTGCATACTGGCGGGCCAAGCCCTCGCCCAGCCCCGCCGTCAGCCGCCGGCAGAAAAAGCCGTGCTGTGCCGTCACCTTACCCGTGGTGCGGGCGGTCACGCCGCCCCCTATCTCCTCCGCCTCGATCACAGTGGCGCGGATCCCCTTTTCCCACAGGGTATAGGCTGTCAAAATCCCGCACAGTCCGCCGCCAATGATCAGCACTTCCGTTTCCGTATCCCCCTCCAGCACCGGAAAATCCGGCAGGGATTCCTCCTGCCATAACGAGCGGTTTTCCTCCATGCTGTTTCCCTCCTTTTTCCTTAGCCTGTCCCTTTTCCCCGCTTTTCATTCCGGGGTTTCTTTCCCGAGCACCGGGAAGCAGGGACGTTTTCCGCTCTTTTGGTGGGGCGAAAATATTTTTGTGCCGAAATCCACCCTTTCATGTTTTTACCACCTCTTTTATGCGTGGTGATTATTCCTATCTTCCCTTATCCTGTAAGCCAAAGGAGGGAGATACCGGATGGATTCCAACAAAATTTTGTGCCACAATATTCGTTTCCTGCGCACACAGCGCCACATGACTCAAGAGGAACTGGCTTATCGTGCCCATCTGAGCACCAACGAAATCGGCAAAATCGAGCGGAACCTCATCAGCCCCCGTCTCGTCGTTGTGGACAGGCTGGCTGCCGCCTTTGAGGTGGAGGTTGCCCAGTTGATCGACCGCCATTTGGATCCCCGGGCGGATTTTCCCTCTTCCGGGGAGAGCGCTCAGGAGATCGCCCGGGAAATCGCCGAACTGACGCCTGCCCAAAAACACATTGTCATGGATCTGGTCCAGAGCCTCAGACGCCATGGGACCTTGTAATCCCGGTATGCTGCAGCCCGCCGGTATAACAAACGCCGCTGTCAACCAAAAGTTGACAGCGGCGTTTGTTATATCGTTTATAGGGAGGCTCCTCGTTCCGGCTCACACCGCCCGTTCTTCCGGCAGGCCCGCCGTCACGTCCGGAAGCGGGACCGAAAAAGCGGCCAACGCTGTTCGGGATACCGGCTGGCTTTGGAAATAATCCTGGATACCGGAAGCAATGGCGGCAGCTAGGTCGTTCATAAAGCTGTCGTTGATCAGCAGCTCCAGGTTGGAGGGGGTGGTCAAAAAGCCGCACTCCACCAGCATAGCGGGGCAGTCGTGTATCCGCGTGACCAGGAAGGGATCCCACCGGGCCCCCCGCTTCTGCCCGCCGGGGTTGTAGGAATCATATACCGCCTGCATCTGCGCGGCCACTTTCACCGAAGCCTCATAGGAATATTCATTGAAGTAATGTACGGAAGAACCGTTGGCGGTGGAGGAGGTGGAACCATCCATGTGTAGGCTGATAAAGAGATCCGTGCCGTTGTTACGCGCCATATCTGCCCGCGCCACCAGGTCGTCGTGGTCATCGGAGGCCAGATGGGAATCCCCCGTGCGGGTCAGTGTCACCGTGGCCCCCAGGCTCTCCAACTTGTCCCGCAGGGCCAGGGCATATTTGAGGGTCATACTCTTCTCCGTCACGTTGCCGGCAGCGGTCCCCACATGGCTGCCGCCGTGGCCGGGGTCGATCACAATGCGTTTGCCCGCCAGCGACTGACTCCCCGGTGCATGCTTGAAGGAGAACCGCAGGCTGCCGTCTTCCTCCCATACCACCGAATAGCCGTAGAATCCGCCCGTCTCCTTCAGGTACAGACGCAGCACCGACTGGCTGCCGTCGGAGAGCCACTCCGCCCGGCTGAACAGAGGGCTGCCGGAGACATCCGGTGTACCCGTAACCGACGGCGTGTAGGAGAAAGTGATCTCCACATACTGGGCGGTGAAGGAGGTGATGCCGTAATCCGGCTGCCCCGATCCACTGATGCTCAGATAGGATTGAGGCAGCAGCTGCAGGTTGTAGGGAACATGCCACAGCGACTGGAACTCCAGCTGGGTATAGCCCCCGGAGACGGTTACCCCGCCTGTGGTTAGGGTATTGGCCGATATCCGGCCGTTCTCCTGGTACACCTGGGCATCCCGCTGATACACCCGGCGTCCGCATCCCAGTAAATAGTAGTAATTTTTGGAAGCGGAATCGTATACCGATTTGACCAGCACGTCCGTGGTCCCCTTGGGAAGATAGGCGTTGGTGGGCCGGGAGTAGTCGTCGGTGGTTTCACCGCTGAAAGTTTCGGCATAATTCGTCGTAATGGTGAGGATCCTGCCCGTGGCCAAGGTATCCCCTCCATTGCCGGGATCCACCGGGCCTCCCCCGCCGCTGGGCAGCTCCGGATCCTCGGGGGGAGGCGGCTCCACGGCGTTGACCGTCAGTCGGCCCCCCTGCCGGGTTTCGCTGAGGCTCAGGTATTGCCCGTATACTGTCACCGTCCCCAGATCCTGGGCCTGTCCCACAATACCGTCGGGGAAGGTGAATTCGCCGGAATAGTTCTCGTAATCGGTGAGCTGCTGCCCATCATTTTCATTCGACTGCAGGGGTGTGGGTTTCATCGCCACCGTCTGCCCATTGACCGTGGCATAGACGGTGGAATCCTTGTGGGCAATGGCACTGATGGTGATAACTGTCCCTCCCTCCAATGCGAGGTTTTCCGAGGGAGAAACGCTCTTGAGAACTTCCACAACGTAATTGACCACATAGGTCACTGTCTGATTTTTATGGGAGAAGGCAAAGGTGTTCTTCCCGATAGAGAGAGTTTTTTCCAGTGCAAAGTAGCCGTGCTCCGACAGCTCCACTTCTTCCCCATTGAGCAGCAGCGGAAAATTGGGATCGGCGCTGCCCTGAAATACCACCAGGGATTCGCCGGTGGTGGTGGTCTGCCTGGACGGGGAGGTGATGACCAGCTTGTTGGAGATATACTCGCTTTGCACCTGTCCCGCCAGCGTCTGCAGCAGAACATCGGTGCTGTTTAGCGGGTTTTCCTGCAGAGCGGACAGGGAAAGGAATGCGCTTCCCGACCAGGCGGCCGACTGTTGACAGGCCAACACCTGCCGGGAAAGCTGATCGGGGGAGTTCCAGCCCGCATCCTCCGATACCGCCTGCTGCGCGTCGTGGGATATGTACAGAGGCACCCCCGCCGCTGTACAGACCTCGCCCCACCAGTCCAGCACGGATTGGAAAGAGCAGGCCTCGTTTTCGAGAGCCACGTAATTTTCCGCCATGACAAAGTCGAACAGCCCCTGGCGCACCCAGGCACGGGTATCCGCTCCCCCGTCGGTTAATTCGCCGTACCAGCCGGACACCGCGATCCCTGCATCCGGCCGGTCCTCCTGGGAGGCCCACACGCTGCCGGCCAACAGCCCCACATATATGTCGGGATCGGCAGCCCGGAAGGAGGCCACGGTCTCCCGCACCGCCCGGGTTACACTGTCCCGGGCATAGGCAGCCAGCCCGATTCCCGCCGCCTGCTGCAGATAAGAGGCGTAATCCGCCGTCTGCCCCGCCGGGTAGCTGTAATTGTCCAGCAGGAAACCGTCCGCAGGAAAAGCAGCCGCCGCCTCAGCCGAAGCCTGACGTATCTTTTCCGCGCCCTCCGCCGTCGAGGGATCCCACGTGCCGGCGTTCATATCCCAGATACCGTAGACATACAGCTCTTTATCCCGCGCCTGCTCCAGCAGGTAGGTCAGAGGCCCAAAGCCCTCTTCCTCCTCAAAGGAGATGGAATCGAAGAGTGTGGAAGAATATAAAGCGGTATTCCCCTGGCGCATAGGCACCAGCACGGTATTGAAGCCCCATTCCTGCACTTGGGACAGGGCGCTATCTATTTGTGTTTTCACCTCTTCCGCCGTCTCTTCACCAGACAGCAGGAAATCCGTACCGGGAAGCAGAAATGCGCCCTTCATCTGGTCGGGACGGCGAAATACCGGATCAGCAACCGGCTCCTCAGGCTCCGGCTCTTCCGGTTCCTCGACGGGGTCCTGGGGAGGGCTCTCCACCGGCTCGTCCACAGAAACGGGCTGTCCGCCTCCGGAAAACAGACCGGACAACGCCGCCGCACCGCCGTTTCCCAGAAAAAAGACAGCCGCTACCGCCAGGCAAGCCACCACCGCCAGAAGAGACAACAGCACTGCCTTGCGGGGGCGTTTTCTCCCCTCCCGCATCACCGGCTCCGCCTTGGCCTTTTTTTTCGGCGCAGACGCCCGCTCCGTATCGGAATCCGCCGATTTGCTTCCCTTCTCATCAGCCTCCGGCGGCTCCGCCCAGGCGGGGACTGGCTTGGGGGACGGTTCCGCCGCCTTCGGCTCCTCTTTTCCAACCGTCCGTTCCGAATCCCCCAGCAGCTCCGCCAACAGCCGGTCCCTCTCCTCCGCTTCTGGCTCCGGAGAGGGAGAAGCCCCTGGGGAAAACTCCGGATGCCCTGTCAGCGCGCCTTTTTCCTTTTTCCTTTTTGCATGCTTTGCCTGTCCTGCCACGTTCTTATCCTCCACCGCCGGCGTCTCAGCCGCCGGTATTCTCCGATTCCCCTGCCGCCAGTACCGACAGGAGATTTTCCACTTCTTTTGCGGCAATTTCCAAGTTCTCGCCGCTGAGCTCGCCCACCGCGGCGGGATCAAAATAACGGTAGCTGAAAAAGACCATCCCCAGCCCGGATGACCGAACCAGCTCCGCAGATCGCCTCAGAATATCACTGTGTTCGGACCATTCCGTCCTCCCCTCGCCGGCATAGGCATCGTCTGCCGTCCCCGCTTTGTACAGGGCCAGCCCCACATACAGCCGGACGGAAGGATCCCTGTCCAGAGAAAGCCAGCTTTCCAGCGCCTGGTCAAAAGGGTTGGCGGAATTTTCAAAGCCAAAATAGATCTGTGGACACATATAATCCACATATCCCGCCTGGGTGGTCCATTTGGCCACATCTGCATACAGTGTCTGTGCATTGGAAGTCATGCTCGCCGCCGGGCTGACGCCGAAAACGCAGCCCTCTCTCCGATGAACGGCCTCCCGGGTGGCCCGGACCAGCGCATCCACTTGGGTGCGCCGCCAGTCTCCCACATCTTTCATCCCCGAGGCGGAAAAGGCCTCCTGCTCAAAATCAGCCGGTTCCTCCTCCGGTACCCCGCCGGAGGGATAAAAGTAATCGTCATACTGGACGCCGTCCACGGCATAGCGGTCCACGATCTCCCGCACGCCGTCCAGGATCAGCTTCTGCGCCTCCATCGACGAGGGAATGTAATAATACCGCCCGCCGCATTCAAACACATCGTCGCAGCGCTTATAGGATTCGTCCGTTCCGATGCGGTACGGATTCACCCAGGCGTGGAGCTGCAGCCCCCTTTGATGGGCCCCCTCGATCACGTAGGAGAGGGGATCGAAGCCCTCCTCCAGCAGGGAAGCAACCGCCGGCGCAGGGGCAAAAATCTCGGAGGCGTAATAGGCATCCGAATTGGCCCGCACATGAAAAAACACCGCGTTTAGATGCCAGGAGACACAGTTGTCCAGAAGCGTATCCAGCTCGGTTTTGGCTTCCTGAGCCGTCCGCCCGCTCAGCAGCGTATTCAGCTCCATATAGGATACCCACACACCGCGCAGCTCCGGCTGATCCGTCTCCTCCGGTTCAGATAAACCACCGTGAACGGAATTCGGATCGGAGGACGGGTTTTCCGGCGCCCCGTTACACCCCGGCATCAGGAAAAACAAAACCCCGGCAGCCAGCGCCGCCAGCATTCTGCTAACCATCCTCCTCATGATCACCGTTCCTTTCCGCAGCGAAAAACGACGTTTTTTTCCGCTCCACTTTATCATACCGGTAACTCTCCTTCAGGTCAACCGTTCTCCCGGGAAAATTGTCCGTATTTCCCCGGATTTCCCCATCCTTTTCTTGACAGCCTGCCGAGGAGCCGCTAGGATAAGGACAAACACCCGGTTTTCATGTATATGTGCAAGGAGGCAGTTCCATGTCCCCACGAATTGACCCGGTTTTCTTCCACTGCGGCCCCCTCCCGGCCCATTGTCCCTGCTGCGGCGTCTCTCGCCGGCTTATGCTGTACCGGGCGGGAGAACGGCTGACAGTGAGAGGCTGGCCTCTTCCACTGCCCGTGTCGCAGTACATCGCCGTCTGTCCCCGCTGCGCCTCCGTTTACCGCGTAGCTCCGCCGGCGGCACAACTGTGGCGGCAGGGCAGCCTTCCGGATCCGGAGGTCCCATCCCGTTGCCTTCGGCGGCTGCGGAAAGGGGAGCGGCTGTTTCCCCAGGGTTTCGTCTATCGGAAAAAGCGGTGACGGTCATGAAGGAAGTTCTGTTTTCCCCTTATATGGGCGTCTATCTGCTGACGATCAATCTACTGGCATTTGCCGCAGTGGCCGCGGACAAGCGACGGGCCCAAAAGGGCCGCTGGCGCATTCCGGAAGCCACCCTGCTCCTGTTGGCGGCTTTGGGCGGCTCTCCGGCCTTTCTGCTGGCCATGTATCTGTTCCACCATAAGACGCGCAAGGCCAAGTTCTTTATCGGTGTACCCCTCCTCTTGCTGCTGCAGCTGCTTCTACTCCTGTGGCTTTGGTTCCGCCTGCCCTAATTCGGTTCCTGCCTTTTCCGTACGCTGTTCCTGTTTCTCTTGCTTTTTTCGCCCCTTTACGCTACGATAAATGAGCGGCCTACAGCATGAGGAGGAATGATTATGAAAAACACCAAACCGGCGGGGATCCTCCGTCGGCTGGTCCTGACAGCGGCAGCTATCGGCATGGCCGGTCTTTTATCCGGATGCCAGCTGCTGCCCCTGATCGGCCCAGGGGCCTCTTTTGACGCCTCGGGATATGTGCAGAGTGGACTGGACTGCCTGTATAAAGCCCAGTATGACGCTTACTGCGCCATCACCGACTCCACCGAAGAAGAGGCAGCGCAGGCATATGAGGAAGGCATGGAAACGGAAAGTCAGACCTTTGAGCTCTATTTTGAGCTGACGCTCAGCGATACAGACCGGCAAAAGGTCATCGACGCCTACAAAAAAGTGTATCAGCAGGCGGACTACACGGTGGAAAAGGCCGCTGTGAAAAAGGAGGAGGCCTCCACACAATACCTGGTGGAGGTCCGTGTGCGCCCTTTGTTGATTTTCGACGACATCCTGACGGAATACAACGCCTTTGTGGATGAAATGAGCGGCCGCTATTCGCAGGAGGACGTGGATGCCATGGGTGAGGAGGAATACGCCGCCTACCTCAGCCAATACGCGCAGAAAATCGCTTCCTTGATGGAAAGCCACGCGGATACGGTCACCTACGGGGAGGAGCAGTCGGTAACTGTCCATGTACAGCCGGACAGCGACGGAATTTATGAGATCCCGGAGGAAGACTTGCAGGCGGTAGACGCCCTGATCATCCAGTATTGAGCCCTGAAGGCCTCAATGACACCATGCTCTTCAGCAGTCCCGGGGGAGCCATCCCCCGGGACTGCTGTTTGGATCGGTTCCTTTCCAGCCGCCTCATTTCTCTAAAACCCCTTGACAACCCGTCGGTTTATGGTAAAATAACATGCGTGCCGCTCATACCACCGGCGTATTGCTGTTATGAGCGACTGGATAAGCGGAAGATACGGGCCTTTAGCTCAGTTGGTTAGAGCAACCGGCTCATAACCGGTCGGTCCCGGGTTCGAGTCCCTGAAGGCCCACCAGAGCGGGATGCCGGAGGCCGTAGGGCGGCCTCCCCTTCCCGTTCTCCACCTCAACATGCGGATACAGGGGCATAGCTCAGTTGGTAGAGCAGTGGTCTCCAAAACCACGTGCCGAGGGTTCAAGTCCTTCTGCCCCTGCCACATTCCAAAAGACCCTTGATTTTTCAAGGGTCTTTTGCTATTTTCATCAGCCCTACACG
>CAJFNR010000012.1 GCA_904395335.1 Candidatus Avimonas narfae | reverse complement strand
GTCAGGGCGTCGCTGGACGCCCCTTCCGCGTCCGTCATTACTGGCGCGGAAAGGGTATACACGGTTTCCCCTTCTTCATTTTGCAGCGCGATGGTGCGTGCGTCCATCTGGACAGGCGTCAGGCCGTCCGTTTTGTACGCCATCTCAAAGGTTCGCCGGGCGTCCTTGTCCTTCAGGATCAGGTTTTCCTTGAGCCCCGTGGGCAGCAGGTACACCTGCAAATCCACGCCTGCGTACAGTTCCCGGTACCACGCCTCCTGGCTCACTTTGGGCACGGCCATCTTCTGTTCCCGTTCGCTCAGACCCTCCGGCAGCGTGTTCTCCACTATCTCGATCCGGCTCTTGTTGGCGTCCTCATACCCCCAGGACAGCTCCCGTCCATCCTTTGTCAGGGTGAACATCTTGTTTTGCTTCGCCGTTTTCGCCAGCCGCGCCGGCAGGTCGCTTTGCTTATTGGCATACTCCGTCAAATCATCCGCGGTCAGCTGTTCCGTCAACGCCAAAGCATTGGCCTGCTGGATGGAAGGCTCTTCCGCCAGCGCCTCCGCCGCTTCCTCCGGCGTCATCGTCTCTTCCGTCAGGCTGTTGTCGTATTCCACCCAGGCGCCATCTTCCGTCTGGTAATGGACCGGCATGGGATATTGGGCCGCCAGCATCAGCCCGCCTTCCAGACGGAAATGCTTCACGTTCCGTTCCCGCAGCTCCGTTTCCTCCCACTGGATGGCCGCCTCGCCTGCAATATCTTTTTGTTCTTCCGCAACCGGCCCCGGAGGAACAGGAAGAGCTTCCGCGTCGTTATCCAATGCGACCACAGGCAGGCATTGGGCAGTAATAGCCAAAGAGCATACAATGGAAATCAGCCGCAACCATCGTTTTTTCATTTTTCTTTCCCTTTCCGCATTTCTCCTCAAACTGTTGACGATTCGAAAGTGATAATGCAACACGAATCGTGATATACAACCACATTTAATATAGCACTTGCATAGTGCACCGTCAATAAGTTTAATGCATAATACATAATAATCTAACAAAATTATAAAAAATTATTTTTAATTTATCTATATTATATAAAGCATTTTTTACAATCAAAAGAACAGGGAATAAGAAAGAAAGCTAAACAAAAAATGGCTTGGCCTCGTCTCCTGGCGGAAGCTATTTTATATGAATTCCCGCAAAAGCATGCGGAATGCCGTTTGGGCGAAGCCCTCAATAAACCCATTGGTCTTCGGGAATTTGTGATGCCCTATGTCGTGCAAGGCATGGTAAGCGCAAAGGAAAGGTTTCTCCACCCTGCAGAAATCCTGGCTATTGGCTTGGTACAGGGTCAATGTGCGAGATGGTGTTGCCGATAGATAAGCAAATGAAAATAACGTCGGAGGGCGAAAAAGTCTTGCGATATCGTATAGGCAACCCAAGTCCTGCGCCATGGGGCCCAAGATACGAGATAAGGCGTGAAGCCGCATCGATACTGGGGTAAAAAAACAGGGTTTTCCGATGCCAAACCATCGGAAAACCCTGTTTACTATGTTGAAGGAGCTCGCCTCGCGAAGGCTTTCGGTATACAACAAGCAGCTTGTGATTCAGGACGCAACAGCGACCGAGAACCTGAAGACAATGCCATTTTAACAGGATGGGGGACGTTATCGGACGTTCCCTTGCCCGCTTTCTGCTTTTAACGATTCCAGCAGCGAATAAAATGCCGGATATTGTTTTTTGAGGTTAATTGGCCGTCCGTTTTGATTCAGGAAGCAATGGGTGCTGCTGGCCGTACAAACCACTTTGTCCGAAACCGTCATGGTATAGCCGAGGCTTAACTTTGCAGCGCTCAATTCCAACACCCTGATGGATATCCGGAGAATATCTGGAAAAGACGTGGCTTTTTTATATTCACACGTAACACCGACTACCGGCGAGAGAATCCCCTGCTCTTCCATTTTGTCGTAGCCCCAGCCGATTTGATCCAGAAAATCAATCCTTGCCTCTTCCATGAAACGGATGTAATTGGAATGATGGGTGATTTGCATCTTATCGGTTTCATAGTACTGCACCTTGTGTTCATAGACCTTCATAATGGTCCTCCAGAAATGGTATGACAACGTGTTGGTTTCATTATATAACCGTATTCGGCATTTGTCATTATTTTGATTTTCTTCCTTTATGAAGGAACTGTGAATAATCTGAAAAGAAAAAATTATTCCCTTGACGTCGTTTGCTATTGGAGTAAAATAGTTCGTTGTAACAACTGTTTATTAAAAAACAGTATGAAATAGAACTATCGCCGAGGGGGTTCAGCATGCATCAGACAAATACGCTTTTATCCAACATCCGGCGGATTGTCAGGCTGTATGACAGTATGCTCAGGCCGGTTTGTGACCGATACGGGCTGGCGCCGATTGAAGCCACCATCATCAGTTTTCTCCAGAATAATCCGGGCCGGGATACTGCTGCGGATATTGTAGAGCTTCGGATGCTCTCAAAAAGCAATGTATCCCAGGCAGTGGAAAGCCTGATTCAGAAATCGCTGCTACAGAGGCGGCAGGATACAGAGGACCGCAGACGGATCCATCTGTCCCTTACCTCTGCGTCTGCACCGATTACGCACGAGATTGAAGCAGTGCGGGAAGGCTTTCGAAAGCAGATATTCCGGGGCTTTACCGAAGAGGAGCAAAAACAATTTGCCTGGTTTAACCAACGGATTGCGGAAAATACAAAGCTAGAGGCGGAAGAAGAAGAAATGGCATGAGAGAAGACGAAGATTTTCTGGGAAAAGAGCCGGTGGGGAAGTTGCTGCTGAAGCTGGCCCTTCCCACTGTAACAGCACAGCTTATCAATATGCTGTACAATATTGTTGACCGGATTTACATCGGGCACATACCGGTAATCGGGGAAGCCGCCCTGACCGGCGTCGGAGTATGTATGCCGCTGATCATGATAGTCACGGCATTTGCCGCGTTTGCTGCCTACGGAGGGGCGCCGAAGGCATCCATTTTTATGGGACAGGGCCAACACGAATCGGCGGAAAAGACGATGGGGAACTGCTTTGTGGTTCAGTTTATCATCTCCGTTCTCCTGACAGCGGTGCTGTTGATCTGGAACCGGGATTTCCTTATGGCTTTCGGGGCCAGTAAAAACACCATCGAATACGGTGTGGAATATATGAACATCTACGCCATCGGTACGCTCTTTGTTCAGATGACCTTGGGAATGAATGCGTTTATCACTGCCCAGGGCTTTGCCAAAACCGGTATGTTGTCCGTGCTCATTGGAGCGGTATCCAACATTATCCTCGACCCCATCTTCATCTTTGGTTTCAATATGGGGGTGGCGGGTGCCTCCTGGGCAACCATTCTTTCGCAGGCTCTGTCCTGTGCCTGGGTACTCCTTTTCCTGTGCGGAAAAAAGACGCATCTCAAACTCCGCTTGAAAAACCTGGGATTGAGCGCCAAAATTGTTCTTCCCAGCCTGGCGTTGGGGCTGTCCACCTTCATCATGCAGGCCAGCGAAAGCGTGATTTCCATCTGCTTTAACTCTTCCCTGCAGGGTTACGGCGGGGATATCGCCGTGGGGGCCATGACCATTCTGACCAGCGTGATGCAGTTCGCTATGCTTCCGCTACAGGGCTTGGGCCAAGGGGCGCAGCCCATTATCAGCTACAATTACGGCGCCCGCAATCCCGAACGGGTGAAGGCGGCCTTCAAACTGCTGCTAAAAGCCAGTCTGGTTTATTCCACCCTGCTGTGGGCCTGCGTGATGCTATTTCCCCAGGGCTTCGCCGCCATGTTCACCAATTCCCAGGAGCTTGTAGCGTTTACCAAAACCGCCCTGCGCATTTACATGGCCTGCCTGCTGCTGTTCGGCATTCAGGTTGCCTGCCAGATGACCTTTACCTCCCTGGGCAACGCCAAGGCGTCCATTCTGGTGGCGGTTATGCGGAAATTTATCCTGCTGATACCGCTGATTTATATCATGCCCATGATCTTCACATCAGACAAAACCACCGCGGTCTATATGGCGGAACCGGTGGCGGATTTCATCGCGGTGGCTTTTACAGCTATCTTCTTCTCCTTCCAGTTTAAAAAGGCACTGAGAAAAATCTCGGGAACAGACGACAAGCCGGGGCCCAATACCAAAATAGAGGAGAGAATGAAGGATGCATGAGGTTGTTAGCGACAAGAACGGTCCTTCCAAAAAACCGTTTATCTTTTACGCCATTGTTGCGATGATTGTCATCCTGCTGCTGAACGCGTTGGTGTTTCCCTCATTGCTCAAGCGCTCGGTCGTCGAGGTAGGCTATGACCAGTTCCTCGAAATGATCGACAACAACGAGGTCAAGGAAGTATCCTATGATGAATACTCCAGTCAGTTTGTCTTCATTGCCGGGGATGAGAATGCCGAACAGATCTATAAAACCGGCATATGGCCGGAAGACGGTCAAAGGTTACTGCAGCAGCTGATGGAACATGAGGACATCCGGTTTTCGGCTACCATACCCACTCAGACTAACCCTCTGCTTTCGTTTATTCTGACCTGGATACTGCCGATCCTGTTCTTCTTCATCATCGGGGAAGTATTCTACCGCTGGATGCGCAAAAAGATGAAAGATCAACTCCCCGGCGGGATGGACAACGCCATGTCCTTCGGCAAATCCGGCGCGAAGATCTATGTGGCAGACGCCAAAACCGGCGTCACATTTGATAATGTCGCCGGACAGGACGAGGCGAAGGAATCGCTGGTAGAGGTTGTGGATTATCTGCACGACCCGCAAAAATATGCCGCCATCGGCGCAAAGCTTCCTAAGGGCGTCCTGCTGGTGGGGCCTCCCGGCACCGGCAAAACCCTGCTGGCAAAAGCGGTTGCCGGGGAGGCGGGCGTTCCTTTCTTCTCCATCTCCGGCAGTGAATTTGTGGAGATGTTTGTCGGCATGGGCGCTGCCAAGGTTCGGGACCTGTTCAAGCAGGCCAATGAAAAAGCGCCCTGCATCGTCTTTATCGACGAAATTGACGCCATCGGTCAGAAGCGAAACACCGGTGGTGTAGGCGGCAACGATGAACGTGAGCAGACGCTCAACCAGCTGCTGGCAGAAATGGACGGCTTTGACGGGCAAAAGGGTGTGGTGCTGCTGGCGGCCACCAACCGGCCGGAGAGCCTGGATCCTGCCCTGCTGCGTCCCGGGCGGTTTGACCGCCGGGTGCCGGTGGAACTTCCCGATCTGCAGGGACGTAAAGCCATCCTGACAGTACACGCTAAGGATGTCCGGACGGGGCCAGACATCGACTGGGATGTGATTGCCCGATCGACGGCTGGCGCCTCCGGTGCAGAGCTGGCTAACATTATCAACGAGGCGGCACTGCGGGCAGTCCGGGAAGGGCGGAAAGCCGTTGTTCAGGAAGACCTGGAAGAAAGCGTGGAAACGGTTATTGCCGGTGCTCAAAGGAAAAACGCTGTAATTTCCGATCAGGAAAAGAAAATTGTAGCCTATCACGAAATCGGCCATGCGTTGGTGGCGGCGATGCAGTCCCATTCTGCCCCGGTCACCAAGATTACCATTGTACCCCGAACCTCCGGCGCGTTAGGATACACCATGCAGGTGGACGAAGGGGAACGGATGCTGATGACCCGGACCGAGATCCTCAACAAAATCGTCACCTTAACCGGCGGGCGCAGCGCGGAAGAGCTGGTATTTGGTGTGGACAACATGACCACTGGCGCCTCCAACGACATTGAGCAAGCCACCAAGCTGGCCCGGGCGATGATCACCCGTTACGGAATGAGCGACGAATTTGATATGGTGGCGTTGGAGACGGTGCAAAACCAGTATTTGGGCGGGGATGCTTCCCTTACCTGTGCGGCAGACACCGCTTCCAAAATTGACGAACGAGTGGTGGGGATTGTGAAAGCGGCCCATGAAAAAGCCCGGAAAATCTTGGAGGAAAATGAGCCGTTGCTGCATAAACTGGCCACCCATCTGCTGGAAAAGGAGACCATTACCGGCGATGAATTTATGGCCTTGCTGAATCAGTGAATACAGCAGGAAATGATAGCCCCACGACTAGGACGTTTATGTTTGAATTTGTTATCCAATACTCAAAAGGAAACTGTGGAATATGAAACCTGTTTATCAAGACAAATTGGAAGAGAGGCGGGAAGCGCTGAAAGATTTTTTTGGAGGGGATGACCGGGATGAGATACCGGACGAATTGCTCCAACGGATCTTTCAGTTTGAAGAGCTAATGGTGAAATACCGTTCAGCCATCCGAGAGGTCACTACCAAGCTGGAAATCTTGGGGGACGAACTATCCGGCACCTCCGAACACAATCCTATTGAAACCATCCAGTCGCGGATTAAGCGGCCGTACAGCATTGCCCGGAAGCTCAGCAAGCGCGGACTGCCGGTGGCGGTGGAGTCAATTGCGGAAAATCTGAACGATGTTGCCGGCATCCGGGTGATCTGCCCGTTTATCAGCGACATTTATGCCGTTTCCGAAATGCTTCAAAAACAGGACGACGTTCGCCTCATCGCCTGCAAGGATTATATTCAAAATCCGAAATCCAACGGGTACCGCAGCCTGCATTTAATCATCGAGATCCCGGTTTTCTTTTCTACAGGGAAGGAAAATATCCGGGTGGAGATCCAGATCCGGACGGTAGCGATGGATTTTTGGGCCAGTTTGGAGCACCAGATCCGGTACAAAAACGATTCGCCGGTCGTCCGGCAGCTGGCCGATGAACTGAAAGAGTGCGCGGATATCATCGCCCAGACGGACGTTAAAATGCAGGAACTGCGAGAACGCATTTCTTGTCAAAATGAGGATTAAGGAAAAATATATACAGCCATATTGAAGGAGGCAGCCATGATTAAGTTATTGAAGCGAATGCGGCGGAAGGAATGGCTGATGGCCGGCCTTTGCGCCGTCCTGGTGCTGGGCCAGATCTATTTTGATCTGCGTCTGCCGGATTACATGAGCAACCTGACTGTCCTGATCAAATCCCCCGACAGCACCATGTCCGACATCCTGCATACCGGTGCCGAAATGCTGGGCTGTACCTTGGCCAGCGCGGTGCTCTGTGTGGTCTGCGGATTTTTAACGGCCAAGACGGCCGCCGGCTTTGGCTTTTCCATACGCGAGAACGTCTTCAACAAGATCGCCGATTTTGGGCAGCAGGAAATGATGTCCTTTTCCGTCCCCAGTCTGATCAACCGCACCACCAACGATATTACGCAGGTGCAGACGCTGGTGGCCATGGGGCTTCAGATTCTGGTCAAATCCCCCATTATGGCGGTTTGGGCCATCATCAAAATCGTCAATAAAAGCTGGACGCTTTCCGCTATTACGGCGGGATTTGTGGTGGCCCTGCTGGTGATGATGGTCCTGATTATCGGCATCGTGGTTCCCCGGTTTAGAAGGGTGCAGAAGCTGGTGGATAAGATCAACTCAGTGGCCCGGGAAAATCTGACCGGCATCAATGTGGTGCATGCTTACAATGCGGAAGACTATCAGAATGAAAAGTTTGAAAAGGGCAACGTCACCCTGATGAAGACCCAGCTGTTCAATCAGCGCGCCTTCGCCCTGCTTATGCCCTCCGTCACCTTGGCGATGAATGCCTTGTCCCTGGTGATCTACTGGGTGGGGGCGGCGCTGGTGAACAATGTCCCCTCCGCCGACGCCGCCCTGCGCCTGACCACCTTTAGCGATATCGTGGTGTTTGGCACCTATGCCACTTATGTGATCATGTCCATCATGATGATGGTGATGATTATCATGCTAATCCCCGCCGCCCAGGTATCCGCCCAGCGCATCAATGCCGTGCTGGACACCCGACTCAGCCTGCGGGAGGGGACGAAAACCGACGCGCCGGAAAAAGGCACGGTGGAATTCCGGGATGTTTCCTTCCATTATCCGTCGTCGGACAAGGACGTTCTGAGCCATATCAGCTTTACAGCCAGGCAGGGGGAAACCGTCGCCTTTATCGGCGCTACAGGCAGCGGCAAGACCACTCTGGTCAGCCTCATCGCCCGGTTTTATGACGCCACCTCCGGACAGGTCCTGGTGGACGGGCAGAATGTGGAGGACTATACCTTTGATGCGCTGTACAACCGGATCGGCTATGTCACCCAGAAGGCTGTCCTGTTCTCCGGCGATATTCGGGAGAACGTCCTGTTTGGTGAGAGCCAGGCGGAGGGGTCGGATGACAACGTCCGGCAGGCGCTGGAACTGGCGCAGGCCACGGAATTTGTGGAGAAGCTGCCCGGCGGCATCGAGGCGCCCATCGCGGAAGGGGGCACCAACGTGTCCGGCGGACAGAAGCAGCGGCTTTCCATTGCCAGGGCATTGGCCAGAAAGCCGGAAATCCTGGTGTTTGACGATTCCTTTTCCGCCCTGGATTATCGCACCGACGCGAAGCTTCGGGCCGGCTTGGAGGAACAGCTGAAGGACACCACCCGTCTGATTGTGGCCCAGCGCATTGGCACCATCCGCCATGCCGATAAAATCATCGTCCTGGACGAGGGCCGGGCTGTGGGCATCGGTACCCATGACGAACTGATGCAGAATTGCCCGGTTTATCAGGAAATCGCCAAATCTCAGCTCTCCAAAGAAGAGCTGGGCGCCTAAAGGAGGGAACACGAAATGAGCGGTTTTGGACAGCGCGGCATGCGCGCCGCGGAGAAAAGCAAACGCGGAATTAGCGGCGTACTCCGGGAACTGTTTTCCTATTCCAGCAAATTGAAAATCCCGATGATCGTTGCTTTTGTGTTTGCCACCGCCGGAGCGGTTCTCACCATCATCGGCCCCAATCTGTTGAGCGACATCACCGACTTGATTTCGGATTCCCTGTTTGCGGAAATCGACCTGGAAGCCATTGCCTCCATCGGTATCCTGCTGCTGGTGATTTACGGCTTCAGTGCCGTCTTTACCTACGTGGAGCACTATATCATGGCGACCGTCACATTGGATCTCTCCAAGGATCTGCGCGGCGACCTGTCGAAAAAAATCAACCGGGTTCCCATGAAATACTTCCACTCGGTTCCCTTCGGCGATATCCTCAGCCGTGTGACCAACGATGTCAGCACCCTGCAGCAGGCGCTGGCCAACAGCCTTCCCTCCATGATCAGCGCCGCCGCGCAGTTTGTCGGCTGCCTGATTATGATGTTTGCCACCGAATGGCGTATGGCGCTGGCCGCCGTGGCGGTGACGCTGCTGGGATTCCTGATCATGGCGCTGGTTATGCTGCGTTCTCAGAAATATTTTGCCGCCCGTCAGGAAAATCTGGGCACCCTTAATGGCTATATCGAGGAGATGTATTCCGGACACGATGTGGTGCGCATCTCCCGCGCCAACCGGAAGATCAAAAAGGCTTTTGGCGGCATGAACAGCACCCTCTACGATGCGGATTGGCGGAGCCAGTTCCTGTCCGGCGTCATGCAGCCTTTGATGACCATTGTGGGCAACCTGGGCTATGTGGTGGTCTGCGTGCTGGGTTCCGCCCTTGCCATGAACGGGGATATCTCCTTTGGCGTGATCGTTGCCTTTATCCTCTATGTGCGGCTGTTTACCTCTCCTTTGAGTACCCTGGCTCAGGGCATGACCCAGATGCAGACCGCTGCGGCCGCCGGGGACCATATCTTTGATTTCCTTCAGGAGGAGGAATTGCCCGACGAAACGGGGAAGAAAGAAGCCCCAACCGATGTGCGAGGGGAAGTGGAATTCGAGCATGTGCGGTTCAGCTATCCGGACAATCCGGACAAGATCATTATCAAAGACTTCTCCGCTCATATCCTTCCCGGACAAAAGGTGGCCATTGTCGGGCCCACCGGCGCGGGAAAAACCACAATGGTGAATTTGCTGATGCGCTTTTATGAACTGAGCAGCGGCAGCATCCGAATCGACGGTATGCCCACGTCGGAAATGACCCGGGAGAGCGTGCACAACCTGTTCAGCATGGTGTTGCAGGATACCTGGATGTTTGAAGGGACTGTGAGGGAAAACCTGGTATACAACAAGACCGGCGTCAGCGATGAGGAACTGGAAAAGGCCTGCCGGGCCTGCGGGATCTATCATTTTATCGAGACCCTGCCGAAAGGCTTCGACACGGTACTGGACGACAGCATCGCCGTCTCCGCCGGCCAGAAGCAGCTGCTTACCATTGCCCGTGCTATGGTGCAGGACAACCCCATGCTGATTCTGGACGAGGCCACCTCTTCGGTGGACACCCGCACCGAGCTCATTACACAAAAGGCCATGGATCAGCTGACGGAACACCGGACCAGTTTTGTGATTGCCCACCGCCTGTCCACCATCAGGAACGCTGATTTGATCCTGGTGATGAAGGACGGGGATATCATCGAACAGGGAACCCACGACAGTCTGCTGGCTCAGGGCGGGTTCTATGCGGATCTGTACAACAGCCAGTTTGAAAAAGCGTCGTAACAATATGGCGTGAAGGATGAAGAAAGAAGCTGTCCCGCATGCTGGGACGGCTTCTTTTCTGTATACTTGTCCTTCTGCCGACGGAAATAACCGCTTGAAATGTTCAATGTAACGGCAGGTAAAAAGGACGGCTCCTATTGACTTCTTCCTGCGCAGTACGTATACTACTCTATGCTGGAATAAGTGGTGGAGTCTGTCATAGAGAACAATAGTGTCTCTATTTATTCGCAGTATGGTTTTCTATGAGATCAGGACAGGACTTCCAGCTTGGAGGCCTGCCCTGATTTTTTATGGAGAAAAGCGGACAGGTGCGGATCCTGAGCCGTTATCGTTTCCCGTGTGAAACCGGCGGAAGGCTTCCGCCGGCGTTCTTGCGATAGAAGGGACAACGAAAAAGAAAGGACGGGGGAGTTGCCGGCGGAAGCGCCGGTAACGGGAGAGTGAAACGTTTCGTGTTATTTTTGAAAAAGCAGCCGCCCGGAAGGCTGATCGTACTGGGCTTTGCGCTGGTAATTCTGCTGGGCACAGGCCTGCTCCTGCTGCCGGTTTCCGTTCGGGACGACGTGCAGGTGAGTTTTATCGACGCCCTGTTTACCTCTACCAGCGCGGTGTGTGTCACCGGTTTGATTGCCATTGACGTTGCCGACCATTTTACGGCTTTCGGCCAGACGATTGTGGCGGCGCTTATACAGATCGGCGGCCTGGGTGTCACCTCAATCGGCGTGGGGCTGATCCTGGCGGCGGGAAAACGGGTGAGCTTTAAGGGGCGCACCCTGGTCAAGGAAGCGTTAAACGTCGACGGGTTTAAAGGGATGGTCCGCCTGGTCAAAGCGGTTTTGCTGATGACCCTGTGCTTTGAATTGGTGGGGATGGCCCTGAGCTTTATTGTGTTTGTGCAGGATTATCCTCCGCTGCGGGCGTTGGGGATCAGCGCCTTCCATTCCATTGCCGCGTTTAACAATTCCGGCTTTGATATTCTGGGCGGGCTGAGGAATATGATTCCCTACCAGTCGGACATACTGCTGAACCTGACCACCTGTGGCCTGATTATCTTCGGCGGTTTGGGCTTTCTGGTCATTCTGGACATTCTGAAAAAGCGGTCGTTTAAAAAGCTCATGCTGCACTCCAAAATCGTCATCATCACCACCGTGGTTCTGATTGTCGCAGGGACACTGCTGTTAAAGGCGACGGAGGATGTTTCCTGGCTGGGAGCCTTTTTCCAAAGTGTCTCCGCCAGAACGGCCGGGTTTTCCACCTATCCCATCGGGGAATTTACCAACGCCGGGCTCTTCACGCTCATCATCCTGATGTTTATCGGCGCTTCCCCCGGCTCCACCGGCGGCGGTATCAAAACCAGCACCTTTTTCGTCCTGATACAGCAGGTACGCAGCTTGTTTACCAAAAAACAAATTGGTGCTTTCCGCCGCAGCATTTCAGCGGAAACACTTTCCAAATCCTCAATTATTGTCCTGTTGTCCCTGCTGCTGGTTTGCATAGGGACCTTCCTGCTGTGTATTTTGGAGCCGGAATGCAGCTTTGTCCAGCTGCTGTTTGAGGAGGTGTCGGCCTTCGGCACCGTGGGGCTTTCCACGGGGATTACGCCGGGGCTTGCCCACGGCAGCAAGATGGTTTTGATTTTCACCATGTTTGCCGGCCGGGTGGGGGCCTTCACGCTGCTTTCCATCTGGATCGAGCGCCCCGCTCCCACGGTCCATTACACAGAAGAATCGATCACGGTCGGATAACACATAGGAGGAACTTCCATGAAAAAGAAAGGTACATCCGCATCCTTCGGCGTCATCGGCTTGGGCCGGTTCGGCTCAGCCCTGGTGGAATGCCTGGCAAGTTCGGGAAAAGAGGTGATAGCCGTTGACAAGGATGAAGCCAAAGTCAAGGAGGCGCGCCGTTTTACCGACTATGCCATGGTGGTGGAGGCACTGGACCGGGAATCCCTGGAAGAAGCCGGGATGCAGAACTGCGATACAGTGGTAATCTGCATCGGTGAGCAGGTGGATGTCAGCATCCTGGCGACGATGACGGCCCTCAAGATGAACGTGCCCCACGTGATTGCCAAAGCCAACAGCCTCATCCATGGGGAGGTACTCAAACAGCTGGGGGCTAGGGTGGTCTATCCGGAAAGGGATATGGCCGTCCGTCTGGGCAAGGGTCTGATTTATAACAGTTTTCTCGATAGTGTCACGCTGGAGGGGGATGTGGAGGTCAGACGGATACAGGCCACCGACCGTTTGATCGGTCTCACCGTCCGTGAAGCAGATACCCGCCGCAAATACAACCTGAACATCATCGCCATCGAGCACTGCCACCGTACGGATGTGGAGTTCCCGTCCGACTACCGGTTCCAGGAGGGGGATGTGGTCTGTGTGATCGGGCAGACTGGGAATATCGAGAAATTTGAAAACGCCATCCAATAAAATTGGAAAAGAAAGCCCGCCGGGATAACATCCTTGGCGGGCTTTTTTGGCGGCGGAAGATCCAGAAAAATTAGTTCTTTGGCAGCTTAAGAGTTTGACCGGGATGAATAATTTCGCTCTTCAAACCATTTAACTCCACGATTTCCGAATAGCGGGTACCAGATCCCAGATACGCGCGAGCAATCTTCCACAGGGAATCCCCCTGCTTGACAGTATATTCCCGATAAGTGATTTCTGGCTCTGGTCGCATATTTTCCTCTGTTCCGGGGATCTTCAGCTCCATACCCGGATAGATCCGGTCGCTTGTTAGACCGTTGAGTTGCATAACCTCCACATATCGGCTTCCCTGCCCCAAATATTGCTGTGCAATCTTCCACAAGGAGTCGCCAGATTGTACTTGATGGTAGAAATATCCCTGAGAGGGCTGTTCTGGAAAAACTGGTGCTTCCGGTTGCGGGGGGGTGGTGGGCGGAGTCTGCTCCGCATCGGCTTCGGGTCTGTTGACCCACTCCTCATAGTGATCCCAGATAGAGGTATCTTCCTGACCCAATGCCCAGGCGCCGGCTCCTTTCAGATCGTATTTTTCGATCAGGCCCAACTTTTCCTTATAAGACCGGTCGTTTTCAAACCACGCGACATATCGTCCCGGCTGCAGGACAAAATCGCCGCCGACGGTGTAATTCCCGTCTGCCTCGGTCACGGTAAATTCCGCTTTCACAGAATGGCTGGCCTCGTCATACTGAAGGGTGGCCTCGCAGTCTGTGAGAATCTGCTGTATGGTTTTGCTGCTAGCCCCTTTTCCCAAAACCCGTCTATCGTCTAAGCTCCATACACGTCCATAGAAAGGAACGGCGATGACGATTTTGTCGGCGGTTGTCCTATCCAGAGCGTATTGGATTGATTTTTCTACGAACTCCATGCTTGCCACCGGGCCAGCTTCTCCTCCCTCGAAATGCTCGTCATACGCCATCACCACTAAATGGTCAGCATATCGGGCAAGCGCCGCGTAATCGTAGGAACCATGCCAGCCGGTCTGCCAGTTGTTGGGATTGGCGGCAACTGCCACCGATACCTCCTTATCCGCCGGAATTTTTTCACGCAGCAGCCGTACAAGCTCGGTATACTGATCCCGCTGCTCATGGGTAACATTTTCAATGTCCACATTGATGCCATCCAGCTCATACTCCTCGATATAATCTGCCAACTGGGCGGCAAGGGATTCCACATCCCTTAATGCATGGATTCCCGCTGTCCGGTTCCAATGGTTGCTCAGGAACGGGACGACTTTTATCCCTTTATCGTGCATGTTTTTGATAAAGTAGGGGCTCAGGTAGTTGAGCTTCAGGCTCCCGTCCTCTCGTAGATCAAAGTAGCTGGGGGAGACCGTATCCAGAGCATCGCCTGCCTGTTCCACATATTCAATTTGCTGCAGGTCTGTTCCTCCATAAAGATAGCCCATGGTATACCGGTCAGCTGCGGCAAATGCAGATAACAGGGAGGAGAAGGAGAGGGGGCCACCAGAGCGCCGGATACGAGGATTTTTACGCTGGTAATTTTGAATTTCTGGGCCTGCTCCATTATCCTCTTTTTCAAGTCCTTGAAATCCGGTTGTTGATTTTGGCCGTGATAAAATTCTTCAGCGAATTCCACGTCTTGTTGTAGAAAATCCAATAGCAGGGTATACGTTCCATCTCCATTGGGGAAAACACGAATGTTTGGCAGCAAACCGCCCACCTCACCTTTCTGCTTGAACTTTTGTGTCACGCACCCTTATTATGTACGCGGGCTTTCTCCTCTATCCATCTGTTGCAGACGGAAAAGCAAATGAAAATGTGTACCGTCCGAATCCCTGCTCCAAAGGGGCACGCTATCGAGAAGACCGCTGAAAAGAGACAGCGTATTTTCATAATTTGCAAACATTTTGCAATCAATTCTCAAACACGGCGGCTTTACAATACAGTTGTCGTGTGAGAGATCACGAAGAAAAGAATGGAGGCGGTTGGAAATGAAGAAGAAGGATTTTATCACTCTGATTATGAGCACGGTGGGCGGCATTCTGTTTGCCTTGGGCATGTGCATGGCGCTGTTGCCGGAATGGGGCGCCATGATGCCGGGCATTGTGATCGGTGTCATCGGCGCGGTGGTGCTGCTGGCCATGATTCTCGTACGCAGGAAAATGGACGGCAAGCCCGCCATTGTTTTCAACGGGAAAGCCATCGGAACCACCCTGCTGGGCGTGTGCGGAGCCATTGTTCTGGGGGTCGGCATGTGCATGACCATGGTGTGGAACATGATGATTCCCGGTATCGTTGTTGGCATCGTCGGCATTGTAGCCCTGCTCTCTCTGATTCCAGTGATCAAGGGGCTGAAGTAAGGAGGAATCGTCATGAGGAAGTTGATCCTTCCGGCGGCGGGGATGGCCGTCCTAGCGGGAATGTTAGGCACAGCGGTTTATGTAGTGTGCAGATACAGACGAGAAGCGAATCAAACGAATAAAAAGCGTTAAGGAGGAAGGCACAGTGGCGAAATCAAAGTTGGTTCAGGCGAATGAAAAAATTGCCGAAGGGGTAGTAAGCGGATACAAAAAAATGGAGCAGGGGATAGTTGACGGGTATAAAAAAATGGAAAAAGGCGTTGTCGGGGGATTCACCAAGATGACGGACAAATTTGTGGAGGAGTTTTTGACAAAGGACGGCGAGTCGGTGGAGGATGCCAAAAAGCGCCTGGCGCAGGAGCAGGCCGCCCGTTAAAAGGAAAACGACCGTATCCGTCCCTAAAACCGCCCAACCGTTTTCTGGACCTGAACGCTAGCGTTCGGGTCCGGAAATTTATAGAAAAGACAGAAATGCAAACAAGACGTTAACATCTCCATGCTATACTTGATTCAATCAGCATGAGGAGGTGGGATTTGTGTTTCACATTTTGGTGGTGGAAGACGACAGGGAACTGAACAAAACCGTGTGCACCTTTCTGAAACAGAACGGCTATGAAGCGGTAGGGTGCCTCAGCGCCAATGAGGCCTATGACGCCATGTACGGCGGGACGCTGTTCGACCTTATCCTTTCCGACATCATGATGCCGGGAATAGACGGGTTCGAATTTGCCAAAACCGTGCGGGAGGCCAATCAGGAGATTCCCATTCTGTTTATGACAGCCCGGGATGACTTTGCCTCCAAGCAGCGCGGATTCAAAGCGGGGATCGACGATTACATGGTCAAGCCCATTGATCTGGAGGAGCTGCTTTTGCGCATGGAGGCGCTGCTGCGCCGGGCCAAAATTGCCGCCAGCAAAAAGCTGACGGTGGGGAGCCTGACCCTGGATGCAGAGGAGCACACCGCCTATCTGAATGGGGCAGAAATTCCCCTGACGGTGAGGGAGTTCAATCTGATTTATAAGCTGCTGTCCTATCCGAAAAAGACCTTTACCCGTTCCCAGCTCATGGATGAATTCTGGGACAGCGCCTCTTCCTCCGGCCCCAGGACAGTGGATGTGTATATGGCCAAGCTGCGGGACAAGTTTTCGGACTGCGAGGATTTTGAGATTGTGACGGTCCATGGACTGGGCTATAAGGCGGTATGGAAATGAGGAAGAAAGAGAATACGGGAAGGGGCGTTCGGTGGCTGTTTGCTCTCCGGCGGTATGTTCTCTTTTTCCTTCTGATGGCGTTTGTCATCACGTGCTGTATGACATTGTTCCTCAATATGATGACGAAGTCGGCAGGGCTGCAGCTTACTCAGGAACATATTGAACAGGCCGCCAAGGTAACCTTTTTGAATGTGGTTTTGCTTAGCCTTATGTGCACGGTCATCGACGGGATCCGGCGCAAGTTTATGGTGGAGCACCCGGTGCGAAAGATTGTGGAAGCGGCGGAGCAGATGATGAAAGGTGACTTTTCCGTCAGGATTCCGTCTTTACGCCGTATAGATCCTGACGATGGATTTGGCGCGATTGCGGATTGCTTTAACAGGATGGCGGAGGAATTGTCCGGCACGGAGACCCTGCGGACAGACTTTATTGCCAATGTGTCCCATGAGCTGAAAACCCCCTTGGCGGTGATTCAGAACTATGGCACCATGCTCGGGCAGCCGGATCTGCCGGAGGAAAAGCGGCGGGAGTACGCCAAGGCCATTACGGATGCCTCCCGGCGGCTGGCCAGCCTGATTACCAACATTTTGAAGCTCAATAAGCTGGAAAACCAGCGGATTTATCCGGCAACGGTAACCTACAATTTGGGGGAACAGCTTTGCGAATGCCTGCTTTCTTTTGAAAGCGCATGGGAAGAAAAGCATCTGGCAATCGAAACGGATGTGGAAGAGGAAGTCATGGTGAATACCGACGCGGAACTGCTCTCCCTGGTCTGGAACAACCTGTTTTCCAACGCCGTCAAGTTTACAGAACCCCACGGCAGGATCTTCCTGTCCCTGAAATCGGAGGGGGATTCAGCCGTTGTCCAGGTAACGGATACCGGCTGCGGCATCCCATCGGAGGTGGGAAAACACATTTTTGAGAAGTTTTATCAGGGGGATACTTCCCACGCCGTGCAGGGGAACGGTCTGGGACTCGCCCTGGTAAAGCGCGTAATGGATATTGTCGGCGGGGACATCTCCGTCAGCAGCGAGGTGGGAAAAGGAAGCACCTTTACGGTAAAGCTCAGGAGGGAACCGGATGGGACGTCTTAAATCGGTTTTAAAAAAGCTGTTCTTTCTTCCGCCGTTGCCGACGGTGCTGATTGCCGTGCCTTCTTTCCTTTTGGTGTTCATCCTTCTGAGTATAGGGGACCGTTCCCTGCTCTCGTATTTGGCGTATCTTCTCTCGGCATACGCTATGATTATCACGATAACGGGGATAACCGGCGTCGTGGAGGCGGCGCGCAACGGATGGGACGGGCTGCCCCTGATCAAAAAGCTCCGCAGTACCCCGCTGGGTGGCCGTCTGCTGGGGGATGCCATCTTCCGTTCGGAAATCACACTGCACGGCGGCCTGTTTGTCAACCTTTTGTATGTGGCGCTGAACCTGTTTTCCGGCATCCGGTACCGGTCCGCGTGGTTTGTCGCCCTTGCGTTTTACTATGTCCTGTTGTCGGCTATGCGCG
This sequence comes from Candidatus Avimonas narfae, assembly GCA_904395335.1. Classification (GTDB taxonomy): domain Bacteria; phylum Bacillota; class Clostridia; order Oscillospirales; family Acutalibacteraceae; genus Avimonas_A; species Avimonas_A narfae. The sequence continues at coordinate 58,815 of CAJFNR010000012.1, read as the reverse complement.
CCGTGCTTGTACGATACATCCACCGCAGGCCGGTGGGCAAAAATATCGCGTCCGAGTTTCAGCGCTATCGCGCCTGCGGCATTATCCTGCTGTTGATGAACCAGGCGCTGGCAGGCATTGTCGTCTATATGGTGACACAGAACAGAGGGTTTTCCTATCCGGGGCTTTTGATTTATGGGATGGCGCTGTATACGTTTTATATCACCATTTCAGCGATTGTCAACGTAATCAAATACCGGAAGCACGGCAGCCCTGTGATGTCGGCGACCAAGGTCGTCAATCTGACGGCTGCGCTGGTTTCCATGCTTTCGCTGGAAACCGCCATGCTCGCTCAGTTTGGGAGCGACGAACCGGAGTTCCGCCGCATAATGGTTGCCGCAGCGGGCGGAGCCGTCTGCGTCATCGTGCTGGCAATGGCGATCTATATGATCGTCCGATCCACCAAGCAGCTGAAGAGGCTGGGGGATGACGGCGCGGGAACATAAATACCTCCTTGGAATACAGCCACCTTATCTCCAGCTATCCAGTCAATTAGAAAGGAAAATGGGTCATGGAAAAGGAAAAAGACACCTTCACCTATACTTATTCGGCCAAACAGCAGGAAGAAATCCGGAATATCCGGAAGAAATATCTGCCCAGGGAAGAGGACAAAATGGAACAGCTGAGGAGGCTGGACCGGGACACCACAAGAAAGGGGACGGTTCTTTCCGTCCTTGTAGGTGTTATAGGATGCCTGCTTTTAGGGGTGGGCATGTGCTGTACAATGGTTTGGATGAAATTCTTTATTCCCGGTGTGGTGATCGGGCTTATCGGAATTGCCGCTGTGGCGGCTGCCTATCCGCTGTATACCCGCGTGACGAAAAAAGAACGGGAAAGGTTGGCGCCGCAAATTTTGAAGCTGACCGAAGAGCTGTCGGAAGTAAAATAAAGAAACGGACCGGACGGAAGGGAAATCTGCCGTACGGTCCGTTTTTTATCCGTATCCCGTTTTCGCTGCGGGGCTGTCACAGTCCTTCCGCTTCAGGAATGGGCGTGCCCCTGGGAGAGGGCGGCCGGCTCCATGCCGCCATACCGTGTCCGCACATTCCATGAGCACAGACAGGAAATTCACTGTGCCTCCGAAAACGTTTCTCCGGACGTTTTAAACTCCCCCTTGTTTACCGGATCTTTACCCGGCCGTAACAGAAGTAAGGTGGGAGCCCGGGCCGCGCCCGGCTAAAATGATGGGGAAGTAAAAAGTAAGGAGGAACTTACGTGAAACACTGGTTTCAAAAAGGGGCGGCGGTGTTGACCGCAGCGCTGCTGATGGGGCAGACCGTATCGGCAAGCGCGGCGGCGCAGCCCGTCAGGCAGGAGGAGAGTCTGAAAATCGCTTCCCTCTCCGACACCCACTATCTGTCGCCCACCCTGATCAAGGACACGGAGGACTTTACAGAGCATCTCAACAGCGATCGCAAGATGTTTGCGGAGAGCGAGGCGTTTTTGAACGCCCTGCTCGACACGGTTAAAAAGGACGACCCGGATGTGCTGCTCATTTCCGGCGACTTGACCAAGGACGGCGAAAGGGAAGGGCATGAAGCCCTGGCCGGCATCCTGGAAAGGTTTGAGGAGGAAACAGGCGCTCAGGTCTACATCACCCCTGGAAATCATGACCTCAACAATTCCAACGCCATGAATTTTAACACCGACAGCGGAGAAGCGGTGCCCGCCGGCCGGACCACACCAGAAGACTACAAACGTATATACGCGGATCTTGTCTATAATGACGACAGCGTCATCGCCTCCTTTGTACCCGCCGAAGGGAAACAGGGCGGCAGCCTATCCTATGCGGCCCGGCCCAAGGACGGTTTCACCATCCTCTCCATTGACTCCGCCCGGTACAGTGCGGACAATACCGATTCCGGCATAGACGAGCACGAAACCAGCGGCAACGTCGGCCCGGAGCTGGAGGCCTGGGTGGTGGAACAGATCCAAGCCGCCAGGCAGAGGGGCGACACCGTCATCGGCCTGCAGCACCATGGGATGGTTCCCCACTTCAGTATGGAACCCGATCTGCTGCCCATGTACCTGGTCAACGACTATGAGCGGTTGGCCGCCGTGTACGCCGACGCTGGCATGTCCTACATTTTTACCGGTCACATGCATGCCAACGACATTGCCACGGTGACCACTGAGGCGGGCAATACCCTCTACGATATCGAGACCGGCTCGGTGGTGACCTATCCGTCACCGGCCCGCTGCGTAACCTTTACCCGTACCATCGAGAACGGGAAGGTGAAGGAGAGCATGGATATCCGGACTTACACCGGCGTCGGCCCGGTTACCTTTACCAATCCGGTTACCGGCGAGGAACAGACAGTGGAGGATATCACCGAATACGGCAAGGCGCACGGTTTCAGCAATGACATGCTGACCACCACCGTCAACGGCTTCCTGCATGACTATTATGCGCAGATTGCGCAAGCCGGCGGAATCCGCCCGGTGCTGGTGGCTCTTGTCAACAGCCTGATGGGAGAAAGCGTGCAGTTCCGAAACTTTGACGAGCTGATCTCGGTAGGGCTTCCCAAACTTCTGCCTTCTAAAGAGGAAAACGGAGCCGTATACTACGATTACAGCCAGAGCGGTATGGTGATTGATACTACCGGTTCTTCTTTTGAACTGCAGCTGTTGATTCCCACCGCTGGGTTGCTGCAGACGCTTAACGTGCTGCTTGACAAGCTGGACGAGGAAATTCGCGATCCAGCGGAATTGGATCAGACCGTGACCGCGCTGACGGAAAGCCTTACGGCAATCCCTGTTGTTCCAGACGGTGAAACACCCAAAAACCTGCTGGATTATGCCAATTACATTTACCAGAGCCATTTGGGCGGCGAGGACAGCACAGTACAGCCGGAATGGGTGAAAGCGACCGCGCAAAAAATCCAAAACGGTGAATTGGTGGACAACGTTATTGACGTTCTGGTTAAGAACCTTTCCGATCTTCTCAACCAAATCCTGGACCATCTTTCCGTTTCGGAAACACTGGGCATTACCGGTTGGAACAACAATGAAGGGGCAAAAGACTTCGTTGCCGCCGACAACCGCACACCGCTTTTGAGGCCCTATAATCAGCATGGGAACACACAGACAACCCTCGCCCTTATTTTTGGACCTTTGGGTGCAGATTGGCCCACCGATGCCGATGATACAAAGGTCTTTACCGTTCCCAGCCTGGATTACAGCTTGGGTAGCTTTCTCGATGACTTTAACGACTCATTTGCCGGAAGATTGTATTCCATCGACATCCATGCTCTCCTTGATGAATTGATCAACGGTACGCCGGCGGACCCGGAGGAAGGAACTCCGGCAGAGGAAGGCTTGCTGACCGAAGAGATGCGCGGACAGCTCAGCGGCTGGCTGCTGGGGCTCGTTACCTCCATGGGTACAGACAGCAATTATCCCGAAGACAACCACACAACCATTGCCTGCCAGTGGAAGCTGCTGACCGACCGCACCGCGCTGGATGCGGCGATTGCGGAGGCGGAGGCACTGGATCTCACCCCGTATACGGCCGAGACCGCTCAAGCGGTGACCGATGCCCTGACGGCGGCTCAAGCTCTGCCGTTGACGGCGACCCAGGGGGAAATGGATAACGCGGCGGATGCTATCCGGAAGGCAATTTCCGGCTTGAAGGAAATTGTGACCATCGACCGTGCCGCCCTTGAAACAGCGATTGCCCAAGCCCAACAGCTCGACCTTAGCCGGTACACGGCCGAGACCGCTCAAGCGGTGACCAATGCCCTGACCGCCGCTATGGCGCTGCCTGAAACCGCGACCCAAGAGGAAATAGACGCAGCTGCGAAAGCCCTAACCGATGCCCTCAGTGCGTTGGAGGAAAAAGCCAACGGCGGCACAGATGCCCCGGATGACAGCCGTCCTCAGATCCCGGACAACAGCGGCACCGGAAACTTAGAAGACGGCAGCACGGATACGCCTACCGAAATCCCCCAGACAGGCGAAGGCGTCGCCGTGTATCCCCTCCTTCTCTTAATCCTTTCCGCCGGAGGTTTGGTTCTGGCTCTCCGATTGAAAAAGCGTGTCCACTGACGGAAAAGGTCATATAGGGAAAGCCCCGTCCGGAAGGACGGGGCTTTCCCTTATAGAGCGGGTATTTGACTATGCCGGATTCCCTCCGATTCCTGTATCGTGACAGGTCTCCGCAAGGGCGGGTCAGAGGACCGTAGTAGCGAAAAAGTTGCTGTTCAGTCCGCAAACAGGGGGGTGGAAAGATAGCGTTCCCCGGCATCCGGCAGAAGTGCCACAATCCTTTTCCCCTTGTTTTCAGGCCGCCGTGCCAGTTGTTCGGCGGCAAACACGGCAGCGCCGGAGGAGATGCCCACCAGCAGGCCTTCTTTCCTCGCCAACAGGCGGCTGGCTTCGTAGGCTTCTTCGTCCTCTACGGCAATAATCTCGTCGAAAATTTCTGTGTTCAATGTATCCGGAACAAACCCGGCGCCGATGCCCTGGAGGCCGTGCGGCCCGGCGGTTCCCCTGGAAAGCACCGGGGAACCTGCGGGTTCGACGGCGACAACGGTGACGTGGGGATTCCGCTCCTTGAGATATTCGCCGACACCGGAAAGGGTGCCTCCGGTGCCGACGCCTGCCACAAAGATGTCCACTTTCCCGTCGGTATCCTCCCAGATTTCCGGCCCTGTGGAGGCGCGGTGAGCCGCCGGGTTGGCGGCATTGGTGAATTGGCCGGGAACAAAGCTGTGCGGTGTTTGGGCCGCCAGTTCCTGTGCTTTGGTGATGGCGCCCTGCATGCCTGCAGCTCCTTCGGTGAGCACCAGCTCCGCTCCGTAGGCCTTCAGCAGGCTGCGGCGCTCAACGCTCATCGTCTCCGGCATGGTCAGGATGACACGGTAACCACGGGAAGCCGCCACGGCGGCCAGGCCGATGCCGGTATTGCCGCTGGTGGGTTCAATAATGACGGAATCCGGCCCGAGCATTCCCTTGGCTTCCGCATCGTCAATCATCGCTTTGGCGACCCGGTCTTTTACGCTTCCAGCGGGATTGAGGTACTCCAATTTCCCATAAATCGCCGCTTCCAGCTTTTTTTCGGCCATGTATCTATTCAGTCTCAGCAAAGGGGTTCCGCCGATCAGGTCCGTTATCCGGTCATACGCTTTCATCTTTATTCGCTCCTTATGTTTCATGCTTTAAGCCTTGGCGGCAACCGCATCCGGCGCTATCATAACGCCTGCCAAGGGCCTTGTCAACCGTTTTGAGACTCAGTGGAAAAGGAATTCAGGTCCGAAAATCGGAATTGGAGTGGACTTAAATTAAAAGATATGATAAAAATAATAGAGTAGGAAAAAAGAAAGACGGCGGAGAAAAGAGGCACATGAGGATGAGAAAACAAGAGGGCCGCGATTTCCCCCGGGAAAAGTCCGATACCCTTTGGCGCCTATTTCGTTCGAAAAAGTCGCTGATCCTTCTGGCCGCCGTTATTGTCGCTGTATGTGTCCTCCTGATCTGGAACACGCTCAGCCTGCAACGGGCGATTACCCATCGGACGGAAATGTATGTCAACGGTGTGGCACTCCAGCTGGCCTCTGACCTTGACAACCGCCTTACCAAGGTGACGGTGGATCTGGAGATGCTGGCAGACAGTGTGATCCGCATCGAGGAGGACCAGGGACAGGAAACAGCTGTCTGCTCCTTCCTTGAACGAAAAGCGGCGATTTTGGATTTTACCGCCCTGGCTGTGATAAAAGAGAACGGAGATATGCTGTGCTCACAGGAAGTCAAGGGCGATTGGCATGAGCTGCCCGGCATCACGGCCTCCTTTCAGGGGGAAAACGGCGTTTCCTTTGTAGAGGGGCGGGGGATTCTGTATTCCATCCCCCTTATCCGTGAAGATTCCGTGGTGGGGGTCCTGGTGGGCCTGCGTGATGAGGAGAATATGCAGCGGCTGATTCAGCCTGAGAGCTTTTATGGGCAAGGCCTGAGCTGCATTGTCGATACCAACGGAAACGTACTGATATCTCCCACAGACGTCCGGCCGTTTATGGAGTTGGACGACATTTTCCGCGAAGGCGAGAGTTCGGACGTTCAGGACATCCGGCAGATGCAGGAGAACATGAAGCGGCAGGAGAACGGGATTTTTTCCTTTACCGCGGTGGATGGAAGCGATTTGGTGCTTTCCTATCACCCGCTGCGCACATATGATTGGGTGCTGCTGACTCTGGTTCCCAGCGATGTCATTTCGGCAGAGGTGGAGGGCTTTATCACCCAGACGGTGTGTATTGTGGTGGCTGTTATCGTGCTTTTTGCGGCTATTTTTGCGGCATTTTTTCAAATTTATCGAAACCATTTCCGCCAAATGGAGCGGGTGGCATTTGTGGATCCGTTGACGGGAGGAGGCAACAACGCCGCGTTTCAACTCAGGTGCCGGCAGCTTCTTGCCGCGGCACCACCCGGTACTTTTACCGTGGTGTTGCTGAATGTCAAGGATTTTAAGTTAATCAATGAGAATTTCGGCAGCGAGGAGGGGGACAGGACCCTCACGTATATCATGAATTGCCTGAACAAGGCTGTGGGGCCGGAGGAAGCGGCAGCCCGTGCGGACGCCGACCTGTTTTTCCTTTGCCTGAAAGAGAAAGATCCGGAAACCATCCGATCCCGGCTCAAGGCGCTGAGCGAAACCGTCAATGCGTTTAACCGGACGCTGAGCACCCCCTATTATCTCATCCTTCAGCCAGGGGCTTACATTGTGGACGATCCTGCACTGGAGGTCACGGTGATCCAGGACCGGGCCAAGACCGCCTGCCGCAATCGAACGGCTGACCAGGATGGCGAGTGCGTGTTTTACGATGCCGCTTTTACCCAGCGGCTGCAGAAGGAACGCGATCTCAATGCGTTGTTTGAAGGTTCTCTGGAAAACGGCGATTTTCAGGTTTACCTGCAGCCCAAGGTGTGGGTGGAAAACGGAAGCCTGGGCGGGGTGGAGGCTTTGGTTCGATGGAACCATCCCCGGCGGGGAATGATCTATCCTTCCGACTTCATTCCCCTGTTTGAAAAGAATGGGAAAATATGCCGTCTCGATTTTTATGTGTTTGAGGAGGTCTGTCGGGCCATACATCGGTGGGCGCGCAACGGCATGCGGCTTTTCCCGGTTTCCGTCAACCTTTCCCGTCAGCATTTTGATGATCCGGAGGTGCTCCTGAAATTTAAGGACATCGCGGACCGGTATGAAATTCCCGCTGGCCTGCTGGAGCTGGAGTTGACCGAATCCATCTTTTTTGACGACCAGAGAATCGAAAATGTCAAGCATCAGATCCGCAAGATGCACCGGCTGGGGTTCCGCTGCTCCCTGGATGATTTTGGGGCGGGATACTCTTCGCTGGGGCTGCTGATGGAATTTGATGTGGATGCCGTCAAGCTGGACCGCCGGTTTTTCCTGGATGTGTCGAGGGAAAAGACACAGGTGGTGGTCAGGAGCATAGTGGAGCTGGCGGAGAAGCTGGGAGCCGATATCGTGGCCGAGGGCATCGAAACGCCGGAGCAGCTGGCGTTTCTCAAAACGGTTGGCTGCCGGTTGGTGCAGGGGTATATCTTTTCGAAGCCCCTGCCGCTTCCGGAATTTGAGGAGCGCTGGATCTCCCGCGATAAGAAGTGAAAGAAGTAAAAACGAAAGCCCGGCCTCCGTTTCGGAGACCGGGCTTTCGTTCGGGCTTCAAAGGCTGTTGGCTGGCGCCGGTACAGCTGAGGAAGGAGAGGTCTCTCTTGTTTCCGGACGCGCCGCCTGCGGGCTTATTTCCTATAGGAAAACCATCGGCCAGCAAGCAGCCGGGTCACGCTTCCGCCTCCTCGGCATAAAACGCGGGATTATCCTGCGCGCCTTTCAGCCGGGCGGCCCGGCTGATGAGGCTGAACGCCCAGCAGAACAGGAAGGATACGATCATAGCCAGGCAGGCGAAATGCGGGCCCAAATCCGCCAGTTTCCCAAAGAAGGGCAGGGATACTCCGGGGAAAAGAAGCTTGGCAACCAGAGGCGGCGCTGCCGTGACAAAGCCCGCTACCATCCCGGCCCAGGCGCCAGTGCGGTTGATCCCCTTCCAGTACAGCGACAGGACATAGGGGGCCAGAAAGCAACCGGACAAGATTCCCCACGAATACGACATCATATCCAGAATGGGTGTCTGGGAATTGGCGATTACATAGGAGAGCAGCACAAACAGGGCGCACAGGCCTTTGGTAACCCGGGCGGTCCCCACCGGGTCCAGCTTGGGAAACAGCCGTTCCTTGAGCAGATCCATGGTCAGGGTGGAGGAAGCGGTAATGGTGATGGAGGCCAGGGTGGACACGGACGCTGCAATGAGCAGCACCAGCACCAGCCCGATGAGCACGGTAGGCAACCCCGCCTCGTTTAGCATATTGGGGACCAAATAGTCGTAGCTTCCTGCACCGCCGCCGGGAGGGGAGGGGAGCTCCTGATAGAACAGCCGGGACAGGGAGCCGATGAAGTAGCCGCCGCCCGCAATAACCAGGGCGAAGAGGGTGGAGATAACGGTGCCGCGTTTGACCTCCCGGTCGTCCCGGATGCCGTAATACTTATGGATCATTTGCGGCAGACCCCAGGTGCCGAAGGAGGTCATCAATACAGTGGCCCACAGGGCGATATGATCCGCGACTCCCAGCTGCAGGTCTTCCGTTACCCGGCTGATGGCCTGCAGCCCGGCGGACAGGCCGCCCACCTGCTGGCATCGCACCACAGCGACGATCAGGGCCAGGACCCCCACCAGCATGACGATACCCTGGACAAAGTCTGCTTTCAGTGTGGCGATGTAACCGCCCAGAACCACTACCGCCGCGGAAGCTAGGGCGATGACGATCATGCACACCTGTTCGTCTACGCCCAGCAGCACGGCGCAGACACTGGTCAGCCCTTTGTACACCGAAGCGGAATACGGCAGCAGAAATAAAAAGATTACCGCAGCGGAGAAGAGCTTCATGGGCCGGCTGACAAAACGCTGGTCAAAAAACTGCGGCATGGATTTGATTTTCAGCCGCCGGGTGACCTTGCGCGTCCGTTTAGCCAGCACCAGCCAGGCCAGAAGAGAACCGAATACCGCATTGCCCAAACCTGGCAGTACCGCCCATAACCCGTATTTCCATCCCGTGGTCCCGGCATATCCGATGAACATCACGGCGGAAAAATACGCGGTGCCGTAGGACAGGGCGGTCACCCAGGCCCCGGCGTTGCGTCCCCCCACAGTGAAGTCCGTCATGCTTTTAGAGCTGCGCCGGCTGATCAGTCCCACCGCCGCGATAAAGACGATGTAGACCGCAATGGTCAGCCAGATCACGACCTCCTTACTCATAGAAGATCCCCTCCTGTTTTTGCCGCTTTACTCATTTAAACCGTAACGCTTTAAATTGAATATGATCCCTATCTTACACGATTCGGATTAAAAATGCAAGAACAATCTTGTTTCGCTGTTTCGGTCAGCAAAAGCAGTAGATGACTTCGATGCTGCCGTAAGCTCCGCTTCTCCTCCCGGCGCGCAACCTGCACAAAACCATACTGGATGGGTATGATTTATTCTACAGCGCTGTTCCTTGTCGCTTTCCGTCGCATTTGGTATACTAAAATCAAGACAGCCGAAGGTTATGTGAGACAAACTGACGGCGGATATGGTATACATTTTGCGGCATGGATAGATGGAGGAATGACCATGACACAGTTCAACCCAGGCCATTGGGAAACACAGGTGGATGTGCGCGACTTCATTTCGCGCAACTATACCCCTTATGATGGGGACGAGAGCTTCCTGGCCCCGCCCACCGAGCGCACCAAGGCGCTGTGGGATAAGGTCGCGGCCCTGCTGAAGGAGGAGCGGGATCGCGGCGGTGTTTACGACATCGACACCGAGACTATCTCCGGCATCGACGCCTATGCGCCGGGCTATATTGACAAGGATGCGGAGCAGGTGGTAGGCCTGCAGACCTCCGCGCCGCTGACCCGGGCGGTGATGCCCTTCGGCGGCATTCGTATGGTGCATGGCTCTCTGGAGGCCTACAACCGCCAGCTGTCCCCGGAGCTGGAGGAGATTTTCCGTTACCGCAAGACCCACAACGACGGTGTGTTCGACGTCTACACCCCGGAAATGCGCGCCGCCCGCAAAAGCGCCATCATCACCGGACTTCCCGATGCCTACGGCCGGGGACGCATCATCGGCGATTACCGCCGGGTGCCCCTGTACGGTGTGGACGCGCTGATTCAGGAAAAGCAGCAGTCCCGGGACAACGCAGACTTCAGCGTGATGGATTCCCCGGCCATACGGCTGCGGGAGGAGCTGGCGGAGCAGATCCGCGCTCTGGAGGCGCTCAAGCGCATGGCCGCCTCCTACGGCTTTGACATTTCCCGTCCCGCCCAGGATACCAAGGAGGCCTTCCAGTGGCTGTACTTCGGCTATCTGGCGGCGGTGAAGGAGCAGAACGGCGCAGCCATGTCCCTGGGCAGGGTCTCCACCTTCCTGGACATTTACGCCGAGCGGGATCTGGTGGACAAACGGTATACGGAAAGCGAGATTCAGGAAATCGTCGATCACTTTGTTATGAAGCTGCGCTTGGTGCGGTTCCTGCGCACTCCGGCCTATGACGAGCTGTTCAGCGGCGACCCCACCTGGGTGACCGAATCCATCGGCGGCATCGGCACCGATGGGCGGCACATGGTCACCAAGATGTCCTTCCGCTTCCTGCACACCTTGACCAATCTGGGGCCGGCGCCGGAACCCAACATGACCGTATTGTGGAGCCCCCGGCTGCCCGAAAACTTCAAGCGCTACTGCGCCAAAATGTCCATAGAAACCTGCTCCATTCAATACGAGAGCGACGAGCTGATGCGCAAAAAGTTCGGCGATGACTACGGCATCGCCTGCTGTGTCTCCGCCATGCGCATCGGCAAGCAGATGCAGTTCTTCGGCGCCCGGGCCAACCTGGCCAAAGCCCTGTTGTACGCCATCAACGGCGGCCGGGATGAGAAGAGCGGTGTGCAGGTCGGGCCCGAGCTGGTTCCTTGCCAGGGGGACGTGCTGGACTACGACGATGTGATGAAAAAGTACAATTTCATCATGGACTGGCTGGCCGGGCTGTATGTCAACACCCTGAACGTCATCCACTACATGCACGACAAGTACTGCTATGAAAAAATCCAGATGGCCCTGCACGACAACGAGATCCTGCGCACCATGGCCTGCGGCGTGGCGGGCCTATCAGTGGTGGCCGATTCCCTGTCCGCCATCAAATACGCCAAGGTTCGCCCCATCCGCAACGAGGACGGGCTGGCCGTCGATTTTGAGATTGAGGGCGAATACCCACAATTCGGCAATAACGACCCCCGTGTGGATGACATCGCGGTGGATATCGTCAAGCGCTTCATGACCAAGCTGCAGAAGTGTCCCACCTACCGCGAATCCAAGCCTACCATGTCCATCCTGACCATCACCTCCAATGTGGTGTACGGCAAAAAGACCGGCTCCACTCCCGACGGCCGCAAGGGCGGCGAGCCCTTCGCCCCCGGCGCAAATCCCATGCACGGCCGGGACAAAAACGGCTGCGTTGCCTCCATGATGTCGGTGGCCAAGCTGCCGTACGATTACAGCGAGGACGGCATCAGTTACACCTTCTCCATCGTCCCGGGCGCTTTGGGCCGGGAGGAGACGGAGCGCGCCGACAACCTGGTGGGCCTGCTGGACGGTTATTTCGGCGAGGGCGGTCATCACATCAATGTCAATGTCCTCAACCGGGACGTGCTGCTGGACGCCATGGATCATCCGGAAAAGTATCCTCAGCTTACCATCCGGGTGTCCGGTTACGCGGTCAACTTCATCAAGTTGACCCGCGAACAGCAGATGGATGTGGTCAACCGCACCTTCCACACCCATTTCTGAGTTCTTCTCCCTACAGATACCCGGCCGCCGTTTCTCAAGAGAACGGCGGCCGGGATTTTGTCCATATTTGCAGTCTTTCCACTGACCGCCGTTTTTTCCATTATCCCTTCCAAATGGAATTGCCTCCCCAAAACGGATACAGCGGCAGGGTCATACCGCCACTTCGCTGTATCAGCCTTGCTCCCTGTCAGGGGACTATCGCCGCCATCACTCGGTGGAAAACCGTCTTTGTTATACCATGAACGCTGCCCCATGCGGTTCTTAGTCTATGTTTTTCGGCAGCGTTCCCGAGAAATGCTACCGCATTTCTCCCGACTTTATTATACCACAGACGTAGAGGGAACCGGCCCGGAGGGACGGCTCCAGGCCCAGGGACTTCTCACATGGTTTGTCCTCAAACATAAAGGTACCATCAGCGTAGAGGGAACCGGCCCGGAGGTGACGGATCTCTCTAGGAGGGGTATTCTGCCATATACCGTGGACTGGAAACGTTATAGCCCCCCGGTTCGTCATATGGTCGTATGAATCAAAATGGGTAGCCGTCATGTTTGCCGGCGGAATCTGAAAAAGCTACAGCATCTGCCGCAAAGCCTGGAACGCCAGCAGGACAAGGCCGGAGGATACCAGTGTCACCGGGGCCAGGCGGGCAAAGCGGGGAAGGGCAAAATGATCCACCCGCTCCAGCAGTGCGCCCGCCACGGCCAGCGCCGCGAAAAGTACCGCCGCGGCCAGTAGCAGCCCGCCCGTGGCGGGCCAGAAGCCGCTGTCCCGCAGAAATCCCTCCATTCCCCACAGGGCGCCGGCGGCCAATGCCCCCAGGGTGGGCTCCCGCAGCCAGGAGCGCAGCGGCCCGGCGGGGAAAACATATCCCCATGCCAGCAGGGTGAGCCCGGCCAGGAAACCTGCGCCCACAGCGCTCCAGCCTTCGGGCAGCGGAATCCACTGCACCAGCAGGGAAAAGGAACCGCCGGTGAGCCAGAAAAGCAGTACAGCGGCGGCACCGGCCCAAAGCCCGTCGTATAAGCGCATCCGGCCCAGTGAAGGGAAACGTACCCGAAACAGGGCCAGCATCAGTCCCGCTACGATCAGCCCCGCCGCTCCGGATTGAAAGGAGGGGGATAGAGGCAGGGAGGAGGGGAGCACCCGTATCCCCCATAGAGTACCTGCTCCCGCCAGTTCCCGGACCGCGCCCACCGCGGGCAGGGCCACGCAGGCGGTCACGAATTTCTTCAGGGAAGGAAATTCGCCGTCGGCTATCCGTTCCGCCGCCGGGCCGGTCATGAGCAGGCAGGCCCCCAGCAGGGTGATTCCTCCATCCGCTGCGCCGCCGGATCCGGCGGGGAGCCAGTCCGGCCGGGCCAGAGCCGCCAGACGCGGAATGGCCGCCGCCAGCGCCGCTGCCGGGAGCAGGGCACAGGCGGAGCGCAGGGGGCTGGGGCGCCGTCCCCACAGCTTGAGCACGGTACCGATGAGCAGCAGGGAAAGACAGCCCGCCCCTAATACAGTCAGGCTGCCCGCCACCGTACCGCTGGCCGCCGCCGCTAGGCAATAGGCCACTGCCAGCGCGTCCAGCCGGGTCCCCTCTTTCATGGCAAGCCCCTCCTTTCGATAAAACAGCTTACGCCGCCCCGTTTGTCAGCTTCTGCACAAATTCATAAGCCAGGTTGGCGGCCTTGACCACCGCCTTGGAGGAGACAGTGGCGCCGGATACGGCATCCACGTCATTGTCGCTTTCCTTTTCCGGTTCCTGTTCCCCGACGTTTTCCCCGTTTTTGGCCTGTTCCAGCGCCTGGGCGGATAGGCGGACAAAGTCGCTGATGTCGATAGATACGCCTGCATAGGCGTCGGTTTTGCCGTTATCCTGGTCATAGATCAGCTTGGCGGGGTCCTGGGTTTCCATCAGGGCCGCTTCCATGACCGCTGCCTGCTCATGCCACCGCAGCCCGTCCTCGGTCATGATATAGGTGCCGTTTTCCGACTCCTGCTTTTTGGTCAGGTCGGAGTCCTGCTTTTCCGCGTCCCAGTTGACCGCCGTGATGCGGCCGTCTGTCACCGTAATCTCCACAAAGGCCCGATAGCCCTGATCGTATCCCGTCTTTTCCGCCCGGTAGGTGCCGTTTTTCCACGGTTCGGCCGCGCCGCTGTCCTCCGGGGAGGTGGCGGCGGTATCGATGCCGGTGTAGCCGTCCAGATAGATGGGCGCTGCCCGGCCGGCAAACTGGTCGGCAAAGGCGGACTCCGTCACACGGGAGCCCAGATTTTCCGTTTCCTGCTGTTCGGTCACCCGGAGCCCTAAGAAGCGGTGGCCGTCGGCGGTCAGGGCCACCCAAACGGTCATCGGACCGCCGTAGCCCCGTACCTGCATCTGGATGGCGTAGCCGGAAACACCTCCCGCGGCGTCTCTGGCGCGGTAAGCGCGCTGGACGCTCTCCGATTCGCCGGTATCCAACTCCTCCAGCTGCTCCATGGACAGCCGCCCGTCCAGCGCTGTGCGCGCCTCCTCCTGATGCTGGCGTGAAAGCACCATATCGGTGATACGGCTCATGCCGAAGAGCAGTGCCACGGATACCACCGCCGCTGTCAGCAGTTTGAGAGCCGATTTGACCCATTGTTTCATCGATTGATCGCCCTTTCCCATTGATAATCGACCCGGCCTGAGCCCGGGCGGTGTTTCTGTGCCCCTGATCCATCCCGTATACGATAGCCTCCCCAAGCCTTCCCGAGGCAGTGAGGCTGTGTGTCCATCTCCCCGTGGACTTTATGCGCCGCTGCTGCGGAGAATAAAGCCCTTATCTTTTGGAAAAGGGCCTGCCGGGCCTATGCCTCCGTCTCCATCCGGTGTCTGGACAGCGGGACCCGCACACCGTACACGCGGCGCCGGGTGATATGCTCCAGCAGCGGGGACAGCAGATTCATCATCAGAATGGCGAAGCACACGCCCTCCGGATAGGGCCCCCACAGCCGCAGCACGGCGGTCAGCGCGCCCACGCCGGCGGCAAACAGCACTTCGCCCCACGGAGTGACAGGCTTGGTGGTGTAGTCCGTCACCATGAAGAAGGCCGCCAGCATCAGCCCGCCGGAGAGAAGGTGGGCCGCCGCATTGCCGGTGAAGGGCACGTCCCCTCCGAAAACCCAGATGACGGCGGCAAAGACTCCCAGGCAGGTCAGTGGGGCGCGCAGACGGATCATCCCCCTCAGGTACAGGTAAGCCCCGCCCAATAGGATCAGCAGAGCGGAGGTTTCGCCCATACTGCCGTTGGTGCTGCCGCACAGCAGGGACCACCAGTCCACCTCCCCGATTTGGGAAAGGGGAGTGGCGGAGGACACCGCATCGGGCAGCTCATAGCCGGACACGGTCTGGGGCCACACAGTCATCAGCAGGGCGCGGCCCGCCATGGCTGGGTTGAGCAGGTTCCGCCCGATGCCGCCGAACAGCTCCTTGACCACGGCGATGGCGAAAAAGCCCGCTACCGCTGCCGCCCACAGCGGAGTCCCCGACGGCAGCGAAAGCGCCAGCAATACCCCGGTGACGGCGGCGCTGCCGTCGAAATCCCGCTCCTTGCGGCAGACGAATTCCGCCAGGCAGCAGGACACGACGGTGACAGTCAGCAGCCAGAGGGCTTTCCACTGAAAATACCAAAGAGATGCGGCCGTCACGGGGACCAGTGCCAGCAGCACATCCCCCATGATGGCGCCGGTGCGCCGTCCCCTGCGCAGAAAGGGCGGCGCGTTGACAAGCGGTGCGGGCATGAACAGCCCACCTCCTCCGAAATTCAGGATGAGGATCGCCGGGCCCGGGCCCGGATGCCCTCGCGGGCCATGGAAACCCGGGCGGCCAGCCGCCGGTAAGCGGGGCAGATATAGGAACAGCAGCCGCAGGCAATGCACTGGTCTGCATGGTACCGCACGCAGGTTTCGCTGTCCCCCGCAATGGCGGCCGCGTCGATGACAAAGGGCATCAGCCGGGAGGGACATACCCGGGCGCAGCCGCCGCAGCGGATGCAGGGATGCTCTTCCCCGTCCTCCCGGGCCAGGGCCAGCAGGCCGCCGGTGGTTTTGAGCACCACCTCTTCCCTGGCGGGGCCGGAGGGCCCCCTCTGTATCAGCCGTCCGGTCATGGGACCGCCGGAGACGAGCACATCCCGTTCCGATTCCGGCAGGGCGCCGCCGGCGTGGGCTAGCAGGTCGGCAAGCAGCGTCCCCACCGGCACCCGGTAATTTCCGGGGCGCCCCACCTTGCCCGACACGGTGACGATGCGGTGGGTTAGGGGATGCCCCTGCAGGGCGTCCGCCATAGCGGCGGCGGTGGCCACGTTGGACACCAGCACCCCGGCCTGGGCGGGCAGTACCCCCGCCCCCAGCTCCCATCCCAGTACCGCCTGGATGAGCTGGCGCTCCCCGCCCTGGGGGTAACGGTGAGGCAGCACGATCACCCGGGCGCGGGACGCTTTGGGATCGCCCCGCAGCGCCTCCTGAAGCCGGGTGACCGCCTGGGCCTTGTCCTTTTCCACGCAAAAAAGGAGCTGAGGGGCTCCGCCGCCGGGGGCCGCTACCGCCCGAGCCATCGCCAGCGCGCCGGTGACCACCTTGCGGGCCTCAAACACCATCAGCCGGTCGTCGCAGGTCAGATACGGCTCGCATTCCCCGCCGTTGATGAGCAGGGTGCGGATGCCCCGGTCGGTATCATACTTGCGGTAGGTGGGGAAGCCGGCGCCTCCCATGCCGATCAGCCCGGCTTCCCGCATCAGCATTCGCAGACCCTGCCGTCCCTCCGCCGCCGGCAGGAGCGGGGCCTCCGCCCGCTGATGGTCGTTTTCGATGAAGACCACCGGACCGGGACCGAAGGGGCCGGATCCCTCCTCCACCGCCGTCACGGTGCCGGAAACACCGCAGTGTACCGGGACGCCGCTGTCTCCGGCGGGATGCCCCACCCGCTGGCCGATTTTTACTTTATCCCCCGGCTGTACGGCGGGGAGAAGGGCGGGGCCGGGGCTTTGCCGCAGCGGGATGCGCAGCCGGTCGGGCTCCCATTCCTCGATGGGAAGCGCGGCGGTGAGCGCCTTGTTTTCCTTGGCCGGCGGGATGACAATACCGCCGCTGAAAGTATGCTTCATGATTGTCCCTCCTCTCCCGTTTTCCAGCCTCCCTCACCGGGAAAGCCATCAGTGGTTTCCACCGATCCGTCCGCCATCACCCACAGCACCGACAGCGTTTCCCGTTCAGCCAGCGCGCGGGATTGCTCCGGTGGCTCCACAAACAGCGCCTTGGAGGCCATTTCCGCCTCCCGGGCGCTATCCGCCAGCACGCAGACACAGCGGTAATAGCGGGCGGGGAACAGGGTATCGGGATCAATGAGATGGGAATAGTATGTCCCGTCCACACAAAAATACTGCTGATAATCGCCGCTGACCGAAAGACAAAGATCGGAAAATGACAGAGTCCCCAGCAGCTCCGGCGGAGCCTCCGCGCCCGATAGATTGAGCGAGGCATCGGGATGACGCAAGCCTACCCGCCAGCTTCCGGACGGCGGGGTGCCCTCGCACACGAGACTGCTCTCACCACAGCTGAGGAGAAAGCAGTCAAGTCCCCGGGCTTTCAGCAGCGCAGCTACCCGGTCGGCGGCGTCCCCCTTGGCCACACCGCCCAAATCCAGCCGGGTGTCCGGGTCGTCCAGGGCGGCGGTGGACCCGTCCATCCGCAGGGCGGACAGACTCGTATGCCGCCCCGCTTCCCGCAGTGCTTCCTCCGAGGGGAGAAAGCCTGTCTCACGGGCCTGTTCCCATAGCGCCGTCACGCCGCCCAGGGCGATGTTGCAGCCGGGATACCGGCCGCTTTGCTCTATGCAGTACGCCAGCAGGCTGGAAAGTTCATCGGGGACAGGGACGGCTTCTCCCTCCGCGCTGTTGAGCCGGGACAGGGTGGAATCGGGATCGTACCGGTCATAGAGGGAGGATAAGCGGTTCAGCTCCTTCTCCGCCAGTGCCGCGGCCTCCTGAAAAAGCGATTCCTCCCCGCACCAGGCGGTGAGGGTGGTGACGGTGTCCAGGGCCCCCACAAAGGTGGCGGTGTATTTTCGGGGGTTCTTCCCCTGCGGCGCCCCGGCGGAAGAAAGCGATCCATAGGCGGCGGTCAGCGACAGCAAAATCAACAGTGCCAGTGCCGCGGCCCAGCGCCACCGTCTTCTTCGCACCCCCATGCAATTCCCTCCCTGGATAAAAAATTTATGCCAGTTCAAGCTTTTTTTCCTCAAACCGGTGTTTTTTTGACGAAAATATGATAAACTGAACAACAGAAACCAACCATTCCCGGCTGCCGGTGAATAGTATGCCCGGCTGGCCGCCGTTTTCATCACCAGATAGGAGAGATGTGTATGTGCAAACGGAATAAATGGCTTTCCCGCGCCGGCGCGGCTCTTTGCGCTGTCCTGATGTTGACCGCATTTTCCGGCTGCAACGGAAACGGCGGCGATGCGGGGGATCAGATCATCACCCCGTCCACGGACAGCACGGGCGAAGCCACCGACGCCGTGACCGAGCCCACGGAAGCCCCCACGGAGGCGGAGACAACCACCACTACGGCGGCGCCCGTTACATCCGACGTGGGCTATGTAAATGCAGATGAATTGCGAGTACGTGGTGGGCCTGGGACGGACTATTATGCCATCGGCGGGCTGAAAATGGGTGACCAAGTGAAAATCCTGGGCAAGGAGGGCGACTGGTACAAAATCGAGTTCAAGGAAACAGGCGGCTATGTCAGCGCCCAGTTTATCCAGGGATCTCCGGTGACAGTGACCACTACTGCTCCCGCCGATGACATCCCCACGCCCACCACCGCCTCGGTTCCACAGGAATAGCGGGAAAGGGTTTTACCAGTAAAACGCTGAACGTATAGCTAATTAGAGAATTAAAAAAAGGGAAGGACAGCGCACATGCTGTCCTTCCCTTTTTTGATGAAACGATTTATGACGTAAGCGTGGGGGAGGGGGCTTGCCCGCCCCAGATAAACCGCCGGCACACAGATACCCATGGGGGCATCCGTGACTGCCGCAACCCCGCCGCTATCGTCCTTTTCTACAGGGTGCGGATCACGCGGGCGGGATTGCCCGCGATGACCACATTGTCCCCAAAGCTCTTGGTCACCACCGAGCCGGAGCCCACCACTACATTGTTCCCCAGGGTGACGCCGGGATTGAGGATGGAGCCTCCGCCGATCCACACGTTATCGCCGATGGTGATGGGCGCGCCGAACTCCCAACCGGAGTTGCGCACCTCCGGGTCCAGGGGGTGGCCGGCGGTGAACAGACTGACCCGCGGGCCGAACATGCAGTTATTCCCGATGCGTACCGGGCAGGTGTCCAGCACCACCAGGCCGAAATTGGCGTAAAAGTTTTCGCCCACCGTGATATAAGTGCCGTAATCGCAGGTGAAATCTGGCTCGATGGTCAGCGCCTCTCCCGTGCCGCCCAGCAGCTCCTTGAGCAGGCGGGTGCGTTCCTCCCCCTGCTCCTCCGTGGTGGCGTTGTAGGCGCGGCAAAGCCGCCGGGCGCGATGGCGTTCCTTCACCAAAGCCTCGTCAGCGCTGAAGTACATATCCCCCCGGAGCATCCGTTCCCGCTGGTCGGCATCCCGCTCGGTGGGAATCTCCTTGACATCCGACAATTTCATAAAAAATCCCTCTTTCCCTGATTTTTTCTATGCTGCAGTGATTCCGCGTCCCCGCGCCCTCACAGCTTTTCTCGCATAAGTTCCACCGCTTGCTTGCCCGTCATGTGCTCCACGGTCAGCTCCATCATGCACAGGGCTGAAAATCCCCGGTCGATCTCCCGCTGGCGGCCATCTTCCTGCCGGGGGGAATATTTTTCCGCCAATTTTTCGATGGCGGATCGTTTTTCCGCTTCCTCCTCCAGTATCCGTATTTTTCCGAATACAATCACGCTGCGGAAATAGGTGGTGTATTCCTCCGGCACCACCCGGTCCCCACCGATGACGCAGAAGGAGGCTTTGGGGTCACGGAGCACGGCATCCCGCCGGTGCCCGGCCGCGGCTCCGTGAAAAAAGAGCCGGCCCTCCTCATAAACGTAGCTCAGCGGGACGGCATAGGGATACCCCTCATCCCCGCGGACCGCCAGCACGCCGGAGGTTCCCTCTGCCAGAATCCGTTTGCACTCTTCCGGCGATAGCTGCTGCCGGCGCCTGCGCATTTCCCGAAACATAACGTCCCTCCTCAGCATTGGTTTGGCGCCTCTCCATCATAACAAAGAGCGGTGGGAATGAAAAGTCTTTTTTTCGGGCGGACAGCGGAAAGGCTTGACCGGTGAAAGAAACTGTGCTACCATACGTTTATTGCAAATGAGTTGCAATTAATTTCCCCGGAAGGAATCGATACCATGGGCAAAAAACGTATCGGGGCTGTGGCGCTCCTGATGATTTTGATCGTGGCGGTGTCGGTGGTCATCACCCTGTTCACCGGCACGGTACGGCCGGAAAAAACGGGGGAGACCCGCATTGTGGCCTCCTTTTATCCGGTGTATGTCGCGGCCATGAACTTGACGCGGGAGGTGGAGGGAGTCCAGCTGGAAAGCCTGGTGGGGCCCCGCACCGGCTGCCTGCACGACTATCAGATGGCGCCGGACGATATGGCAGCGCTGGAGGGAGCCGATATCCTGCTGCTGGCCGGGGCGGGCGCGGAGAGCTTCCTGCAAAGCGCACTGGAGCAGTTTCCCAGCCTTGTCACCGTGGATGCCTCCCAGGGGATCGACCTGCTGGACGGCCACCATCACCATGAAGGGGAGAATCCCCACGAGCATGAGGAGGCCGCGGTGAACGAACACTATTGGGTCAGCCCTTCCCGCTATGCCACGATGGTGGAAAACCTGCGGGACGGTTTGTGCTCGGCCGATCCGGATCATGCCGCGGCGTATGAAGCCAACGCGGAAGCCTACCTCGACAGCATCCGGAAGGTGGAAGCGGAGTTGGAGGAGACAGCGGCCTCGCTGAATTTCCGCGACTGCATCACCTTCCACGATTCCGTGGCCTATCTGGCCGACGATTTGGGGCTGAATACCGTGGCGGCCCTGTCCATTGGGGAGGATTCCGGCATTGCGGCCTCCGATGCCGCTGCCGCACAGCAGGCCGCCGCACAGGCGGTACGGGTCCTGCTGTTGTACGACAGCCAATATCCGCAGGAATATGCCTATGTGGGCGACCGTGCGGAGGAAAGCCGGGCGGTGATGCTCCAGACGGGTGTGACCGGGCCGGAAACCGCGGACGCCTGGCTGGAAGCCATGGAAGAAAATCTCAGCCAGCTGCGTGCGCTGTAGGGAGGAGGAAAGTCCATGCCTGTGCAAACGGAACGACCCCATCTGGGGCTGCACTGCCTGAAGATCAGGCATCTGGGGGTCACCCAGGGCGGGACCGCCATTCTGGAGGATGTGAACCTGCACATCCACTGCGGCGGCATCACAGCGGTCATCGGCCGCAACGGAGCGGGCAAATCCACCCTGCTCAAAGCCATCTTGAAGGAGATTCCCTCCACCGGGACGGTGGAATTCAGCGGTCACGACGGCAGGTCCATCCCGCGCCTGCGTATCGGTTATGTGCCCCAGAGCCTGGCGCTGGACCCCGGCTCTCCGGCCACCGTGCTGGATATGGCCCAGTCCCTGACCTCCCGCTGGCCCGCCTTTCTGCCTCCCCGGAAGAAGGATCGGGAGCGGTTGCGGGCCCATTTGGCCCGTTTCAATGCGGACAGCCTGCTAGACAGGCAGCTGGGCCGTCTCTCAGGCGGTGAGCTGCAGCGCGTGCTGCTGGGGGTGGCCACGCTGCCCAAACCGGACCTGTTGGTGCTGGATGAGCCGGTTTCCGGCGTGGATCAGGCGGGGCTGCAGTTGTTTTACCAGTTGCTGGACCGGCTGAAGGAGGCTGAGGATATGGTGATCCTGCTGGTGTCACACGACCTGCCTTATGTCCGGCGCAGTGCCGCCCAGGTGATCCTGCTGGACAAAACAGTGGAGGCTGCGGGAACGCCGGAGGAGGTTTTCCGCAGCGCGGCCTTTGCCCATGCCTTTGGGGAAGGGACAAGGCCGGAAGGAGGCGAAGGATGATGCTGGATTTGCTGCTGGGCTGGTGGCAGTACGATTTTATGCGCCGGGCGCTGTTCGCTGTGCTGCTCATCATGCCGCTGTTTTCCCTGTTGGGCACCCTGGTGGTGAACAACGGGATGGCTTTCTTTTCCGATGCGTTGGGGCACTCTGCCCTGGCAGGTGTGGGCATCGGCGTGCTGCTGGGCCTGTCCGACTACAGCGCGGTCATGGTGGTGTTTGCCGTGGTGTTTGCCCTGGCGATGAACCGCATTCGCCATTCCCGCCTGTCCTCCACCGACACCGTGATCGGGGTGTTTTCCTCATGCGGGGTGGCGTTGGGCCTGGTGATCCTGTCCCGGGGAGGGAGCTTCGCCAACTATCAAAGCCTGCTCATTGGCGACATCCTCAGCATTACCGATCCGGAGCTGGCGGTGCTGGCCGTCACCCTGCTGGCGACCGTGATCGTCTGGCTGCTGTGCTTTAATCCCCTCCATGCCGTCAGTGTCAGCCCGGCCCTGGCCCGGACCAAAGGGGTGCCGGTGCGACTGATGGACAACCTGTTCGTGGTGCTCATCGCCGTGATCGTCATGCTGGCCATCCAGTGGGTGGGGCTGCTTATCATCAACGCCATGCTGATCCTTCCCGCCGCCGCCTCCCGGAACGTGGCGGCCAACCTGCGCTCTTACCATTTGCTGGCCCTGATTTTCGGCGTTTTTTCCGGCGTGGTGGGGCTGCTGCTGTCCTATTTCAATTCCGTGGCTGCAGGCCCCACCATCGTGCTCATCGCCGCGGCCCTGTTTTTTGGCACCTTTTTTATCCGCAGCAAGGTACGGGAGCCGGTGCGGGCGGAGGAAAAACAGCCGTGAACAAACTGCCTCCTTGCAGGGACGGCGGCAATGTGATAGGATAAAATAGCCGGGGAGGGGGGAACCCCGCCCCGGCTATTTTCTATAAAAGCAAGATTAGAGGAAAGGCGGCCGTCGGCCATGAACTATACCCTGCGCCCGGAGCTGTTGGGCGACATTTTTGCGGTCCCCGCTGCGGTGGTGGACGAACATATCCGCCTGGCGGGTTCCGCTCAGCTCAAAGTACTGCTGTGGGCCCTGCGGGCCGGAAAGGGAAGCTTTGATGTGGAGCGGTGCGCGGCGGCCATTGGGCTGTCGGCCTCCGACTGCGCCGATGCCATGCAGTACTGGTTCCAGACCGGCGTGTTGATTCCCCGGGAAAAGGCTTCGGCCGTTTCTTCCCCGGCGGCGGAACCGCAGACGGCGCCGGCGGAAAAAAACGCTCCCCGGGAGGCGCCTGCCTCCGCCCGGCAGCAGGAAACGTCCCCCCATCCCGCCGCCCGGCCCCGGCCGGTTAAGCCGCAGATGAAGGAGGTCATCGCCCGGCAGAAATCGTCCCCGGATTTCGCCTATCTGCTGGATACCGCTTCCGCCCGGCTGGGCAAAGCCATCACCAACGGGGATATGGAAACGCTGCTGTATCTGTACGACACAGCAGGGCTGCCCGCTGAGGTGATCTTGATGGTCATCGAATACGCGGTGGGCGCGGGGAAATACCACATGCGGTATATTGAAAAGGTGGCTCTGGACTGGGCAGACCGCGGCATCGACACCATCGACAAGGCGGAGCAGCATCTCTGCCGCTTGGAACGGCGCCGGCAGGCCTGGGATACCTTCAGCACCCTGTGCGGCATCAAGCAATCCCCCACTCTGGCCCAGGCCGATGCGGCGGAGACATGGATTTGTGATTGGAACCTGCCGGAGCCGCTGTTGCGCCTTGCTTTTAACTACTGCGTGGAGAAAACAGGAAAATTCAACTGTTCGTATATGAATAAGGTGTTGGAACGATGGCATCTGGACGGGATCACGGAGGAAGCGCAGGCTGCGGAGACGCTAGGCAGCCGCAAGGCCCGCAAGAAAAAGGAGACCTCCTTTGACCTGGACGAATACGAGGATACCATGCGCACCTATACCCCCGTGTATAAAAAGGAGTGAGCAAAATGGGCTACAGCCGGGAAATCTACGACGCAGTGCAGGCGGAGCTGGAGCGGCGGCGGGAAGCGGCCCGCGCTGAGGCGGCTGCCCTGCGGGAACGGGTTATCGCCCGCCATCCCCGCGCCCGGGAAATCGAGCAGCAGATGGCTTTTGCCGCAGTGGAGGTATCCCGGGCCATTTTGGGCGGCGGGGACGTGGAGGCCGCCGTGGAGGAGATCAAGACCCGCAATTTGTCCCTGCAGGCCGAGCTGGCCGCCCTGATTGCGCAGGAGGGGGGGAAAACACCGGATTTCGAACCCCGGTACACTTGCCCGCGCTGCGAGGATACCGGTGTGGTTCACGGCCGGCGCTGCTCCTGTATGGAGGCCCTGCTCAAGGAGGAGGCCTGCCGCCGCCTGAGCCGGATGAGCTCCCTGAAGCTGACGGATTTTGCCTCCCTCAAATTGGATTATTATCCCGCCGAGCCGGATCGCACAGGGGTTTCCCCCCGGGAACGGATGACCTCCGTGCTGCGTTACTGCCGGGATTATGCGGAGGATTTCCGCTGCGGCCCGCAGGGAAGCTCCCCCAGCCTGCTGATGGCGGGGCCCACCGGTGTGGGGAAAACCCATGTGTCCTTGGCGATTGCCCGCACGGTGTCGGACAAGGGATACGGCGTGGTATACGGTCCGGTGCAGGGGCTGCTTCACCGGCTGGAGCGGGAGCATTTCGGCCGGGCGGAGGGCAATACGGAGGAGATGCTTACCGGCTGCGACCTGCTGATCTTGGACGATTTCGGTACCGAATTTTCCGGCCCCTTCTATACCGCCTGCCTGTATAACCTGATCAATACCCGCATGCTGGAGGAGCGCCCCACCATTCTGAGCACCAATCTGGGCCGGGAGGAAATGCTGGACCGTTATGGGGAACAGATCACTTCCCGCGTCATCGGGACCTATGTGCCTCTGGCTTTCTGCGGAAGGGATATTCGGCAGCTTAAGCTCAAGGAGCGGCTGGGCGGCTGAGGGGATGCTCTATTCTGAGCAGAAAAATTACAAAACTGATACGTCTGTTGACTTCTCCCACGGGATTCAGTACAATGGCGTGGTAAACACTGGTAATTGAAAGGCTGGGAAGAATATGGCGCAAGCTGAGGAACGACTTTGTATGGGCTGTATGAACCCGCTGCCGGAGGGCCGCGCGGAATGCGGAATCTGCGGTTACCCCGCCAATGGCGAAAACCCGTCGTTGTATCTGCCGGTGGGCACGGTGCTGTCCGAGCGCTATCTGGTGGGACGGGTTCTTGAGGTGGGCGGCGACGGCGCGGTCTACATCGGCTATGACAAGGTGCTCAAATCCGCTATCCTCATTCGCGAATTCCTCCCCGACACCCTCTGCGGCCGGGCGGAAAACGGTACGTCCGTAGCGGTCATCGGCGGCTGTGAGAATACCTTCCGGGATTACCGGGAACGGTTCCGTACCCACGCCCGGGCGCTAGCCCGTCTGCGGGAGCTTCCGTCCCTGATCCCTCTTTACGATATTTTCGACGAAAACGGTACCACTTACACTGTGGGAGAGCACTGCGAGGGCGTGTCGCTGGAGGAGCGGCTGGGACAGCTGGGCGGCCGCATGTCGTGGGACGAGGCGCGTCCGCTTTTTATGCCGTTGATGTCCACCCTCATCGCTATGCACTCGGCGGGGATCTGTCATTACGGCCTGAGCCCCTCCAATCTGGTGCTGGCGGCGGACGGACGCCTTCACATGCGTGGGTTTTCCATTCAGGAGGCCCGCAGCGCCAGCACCGACCTCAAGCCCCGGATGATCCCCGGTTACTCCGCGCCGGAGCAGTACGGGGCCGGTGGTGAAATGGGTGCCTGGACGGATGTCTATGGGCTGGCGGCGGTAATATTCCGGGCGCTGACCGGCAACCCGCCCCCCGAGGCTCTGAGCCGCGTCAAGCAATCCAGTGACCTGCTGGTGCCCGCCGATGTGGCGCAGACCCTTCCCGACCATGTGGCTGTGGCCCTGTATAACGCCCTGCAGGTGCGCCCCGATGCCCGGACCCGCACGATGAAGGAATTCCGGGATAAGCTGGCGGAGGCACCGGCCATTTCGGCCATGCGCCGTCCGGAGGAGGATCCCTCCGCAACGGCTCCGGTCAGGGAACCGGAACGGCCCTCTGCAAAGGAAGCCACAAGGGAAGAGGAACCGGAGGAGCCCCCGAAGAGCAACCGGGGAAAATACGCGGTGCTCATCGTGCTTTCGGCGTTTATCGTCCTGCTGTTGGTGGCGGGTGTGGTCATCTTCACCATGTTCCCCGATGTTGTGGGGCTGGGCGGGGGCGATTCCGATCCGGATACCTCCAATCCCTCGGTCACCACTACCACCACAGTCCCCTCCGTTTACGTCCCCGCCGCTCCCCAATACGCGGTGGAGGATCTGATCGGCCAAAACTATTTTGATATTAAGGATCAGACTTTCCAGGGCAACATGAAGATCAAGCTGAAATATCAGGTATTCAGCGATGAGGCGCCGGGAACCATCGTGGATCAGACGCCCAGTCCGGAACAGAGCGCGGACGAGGGCAGCACCATTGAGGTGGTCATCAGCGCCGGACCGGAGACATTGACAGTCCCCGATGTATCCGGCTGGGAGGCGGAGCACGCTAGGCTGTATCTGGAGGCCTTGGGTTTCCGGGTGGAGAGCGTGACTTTGGCTGCCGCCGAGGTGGAACGCGGATTGGTGCAGGACACCACGCCGGCCCAGGGAGCCAGCCTGAACGTGGGCGAGACCATCACCCTGAGGGTCAGCGACAAGGAACCGGAAGACACCACCGCGGATGATCCCGATAACCCAGCTATTCCGGCCGGCGGCACCGACAGCCGTGAGCCATAAATAGTATATGGGAATGAAAGGTTCCGGAGAAAAATTTCTCCGGAACCTTTTCTCATACGGCATTTGCCGCAGCCATTTCGTGCGGATTTCCATCGCGTGGGAATCCGGCATAATGTTTACTTTTTGCTGTGCTTTTGGATAATCCGGTAGTTTATAGAAAGTAAGGTTTTCATGATCTCCAACGACTTTTGATCGAATTGACGGGTTTCTATATAACGTCCTCCTCCACACAGATTGACTCTTTGTCCTAAAATCTCGGCCCAGCATCCCAGCTGTGACGGCGGCACGGGGTGGCAGCCGCACTTCCGGCAACGATTGAGGCCTTTCAGGCAGAAAGTCCTCACCTCTTCCGCATTGGGGAGCTGGCGGATTTCTTCTTCAAAATCCGCCAGCTCCGGCGACCCACATCTGAAAAGATTGATACGGAATTGTGGATAGGTATTCCAAAAATTGGGTATTTGATTGAACCAGACCAGGTGTTCTCCTTTGTAATTGCAGCCGATGGCAATGCTGCTGGTGCTATCGGCTTTTTTCAGTTTCAGTCCCCACCCGGCCAGCATGTCGGCGATTTCCGTTAAAAACGCGACGACATCGTCGCTCATAAACCATTGAGAGCTTTCAAAGGTGATCTGATAGTCAGGAAGGAAAATACGGTAATCCAAATGCTGAAACGCAGCGTCATACTTATATTTAACAGAACCTTTCCGGTATGGCGCCATCAATTTTTTCCATTCATCAATGGCAGCAAACATTTGTGGATATCGATCGTTACGGAAGAAAACCCGATCGGTACCACGGGTCACCTGTAGGCCACAGCGCTGCAACAGTTCCAGAAAAGCTTCTTCGCGGATTTTGTACCGGCATTTCCCGTTGATTTTCTTGAAAAATGCCTTCTGGAAAACCAGCTGTTCCACAAAATAGCTGGTTTTATCCCTTTCCAAATGACGGAAAAGAAATTCCACGATCATGCGAGGCAGCAAGGTGCGTTCCAGCTCCCAGAGCTTGGATTCTCTTTCCTTTTGATGATGGAATCTGGAGGAGATAACGGCCTGTCCCCATCGCCGTCCGTTCATGGCTTCCTGAATACCGTTGTAATCGATGAAATAACTGTCCGGATGGTCGTACATGTCCTTGTACATATCCGTCATATATCGGTATAGATCGGTAAAAGCTGTCCGCCGTTCATCATGAAGATTCGCAAGGGATATTTCGGGGGGCATCAGCATCAGCCCGTTACACCATAAACAGCGATGGGCAAAGCTGGGGAAATCTTTTTGATTGGGGTCAAAGGCAGCCATGATCATCTTCCTTTCCTGATTTTATATTGATCGTATATGTAAGAGACCAAACCCTTGCGAGAGGGCCTGTCCATTGGATAAGCATGTTTCCGTGCTGCAAGAAATCACATTTTTCTCGCCAGATTCAGATCGGTTGTCGTGTAGAGGGTAAGGGTACCGCCGTACCTGTCGATTACGGACCGGATACCCGCCAGCAAACCATCCCGTTTGTCCTTCGGTAAGGCGATTTTGTCATTTTCTATGGAAATCCGCTTTATATACTTCTTCGGAAGAGTATACTTGAGTACGGTAATACAGCTTGTACTGTATATCCGCAAAACCATATTTTGCGGCGATGTCAGCCCGTCTCCTGGCATCTTCCTCACCGTATTCAGAGGAAGCCTTCGCTTCGGGAACAAACTTCCTATACACTCTATAAATAGCAGCGGCCAGCTCTTCCTGCCCGTTTGTATCGAACCACGGATGACAGGCAAAACGCGCAAAGACGCCACCCAGCTTTAACATTTTATAGACTTTGCCGTATCCGATTTGTTCTGGAATCCAATGAAATGCGCTTGCCGAATAAATCAGGTCAAAGGTATTGTCGGCACAGCGATAGTCCTGAAAAGGCATAACCGCGATCTTAAACTCAGGGTATTCGTGAAATTTTTCACCCGCGATCTTTGCCAAACGATCCCCCAATTCCACAGCCGTAAGATGGCATCCTGTGTTGAGGAAAGGCAATGTCGCCTGGCCTGTCCCTATACCGATTTCCAGAACATGGCTGGCTTTGTCGATGGACTTGTAGGCAAAAATGTCCTCGTACAGCTCGGGAACATAGGCGGGCCTCCATTTGTCATACATTTCTGCCACCTGATTGAACGTCCATTCGTTTCCCTTGACAACGGACACACCTCTTCCTCCTTACTGTGTCAAAAATTGGCCGGGCAAGGTCGACGAGACTTCCCTCAGCAACGCCTTGCCAATGGGGATGAAAAAACGGCACCCCGCAAATAATAAAAGAACCGGCAGATGTTGTCCAGACCATGCGGTTTGTCCAACAACTGCCGGTTTTCACGCTCAAAATCAGATAATCGCCAACAGCACGAAATTCAAAATGAATAGAGCTGTCGCAATCCAAAGGATCGGATGGATCTCCTTGACCTTCTTTTTGCAGATCTTGGTGATGCAGTAGAAAATAAATCCTGCCGCGATGCCGTAGGAAATGCTGTAGCAGAGGGCCATGAAAATGCCAGCGAAGAACGCGGGAACCGCCTCGTCAAAGTCATCCCACTGGATTTCCTTGAAAGCGGACATCATCATGATACCGACCACTACCAGGGCGGGAGCGGTAGCGGCAAACGGAATGGCGCTGACAAAGGTCGCCAGGAACGCGCTGATTGCAAAGCACAGGGCCACGATCACGCTGGTAAGGCCCGTGCGGCCGCCGGCTCCGATGCCTGCGGCGCTTTCCACATAGGTGGTGGTGTTGGAGGTACCGAAGATGGCACCGATGGATGTGGCTGTGGCATCCGCAAACAGCGCCTTGTCCATTTTGGATTTGAAGCCGGGAGCGGTTTCCATGGCGCGCTCGTCCTCATCGCTGAAGATGCCGGTGCGCCGGCCCGTGCCGATAAAGGTACCGATGGTATCAAATGTGTCGGACAAGCTGAAGGAGAAAATGGTGATCAGCACCAGCGGGATCTTCGAGGCGTCCGAGAACAGGGAACCCAGTCCCTCGCTGGTGAAAATGGCTCCGAAAGTGGTGGGCAGTTGCTGGCAAGCGTCGAAGAAACTGATGGTCTGCTCCGTGACGGTCACTTTCATGGGGATGCCGATCAGGGTGGTCACCACGATACCGATCAGGATTGCGCCCTTAACCTTGCACACCAGCAGCACAATAGTCAGCGCCAAGCCGATCAGGAACAGCCAGAAAGCGGGCTGATTCAGGGTCGCCAGAGCGGGCACGCCGGAGCCAAAGTTGATGATGCCCACGTTGAGCAAGCCGATGTACGCCACAAAAATACCAATACCGCCGCCGATCGCGTTCTGAAGGCTGCGGGGGATGGCCTTGATGATGTACTTGCGCACCTTTGTGACCGTAATTAAGATGTTGATCAAACCGCAGATAAAGACCATGGACAACGCCTGTTGCCAGGTAAAGCCCAATGTAAAGCAGACTGTGTAGACGAAGAATGCGTTGAGCCCCATTCCCGGTGCCTGGGCATAGGGAACGTTGGCGACCAGGCCCATGATCAGTGTTCCGATGATGGCCGAGATAATGGTGGCGAGGAAAACCGCGCCCCATTCCATGCCAGCGTTGCTCAGCAGTGTCGGGTTAACCGCGATGATATACGCCATGGCGAAAAATGTCGTTAACCCGGCGATAACCTCTCTTCCCACTGTTGTGCCGTTTTCCTTGAGCTTAAATAACTTTTCCATCAACCCTCTACCTTCCTTTTTTATTTTACCGCTTTTGCGGTTCCCCCCGTTCTTGTGCCTTTCAACACCGCGTGAGAATCAGCCGCGTACAAGATACCCACGCCAAATTTTTCTTTATTTTAACATAGAAAACAGGAAGATACAAGAAATTTCGCAGATATTCGCCTGTGAAACCGCGATGCTGTACGGCGGGCAATGACAAGCCCAGTTTCCGTTCCGCCGAGGGGGAGAGGACAAGCCTGATGGCTGGTTTCCTTAAGAACAATCCGTCTCACCGTCGCCGCTGTGCTGCCGGCAGATTCAGGTTACACAGCGCCGCTATTCCGCGGCGGTGCTTGGGATAACAAAGAGGGTCCTGTTGCCCGCAAGGATATCTGGTTTCGTTTGACACCGTCTTTCTTCCCCGGCATACGCTGGAATAGAAGGAGGGAAAGCGATGAAACGCTGTTGGAGCCTGTCTCTCCGCCGGGAACGGCGCTCGCTGCTGGCGGCGGCGCTTCTGTTTTTGGCGGCTGTCTTGCTTTTGCTTACCGCCACCTTTTACCCCTATCCCTATGCCGCCCTGGCCCGCCCGCTTACCGTCCTCCGGTAGGCGGGCGCTGCTTTGTGGGATCCCGCCGTTGCATGTGTCCTTTTTTTGGTGTATGATAAGAAAAAACGGGAAAAAGGACGGTCGTGTGGAATGACAGCCAGAAAAGAAGCTTTCATCCGCTTCATGATGGGCGCGGATGTGCTCCGCTTCGGGGAGTTCAAAACCAAGAGTGGACGGCTCACGCCTTACTTCATCAATACAGGCAATTACCGCACCGGCGCCCAGCTGGCGGCGCTGGGCCGGTTTTACGCTGAGCTGGTCCGGGACACCTGCGGCAGCGATTTTGACGCCCTGTTCGGCCCCGCCTATAAGGGCATCCCGCTGGTGGCGGCAACGGCAGCTTCCCTGGCCACAGATTTCGGCGTGGACAAACCTTATTTCTTCAACCGTAAGGAGGTCAAGGATCACGGCGAGGGCGGTGGTTTGGTCGGGTATCCGCCAAAGGACGGGGACCGCATCCTTATCATCGAGGATGTCATCACCGCCGGTACCGCCGTGCGGGAGACCATGCCTATCCTTCAGGGATGCGGCAAAGTAACGGTGCCGGCCATGTTCATTTCGGTCAACCGGTGCGAGGTGGGGCAGAATCCCGGCAAAACCGCCGTCATGGAGGTGCGGGAGGAATTCGGCATCCAGGTACACTCTCTGGTGACGGTACAGGATATCTACGAATTCTTGAAGGGTCAGGCGGAATACCGCGACATGCTGCCGCGCATGGAAGCCTATATGCAGCAGTATTGTGTGTTTGAGTGATCCTCTCACCAATATAAAGATGAAAAGAGCCGGCCCTGTGATAAGGGCCGGCTCTTTTGCCAGCTGTATCTTTCCCGCAGGGAATGCCGCCGGTACCAGGACCATATATATTGTCGTAATCCGCCGGCACTGTTCGGCACAGCTGCAGCTTTTCCTCCACTATTTCCGGTCGGAGGGGCTTCTATTCAGGGATTTCTTTTTGCGCAATCCCAGTTGTCGATCCGCATCAGCATTCGCCTTTCCATGATTAAGCCAAAAGGCTGCGGCCGGCTGCCCGGGCAGCCTCCAGTGCTGCATTTTCCTCCGTCCCCTGGTCCGCACCGGACAAGGCCACCGGCGGTTGAAGACGGGCGTTGAGTACGGTCAGCGCGGGGCGCAGCTGTTGCTCCACACAGGCGGCATCGTCACCGCCGCTGCCTGCGGCGGTGAGCAGGAACGCCTGCTTAGGGCGGGTAATGGGAGGGCGTATTCCCCGGATAAAGCGAGCGGCCCAATAACGCTGCGTGCGATCCAGCAACGCTTTCAGTGGCGCCGGAAAGGAGCGGTTATACACCGGGGTCACAAAGGCAAGTGCGTCCGCCTCTTCCAGCGCGGTATAAAATTCCTTCAGATCCGGTTTGGAGCACCCGTCCACGCGGTAACAGTACCGGCAGTCGTCGCAGGGCAGCGGGGACAGGGCGAAAGCATCCAGACGGGCGACCCCCCATTCCGCGGGAACCTCCTCCAGAAAGGCCGCTAGCAGCCGGGAGGTAGGGCCGTCTCGCCGGGGAGAGCCGTAAAGGATCAACAGCCGCTTCTCAGGACAGGAGGGTCCGTTCGTCGCAGAAATCGCACACAAGCATATCACCGCTCTTTCGGAAGGATCGGGGGATGTAAGTTTCCCGGTTGGTAATGCAGAGGGGGTTGGAGCAGCGGCGCTGAGAACCCGGTCGGGTGGGCGCCAGCTCCTTTCCGGTCCCTTCGGTCATCTTCATGATCAGGGCCATGCGGGCATAGAGGCCGTATTCGGTCTGTTCAAAATATTTGGCACGGGGATCGTCGTCTACCTCCACCGTGATTTCGTCCACCCGGGGCAGGGGATGTAGCACCACCAGGTCTTTCCGGGCGTGCTTCATCTTTTCCGCGTCCAGCACATAGACGCCCTTCTGCCGCTCGTATTCCTCCGGAGAGGCGAAACGCTCCTGCTGGATGCGGGTCATGTACAGCACATCCAGCAGCGGCATGGCTTCTGCTAAATTATCCATTTCCTGATATGAGCAGCCCGACGCCGCCAGATAGTCCTTGATATAGGGAGGCACCCCCAGATCAGGAGTGGAAATCAGTACGAACCGGTTGCCAGAGAACCCGGCCATGGCCTTGATGAGGGAGTGGACGGTGCGCCCGTTTTTCAAATCCCCGCACAGACCGATACACAGGCCGCTGAAGGTGCCTTTTTCGTTGCGCAGGGTCACCAGGTCGGTTAGGGTCTGGGTGGGGTGCAGGTGTCCCCCGTCCCCGGCGTTGATCACCGGCACCCGGGAATACAGCGCCGCTGCCTTGGGCGCGCCCGCCAGGGGATGGCGCAGGGCGATGATGTCGGCGTAGCCGCTGACCACCCGCACCGTGTCCTTCAGGCTTTCTCCCTTGGATACGGAGGAGTTGCCCGGATTGTCAAATCCGATGATGCGCCCGCCCAGCCGCAGCATGGCGGTTTGAAAGGACATCTGCGTCCGGGTGGAGGGCTCATAAAACAGGGTGGCCAGTATTTTTCCCCGGCACACCCCGTAATAATCGTCTATTCTTTCGCGGATATCGCAGGCCAGGCGGGTGATCTCCTCCCACTCCGGCACCGACAGGTCGGACAGATCAATCAGATGGCGGGACTGCATCATGTTTATCAAACCCTTCCGTGATTTTCTCCATTTTACCAGCTTTTTCGTCCTAGCGCAAGGACGGCCACCGACGAATTTCGCCGGTGGCCGTCCGCTTTTTCTATGGTTCCTCGACAAGGGCAGGGCAAAGTTCTTGGTCCTGCCCTGTTTGGTTCCGTTTTGGAGTGGTAAGGGGGGACTTGTTTTGCTAGCTTATTTTCATACGGTATAGTGCAGGGAATGTCGTGGGATGTTTTCCGCCTTCTCCTTGAGTAGGAAGGTGGATTGCGGAAAGGATGCGGCGCAGAACGGATGAAGTGGAAATCTTTCGAAATTTTCTGCCCTGGACGTATTATACCATGAACGCTGCTCCATGCGGTTCTCACCCTACGTTTATCGGCAGCGTTCCCGAGAAATGCTGACGCATTTCTCCCGACCGTCATTATACCATGAACGTCGGTCCAGGTTCTTCCCACATGGTTTGTCCTCAAATATAGAGGCCCTGGGCATATTTATATCACGCAGGTGGGAGGGAGAATTGGCGGTGCCGCGAAGCGGGAGGAGGTCGTTCCGACCGACAGCCAATTTCTCCAGGCCCAGGGACGTCTCACATCGTTTGCCATCAGGCATAGAGGCCCTGGGCACGTTATTCCACATTGATCCGTTCGATGGCGGTGGTTTTGCCGGTGGCATCGTCCAGGGTGAGCACTACACCGCTCATGATGCAGGGGCCTTCCGCATTGTGGAAGCGTACAGGCAGCTTATCCTTCATCTTGGCCACAGCCAGTTCCGGCTTCACCCCCAGCACGGATAGGCGTGGTCCGGTCATGCCCAGATCGGTGAGAAAGCCGGTTCCTCCGGGCAAGATCTGTTCATCCGCCGTCTGTACATGGGTGTGGGTGCCCACCAGGGCGGAAACGCGCCCGTCGGCGTAAAAGGCCAGGGCCTTTTTTTCTGCGGTGGCCTCTGCATGAAAATCAACAACACAGAATTTGGGGTGCCCAGCCTCCTCCAGCAGGGAGTCCAGAGCGGTGAAGGGATCCCCCAGCGCCTCCAGATACACGAGACCCAGCAGGTTGATCACTGTGACCTGATACCGGCCTCGGTCCACCGTGCACCAGCCCCGCCCCGGGGCGGAGGAGGGGTAATTGGCCGGACGCAGCAGCAGGGGCTCCCGGTCCAATGTCTCGTATAGTTCCCGGCGGCGGAACACATGGTTGCCCGTGGTGATCACGTCCGCCCCGCTGTCGAAAATGTGCGCTGCGGATTGGGGCAGCAGGCCGTTGCCCTCTGCCGCATTCTCTCCGTTGACCACGCACACGTCAATGCCGTACATCCGCTTGATCCCCGGCAGCACCCGGCGCAGATGGTCGCATCCGGCGGCCCCTACCACATCACCGATACACAAAATCCTCATGGATTTCCTCCTTTATTTGCGCTTTTCCCGCGCTGCGTCATACCGGTTCGCAGCGTTCCGCATACTCCACCAGGCCCCGCAAATCGCGGAGTTGCCAGTGCTTCTTTTCGTTACCGTGCGGTTCCGGATCCTGCCGGCAAAGATGAAAAGCGGTAAATCCCAGCACCCGGGCGCCGTCCGCTTCCTCTTCGCAGTCGTCCACATACAGGCTTTCCTCCGCCGTCACCCCCTGAGCTTTCAGGGCGGCGTGATAAATGCGGGGATCCGGCTTCCCTGCCCCTACCAGAGAACTGGCGGTGAAGGAGGTAAAGTATGACGCCAAGCCGACGCACTGCAGGCTGTATTCCAGGGAGGGGGAGGTGTCGCTGATCACACCCATCCGGAAGCCGCGGGTGCTAAAATATTCCAGCACCTCGACGGTTTCTGGATAGAGGATACGGTCGCGGCACCACAGCCCGTCAAACAGCTCGTCGGCGCGCCTACCGCAGTCCTCCGTCACCCCTTCCTCCCGAAGCAGCAGCCGGTAAAACCTCCGAAAAAAGGCCTGTTCCTCCGGCACATCCCGGTACCAGGGGGTACGTCCCTCGCCAGCCTGCCGAAAAAGCGACATCATCCGGTCATAGGTCCATACAAACGGGTGACCGCTCCAGGAAGAAATCATTCGGTCGCGCCACGCTTCCTTCTCCGGGTCATAGGCGGTCAGCGTTCCGTCGCGGTCAAAGAAAACCGCCCGGTATTTCGTCATCGTCCCTCCTCGGAATCGTTTCTATGGCAGGGAAAAGGTGAAAGAAGTCCCCGCCGAACCGCTCCGGCGGAGCAGGCGGTTCAGCAGGGACAGCGGCTTCGTTTCCCGGGCAGGGATCACTTGGCGTAATCCACCGCGCGGTTTTCCCGGATGAGGTTGACCTTGATCTGTCCGGGATATTCCAGGCTGGTTTCGATTTTTTTGGCAATGTCGCGGGCCAGCAGGGTCAGCTGGTCGTCGGACACCGCCTCCGGCTTGACGATAATCCGGATCTCACGTCCCGCCTGGACGGCGAAGGAGCGTTCTACGCCGTCGAATTCGTTGGCAACTTCCTCCAGCTTCTCCAGACGCTTGATGTAGTTCTCGAGATTCTCGCGGCGCGCACCCGGACGGGCGGCGGAAATGGCGTCAGCGGCCTGAACTAGGCACGCCACCACTGTTTTGGGTTCCACGTCGCCGTGATGGGCCTGAATGGCGTGCACCACAGCCTCGCTTTCCTTATACCGGCGAGCGATGTCTACGCCGATCTCCACATGGGAACCCTCCACCTCATGGTCCACGGCCTTGCCGATATCGTGCAGCAAGCCGGCGCGGCGGGCGATGACCGGATCGATGCCCAGCTCGCTGGCCATGATGCCGGAAAGGAAGGCCACCTCCATAGAATGGTTGAGCACATTTTGCCCGTAGCTGGTGCGGTAACGCAGACGGCCCAGCAGCTTCATAATCTCGGAATTGATGCCGTGCAACCCGGTTTCCAGCACGGCACGTTCGCCCTCCTGCTTGATGGTGGCTTCCACCTCGCGGCGGGCTTTTTCCACCATCTCTTCGATGCGGGCGGGATGAATCCGGCCGTCGGAGATCAGGCGCTCCAGCGCGATGCGGGCGATTTCCCGCCGCACCGGATCAAAGCTGGACAGGGTAATGGCCTCCGGCGTATCGTCAATGATGAGATCGACGCCGGTCAGCGTCTCGATGGCGCGGATGTTGCGGCCTTCACGGCCGATGATCCGGCCCTTCATTTCATCGTTGGGCAGCGGCACCACCGACACGGTGGTTTCCGCCACCTGGTCGGCAGCACAGCGCTGGATCGCGTGGGAAATCAAGTTGCGCGCCTTCTGATCGGCTTCATCCTTAAGCTGCGTCTCAAACTCCGCGATTTTTAGCGCCTTCTCGTGCGTCAATTCCTCTTCCAGATTGGTCAGTAAGTAATCCTTGGCCTGTTCGGCGGTGAAGCCGGATATGCGCTCCAGCATCTCGAACTGGCCCTTTTTCAGGTTTTCAACATCCTCCAGCCGGGCATCGATCTCCCGCTGCTTTTTGTTGATAGCCTCTTCCTTTTTTTCGTAGTTATCGATTTTGCGGTCCAGGGTTTCTTCTTTCTGCTGAATGCGGCGCTCCTGGCGCTGCACATCCACACGGCGTTCCTTGAGCTCCTTCTCCGACTCGTTGCGCAGACGGTGGATCTCATCCTTGGCTTCCAGCAACTTTTCCTTTTTGCTGGCCTCCGCCGCAGCTTCCGCCTCGTGCTTGATCCGTTCCGCCTCCGCCTCCGCTGAGCCGATCAGGGCCTCCGCCGTCTGACGGCGGTGGTTGACACCCATCCGAAAGGCGATAAAGCCGGCTGCGCCGCCGCCGATAACCAAACCGGCAACACACAGCAATATGGCAATAAGTATATCTACCTGCACAGTAATCGATACACCTCCTTCATTTTGTGTTGATATTTTCATCAGTAAAGTCCGGGGCCCGAGAACCCCGGAGGGCTTGTAAACAGCAGCGGCACCGTCCGGCGCCATAAACAAATTACCCAATGTATATTGTATTACTTTTTTGTCTGGTCTGTCAAGAGTGGGAATTCCGTCACGGCAGAAAAGATTTCGGCTTCTTTGCCCGAAACAAAGGAAGCGGTTGGAAAAGGATTTGTCCTTCTTCCACAGAACTTCTCGGTTTCTCCCAGGCCAAGGACGCCCAAAAATGTACATTCATGCGCAATCGTGTATATCCTTGCTTTTTACAGCAAAAGCTCCGGTATTCGACACCGGAGCTTTTGCAGATGGATTGATCTTATGCCAAGATAGGAGCCCCTCTCGTTGAGGGGAAGCTGTCGGGAGCGCATAGCGGATGACCCCCTATGATATGGATGGGGTGTGGTTGCCCCTTCTCCACGGAAGAAGCGTTGAAAGCATCCCCGCTATTCCGCCGTCACCAGGCGGGGGCCTCCACCGGCATGGTGGGACAGGCGTTGAGTTCCATCCCCGCCGTATGACCGGCGCAATATTCGTAAAAGGCCTGTGCCCCCACCATGGCGGCATTGTCCCCGCACAGGGAAAGAGGCGGCACAAACAGCCGCAGGCCACGGCGAGTACATTCCTCCGCCATACGCGCCCGAAGCCCGGAATTGGCGGAAACGCCCCCGGCCAGCACCACGGTTTTCGCGCCGGTATCCTCCGCCGCCCGCAGCAGGTTGCCGCTGAGCACCTCCACTGCTGTTTTCTGAAAGGAGGCGGCCAGATCGGCCCGGTTCACCTCTTCGCCCTTCTGCTGTGCCTTGTGCAGCAGATTGACCACGGCGGTTTTCAGACCGGAAAAGCTGAAATCGTAGGGGCTGCCCTCCACCCGGGGATGGGGCAACGCAAAAGCATCCGGATTGCCCTCCGGCGCCAGGCGGTCCAGCTGGACCCCGCCGGGATAGGGCATCCCCATGGCCCGGGCGGCCTTGTCGTAGCATTCCCCGGCAGCGTCATCCCGGGTGCGCCCCAGCACGGTATAACAGGTGTAATCCTCCACCCGGACAATGTGGCTGTGGCCACCGGAGACGATCAGGCAGAGAAACGGCGGCTCCAGATCCGGGTGAGCCAGATAATTGGCTGCCACATGGGAGCGCAAGTGGTGCACCGGGATCAGCGGCTTGCCGGCGGACAGCGCCAACCCCTTGGCAAAATTGACCCCTACCAGCAAAGCCCCCACCAGCCCCGGGGCATAGGTTACCGCCACGGCGTCCACGGCGTCCAGGGAGATTCCCGCCTGTTCCAGTGCCTGGGCGGTGACGCCGGATACTGCCTCCGCATGACGGCGGCTGGCGATTTCCGGAACTACGCCGCCGTACAGCCGGTGCTCCTCCACCTGGGAAGCCACCACGCTGGACAGCGCCCGACGCCCGTCCTGCACTACCGCGGCTGCGGTTTCGTCACAGGAGGATTCCAGGGCCAAAATGTACATGTCGTTTTCCTTCCTTCTCTTGGGAATGGCATACAAAACAGCCCGGCCGCCGATCCGCATCGGCAGCCGGACGTAAAAGAAGCGCTTTTGCGCGGCACGCAGCATTGCATTCCAAGCACCGGACCCTGATGCGCAGCCGGAAAATTCAGTCCAGCCACAGAGAATACAGCAGAGCATCCTCCCGGGGCGCGGAATAAAAGCCGGGACGAAGCCCGTCCTTCTTAAAGCCCAACTTTTCATACAGCGCAATGGCCTTGCGGTTACCGGCGCGCACCTCCAGCATCAGGCGCTTAACCAGATGCTTCTCGCCGTAATCCACCGCCTCCCGCAGCAGACGGGTAGCGATACCCCGGCGCTGATACGCTGGATGGACCACCAGGCTGGTGATGGCGCATTCGTCCAGAATGTGGTGCATGCCCAGATAGCCCACGGCGCTTTCCGCCTCCACATCCTCCGCTACGTAAAACACCGCCAGAGGATTCTGCAGCTCCTCCGCCAGCGCGTCATAGGACCAGGGGCGGGAAAATGCTGTGCTTTCCAAATCCGCCAAATCATCAAGGTGTTCGGCGTGCATGGGGACAATCATAATCTCCTCCGGCCGCGACCGCGTGTCCCTGTGTTCTCGGTCTGGAGGGGGCTCCTTTCGGCTTTCTTCGTCCATGGTTTCTCTCCTTATTTATTGGGGCCGCCGCACAACTCCTCTGCCAACCGGGCAGCCTCTTGCTCTAACGTATCGCGGGTACGGCGGTAAACCGCTAACCCACCCCCGAAGGGATCGGGCACCGTCCACACGCGGATCCGTTCAGCGTCCGCCCCCAGCGATTGAAGGGCCAAGGCGTGGGAAGGGCTCATGGTTACAATTATATCGGCGCGGCGCACATCTTCCGCCGTGACACGGCGGGATCGGTGGCCGGACAGATCTAGACCCTTTTCCCTGAGGACGGCCGCCGCCTCCGGCGTAGCGGGATCTCCCTCCGCCGCGGCAATACCGGCACTGCTTACCATTATATTGATGCCGCCGCGCTTGTCAAGCAGGGCGCGAAGCAGTGCCGCCGCCATGGGGCTGCGGCAGGTGTTCCCCGTACATACAAACAAAACGGAGGCGTTATCCCAATTCACGTTTTTCACTCCTTAGTTTCGGTTGTCCGCTGTGCCTGTTTGTCAGCGATATTTTTCGACTTGTTTTCTGACCGAAGCCTCTTCTTTGGAAAATCACAGATCGGGTTGTGCAAAGGCTTAGTTCCGCTCCGCAAACAAGCCGGGCGCACCGAAGCTCCGGGGAAGACCGGCGACGACTGATAAGAAAAAGCGGCACGCCCTTACTTTGTCAGGATAAATGATAATTTTCCTCTTTAACCGGAGGGACGGCTCCAGGCCCAGGGACATCCCACATAGATTGCCATCAAACATAGAGGCCCTGGGCCGGTTACCCTTTCGCGTCGTACCAGGTATCCCCGGTATGCACATCAACGCTGAGCTTCACGGAAAGTTCCGCTGCGCCCTCCATCTCTTCTTTCAGCAGCGTGGAAACTCGATCCGCTTCGTTCCGGGGCGCTTCCACAATTAGCTCGTCGTGCACCTGAAGAATCAGACGGGCCTGCAGGCCTTCCTCCTGCAGGCGGCGGTACACCCGGATCATGGCCCGCTTGATGATATCAGCGGCGGTACCCTGTATAGGCATATTTCGCGCCACCCGCTCCCCGAAAGCCCGGGTGACGCCATTGGACGCCCGCAGCTCCGGCAGAGGCCGCCGCCGGCCGAACAGCGTCAGGGCATCGCCCTTCTCCTTCGCCTCAGCGATCAGGCGGTCCATAAACGCCGCCACATGGGAATAGTGGGCCAGATATTCGTCGATATAGGTTTTGGCCTCGCTGTAGGAAACCCCGATATCCTGAGACAGGGAATGAGCGCCGATGCCATAGACAATGCCGAAATTTACCGCCTTGGCCCGAGAACGCATCAGCGGCGTCACCATGTCCTCCGGGACGTGGAACACCTGGGCCGCCGTGATGCGGTGGATATCGTCGTTGTGATTGAAGGCCGCGATCATGGTGGGATCGCCGGACATGTGGGCCAGCACCCGTAGCTCGATCTGGGAATAGTCCGCGTCCACCAGTGTCCATCCCTCCCGGGCCCGGAAGAAGCGGCGCAGCTCCCGGCCCAGTTCGGTGCGCACGGGGATATTTTGCAGATTGGGCTCGGTGGAGGAGATGCGGCCGGTGCGGGTCTCCGTCTGGTTGAAGGAGGAATGGATACGGCCGTCGGGACCGATTACCTTGAGCAGGCCGTCGCAGTAGGTGGACTTGAGCTTGGCCAGCAGCCGGTAATCCAGCAGGGAGGCAACCGCCGGATGGGCATCGCGCAGCCCTTCCAACACCTCCGCGTTGGTGGAATAGCCGGTTTTGGTTTTCTTCTTGGCCGGCAGGCCCAATTCCTCGAATAAGGCCACGGCCAGCTGCTTGGGCGAATTGAGATTGAAGGTATGGCCCACAGCGTCGTATACGGCTTTTTCGCAGTCCGCGATGCGGGAGGCCAGCAGATCACCGAATTCCGCAATGCCTGCGGCATCGGCGGCAAAGCCCTCTTTCTCCATATCCGCCAGCACCAGAGCCAACGGGATTTCCATCTCCCGCAGCAGCGGGCCCATTTCCTTTTCCTCCAGCTCCTTTTCCAGCATCCGGGCCACGGAAGGCAGCAGCGCCGTTTCCCGGGCCTTTTCCGGCGCTTCGCCCTGAGGGACGACCACGCCGTACTCCTGGCCCAGCCGGGCCAGGGAATAGTCGGAGGCCAGGGGATTGAGCAGATAGCCTGCCAAGGAGGTGTCCATTGACACGTGACCTGGGAAGCGGCCTTCCCGCAG
The DNA here is from genome assembly GCA_904395335.1 of Candidatus Avimonas narfae. Taxonomy (GTDB): domain Bacteria; phylum Bacillota; class Clostridia; order Oscillospirales; family Acutalibacteraceae; genus Avimonas_A; species Avimonas_A narfae. The sequence goes on along the minus strand of CAJFNR010000012.1, from coordinate 16,772 downwards.
CAAAACGGCGGCCAGATTTTTACTGTCGTCTGTGATCACTTGGACGGAGGGATCGCTCAGCCGGTCCAGCAGGGCGGTATACTCCGCCCCTTCGGGCGGGAAAGCGGCAGCCTGCATGTCCCCGCTTTCTTGCCTTTTCACTGTCCAAAAGGAGGTCAGGGCCTCTCGGTTTCCTTCCGCGGTGACGTACAGGGAGCGGACGCCGTCCTGTTCCTCCGTCATGACGGCAGCGGATGCCTCCGGCTCCCATCTCAGGGCGGCCGGGGCGGTTTTCTCCGGTACCTCGGCGGGGGTGGCATCCAACCCCATCCTGTCGATGAGGGAGAAAAATTCCAACCGGGCCAACAAGCGGGCCAGCTCCCCCTTCTGAACCGGCGCCAACCGGTATGCCTCCGGATCGCTGTCCACCGGCGCTTCGCGGCAGATGGTCCCCAGCTTCCGGCTCAGGTAAGCGCTGTCCCGTCCCTCCTCCAGCTTGCGGCGTACCGCGGGACGGATGTCCGGTGAATCCAGCTGATCGTACAGGGCATCTAAGCTTCCGAAGCGGTGCATCAGGTCCAGGGCTGTTTTTTCCCCTATACCCGGCACTCCGGGGATGTGGTCGCTGGCATCTCCCATCAATGCCTTCAGGTCGATCAGCTGGGCTGGTTCCAGCCCGTATTTTTCCCGGATGGCGGCGGGGTCAAAAACCGTGGTCTCCGGCCGTCCCATTTTGGTGGCGGCCAGCAGCACGGTGACATGATCATCCACCAGCTGCAGGGAATCCCGGTCACCGGTGGCGATAAAGCATTCCCCGCCCCGGGCGGAGGCGCCGGCGGACAGGGTACCCAGAATATCGTCGGCCTCGTATCCCTCGGCCTCCACCACCGTGACGCCCATGAGGGTCAGCAGCTCTTTGAGAAGGGGGAGCTGGGAAGCCAGCTCGTCCGGCATACCCTTGCGCCCCGCCTTGTATTCACCGTACAGGCGGTGACGGAAGGTAGGGGCCGGCAGATCGAAGGCCGCTGCGATGTGATCTGCGCCGGTCTGATCCCGCAGCTTTTGAAAAATGTTCAAAAAGCCATACAGGGCGTTGGTATACTGCCCGTCTTTAGTGGTGAGCAGCTTGATACCGTAAAACGCCCGGTTGATGATACTGTTGCCGTCCAATACCAGCAGCCGCATGCCGCCGCCTCCTTTTGTTTCGATATAAGCGGGCGCTTTCCCAACCGCTTTTTAAAGCCATGTGGATGAACGTCCGTTATGATTCAAGGATTTCCGATTCCCTACGGAGAATACGTCGTTTTGTGGTAAATGGAAAATCCATCTCCTGCCTAACTGCTAAAAATGATGAAAAGTTGAGGCTTTCACCTGATCCACCGCCTGACGGCGGCTGTCCTTTTCCTCTAGGGAAAGGATTTCTAGGCTCTTATAACATAAGGGGAGAGTTCACCGGCCAAAGGACTGTCTGAACCCTTATCGCAGAAAGCCTTAGTAAAACCAAATCACGGTTCTTCGTCTACGGGAACGCGGGTCTAGGCCATAGGTGGAGTCAATACCATTCCTCCGGGAGAGGTTCTTCCTTGGCGAACAGGTCGGGATCTTTTTGCAGATAGGAGGCGGTCAGGTCCGCCATTCCCCGGGCGTCGCACAGGGTGCTGACGGCGTCGCCCACCATTCCTTTGTGTGCGATCCCTTTGGCCAGAAAGGCAGGCTCCATTTTTCCGTATTGCCCAGAAATATCCACCCCGCGGGGGTGGTAGTGCCGCCGCATGGGGCGCTCCATGGTGCCACCCCAGGGCAGGCGGATGTATAGCTGCTCGTAGGTGTCAGTGATGCGCTCCGGCACGCCGCACCACTCCTCCACGCCGTGGAGGTAGGTGTTACTGGTCAGCCGGCACCCCAGAAAAAGGATTTTTGCCCCCCGGTCGTACAGACGGCCATAGCAGCCGTTGCGGGGGCAGGCCGTTTCCCTCAGCTCCTCGCCCTCTACAAAAGCAGCGGCATCCCGTCCCCGTGCCGCCAGGGAGTGGGTGGGGTGCAGGGAGCGCACGACACCGGGACGCTGCCGGAACAGGTTGGGCAAAATCCCCACACATGCAGGTTCCACCGCCGGATCGTACAGGGGATGGGCGGCGTTGATGCTGGACCAGGTATGGGTGGGAAGGATCAGCAGTCCCTCCGACAAATATTCCGAAAAGGCGTCCAATACGGTATCGGCTCCCCCCTCCACCGCCCCGACGGCTTTCATCGAAGAATGGACCAGCAGCGTGTCGTCCGGCCGTACGCCCAATCCCCGCAGATTTTGAATGAGATCCCGTTTGGTATACACAGGCAGTTCCTCCTTGATGGCAGACCGGTCAGTGGGGATCCCGGCGGCGCAGACAGGCGCCCGCAGCGGATCCGGGTTGCTGGACAACGTTTAAAATCCGTTCGCTCAGCTTTTGTTTCACCGTGGTTTCCGAACGGAAGGGAAGCCAGATCATTCCCTCCGGCTGCTCCAATTCCAGCGAACGGAATCCGTAGCGCGAGGACCCGTCCAAATGAAGCAACCCGCAGATTTCCGCCGGTGAAGCGCCCCCACAGGCAAGCAACTTCGCCATGGCCGCGCGTTCTTCTCGCTTTCCAAGAAGAGGCCGCCATCGACGGGCCCGCAGCGTGTCCGTAAAAGTGGCCGGCCGCGCCACTGGATGAGGGGACAGCAGAAGCGTATCGCGCACACGGCCGCCGGCATACAGTCTAAGCAGGCGCTTATCTTCGGATACCACAACGCCCAGAGCCACTGTGCCGGACGCCCCGCTTTTCTCCAGCCGCCGCGTCAAGGCACGGCCCAGGCCGTCCATAGCGGATAGATCCATCCGATCGGCGCAGTCGTCGTATACAGCCCAGCCGGAGCTGTTGGGAACCAGGGCCACCGTGCGCTCAGCTTCCTCCCGGGAACAGGGACGCATGTCGTTGCGGGCCATATGGAGCTCGATGGTATGGATCAGCAAATCCCGTGAATGCCGGGGCCAATAGGCCTGCAGCATGGCGTATTGCATCAGCCGCTCCTTCTTTCCGAAAAACTGCTTTTATCATACCGCATTCTTATGGGAAAGACAATCGAAATTCCTCCCGGCAGACGGAGACGGGCAAAAATATTCATCAACAGTAATCGAAGGGAATAAAATTTAGTCGAAACGCAATGTTTCTCTTGCTTTGTCAGGAAACAATGTATATAATCTCTATAGATAACCCTTAGATAAAGGAGGAGTAAAAATGAAAAAGTGGATTGCCGGCATTTCGGCCGCGGCGCTGATGCTGTCGGCAGCCGGCACCGCTGTCGCTGCGCCGGCCGAGGATGCCCCGGTGCTGGATTGCAGCACTTTGGTAACCTTCGGCGACAGTCTGACGGCGCTCAGTTCCTGGCCTCAGGATGCTGCGAAGGAACTCAATATGTATCTGGTCAACGCCGGAATCGGCGGCCATACCTCCGCCAACGCCTTGGCGCGGTTTGATCGGGATGTGGCCTCCAAGGATCCGGACTTTGTGACCATCGCCTTTGGCACCAACGACTTCGTGCGTGTCAATGGCACCGATCCTCAGGTTTCTCTGGAGGATTTCCGCACGAATATGGAAACCATTGTGGATAAGGTGGAGGCACTGGATGCTATACCGATCCTTTTCACTGCTCCTTATGTGCGCGATGATCCCCCTCCCTATCAGGGAAATTACGAGAACGGACTCACCGCAGCCCTTGATGAATACAACGCCGTTATCCGTGAAATTGCGGCGGACAAAGGGGTCTATTTGGTAGATATGCGGGAGATGTGTGATTCGTATGACCGGAGTGATTTCCTGGTGGCCGACGGTGTGCACCTCTCCGATGTGGGTAAGAAGGCCTATACCGATACGTTGGTGGCGTTTATGCGGGAGCATTTCCGCACGGATCCGGATGCTCCCCGCGTGGAATATCCTGAACGCCCCACAGTGGAGCCCGGTACATGGACCAAGGATATTATTTCCTTTGATCCTGCGGACTGGATGACGCCCCAGACGCCGGACCTGATCAAAGTCGAACAGAATGAGGACGGTTCTTTGTCTTTCTACAATACCAATGGCCTGTGGCCGGAGATGCACTATTCTCCCTCCATTGACAAAGGCGTGGCGGTTCCGCTGGAGGGAAGCGTGCTGAACTACGATATCGTCACGGAGGCCAGCGCCGGCATTGGGTTGTTCTTCGACGGATCCACTCCTACGCTTGCGTATGACAACAACAATATATCGTTGGCTCCGGCACTGAAAAAATGGGATAGCTCCATCCGGCTTTCCGATGTAAACGATATCCTGCCCGGCCAGCACCTCCAGGGCTCTATTCCCCTGACAGAGCTGGGCATCCCGGAGAGTGCTATCGAGGAAGATGGCAGCGTGCTCTTCTCCGGCGTCAAGGTGTTTGCTGTAGGCACCGCATACAATAGAGTGATCATCAATGAGCTGAGCGTGAGCACCGGCGTTGAGATTGAGGAGCCGGATCCTCCCACCGATTTTGAGACGACGGTCTCCCTGCTGCCCACGGAGGAGCAGAAGGATCAGGTGACGCAGTATCAGGGTGTGACGGATGTCACCTTTGAGGAAGACGGCTCCCTGAGGCTGGCGCGTTCTGAAGAAAGCGATATCGCTTGGCCGTCAGTGGCGATAGCACTCAATCAGACAGTGGACCTTTCGACCAATCCGTATCTCCATCTGAAATTTGTCTCCGACGGCGGCACAGCTAACGGTATGCTGTATTATACCGATGAGTCGGGAGAACAGAAGAGCGCCCAGTTCTCCCAGTTGGTGAACGGTGACGTCAACGATTTCCCGGGGGATGGTGACGCATATGTTGATCTGGCCGCCAAGCTGGAGTCTACCGGCGTGATTACCATCAACCAGATTACCCTCTCCGTATACGGAAGCGCCGGCCAGGCAGTGGTTTGGCAGGAGCTGGCTCTGGTGAAGGAAGCGGAAGAACCCGATCCCACCGATCCGGATCCTTCTGAGCCCACGGATCCGTCTACTTCTGTAACAGACCCGTCGGCTTCCGAGACCGATCCGTCGGCTACTGCCACGGATCCGTCAGCTACTGAAACCACACCGTCCGCTTCTGAAACCGATCCCACCAAAAAGCCCTCTAACCCCGCTACTGGTGAAAGCGGTGCGGCCTTGGCAGGCGCGGCGTTGTTGCTGGCAGTGGCCTGTGGCGCTGTGAGTATTACGCGCCGCAAAAAATAAGACTCATACAAAACCCCAAAAAAGAAAAGGCCTCCTTTAAAGGAGGCCTTTTCTTTTTGGTTCCGCCGGGAGGAGAGGGTAGTCCGGCAGAAACACAGACAAATTGTCATACGGCAAGGAAATTGTACAGCGAGTTATTAACACTTTCCACCAAGTTTTCAACATGCCGTTACATTCCAGAGGAATTATCCGTCTTGTATAGACTGAGGGGCTTACCTTCATGACAATGGGCTCGATACTGTGTGGGGGAACACCCCTCCCGAAGGTGAAATTGGCGGGCGAAATAGCTGGAGGTAGAGAATCCGCATTTTTTGGCGATGTCGTCCACTGGCTGAGAAGTGGAGGAAAGAAGGCGTTTAGCAGCCTGGATGCGTTCGTCCACCAGATATTCCCGGATGCCCTGACCGGTCCACTTACGGAACAGGTTGGTAATGTACAGCCGGTTGAAGCCGAAATGTTTACAGACGTCGTCGATGGTGAGAGGTTCAAACAAATGCTGTTGTAGGTAGTCTAAAACCTTTGTCCTCAGGGAAACATGGCGGTTTGCCTGAGACAGGAAGGATTCCCTGAGTGCGTCCGCAGTTGCCAGCAGCGAAACAAAGGAATCCACCGCTTCCTTCTGGATGGACGGATCATCCTGAAGCAGAACCGCCATCCGCTTGACCGTATCACGGAGGATATAACAACTTTCCGACGGCACCGGAATCACACCGTGATACAGATCGTCCCGGTTGTCGAACAGACGGGCGGCGGCTTCCTCCGATTCCGATCCCAGTTGTTCTGGCAGGCGGCTTTCAAAGGAAAATGTGTACGCTTCCACTCGATACGAATACAAAACATGCGCGTGATCCCCTCTGGTGACACAGACAAAGGAAGGGCCGGATATGTGACAGACATGTCCGTTCAGATCCAGAACGGCAGTTCCTTTGTCCAAATAAACCAAGGAGTTGGCAGCTTCCGGTAACTCCAAAGGCAAATCGGGATAAGAAGGGATAAGTGTTTTCTCCATCAGTTCAACCATAGGAAACCTCCCTTTACATGATGGCCGTGTTCTGTTTTATAAGCTATCCGTCGCCCGCATTCGGGCGGGCAAGCGGCGGCGAATTCCGCGACCAGCATTCCTACAGAATATGGCCTATAGAAAGACATGGTTGCTATTTTAACGTTATCATAGTGAAAAGAGAAAATCAAGAGATAAGATGGAAAAAGAAAGGAAAATAAGAAAAAATAACACAAAATAAAAAACAGGGACGAATTAGCGGCAAAAAGAGATATATTATGGCGATTAGTGTAACAATATAGTGAAAACAGTCTGATAAATCGTGACAAATAAGCACGGTCCTGCCCTTATAAAAGGAGAAAAACCTTGTTCCGACGGCAATAATCCTTTTGATTCCGGCAGGACTTCTTTCGGCCCGGCGGCGATTTCGGGAATATGGCAAGCCGATGCAACAGGCGCAGGAACAATCGGATTGGGCCGCGCAGGACAGATTGTCAGGTGTTATAGATAAACCTTTCGCCCTGGGGATAAAGAAGCCGTTGCCCTTGCGTCAGACAAGGACAGCGGCGGCTTGACTGCGGTATTGGGACTATTGCAACAGCCTTGTTGTCTTACTCCTTAAACAACTTGTGGAATGTTCCGGGGTGATTCTGTTTGTACCACATCAAAATCAGCGCATATTTCACATACAGTACACCGTGAGCGCGTGGGAAAAGATATCGAATCTTCTGGATGGATTCTGCAAACCTGTCTTCGATCCCCAATATTGAAAACTGGTTTATCATCTCATCGGAAACTCCCCCCTTCGCATAAACGCCCTGGGAGGTATCCTCCATAATTTTGTATGCGAAACCTGTATGGTCCACGTGTTTCCTTTCCATTCTCTTTTGAATGTAATGAAACACATCATCGCGATAGGCGATTACGTCACTTACCGGTTTGCCGTGTTGAATCAGTATCTGGGCATTATCAAACCAGACGCCGATCCCGTACGACAGGCCGCGGCGCATTCTCAGTTCTTGCAGGAAATTGCCAAAGCGATAATCTCTCATAATCCCCCTCCTTGTCTGTTAATTTCATTATACTTTCTTTGTTCCCCATCACAAGACGGCAAGCGTCTACCGGCGGTAGAACTTATCAGCTGTTCCGTGTTTTTGGCAAGACTTTTTACATAGTCTAATGCAATAATCATAAAAACTATTTACAAATATGTAAAAATAATATAGTATTATCTTAACTCAAAATGCGGTGAAAGAGGAGGGACACGAATGAAGAGCAGCAGAAAAAATTGGCTGAAGAGGGGGCTGCTGACGGTTTTGACCCTGGGCCTGGTGCTGGGGCCGGCGTCGGCGGGAGGGGCTTCACTAACCGTCCGCGCAGCCGAGGAGTTCTATTCCCACACATTTACTCAGGTGGCGAAACAGGGCGATAATATCTGCGGCGATCTCACCTGGAATTTTTCTATGGCCGCCACCGGAGATGTGGAAGGAAGCCGCGGTATGCGGTTCCTTGTGGCGGACAGTGACACACAGGAGCTGGTGGTCAAAACCACTGTCGCGGACACGGAAATTTCCCAGATACAGCTGGAAGCGGCTATGAGCGCGAATGGAGATACCACCTTTTCCATCAGCATCGGCGGAAAAGACATTGTCCGGGATCAGGCTGTTACCAATGTCAACAACCTGTATACGTTCAATACGGGCGGGGCAAGCGGCGAGATCGTCATTCGGATGAAAGCAACCGTCCCCGGGAAGACATCCTATTTGAAATCCATCACCCTGCTGACGGGAGAAGTGGAGGAACCGGGGATGCGCGTCAATTATCACACCCATACTTACCGCTGCAACCATGCGGGGACCGCCCAGGACCGGGAATACGTGGAGGCGGCCATCCAAAACGGTTACGGTATCATGGGCTTTACGGATCATGTTATGCTTCCCTGGATCAATTACCCCAACGGCGTCCGGGGCGAATACCGGATCGCCGACGAATACATCTCGTCCATCCGGACACTTCAGAAGGAATATGAGGGGGAAATTTATCTTCTTTTGGGGTATGAATGCGAATGGAACGAGGTGTTTGAGGATTATTACCGGCACCTGGTGGACAACAATCTAGTGGACTACTTGATTCTGGGCAATCACTATCTGGAATTCAGCACGGTTAGCAATGCGTTTACCACCTTCAGCGGCAGCCTGGACAGCGAAGAATATGTGGAGGCGTATGTGGACTCTTCCATTGCGGCGCTGGAAACGGGTTTGTTTTCCGTGTTCGCCCATCCCGATTATTTCATGTCTACTGTGACTTTCTGGAACGACAATATTGCGGACGATGTCCGGAGAATGTGCGAAACGGCCAAGGAAATGGGCGTGGCCATGGAGATCAACGAAGGCTGCTTCAACAATGAGACCAAAAGGCAGATGGGAGACGAATACCGGTACCGCTATCCCTACGATAAGTTTTGGGAGATAGTCAAGGAGGTAGGCAATACCGTGGTGCTGGGTGTGGATGCCCACGATCCCAGCGCGTACAACGAATCGGCCAGAAAAATGGCGATGGACTTTGCCGACGAACTGGGCCTTACGGTTACGGAAGATCTGGGGATCACAGTGAAGACCCCCAATCCCGACGCCCCCATCTACTCCGCACCCGGCGTGACGGAGCCGACCGCCGGGACGGGCACAGCTCCCACCTCCGTGGCGGAGCCCTCCGAAGTATACGCGGATCTGCTGGATTTTGATATGGACAGCGTGGAGTTCCGTGAGATTAACGGCAGCACGGTGACGCTGGAAATGGTGGACGACAGCCTCATTGTGGGCAATACCGGCGGCGCCTGGCCCAACGCCATCATCGAATACGGCGAGGGCATCGCGGTAAATGTGAACGATATCCTGATTTACGACTTGGAAACCAAAGACGGAATGGAAACCAGTATTCGGCTGAACTTCCTTGACAAGGACGAGACTCCGCGCCAGGTAATTCTGAATCAGGGCATGGTGGCGGATACATCCCCCGATTCAGGCGATCTACGTACCAATCAGACGGTGAAGGGCGCCATGAGGCTGGGCGCGCTCGCTGAGGGCGGAATTGTGCAGGGGGGCCATTATCCCGGTCAGCTGCTGGGCGAGTATGCCGATGCGGCCGGCTATATTACGGTTGCCAGCATAGAGGTCTATGCGGCCGGCCCGGCCACGGGGTCTGTAGTGATCAACCGGCTGGAAATCGGTACGCCTGATGAGGTTGAAGAGCCATCGGGCACCGGCTCTTCCGGCACCGCCGCCGGTGAAACCACTACTACCGCTGACAGCGGTGCTACGGCGCCGTCGGGTTCCGGCATGGAGGAAACCGGAACGGCTCAGGGTACCACTGCCGGGGCCGCCGGGCAGGCTCCCGCCACCGGTGAGGCGGGATTGGCCGATGGTGCGGCGCTTTTGCTGCTTTTTAGTGCGGCGCTGTTGGCTGCGGCCAGGGGGAAGGGCTTTTCCGCCAGAACAAACATAAGAAGATAGAAAGGAACACCACCTGTGGCGCAAGGAAAGCCCCGGTATTCGATGCCGGGGCTTTCCTGCTGAAGAGCTTTTTCAGTTTTGGCCTGCAGGCAAAGGAGAGGCCTTGACAGACAGGAAAATTCATGTTAAACTGACGGTTGCCGCATGCTCCGGGCCAAAAGCGGGACCTTTTTTGGAAAGGCGCCCCGCCCGCGATGCAGCGAGACTGAATAAAAGCAGGTGCTGACCATGTACGCCATTATCGAGACCGGCGGCAAGCAGTACAAGGTGCAGAGCGGCGACGTTCTGTTCATCGAGAAGCTGGATGCTGCCGAAGAGTCCACCGTTACCTTCGACAAGGTGATAGCGGTACACAACGACAAGGAACTGAAACTGGGAGCTCCCTATGTCAAGGGCGCCACCGTGAATGCCAAGGTGCTGAAAAACGGCAAAGGCAAGAAGATCACAGTGTTCACCTACCGTCCCAAGAAGGGCAGCCAGCGCAAGATGGGCCATCGCCAGCCCTATACCAAGGTGCAGATTGAAGCCGTGAACGCCAAGGCTCCCCGCGCCACTAAGGCCAAGGCGGAGACCGAAGCGGCGGCGGAATAAGATGATCCGGGCCCGCTTCTACTACCGCGGCGGCGTGCCCGTGGGCTTTTGCCTGCGGGGACATGCCGGATTGGGAGCGGAGGGACAGGACATCCTGTGCGCGGCGGTTTCCTCCGCCGCCTATCTCACCGTTAACACGGTGACGGATTTCTACCACTGTCCCGCTGAAATCCGGGAGGAGGAGGGAATGCTCGTCCTTTCCCTGGATAAACGGAGCGGACGGCGGTGCGCCCCTCTGCTGGAGGGTTTTCTGGCGCATCTGAATCAGCTGTCCGAACAGTATCCCGAGCGTATTCAACTGATGAAATTACGGAGGTGCAATCCCCATGCTGAAGATCAACATTCAGCTGTTCGCCCACAAAAAGGGCGTCGGCTCCACGAAAAACGGCCGTGATTCCGAGTCCAAGCGCCTCGGCGTCAAGCGTGCCGACGGACAGTTTGTACTGGCCGGCAACATCCTGGTGCGTCAGCGCGGTACCCACATCCATCCCGGCAACAATGTGGGCATCGGCTCCGACGACACCCTGTTCGCCCTGACCGACGGCAAGGTGCGGTTTGAGCGCGTAGGCAAGGACCGCAAGAAGGTCAGCGTTTACGCCGTGGAGCAGTAAGATCCCGGCAGCTTTTCCGGCGGCGTGCCGCCCGGAGAGGAAACGAAAAGATGGCGATCCCTGCCGACCCCGGCGGGGATCGTTTTTTATCACGATCAGGACAACAAAGGAGGGCGGCGTTTATGTTCAGCGATACCGCCGTGATCAAGGTCAAGGCGGGTGACGGAGGCAACGGCGCCGTCACCTTCCATCGGGAAAAATATGTGGCGTCCGGCGGCCCCGACGGCGGGGACGGCGGACGGGGCGGCAGCGTGGTGTTTGTTGCCGACGATGGGATCAACACGCTGTCCGACTTCCGCTACAAGCGCAAATACGTGGCGGAAAACGGGCAGAAGGGCGGGCCCAACCGCTGCGCGGGAAAGTCCGCCCCCGATCTTATTGTCCGGGTCCCCCGGGGGACCCTGCTGTACGATCAGGAGACAGGCCGCCTGATGGCGGATATGAGCGGGGACGAGCCCTTTACAGCCGCTCAGGGCGGACGAGGAGGATGGGGCAATTCCCATTTTGCCACTGCCACCCGCCAGACCCCCCGGTTTGCCAAGCCCGGGGTTCCCGGGGAGGCGTTGGAAATCCGGCTGGAACTCAAGCTATTGGCCGATGTGGGCCTGGTGGGTTTCCCCAACGTGGGCAAATCCAGCCTGCTTTCCGTGGTCAGTGAGGCAAAGCCCCAGGTGGCGGACTACCATTTCACCACCCTGAGCCCCGTGCTGGGGGTTGTCCGAGTGGAGGAGGGAACCTCCTTTGTTATGGCGGATATTCCCGGCATCATCGAAGGGGCCAGTGAGGGGGTCGGCCTGGGCCATGAATTTCTCCGGCACATCGACCGCTGCCGCCTGCTGGTCCATGTGGTGGACGTGGCGGGCAGCGAAGGACGCGATCCCCTGGAGGACTTGGACACCATCAACCGGGAACTGGCGGCCTTCAACCCTGAATTGGCCTCCCGGCCTATGCTGGTGGCGGGGAACAAATGCGATCTGGCGGAAGACCGCCAGATTGAGGCGTTCGCTGCGGCGGTGCGGGAAAAAGGATATGAATTTTTCCCGCTGATGGCGGCCATCGCCCATGGTACCGACGTCCTGGTGCGCCGCTGTGCCGCCCTGCTTTCCGAGCTTCCCCCCATCCGCCGGTATGAACCGGAGCCGGTGCAGCGCCCGGACCCCGCCGTTCTGCGGGACCGTTCCGTGACGGTGACGCGGCGGGATGGCGTGTTTGTGGTGGAAGGGGAGTGGCTTCTGCGCGTAATGCGTGGGGTTAATTTCGACGATGAGGAAGGGCTGCAGTATTTTGAACGGGTGCTGCGGTCTGCCGGTGTCATCGATGCTCTGGTAAAGGCCGGGGCGTCGGAAGGGGATACCGTCAGCCTGTATGACTTGGAATTCGATTTTGTGGAGTAGTTCTGTGAGTATGAGGGGTTTATGCTAAAGCGGCTTATGAGTGCGTGATACTTTCGCCTTATCAGCCGCTGCTGCAGGCCGGAACATGACGCTCCGGCCCGCAAATTCCCGGCCGGAGCATTTTTTGGCTGGGTTTTCTGGACAGAAAAAAGGCAGGGAACTTCCGTTTTTGTTCCCTTTGCCGAAACCGTTTCCACCTCTTGCGAATGGGGGAGGAAAGAAGTATAATATTTTTTTGGATTCCCCTTGATCACCCCGTTCCAGCCGGATTTTCCCGAAAAAAAGGGAATCTCCCCGACGGAAGGGGGAGGAAAATCCTCCACGGCGGTTGCACATTTTACGCCGGGGAGGTATAATAATTCCGAATACGGCATGATTTCCGTCCGCCGGAGGGCGTTGGGGCATCCGTGGGCTTTTGCCGGGGATGCCGATACCCGTGATATCGCGTGGAAAGGCGTGGGATTGATGATACGAATTGAAAATCATCTCGGAACCATTGAAATCTCGCAGGAATATTTCTCTTACCTGATCGGCAGCGCCGCCTCTTCCTGCTATGGGGTTGCCGGTATGGTCCGCAGCGGCACTCGCCAGGGGCTCCGCTCCATCTTTTCCAAGCGCGCCTATGCGGATGAGGGAATCCGGGTGCGCAGCGAAAATGACAAGCTGATCGTGGATCTGCATATTTCCGTCATTTACGGAATGAATATCTCCGCCATCGCCAAGAGCATTGTCAACAAGGTGCGCTATACGGTGGAGGAGGTTACCGGCCTCCAGGTGAAAAAGGTCAATGTCTTTGTTGACGGCATGAAATCCGAATAACCGGTGGCCGGGCCCACCGGGGCCGCACCAGCAAGGGAGTTGCGTTATATTGATACAGGGAAAGACACTGCGCGACGCCATGATATCGGCGTCCAATAGCCTCGCCCAGAAAAAGCAGTCAGTGGATGAACTCAATGTATTCCCCGTTCCCGACGGCGATACGGGCACCAATATGTCCATGACGCTGGCCAATGCCGCACGGGAGCTGTCCCGGCTGGAGGATCCCACTGTCAGCGAGGTGGCGGATACCGCTTCCGCCGCCCTGCTTCGGGGCGCCCGGGGTAATTCCGGCGTTATTCTTTCGCTGCTTTTCCGCGGCTTTTCCAAGGGGCTGAAGGGCCAGACGGAAGCGGACGGCCCTGCTTTGGCTCAGGCGCTGACCCTGGGCGTGGAGGCCGCGTACAAGGCGGTGATGAAGCCTACGGAGGGGACCATCCTCACTGTGGCCCGGGAGGCGGCGGAGAAAGGCCGCGAAAAGGCTCAGGAGGAAACGGCGACGCCTGAGGAGGTGTGGGCGGCTATTTGCGACGAGGCGGAGGCTTCCCTGCAGCGCACGCCTGAGCTGCTCCCTGTGCTGAAGAAGGCGGGGGTTGTGGACGCGGGCGGTCAGGGCTTCTGCCTGATTATCCGCGCCATGCAGCATGTTTTTGAGGGCGGCGAAATGATCACTGGCGGTCAGGAAGCAGCTCCGGCAGCGGCGAAAAAGGCCAGCGCTGCCGGGTCCTTTGAAACGGACATCCGCTTTACGTACTGTACGGAATTCATTGTGGGCCGGGAAAAGGGAAATGACCGTGATCCCCTGCTGCTGCGGGCTTTTCTGGAAACCATCGGCGACTGCGTAGTGGTGGTGGACGACGAGGAGATCATCAAGGTCCATGTCCACACCAACGATCCTGGCCGCGCCCTGCAGGAGGGCCAGCTTTACGGTCAGTTTGAAACCGTAAAGGTGGAGAATATGCGCATCCAGCATCAGAACGCCGCCTGGGTTCCGGAGGAGGCCGAAGGCCCCGCACCGTTGGAGCGGGTGGAGCCGGAAAAGGATTTCGGCTTTGTTTCGGTGGCGGCAGGTGACGGCCTGAAGGCCCTGTTTGCCGATCTGGGCTGCGACCAGGTGGTGTCCGGCGGACAGACCATGAACCCCTCCACAGACGATATTCTGAACGCCATCGAGGCCACGCCGGCCAAGACGGTGTTTGTCCTGCCCAACAATAAGAATATCATTCTGGCGGCGGAGCAGGCGATTCCTCTGGCCGACCGCAAGGTGCATGTCCTGCCCACCCGGACCATTCCTCAGGGCATTACAGCTATGCTCAGCTTTGACGCCGATGCCGATGTGGAGCAGAACTTGATCGAGATGACCAAGGCGGCGGACAACGTTTCCACCGCGCAGGTTACCTTTGCCGCCCGCAACAGCAATGTGGGTGGGCAGGAGATCAAGGAGGGGCAGATCCTGTCCCTGGAGAACGGCAAGGTGGTAGGTACGGATACCGATATCCACCATGCCACTGTCAAGCTGGTGAAAAACATCGTCAATACCCGCCGCCTTACGGGCAAAGGGGTGGATTTCATCACCATCATTTACGGCGAGGGCATGAGCGAGGCGGACGCTGAGCAGGTACGCGACAGCCTGCAGGCCAAATATGACGGGGTGGATATCACCATGATCAACGGCGGCCAGCCAGTGTACTATTATATCATTTCCATTGAGTAAAAACGTGCAATAATTTTGGCACAATATAGGAAGCAGGAAGGGAACTGTCCCTTCCTGCTTTTTTAAATATTATACAGATCCCGGCACGCCCGGAGGTTTTGGAGGCGGCTTTGCCGCGGGGCGTCCTGATGATGTCCCGGTCAAGGATAGGAGACTTCGCCTGTTAAAAAACGAGGAATTCGTTCCGGATAAAAAATTACCGCCAGGTGGCGGCACTCAGTGTATGTCAGAGGCGCAGGATCTCTTCATCGTCTATGACACCGGTTTGCTCAAACCCCAGCTTTTTGTACAGGTGGATGGCGGCATCGTTGTCCCGGTTGACCCGCAGACATAACGGCACCAAACCGTATTTTGCCCGAAACCGGGAGAGGAAAATTCTCAAGGCCTGCTGGCCAATTCCTCGGCCCTGATACCGGGCATCCACCATGAATCGGACAAGGCTCCAGTGCTCCAGATCCGTATCCCACCCGAACATCAAAAATCCAACCATAATTTCATCGCAATAGATGCCGTAGGGATATTGCTCCTTTTCGAAATGAGCCTGCGTTAGAGAAAAGGAGTTGGAATAGACGTAGCTTTCCTGATCCTCCCGCACATGCAGACAGACGCAGTCAATATAATTGTCTTTCGTGATTTCCCGAAGCGCTACGTTTATACAGAACACCTCCTTGGCTGCGAAAGTTGTTCCTCAGCTAGGGAACTATTTCTGTTGCCGCTTTTCCAGAATCCGTCGGATCTCCGTTTTTACCCGGTCCAGTTCCGGGCAGCATAGGAGCGGGAGGATCCCCGTCAGCTCCTGGGGGTCATAATCCCACCACTTTAGCTGAAGCAGCAGGTCAATCAGCTCTTCATCAAACCGTTTTTTAATGAGTCGGGCGGGATTGCCTCCGATGACACTGTAGGGTTCAAAACAGCCGGATACCACCGACTGAGCCGCCACCAGACAACCGTCACCCAAACGCGTGCCTGGCAGGAGGACGCTCTCCCGGCCGATCCATACGTCGTTGCCGATAACGGTATCGCCTTTGAAAAGCAGTTGGGACAGGTGGGGCGGCGTTTGCTCCGCCCAGGCGCCGCCGAATACGTGAAAAGGGTAGGTGGTGACGCTGCTGAGGCGATGGTTAGCCGGGCCCATAATAAATTTTGTACCGCAGGCAATGGAGCAGAATTTGCCGATGATCAACCGGTCGCCGAATTCCGGCTAATTGTAAAGCACGTTGTTTTTTTCGAACCCGGCGGCATCCTCCGGATCGTCGTAATAGGTGTATTCCCCGATCAAGATGTTGGGGGCGGTGACGACATTCCGGATAAAGCAAGAGGTGCCGTATTCGTTTGGAAATACCGCGCTGGGATCGGGAATGGATTTCATATCGTATTCTCCTATTTTATCCGCTATTTTTGACGTATAGGCGTTTGTTTACAAGGGAACCTTTGACGTATGTTGTTTCCCGCGTATAGAGGGAGGCGTCGTATTCAGGAAGCGCTTTCACATAAGGGATCCATTGTCCCTGAGAATTTGCTCCCGTTTAAACAGGACAAGCTTTTCCGCGCATTCCAGTGCTGCGGCGTCCGGGTTATGGAATTCAAAATCGATGGGAGCGCTGCACACATGATCCAGTTCGCATCCAAAAAATACAGCCTTTTTCCCCGGGCGCAACTGCCGCAGCCGCGGCAATAGTGGGCATTATCCAACATGGTTCCTTCCAGGCGTTCTGCTTGACAGAAAGCGGCCAATTCATCGCAGCTGTTCTGTTCCGACATAGGACGTTCCTCAAGAGAGTGCCCTCAAAGAAATTTCGAATTCTAAGAGAACACTCAATTTGGTGCCGGTGGCCGGACTCGAACCGGCACGGTATCGCTACCAATGGATTTTGAGTCCATCACGTCTGCCAATTCCATCACACCGGC
>CAJFNR010000011.1 GCA_904395335.1 Candidatus Avimonas narfae | reverse complement strand
TGCATCCGTGGATGCACACGAGATAGCAGGGGATGAGATCAAGGCGCTATTCGGCGCCAAATAGGCAAAGAGAAAGCCGGGGCATCCTTACGGATGCCCCGGCTTTTTGTTTTTGGGGTGAATTTGGGGTGAAATGCTACTAAAAATAAACATTGAGGTTACTACGCGGTTACTACGTAAACGTTAAAAAACGGCTTAAACACTACACTTTCGCTTGAATGGCATTCAAGAGGTCAGCGGTTCGATCCCGCTTATCTCCACCACAGGAACGGCCTGAAACATAGGTTTCAGGCCGTTTTCGTATGTTTCAGCATCAGGCAGGAGATAATCGATATCCTGTCTCATTCGGTGATTTTCGGCCCTGTTTGCAGTACATTTGCAGTAAATTGCAGTATAAAAAATCCCGCTACGAAGCGGGATTTTTTGCAATCGTAACTATGTCCGGCTTGCCGCTTCACTGCTCAAAGCCGATGTAACAACCTACGAAGTCTGCCGGGATATTGCCATGCACATTTTTTGTTGCGGGCTTTACGCCGGCACTATTTTGTGGTATATTAGAACATACATTCGATTCTTTGGTTAGGAGGAGAAATGCAGATGGCCCCAACGGTAATCCTTCCGGTGAGAAGATTGGCTGAATTTCTCCTCCGTGGAGGCAGTATCGACAACCGGTTCGGCGGAGTAGACAGCGCCACCGAGGGATCGCGGATTCACCGCTGGCTGCAAAAGCAGGGAGGAAAGGACTATCGCTCCGAGGTATGGCTGACGCTGGATCGGGAGAGGGGAGGGATCAACTACCGGTTGGAAGGACGGGCCGACGGTATCGTGGACGAGGCTCTGCCCGTGATTGATGAGATCAAAACCCTGAAGATTCCGCTGGACAGGGTGGACGAAAATTTCAACCGGGCACATTGGGGGCAGGCCCAGTGTTACGCCGCCATGTACAGTCTGCTTCATAACGAAGGACATGTCGCGGTTCAACTGACCTATGTCCGGCGTGATGCGGACAGCCCGGCGGGAATCGGTGAGATCAAACGGTTTCGACGGGAGTTTTCCCGGGATGAGCTGATCGCTTTTTTGGATGGTTTGTTGGAAGAATACGGTGAGTGGGCCCGCCGCCAGCTGGAATGGGCGGAGAAAAGGGACGCCTCCATCCGGGCGCTCTCGTTTCCTTACGGTGCGTATCGTCCGGGTCAAAGGGAGATGGCGGCAGCGGTCTACCGCACCATCGCTGCCTCTGGGCGGCTGTTTTCCCAAGCGCCCACCGGCATCGGCAAAACGGTTTCCACCCTGTTTCCCGCAGTCAAAGCGGTGGGGGAGGGGCTGGTGGACCGGCTGTTCTATCTCACCGCCAAAACCATTACCCGCCAGGCAGCGGAGCAGGCATTGGAGCGGATGGAAACAAACGGCCTGCGGTTCAAAAGTGTCACCCTCACCGCGCAGGACAAGATCTGCTTTTTAGGAGAGCGGCGGGAATGTCAGCCGGAGACCTGCCCCTATGCCAATGGGCATTATGACCGCGTCAATGAGGCGCTACGGGCGCTGCTGGACAGTGCCGACCGTCTGACCCGGCCGGTAGTGGAACGCTGCGCCCGGGAGCACCGGGTATGCCCCTTTGAGCTGGCGTTGGATGCCGCCCTGTGGTGCGACGGTATCATCGGGGACTACAATTACGCCTTTGATCCGCAGGTCTATCTCCGCCGCTTTTTCCAGGAGGTGACGGAGCGGTACGTGTTTTTAGTGGATGAAGCCCACAATCTAGTGGACCGTGCCCGGGAGATGTATTCCGCCGGACTGAATCGCTCGGATTTTACCCGGGCGGTGAAACGGTTGCCGCCCCGCGATCCGGTGAAGAAGCCGCTGCGGGCGGTGGGAAATTTCCTGCGGGACCGGATGGAGGAGGGGCAGGAGGTTCGAACAGAGGAAAAAGCGTTGGAGGAGCTAAACCATCTGCTGGAAAAAGCGGTCGAGCAGCTGGGCACTTGGCTGGAGAGTCATCCGGAGGCGGATGGGGAAACGACAGATCTTTTCTTTTCTGTCACGAGGTATCTGAAAATTGCGGAGATTTATGACGACTGCTACGTCACCATGCTGAGCCGGAAGGGAAGTGAGATTTCCCTGCGGCAACTTTGCCTGGACCCCTCCCGGGCTCTGGACGGCTGTATGAAACGGGCGCGGGCGTCCATTCTGTTTTCCGCCACTTTGACGCCCTTGTCCTATTTTGCCGCCGTGCTGGGCGGGGACGACAACACCCGCACTCAGGCACTGCCCTCACCCTATGACCCAAAACACCTGGATCTGGTGATTTTGGACCGCATCAGCACCCGGTACCGCCACCGGGAGGACAGTCTGGGGGAGGTATGCGAAGCCATCGCCCGTACTGTCCGAGCACGCCGGGGAAATTATCTGGTATATTTTCCTTCCTATACCTATATGCAGAGCGTCGCCGGGCGCTTTCAGGAGGAATATCCTGACATTTCCCTTTCTCTGCAGACCAGCCACATGGAGGAAGAGGAGAGGGAGGCTTTCCTGGAGCAATTTGACGCCGGGCGGGATCAGACGCTGGTGGGTTTTTGTGTGTTGGGGGGGATTTACGCCGAGGGTATCGACTTGCAGGGCGGGCGGCTTATCGGAACGGTGGTGGTGGGCGTCGGCCTGCCGCAGATTAGTCCGGAGCTGAATCTTCTTCGGGAGTATTTCGACCGTCAAGGGCAGCCGGGATACGATTTCGCCTACACCTTCCCGGGTATGAACAAGGTGCTGCAGGCGGTAGGCCGCGTGATCCGTGGAGAAGAGGACCGGGGTGTGGCGGTCCTCATTGACGACCGGTTTACTTCCCCCGGCTATCGGAGACTGTACCCGGCCCATTGGAGCGGGTATCGGGTAGCCCGCAGCGGCGCAGCACTGGAACGGGAGCTGGCGGCTTTCTGGAAAGATCAGGAGGCTTTACAGGCCGGGGACCGGGCCCTCAGGGGGGAGGATCCGCTTCATGCCGGTTAAAAACGGCGGCAGGAACCAAATGTCGCTAAGGGCAAAGCTGCGGCCGCGGAGATATTCCAGTTCCTCCGCCGGGGTTTCAAAATCAAAAGTCAGCCGATAGGAGCAAAGAGCCTGATGATGAAAGCCAGTTCCCTTGTTCTGGGCGTTGGTCCCGTATTTTCCATCGCCTACCAGAGGATGGCCGATAGAGGCAAAATGGGCGCGGATCTGATGGGTACGGCCTGTCAGCAGCTCGATTTCCAGTAGGGACAAGCCGTCCTTTTCACCCAGCACCCGGTAACGGGTGGCGATGCGGCGCGCCCCATCCTTCGGTCGGGAGGAAATGTACACCCGGTTCTGCGTTTCGTTTTTTTCCAGATATCCCTCCAGCACAGCTTCTTTTTCCGTAAGCAATCCGTGAATCAGGCAAAGGTAGTCCTTGCGAATTTCCCGTCTTTTCAGCTTGTCATTGAGGATGCGGAGAGCAGCGGCGGATTTGGCCGCGATGACGATGCCGCAGGTATTCCGGTCGATGCGGTTGACCAGAGCAGGGGCGAAGCTGTTTTCTGCTTCCGGATCGTATGTGCCCTTCTCGTATAAATAGCGCTGGACCCGGGTGATCAGGGTGTCCCGGTATTCGTGTTCGTCGGGATGCACCAACAGCCCGGCTTTTTTGTTAAGCAACAATACGTGGTCGTCCTCATAGACGATATCCAGCTGCCGGGAGGCGGTGAGGAAATCGTAGACCGGCCGGGCTTCGCCCAGTACCTCGTCATGAAGATACAGCGTCAGAATATCGCCCTCTTCCAGACGGTCATTTATTTGACAGCGCTTGCCGTTGCGCTTGATATCCTTTTTCCGGATGGCTTTATACATCAGCGAGGAAGGCAAGCCTCGGAAAGTCTTGGACAAAAATTTGTCCAGGCGCTGTCCGGCGTCATTGGCGCCGACAATAACGGTTTTCATGGCGATGTTCCTTTCATAAGGGGGGTGACCCGGATAATAAACCAGGGCACAGTATAGCACAAAGAAAGGAAAAACAAAAGCCGACAGGTGAAATGTGTTCTCACACCCTGGTTTCTGGGAGATTTGTGTTATAATGTGCCCAGGGCCTGTATGTTTGATGGTAAACTATCTGGGAGAGCCCAGGGCCTGGAGCCGCCCCTTCGGGCCGGTTCCCTCTACGTTCACGGTATAGTGCCCGGGCCTGTATGTTTGATGGTAAACTATTTGGGAGGGCCCAGGGCCTGGAGCCGCCCCTTTGGTCCGGTTCCCTCTACGCTCACGGTAT
>CAJFNR010000010.1 GCA_904395335.1 Candidatus Avimonas narfae | reverse complement strand
CGAGTTGTCTCCTGCATAAAATCCGGGTGGATATCTTCCGGGCGGTTAAAATGGATCAAATCTTTGAGACGATAGGGGTGGTCAGGATCGTCATACCCTACGATATCTTCCCAATGTTCCTGCCATTGCGCTTTATCGTATACGAACGAAGGATATAAATCAATGTCCAACTGTTTATCCGCATCAAAGCTCCTTACAGACCGTGTATAGCTAGAAAAGGGCCGTCTATCAAAAATTGCTATAAACGGCTTTTTACGGCTTGACATCATATATTATCAAGTCCCTTCTTTTTATTCGGTGAAAATCCATAGATTTTCCTGGCCGTGTATAGATTCTATACACGGCCAGGATTTGCTGTTTACGCAGCTATAGCCGCTATTACATCTTCAGCGACTTGTTGTGCCGGCGGAAGTAAGGTCAACGTTCCGCTTCCTCCGATAGCTGTACCAGTCACCCCTGCCACACCTGCCGGCAGACAGGCCACAAAAATGGCAGCACCGACAATGACCACCGCGGTTCCGATTAAGGCGATCCCAACACCGCTAGAGTTCAAGTTTCTTAGTGTATCTTGATTCGTTAAAACATTGTAGCCTTTTAGTTTTTCACCATGCATAGGTAATCAACCCAGGTATCCTCAGGTTTCATTTGGCGTTTGCAATAGAGCAGTGCTTTTCGGGACAAGTTTTGCTTGGCCGGGCAAATTCAGTGAATGAGGTTGCATTGGAATCGCCTTCTTTCACAGGGATTGAGTATAGATAAGAAATACAATACAGTGTAATAATACCATAACAATTGAATAAAGTGTACTAATATACAAAATTTTATAATAATAAAAAATTAATTGAATTATATTTGCCTGATTTCCGGTTTCTTACAGCTAACCAGGAAATCAAAAGAGAATTTAGAAGAAGCCCTAATAAACGGGCAATTGCCGTCGAAAGCTCGTGTTTCCTGTTACAGGCGCGGCCTTAGAGACGCCTATCCCACGGTGTGGGCCCGCAAAGAGGGGGGAGAGGCCCAACACCAGCCGTGTATTTTCAGGGGCTTTCCGGGGAAAATATTTTATTAACATCGGCATAACATTTTGTTCATTAACCGTGCATAGACTTTTTGTAGAATTACTAATAGTGTTAGTTATTTGGGGGTTAACTTCACTATGGATTATCATGCACTTGCGGAAAAGCTGGTTGGTCTCAAGACGTATACGCATCTGATGCCGGTGGCCCGGAAGTTATCTGCTCTGGAGGGCGGCACCTTTCTGGCGTTAAATTATCTGACAATGTATCCGGAGGCCATTCATCCCAAAGAACTGAGTCAGAAAATGGCAATCAGTTCGGCGCGGGTAGCCGCCCTGCTGAACCACATGGAGCGGGAAGGGCTTGTCGTCCGTTCGGCAGACCCGGACGATGGTCGGAAAATCCTTGTCTCGCTGACCGATGCGGGACAGCAGTTGATTAAAGACAAGACAAGTGAGATGGTGGATATGATGGCTCAGACGTTAGAAGAACTGGGATCTGAAGAGGCAGAGGCTTATTATCGGATTCAATTGAAGCTTGTGCAAATACTGATGCGCCGGACATAACAACGACGAGGGATAGGTGAGGCTGTCCCTTGCAGCAAAGGGGGCCTTGTGACTGTTGTGAACGAAAAACTCAAAGAAAAAATCAGGGAGTCTCTCTCCAGTGTTCTTCCCATCACGGTCATTGTGCTGTTGTTGAGCGTTACCCTTGTTCCGATGGAGATCGGTACGCTTGCCCTTTTCCTTACAGGGGCAGCTTTGCTGATTGTGGGAATGGGCTTTTTCCAGCTGGGTGCGGAGATGGCCATGACGCCCTTGGGACAGGGTGTCGGCGGCCGCATTATCAAGAGCAAGCGGATGATTCTGATCGTGCTGGTCAGTTTCCTTATGGGGGTTATTATCACCATAGCGGAGCCGGATCTCCAAGTGCTTGCCAACCAGGTGGCCTCCATACCCAACCCGGTTTTGATTTGGACGGTTGCGGTTGGTGTCGGCCTGTTTCTTGTGGTAGCTGTCCTGCGCATTCTTTTTCATATCAGCCTTTCAAAGATGTTGTTGGTATTCTATGTCCTGCTGTTTGTTCTGTCCTTCCTATCGCCCGATTCCTTTACCTCCGTGGCCTTTGATTCCGGAGGCGTCACCACCGGGCCCATGACGGTACCCTTTATCATGGCGTTGGGGGTTGGTTTCTCGGCTTCCCGAAGCGACCGTGAGGGCGCCAGTGACAGCTTCGGACTGGTTGCCCTGTGCAGCATAGGGCCTATTCTGATGGTGCTGCTGTTGGGGATTTTTTACAACCCCACCGATGCGGCGTATACCGCGGCTGAAATCATCAGCATTTCCACCACACAGGATGTGATGGGACAATTTGTTTCGGCGCTTCCTCAGTATGGCAAAGAGGTGCTCATCAGCATTTTGCCTGTAGCCGGCGTCTTTTTGGTATTCCAGCTGTTTACTCGGAACTTCCATAAGCGGCAGGTCTTGAAAATCGTGGTGGGCTTTGTATATACCATTTTGGGACTGGTCCTCTTTCTCACGGGAGTAAATGTTGGATTCGCCCCAGTGGGAAGCCTGCTGGGAAGTGGTTTGGCGGACAGTTCTTTCAAATGGATACTGATTCCCATCGGAATCGTCATCGGCTATTATATCGTCAAGGCGGAGCCGGCCGTTCAGGTGCTCAATAAACAGGTGGAGGATCTTACCGGCGGCACGATATCCCGCAGAATGATGAACACGGCGCTTTCCGCCGGTGTGGCCTGTGCTGTGGCGCTCGCCATGGTCAGGGTATTAACCGGGATCAACATTTATTGGATCCTTATTCCGGGTTATGCGATAGCGCTCATACTCAGCCGCCTGGTACCGTCGGTTTTCGTGGGAATCGCCTTTGACTCCGGCGGTGTTGCCAGCGGGCCCATGACTTCCACTTTCTTATTGCCTTTGGCCATGGGGGCGTGTTCGGCAGTCGGCGGCAATATCGTGACGGATGCATTCGGCGTCGTGGCGCTGGTTGCCATGGCACCGCTCATTGCCATCCAGATCATGGGTCTGATCTATGCGCACAAAGCCAAGGCCGTTCCGCAGCCTGTCGAGGCCTTGTCGGAGGATACCATTGTTGATATTGAGGAGGATTTTGAATGAGCGTTCCGCTGGACGGAAAACTGTCTGCTCCGCGCATGATTGTTTTTATCACGCGGACGGAGGAAGATAAGAAGCTGGAAGAAATTTTCGATTCGATGCATATTCCGATTTGTTATCAGTGCCGGGGTCAGGGAACCGCACCGTCGGAGCTGATGGATATCTTTGGGCTTGGTGGGACGGCCCGGCTGATTACCATAAGTTTTTTACCGAAGTTTGCGGTAAAAGAGCTGTTTGAAAAAACAGAAAAGCGGTTTGCTTTTCATCAGCGAGGCGGGGGCATTGTGATTACTATTCCGGTTACCGGACTGCAGAGCCCGCTGTTTCATATGCTCAACGAAGAATCGCGCACCATGGTGGAAAAACGAATTGAGGAAAGGATCAAAGGGGATATGGCTGAGATACACGAGAAGTCGGGATATAATGTGATCTGGGTTTCCGTCGCAGCCGGGTACAGCGACCAGGTCATCGATACCGCCAGAGCCGCCGGGGCAAAGGGGGGGACGATACTGCGGGGCAAGCGCCGCAATTCCGAAAACATCAGTCAGCATTTCGGGATTTCCATGCAGGACGAACAGGATTTTGTTCTGATCGTCGTTCCCAGAGAAGGCAAAAGCGAAGTCATGTCGGCCATTTGCAATACGTGCGGACTGCACACGCCAGCCCATGGCACGGTATTTTCCCTGCCGGTGGACGATGCCATCGGTTTGGAGGAATGATCTCCAACCGGCAATTCTTTTTCTGGGTGTGGGGATCGCTGCTTTTCGGCGCCTATTCAGGATCTTACAGCAAAAGCCGGGGGAACTACGGATGAGTTCCCCCGGCTTTTGACGATGCAGGATCCTTTTGATGACGGCTTAAAGGCGCTCAACAACCTGGGCGTCACAGAGCACCTTGCCCTTGAGACGGCGGCAGCGGATGGTGCCTGCACAGGACAGGATATCGCCGTGGATGTCGCCGCAGCGGATCGAGCCTCCGGAACGAAGGCCGCCGGACACCTGACCGCAAGTCACGCCGTCTCCTGCACTGACGCCGCCGGAGACGTTGGCGCAGTTGACGCCGTCCCCGGCATTGACGCCGCCGGAGACGTTGGCGCAGTTGACGCCGTCCCCGGCATTGACGCCGCCGGTGACATTGCCGCAGTTGACGCCGTCCCCCGCCCGGACGCCGCCGGAGATACAGCCTTTGATGTCGGCACTGCCCCACACCTCTACCGGGATGGTGGGACAATGGTTGCCTTCATAGTCCTCTTTCCGGATTTCCAGCATGATCCGTATCTGGGGATCGTAGAGGTTTTTGGTCAGCAGCTGGCTGCCGCGGAATTGCAGGATGCGCAGTACGCCGTCGTCGGGCAGCCCGGCGGCGGGCGCTGCCTCCGGGCTTTCTTTTCCCGTGAGCAGGTAATCGGTGGTCACATGGAAATAGGCGGCGATCTGCGGCAGAAAGCCGATGTCGGGATAGGATTGCTCATTTTCCCATTTGCTCACCGCCTGGACACTGATGCCCAGCACACCAGCCAAGGCTTCCTGACTGATGCCGGCCTTCTGGCGGAGCTGACGGATGTTGGTACCGATACACAGATTCATACGATTCCCCTCCTGTTATAAATTTGTAGTATTATTGTGACATAAAGGAGAAGGAAAGTCTATCAACCAATAATATAAGGCCATCAACCATTAGTTGATGGCCTTATATTTGAGAGTTATTTGGAGAACATGATACGTTCGCTGTTAAACATTTTGGTGAGGAGGAAGACCCCCATACCGGTATAAACCAGGTTGCTGAGTACCGTAGCCAGGATAAGGGCGGGCTCAATATCAAAGGAAAAGATTCCCACCATGCACTGCACACTGTTGTACAGGGGGATCAGATAGTAGAACCACTCTGTCCTGGCGCCGTCGCCGAACATGGCGGTGATGCCGATGAACATGACCACGATCATCAGCGGAATGACCGCTGTCTGCGCCTCCTTGATGGTGCGGGCAAAGCAGGAAACCAGAGAGATCAGCGTGATCAGCAGCAGGACACTGGAGAGGATTACCACCCCCAGCAGGGCATAGTCCGCCGGGGTATATACGTTGGCGTTAAGCTGGTCGGAGGCAGCCCCCATCAGCTTGGGAAGCGCCAGCACCGTTCCCAAGGCGCTGGAAATACCGCTGAGCAGGGCGATGAGCGCCAAAGCTAGGATCTTGCCAATAGCCAGGTCGCTGCGCTTCATGGGCGTGACTAGCAAAGTGGCGATGGTGCCCCGTTCCTTTTCACCGGCAATGGATTCCGGTGCCACAGCCATACAGCCGGAAAAGAGGAACAACATCAGCAGCATGGGCAGCATGGAGGCAAACACCGTGCCGGTGGTGTCCTTTTGACTGGCCAGGTCGTAGGTTTCACCGCCGTGGTTGACGTCGAATTTATTGGCCAGAGCGGACTCATAACCGTCCAGCAGTCCGGTTACCAGCTGATACGCCTGGGAAGAGGTACTGGAGGTGGAGTTGAAATACAGGGACACCTGAGGTGCCGGCTGGCCGGAGCTGGAATCGTAGGCGGTCATAGCTTCGTCGAAATTCTCCGGGAATACCGCACAGAGATCCAGCTCTTTGTCCTCCAGTTCCTGCTTGGCGCTGTCCACCTGGTCCTGCCCGATGGGGGAGAAGCTCAGGCCGCCGGCCTCAGCCGCCGACTGAATGGAGGCGGGGAGGTTGACAGCCGACAGGCGGAAAGCGTAGGCATCGTCCACGCTGTACATGTTGCTCAGCGCGCTGCCCATAAAGGTGTATAGCACATAGATCAGGATGCCGGGAAGCAGCAGGGTCGTGAGGGCGACGCGCTTGTCGCCGAAAAAGCGAGCCAATTCCTTTTTGGCAATGGTGCCGATCCGATTTTTCATGCTTCTTCACCTGCCACTTCCTTGTACAGTTCAAAAAAGCGATCCTCCAGGGACTGGCCGGCGGTAACGGCCGCCAGTGTGTCGCACAGGACCATACGTCCGTTGACAATAATACCGACCCGGTCGCAGATCTTCTCAATGAGGCTGAATATGTGGGTGGAGACGATCAGGGTTTTCCCCTGTTCCTTGAGCTCCTGCAGGAAGTCGGTTACCACTTTGGCGGTGAGCACGTCCAGACCGTTGGTGGGCTCGTCAAAGATAACGATCTGGGGATCATGTACCAGGGAGATGGCCAAAGAGGCCTTTTGTTTCATACCGGTGGAAAGGTTCGCCACCTTGACCTCTGCAAACTGCTGGATCCCGAAGCGCTGGAACAAGGTTTTTTTGCGCTGGTCCCGTAACGCGGGCGGCACCTGATGGAGTTCGGAGAAAAAGTCAAAAAGGTAGTTGGGGGTGAAAAATTCCTCCAGCTTCAGTTCGCTGGTGAGAAAGCCGATTTTGGTGCGCACATCCTCCGGTTGGGAAAGGATACTGGCGCCATCCACCAGAGCATCACCGGAGTCCGGCCGGATCAATGTCGCCAGCATGCGCAGGGTGGTGGTTTTGCCGGCCCCATTGGGGCCCAGCAGGCCGAAAATTTCACCCTCATAAGCGGAAAAAGACAAATGATCCACGGCTTTTTTGATTTTGCTGTTTGTCTTTTCCAGTTTTTGCTGCTTGGGGGACAGACGGAAGGATTTACACAGATCCTGTACCTCCAGAATAGTTTTCATGGCTTGACTCCCTTCTGGGCTTTTTTCCACAAGTAGAGAACGGGTTATAAAGAATGGGGCGTGCCGACGGGTGCGCCGGAGCGCCGATGTATCGCCTTTTCTTTCATATAAAAATGAAAGAATAATGCGAACGTATAGGATACGATCCCCAGGTGATCGTACGGGAGCAGATCCCGCCCGTAAGCGCGCGGGTGAAACAGATGAGGTGATGAAAAGAGGCTTCCCGTTCTGATTTCCACCTCATCCCGGGCCTTCCCCTTTCAGGGAAAGGGTCTCAAGGCGCTTCACCATCGACGGTTTTGCCGATGGCTATTATATCAGAAAGGCTCTTTTTCCCGCAACAAAAGGAAAGGGGATTTTTGTTAAATTTTTCTTATGAATGCGGAAAGAGCTGGTAAAGCCGATATGTGTTTCCAGGTACCAGTTACCGTCGCCTTTATCCAAAACCGGGAATAAATCACCCGCACAAAAAGATTTCTGGGTAAATAGTTTTTCGCGGCGGTGGGAGAGTAAAAAGGCAGGCTTACAAAGGAATATCGGTCTTAATAAAGGAAATACAAAAAAGGAAGGCTGTGATGACCATGTTTTTTTCCATTAAAAAAGCAATAAAGGGGAGCTGTACAGCCCTGACGGCGGCCTCCGCCCTAATTTTAGGAGCCGTTACGGTGTTATCCCAACAGCTGCCGGGGCGCTTCAGCGTCGTGGAAGGAAGCGCCTTGGAGCTGCAGGGCGCTGTAGCGGCATCCGATCTGTCCTTTGCTGGGGATGCGCAGGAGGTATCGGCGCTAGAAGCCGGCAGCAGCTATACCGCCAGCCTGAAACTGATGGGGCTGTTCCCGGTAAAGGATGTGACCGTCAGCGTGGTGGAACCCACCATGGTGGTGCCCTGCGGTCAGCCGTTCGGCATCAAGATGTTTACGGACGGTGTGCTGGTGGTGGGAATGTCGGATGTGGATACCGAAAGCGGCTCCTACAATCCGGCGCGATCCGCCGGCATGAAAATCGGGGATGTCATCATCAGCATCAACGGCACCGCGGTTACGCGCACGGAGCAGGTCGCCGAACTGGTGGAGCAGTCGGAGGGAAAAACCATGGATTTCCATATCCGGCGGGACAACATTGCCTTTGATATCAAATTTGTTCCGGCAAAGTCGGTTAACGAAAACCGGTGGAAAGCCGGGTTGTGGGTTAGGGACAGCTCGGCCGGCATCGGCACCCTGACCTTCTACGATCCCTCCAGCAGTGTGTTTGGCGGCCTGGGACACGCCGTGTGCGATGTGGATACCGGGGAAACCCTCCCCTTGTCCTCCGGCGAAATTGTTCCCGCCCGGATCTATGATGTGGAAAAAGGGGAAAGCGGCAGCCCGGGCGAACTGCGGGGAGGATTTGAAGAAGGTACACTGGGAAACTTGACGGTCAACGGTGAAACCGGTATTTATGGAACGTTGGAAATGTTTCCCGATGCGTCGGAATGCCTGCCGGTGGCCATGAAACAGCAGGTGAAAACCGGAGCGGCCCAGATCCTGACGACTTTGGACGGTACGGCGCCTCAGCTTTACGATATTCAAATCAAACAGGTACGTTATAACGATTCTTCGCCCACGCGGAATATGGTCATTGAGGTGACCGACAGCGAACTGCTGGAAAAAGCCGGAGGCATCGTTCAGGGGATGAGCGGGTCTCCTATTCTTCAGGATGGGCGTTTGGTAGGGGCGGTGACCCATGTCTTTGTCAACGATCCCACCCAGGGGTTTGCCATTTTTGCGGAAAATATGCTGAAAACCGCCCAGTCGGTGGAGGAGGTCCAGAAAACGGCGGCGTAAACGAAAATTCGGCGGCAACGGTGGGAAAACTCTCCGCGAAACCGTCCGAATCCCCCAAAGCAAAAAAAGATATTCCAGGGTATTGCAAATTCTTCCAATATATGGTAATCTATTGTTGCCGGCAAGAAAAATGTGGAATACGATACGGGGGATAGAAACGTGGATAAGAAAATCAAGGTTCTTTTGGCGGATAACAGCGAGCATTTTGGTCAGCCCTGTGCACAGGTCATGCGCACTCACGGTCTGGAGGTTCAGACCGTACAGAAGGACGGCAAGCTGGTGGCGGAGGAGATTGGACATCTTCACCCGGACGTGGTGATCCTGGATTTCTTCCTGCCGCGGATGGATGCCATCGGCGTGATGAAAAACACCGCCTCGCTGGGGCTTGCCCATCGTCCGCAGTTCATGGTGATGTCCAGCTTTGACAATCCCAATCTGGAGAGGGAGGCGATGCTGGCCGGAGCGGATTACTATTTCCTCAAGCCCTTTGACTCCGATGAAATGGCGGAACGGATCCTGACGCTGGGAAGCAAAACGGCCGCTCCCGCCATCAAACGCCTGCCCGTCACTTCCCCGGGACAGAACGATTCTCTGGAAATGCGCGTGACTGAGATTATTCATCAGATTGGTGTCCCCGCTCACATCAAAGGGTATCAGTATTTGCGGGACGCTATTATTATGGCCATTAACGACGACGATATGATCAATGCAGTCACCAAGCGTCTGTATCCCGCTGTAGCGAAAAAGCACGGCACCACATCCTCCCGTGTGGAGCGCGCCATCCGTCACGCCATTGAAGTGGCCTGGGATCGCGGCGATGTGGATATTCTCAATTCCTATTTCGGCTATACCATCCACAACGGGCGGGGCAAGCCGACCAATTCGGAATTTATCGCCATGATTTCGGATAAATTCCGCCTCCAGCTGAAAATCAGCTGACGTGAAATGGAAAATTCACAGACATCGCGGAGATTTCCGCGGAATGTCCGTATAATACCCTGAGGTGTGCGCATACTAATGCCGGTTGGGTTCCTACTGTCATACAGCAAAGGAGTGAAAGACATGCTGGATCGACTGGCATTGATTCTGGTCATCATCGGAGCGATCAACTGGGGCAGCATCGGATTGTTCCAATTCGATATCGTGGCCTGGGCGTTCGGCGGCGCGGCTTCCGCCGTGAGCCGTATCATCTATACGGTGGTGGCTCTGGCCGGGATTTGGTGCATCTCCCTGTTCTTCCGCGATCGTGAAGAGCTGATCGAACACAAGGACTAGCCTGGCTGGTGAAAAGATACCGCTCCCTGTCTATTCGGGCAGGAGAGCGGTATCTTTTTTCTGTCTGTGCCGGAAGGCCTCCCTTACAAAGAAAAGGGTAGAAATGCTGGAGAATTCTTTTGAAAAATAATGGTCATGCCGGTTGACCTTTGGATAAGAGGATGCTACAATCAACCTAAATTTGAGCTAAAGAGGGTTGTGGCAAATGAAATTCGGAGTCAGTGCTTATAATTACCAGCGGTACGACATAGGCAGCTTTGATGCAGCGGAAAAGGCAAAGAAAGCCGGATTTGATTACATCGATTTTCTGGATTTGCAGGAGGTGGAGGGCGAAGATCTGAAGGATACGGCCCGCCGCCTGAGGGAACACTGTGATCAGGTAGGGATTGAGATCGGCTGTTATACTGTGCAGGCGGATTTCCTGTGGGGTAGCGGCGGCGACTTGAACGCTGAGATTGAGCGAATTAAAAAGAAAGTGGATATTGCGGAAGCCTTGGGCGTCCATTTGATGCGTCACGACGGCAGCACTGGATGGCCGGAGGGGAAGGAAGGTACCTTTGACGAAGCGGTGGTCCGCATCAGCACCGCCTCCCGGGAGCTAACCGCCTATGCAGAACAGAAGGGTATCCGCACCATGGTGGAAAATCACGGCCACTACTGTCAGGCATCGGAGCGCATGGAGAAAATCTGGCGCGCGGTGAATCATCCCAACTTCGGCCTGCTGGCGGATATGGGCAACTTCATGGTGGTGGACGAGGATCCGGCGGAAGCCCTCACCCGCCTGATGCCCATGACGTTTATGGTTCATTGCAAGGATTTCTGCCTCAAGCCCGCCGACGCCGATCCCGGCGAGGGCTGGTGGCTGAAGAGCTTGGGCGGTACCCAGATGAAGGGCTGTATTTTCGGCCACGGCGATCTGGATGTGAAAAAATACCTGGCCATTGTCCACCAGTTCGGCTATGATAACGGCCTGACGCTGGAATTTGAAGGCCTGGAGGATGTGGAAGTGGGCAACCGGATCGGTTTGGCCAATATGAAGCGCTACTGGGAGGAACTTGAGAACGCCAAAGCGTAAGAAACGGGATCGATGTTGGAAATTTTTTCAAATATAAAAAAAGCGGCCAAAAGGAGGTGCTCCTTCTGGCCGCTTTTGGTATGCCCAGAACAAGGCCTTGGTATGCCATGGCCGCTTTCTTATGTACTGGAGTGCCAGGACAGATGGTGAGGTGGATAGGAGGTGAAAGTAGAGTATACGCTTTTTCAGTAGGCCGGCCCACCCCATCCCCGTCCACGGGACGGGTGCTTCTGCCTCCATTGTTTCCAGCTGTCTGTACATTTGGACAGCTTTTCGGCGGCAGACGGATGCGTTGGGATTGGTTGCTGTGTTGCCGGGGAAAAGGGGTCATTAGAGCCGGAAACTACACTGTGGTACGGATACCGGCTGCTGTACGGATGCTTTTCCGGGATCTTGCATATGTCCCTTGGCGCACGTTCCTAAAATTCGTAGTCCACGGCGGTGCGCCCTTTGACAGCCGCCTGAACCTTTTTCTTTACTGCCACATGGAGGGGGTTGTCCTGATAGGCGGCCTCCGCCTCCCGGGACATGAATTCGCAGCACAGGGCGATGTCGTAAGCCCCCTCTTTGTAATTGACGCCGAAATCAATGTGGGTCATGCCGTCGATTCTGCCCGCCAGCCCGGTAAAGCTTTCGCGCAGATCATCGATGACCTTCTGAGCGTCCGACTGTTTCAGCTCGTCCTTGAGCTGCCAAAATACGATGTGTCTGACCATGGAATCTCCTCCTGATGTCCGCCGGTACAGGGCAGGACTGATTTCTCTCTATCCTACTCTCCTCGGAGAAAAATTTCAACTGTCGTCTTGACAGGCCTGGAAGAGGCGCATATAATAAAATAAACCGATGAAGTGGAAATAAAACTGCTGGCATTTTCGGATGCGCGCGCACTCTCAGAGAGCCGGGGGAGCTGGGAGCCCGGCAGAAAGCGGAGCAGACAAATGGACCACGGAGGGCGAGGGGAACGGCGCTGCGGCGCCCAGTATCCGCGACGTGCAGGCCGGCGTTATCGGCCGGGGGTGTGCTGGCACTCCTGATGAGAGGGACGCGACCGCGTCCAAACAAGGTGGCACCGCAGGTTAGGCACCTGTCCTTGAGTAAGGGACAGGTGCTTTTTGTTTTTCTCCATCCGGCGCCGGTTAGCGGAAGGCTGTCCGACGGGGAAGCACCGGGGGCCTGTCAAGAAAGGAGAACCGTTATGTCCAAGATCCCTTACCGCACCTATCTCACTGAAGAGGAGATGCCCCGTCAATGGTACAATCTCCGCGCCGACATGAAGGAGCAGCCGGACGTCTATCTCCATCCCGGCACACATCAGCCCATTACCCGGGAGGATATGCTTCCTATCTTCTGCGACGAGCTGTGCGATCAGGAGCTGAACAGCACCGACCGGTATATTGACATTCCGGAGGAAGTCCAGGAGTTTTACAAGATCTACCGTCCTGCTCCGTTGATTCGGGCCTATAATCTGGAAAAGGCTTTGGACACCCCGGCCAAAATCTATTACAAATTTGAGGGCAACAACACATCCGGCTCTCACAAGCTCAACAGCGCCGCTGCTCAGGTGTATT
The DNA here is from genome assembly GCA_904395335.1 of Candidatus Avimonas narfae. Classification (GTDB taxonomy): domain Bacteria; phylum Bacillota; class Clostridia; order Oscillospirales; family Acutalibacteraceae; genus Avimonas_A; species Avimonas_A narfae. The sequence goes on along the minus strand of CAJFNR010000010.1, from coordinate 25,078 downwards.
ACGCGAAAAAGCAGGGGCTGACATCCCTGACCACCGAGACGGGGGCCGGTCAGTGGGGAACCGCGCTGTCCATGGCCTGCGCTTACTTCGGCCTGGACCTGACGGTGTACATGGTCAAGGTGAGCTATGAGCAGAAGCCGTTCCGCAAGGCGGTGATCCATACTTTTGGAGCCGACGTTATCCCCAGCCCCTCGGACACCACGGAGGTGGGGCGTGCGATTTTGAAAGCTCATCCGGGAACGGGCGGTTCCCTGGGCTGCGCCATTTCGGAGGCCATCGAAACCGCCACCCATCAGAAGGGATGCCGATACGTGCTGGGATCGGTGCTCAACCAGGTGGTGCTGCATCAGTCCATCATCGGCCTGGAGAGCAAGATCGCCATGGAAAAGCTGGGCGAATATCCCGATATCGTCATCGGCTGCGCCGGCGGCGGATCCAATCTGGGCGGCCTGATGGGTGCCTTTATGAAGGATAAGCTGGACGGTTCCCGCCCGCAGACCGACTTTATCGCGGTGGAGCCGGCCTCCTGCCCGTCTCTTACTCGCGGACGCTACGCCTATGATTTCTGCGATACCGGCCACGTGACGCCGCTGGCGCGGATGTACACTCTGGGCAGTGATTTTATGCCCTCGGCCAATCACGCGGGCGGCTTGCGGTATCACGGAATGAGCCCCATTCTGTCCAAGCTGTATCACGACGGCTATATGCGCGCCGTTTCCGTGGAACAGACCAAGGTGTTCGAGGCAGCGGTCCAGTTTGCCAAATGTGAAACCATTCTGCCGGCGCCCGAATCCGCCCATGCCATTCGGGTGGCGGTGGACGAGGCCCTCCGATGCCGGGAAAGCGGCGAGTCCAAGACCATTCTGTTTGGCTTGACGGGCACCGGGTATTTCGATATGAACGCCTATACGTCCTATTTGGAGGGAAAGATGTCCGACTACATCCCCACGGATGAGGAGCTGCAGAAAAGTTTTGACACCCTGCCGAAAATCGGATAACGCACCCAACGGGATTCAGGGAGAGCGGGACGGAAAGCGCCGTCCCGCTCTCCCTTTCTGAACAAGGGGCCGCATTGAATTGGTGAAAAAGTTCTCAAAAAAGGAAAAGCGCTTGTCGGTATAGGATGTGCATGTGGCTTTACAGCTACAAGGCCCCAAAAAGGATGTTCGGAAGGAATAACGGCAAACGGATACAACAGGAAAGCCAGAACGCAATCCTTTATGAGGAAATGGATTGGTTTGATATCGAACACCCGATAAAAGCAGGGGATAACCTTAGACCGGTTTGATTCAACATCGACGAGGTTAGGCTTGAAGCCTCCTCATTGCTTTTTGGATTATTTTTGTTATACTTTAAATGTAGTTCAAATGGTAAAAGACAGGGATAAAGACAAAGAAAAAATTAGGTTATGGGTACGGAGGAAAAGATCATGGAAGAAATGAAAAATTTATTAGAAGAACGCTTTCATTTTATTTCGGAAGTGAATAAGGAGTTCCTTTTGATGAGGAAATGGAAAAATTGGGATATGGGATTTATGAGGTGAAAGATGCTTATCCCTGGGCTATGAATTGGATCGGCGCTAAATACATGACCAATTACAAAGTAAAGAGGCTGGAAACCAGAAAACTTGTGGCACACGTTTTTATCAAAGAAGACGGCATATTTTTGAGATTATTTGCTTTAAAGAATAACGTAAGGACGATCAACGAGAGAGAAGGCGCGTTCGGTCATTGCGCCTCACCGCGCCTATATCGAAAGTGCCCCCCTCACATCAAGAAATTATTTACAGTGGAAGTCCCTGCCTGTCACCATTGCAATGATGATAACGGCAACGGGTATTGTTATCGATTGGACACGTATACAGTAGACGGCAACGTTTATGAAAGATGCATAGGCAAAGGATTTGACATTTGGGATCCTACAATGGAAAAACTACCGGATTATATAGAGATGTTGTCGGAGCTAAATTCCAAAAAGAAAAGCGATCCTGTGCAATGAAATGCGGAGGAATCATTCCATCACAGTATTTAAAACATGGAAAATCGACTATTTTGGATTATCTTTTTATAAAGTAAGGGTTTGTTTTGTACGGTCGATGCCAAAAATTTTCCCCGGCTGTGCCGGGGGTTCTTTGCTTACTGAGGAATCATTTTCCATAGGGAGAAACCAGGGGAAATTTGGCGGAACCCTTCATTTTTTGCCAAAGGTATGATATGATAAACTGAATACTGCTTTGCAGGAAGGGTGCCGGAACATCATGGAAAAACAGTCACAGGGGAAAATGAGCGCTCCCGGGGAAGAGCTGATTGCCGGGCGGAATGCGGTTGCGGAGGCGCTTCGGTCCGGGCGGGCGCTGGACAGTGTGCTGGTGACGAGAGGAGAGCACAACGGCACCCTGAACGGTTTGATTTCCCAGTGCCGCCGCCGGGGGGTACCGGTGAAGGAGGTAGATCCCCGGCGGTTGGATGCCCTGTGTGGCCCGCATCACCAAGGAATCGCCGCTGTGGCGGCCTGCCGGGAATACGCCACGCTGGACGATTTGTTTGCCGCAGCGCAGGCCAAAGGGGAGCCGCCGCTGTTCGTGGTGTGTGATGAGTTGGAGGATCCTCATAACCTGGGGGCGATCCTCCGCACGGCGGAGGCGGCGGGGGCCCACGGCGTGATCGTTCCCAAAAGGCGTTCTGCCGGGCTGACCTCGGCTGTGTACAAGGCTTCCGCCGGTGCGGTGGAGTATGTCCCGGTGGCACGGGTTACCAATATCACTGAGACGCTCAAAGAGCTGAAAAAGCGAGGGCTTTGGATTTACGGCCTCGATATGGAAGGGGAGAGCTGGTGTTCTGTCGATCTGACAGGAGCGGCGGCGCTGGTGGTCGGTTCCGAGGGGCGGGGGATCTCCCGTCTGGTGAGCGAACAGTGCGATTTTCGGTTGTCCCTGCCGATGCGGGGGCGCATTTCGTCCCTGAATGCTTCCGTGGCCTGTGGAATCGTATTGTATGAGGCGGCGCGCCAGCGGCTGGGCCTCGGGGTGAAATAAAGCGGGAATCACAGCATAGGGAAAGGGTGCGGGGAATGGACAGGAAGAGAATCGACTCTTCGTTCGATATCGATATGATCATCGCCGAGGTCCGTGAGCTGAAGGATAAGCGGGCGACTCCGACGAAAAAGGCGGTTTCGCCTGCTCCGCCGGAGGAACCGGCCGGACAGCCGGCAGCCGTACGGGCTGTATCGTCGACAGCGGCGGTATCTTCTCCTGCTGAGAAAAAAGAGGCCGATGCTGTCCCGGAGGCGGAGAGGAAGGAAGCGGAACGCGTGGTGGTCCCTCCGCCTGCTGTCCAACAGGCGGAACCGCTGCAGAATACCCGTCCCCATCCCCGGGAGGAAGCAAAACAGGTGTCGGAGCCTGCTCCGGAGGCCGAAGAGGATGTGAAAATTTTTGTCCCTCGTCGCGTCGCCCAGCCGGCGGAGCCGGAGCATGAAAAGGCCCGCACCCGTGTCCTGCCGGCGAATTCTCCTGAGGAAGGCCAGCTTTCTGAAGAGGATATGGACGGCCAGCTTCGCCTGGAGGGCTTTGAAGAGCCGGCGGCAGAACCTCAGGCTGAAGCCCCGTCGGAGGAGGAACTGGAGCAGAGGCTTCGGGAGGCTCGCAAGCTCAAGGTACAGAGCTTTAAGCTGGCAGGGGACGAGGAGGAGGACAATGATCCTTCCGAGGAGCCGGAGGAATACGACGACAGCGAGCTGGAGGACTTCACCAGTTACGATGATGCGGAGACGGTACAGAATGAGCTGACCTACCGCCGCCGGATCGGCTGGATCCAGGTTCTGCTCACCGGAGCTATGGAGCTGATCCTGCTGGGGGTGGGGATTCTGACGCTTCTGCTTCGTCATCCGCCTTTTGAGAGCTACCTGTATGTGACGCTCAACCTCTTTTTCCTGGGGGTGATGGCGCTGATCAACCACCGTGTGATCGGGGAGGGGATTGTTTCCCTGCTTCGGATGCGGGCCACAGGCGATACCGGCGCTGCGTTGGCGTCTCTAGCCGCTCTGGCTCAGACGGTGGTGCAGTACTTCCGTATCGACAGTGTTACCGCAGGGGAAACGGTGCTGTTGGCGCCGGTGGCAGGACTACTGTTGCTGTTCGGCTCCATCGGCCGGCTGATGATGGTGAGGCGCGTCGGTCTCAATTTCCGCTTCGTTTCCTTCCGCGGAGAAAAGCAGGTGGCGCGGATTATCGAGGACCCACGGACGGCCTCGGAAATCGGCCGGTCGGTGGTGGCGATGGGCGATCCCTATGTGTGTTATTATAAAAAGGCCGGCTTTCTTACTCATTTCCTGGAAAATTCCTATGATGACGAACCGGCAGGGCGTTCGTTGTCCATCTATGTGCCGTGTGCGGCGGGCGCGTCGCTGGTGGTGGCCGTGGTCTATGGGCTGCTGACCCAAAGGGCGGCGGAGGCACTGTCCCTTTTTACCGCCCTGCTGTGTGCTTCCTGTCCTGCGGCGGCTATGGCGGCCTATGCCTTTCCGTTGCTGCGCGCGTCGGCGCGGGCATTGCGTCGTGGCGGTATGATCGTCGGGCGCGAGGCGGCCGAACAGGTGGGGGATCTGGACGCGGTGGTGCTGGATGCTTTGGATCTGTTCCCGGCGGAGAGCGTGCTGCTCCATGGCATTAAAACCTTCTCCGGCGCACGGATCGACGAAGCGATTCTGGATGCCGCGGCGGTTTCCTCTGCGGCGGGCGGGCCGCTGTCCAGCGTCTTTCTACGGGTCATCGAGAACCGCACCGATATCCTTCCCGCGGTGGATTCCCTGGTTTATGAGCAGGAGATGGGGCTTTCCGGCTGGGTGAGCGGGCGCCGGGTGCTGGTAGGCAACCGGCGGCTGCTGGAAAATCACGGAGTGGACGTTCCCTCCCGGGATTATGAAAGCCGGTACACGCACGACGGGCGGGAGCTGGTGTACCTGTCCACCGCCGGTGAGCTGTCGGCCATGTTTGTGGTCAGCTATCTGGCGGAGGAAGGAATCATGAAAGCGCTGCGTTCCCTGACGGGCAGCGGCATCACACTGCTGGTGCGCACCTGTGACCCCAACATCACGGCGGAGCGGGTGTGCGGGACCTTTGATCTGGACGATTACTATGTGGAAGTGCTGGGCGCCTCCGCCGGGCGCGCCTACGAGCGTCTCGCCCTCGGCGAGGAGGAAGAGGCGGAGGCAGAGGTGGCGGCAAACGGCCGGGCCGAGGGGATGGCGGCCGTGTTGACCTACAGCCGCCGGCTGGTAAAGGGGCTTCGTCTGGTTTCCATCGGCCAGGTCATGACGGGCTGCCTGGGCTGGGTGCTGGTGGCGTTTCTGGCCTTTTACGCCGGTACGGTGCTGTCTGCCGGTTGGCTCCTGCTTTATGCGGCGGTGACCGCGATAGTGGTATGGCTGTTACCTTTGATCCGTAAGTTGTAGGAGCATTCTGAGAATTTTCTATATAATCTGTATAAAAATCTACCGCTGCGGCTGGCCGTGACGGTAGATTTTTTTACTTTTTCCCGGTTTTGCAGTTGCAATGCTTCTAAGAATACGGTATACTTATCAAAGTAATCAAACTAAATCTACATAGTGGTTGTAATTTAGTTAGAATTGCTCAGAAAATGTCGAAGGCGCAGCCTTCCATACAGAAGCATGGGAAAGGGGAGTCAACTTTGAAGCAGTACACCGCAAAGAACATCCGCAATGTGGCCCTAGTGGGGCACGCCGGTACGGGAAAAACCTCGCTGACAGAGGCGGCTTTTTATCTCTCAGGGGCCTCCGACCGACTGGGCCGGATCGCCGACGGAACAACGGTCTGCGACTTTGACCCGGAGGAGATCAAGCGCCAGGCTTCTGTCTCCATGGCTCTATGCCCGGTGGAGTGGAAGGATACCAAAATCAATTTTTTGGATACTCCCGGCCTGTTTGATTTTTCCGGAGGTGTGGCCGAGGGGATGCGGGCCGCCGGCAGCGCGGTGCTGGTGGTTTCTGGAAAAAGCGGCGTGGCCGTCGGGGCGGAGAAAGGCTTTAAAGCGGCTTCCAAAAAGGGCATCGCCAAGCTTTTTTTCGTCAACGAAATGGACAACGAGAACGCGGATTTTTACAAAGTATTTGAGGAACTGAAAACCAAGTTTGGGCCCATGGTGTGCCCTATGGTGGTTCCCTATGTGGTGGATCGGAAAGTACAGTGCTACATCAACCTGCTGGAATACAAGGCCTATGCCTATCAGGACGGCAAGGCCAAGGAGGTGCCCATCCCGGATATGGGGCACCGGCTGGAAGGACTGCGCACCGCCATGTATGAGGCGGTGGCGGAGACCAGCGAGGAGCTGATGGAAAAATATTTCTCCGGCGAAAGCTATACACCGGATGAACTGATTCTGGGCCTGGCCTCCGGCGTGCGCCGGGGCGAGATTGCGCCAGTGTTCTGCGGCTCCGCCACCGAGCTGGAGGCAGTGGACCAGCTGCTCAACGGCCTGATATGGCTGGCTCCTTATGCCGAAAGCGTGGCGGGGGAACTGGCAGTGGACGTCAACGGCGACCCGGTGGAGCTCAAGGTCAATCCGGACGGCCAGACAGCGGCGGTGGTGTTCAAGACGGTGGTGGATCCCTTTGTGGGCAAGCTGCTGTATTTTAAGGTGGTCAGCGGAAAGGTGACGCCGGATTCGTCACTGCTCAACATGCGCACCGGACAGCAGGAAAAGATCGGCAAGGTCTTCTATGTCCGTGGGAAAAAGCAGGAGGAAGCCCCCTTTATCAGCGCTGGCGATATCGGCGCCGTGGCCAAGCTGGCCTCTACCGGAACGGGCGATACCCTGTGTTCGCCGGCGCGACCGGTGATTCTACCCGGCGTGACCTTTGACGCGCCCTGTCTCTCCATGGCGGTCACGGCCAAGAAGAAGGGAGACGAGGACAAGGTGGTGGCCGGCCTTTCCAAACTCCGGGAGGAGGATCCTACCCTGTCCTTTGAAAACAATCAGGAAACCCACGAAATGGTACTGTCCGGCATGGGCGAACAGCATCTGGATGTGATCGCCTCCAAGCTCAAATCCAAGTTTGGTGTCGAGGTGGAGCTGGAGGTGCCCAAGGTACCCTACCGGGAGACCATCCGGAAAAAGGTCAAGGTGCAGGGGCGGCATAAAAAGCAGTCCGGCGGCCATGGACAGTTCGGGGACGTGTGGGTGGAGTTCGAGCCCTGCGATTCCGAGGACCTGGTGTTCGAGGAAACCGTGTTCGGTGGATCGGTCCCCCGTAACTATTTCCCGGCGGTGGAAAAGGGACTGCGGGAAAGCGCCAAAAAGGGTGTGTTGGCCGGGTTCCCCATGGTCGGGGTAAAGGCGACGCTGACCGACGGTTCCTACCATCCAGTGGACTCCTCCGAGCAGGCTTTTAAGATGGCGGCGGCTCTGGCCTATAAGGCCGGCATCCCCCAGGCTTCGCCGGTGCTTCTGGAGCCTATCGGAACCCTGAAGGCATACGTCCCCTCCGACAATACCGGCGATCTGATGGGCGACATCAACAAGCGCCGCGGCCGGGTGCTGGGGATGGAGCCCACGGAGGACGATCTGACCTGTATCGAGGCAGAGGTCCCTATGGCGGAAATGGGGGATTTCTCCACGGTGCTGCGTTCCCTGACGCAGGGGCGGGGCTATTTCCGCTTTGAGTTCGCCCGGTATGAGGAAGCTCCTGCTAACATCGCCCAGAAGGTGGTGGAATCCCGTCAGGCGGAACTGGCTAACGAGTAAACAATCGGTTATAGAGGATTTCCCGTCAGTCTGTGACGGAAAGAAAAAGGAAGAGTTTTCGGACTCTTCCTTTTTTGATGCACTGACTTTTGGGCTGGAAACAAATTGTCTGAACCGTTTAGGAAAATAAGATTCATTTAAGGCATATCTGTCAATTTACTATAGGTATTAGACATTGTTTAATTTTGAGGATATGATAAGGGTGACCGTGGAGAACACTGTTCTTTTCGGGAAAAGGAAAAGAGCCGTGAGGTGGTCCTATGCGAAATGGCCAAAGGATTACGGAGTGTGGCAGTATAACGATGAGAAGCATTGGCAAAACAGGGAATAGGAGGTGTTGTCTTGACCTACACAAGATTGGGGAATTCCGATCTAAGCGTTTCCCGTATCTGTATGGGGTGTATGGGCTTTGGCGATGCGGGAAGCGGCCAGCATAGCTGGACGCTGGATGAGGAGCATTCCCGCAAAATCATCCGAGAGGGGCTGGAACGGGGCATCAATTTTTTTGATACCGCTATTGCCTATCAAAGCGGTACCAGCGAACAATATGTAGGACGTGCGCTTGCAGATTTCGCAAAGCGGGAGGAAGTGGTGGTGGCAACCAAGTTCTTGCCGCGCACGCAGGAAGAAGTGGACGCCGGAATCACCGGCCAGCAGCATATCGAGCGGATGATCAACAGGAGCCTGACCAATCTGGGGATGGATTATGTGGACCTGTATATTTACCATATGTGGGATTACCAAACGCCGATCTATGAGATCATGGAGGGCCTGAACCGCTTGGTGAAGGCCGGCAAGGTCCGGTATATCGGGATCTCCAACTGTTTCGCTTGGCAGCTGGCAAAGGCAAATGCCCTGGCGGAGGCAGAGGGCTTTGCCAAGTTTATTTCCGTCCAAGGTCATTACAACCTTATCTTCCGGGAAGAGGAGCGGGAAATGGTACCACTCTGCCGGGAGGATCGGATAGCGCTGACCCCCTACAGTGCGTTGGCCGGCGGCCGGCTGTCCAAACAACCCGGCGAAACCTCAAAACGGCTTCGTGAGGATGACTATGCCCGCCTGAAATACGATGCCACAGCCCGGCAGGACAGCGCTATTGTCCACCGGGTGGCGGAACTGGCTGGAAACCATGGTGTTTCCATGTCCGAGATTTCGCTGGCGTGGCTGCTTTCCAAGACCGATGCCCCGGTGGTTGGGGCCACCAAGCTGGATCACATCGACGGGGCGGCTAAGGCGGTAGAGCTTGCCTTATCCGACGAAGAGCTTGCGTATCTGGAAGAGCTATATATCCCGCACAAGCTGGTGGGGGTCATGGCGCAGAACACGGCCGCGTCATCAAAAGAAAAGCACGTCTGGTCTACAGGCAATCAAACGATCTGAGAAAGGAAGACATCCACATGAAACGGACAGAAAAAGCAGAAAAAAACAACAGGGATTGGTTTCGGGGACAGCTTTTTGCCGAAGATTCCCTCGACCCGGAATTTGAGGATATCGCCCGCAATTTCCTCTGCGGCGATGTCCTCGCCCATGGAACGCTTGCCGATCCGCAACGGGCGCTGATTATCTTGGCCGCCCTGGCTGCCAGCCAGACGCTCAACGCCATTCCTCGCTATACTTTGGCTGCTTTGGATATCGGTGCAAAAGCGGAAGAAATCAAGGAGGCCCTATATCACTGTACCCCCTATATCGGGCTGGAAAAAGTACGGAGCGCCTTAGAGGAAGTCAACGAGGCCTTTCAAAAAGCGGGGATTACCTATCCTCTTGCCGGCCAGTCCACGGTAACAGAGGACACACGCTTTGAAAAGGGGCTGGCCGTCCAGCAAACAATTGGTGGCGAAGACAACATCCGTGCTATGCGGGAGGCAGCGCCACAGGATCTCAAGCATATACAGGATTATCTTTCAGCCTACTGCTTCGGGGATTTTTATACCCGAGGGACGCTGGATCTGAAAATGCGGGAGCTGATCACCTTCTGTGCTATCTGCTGCCTCGGCGGATGCGAGCCGCAGGCCAAAGCACATGTGGAAGCCAATCTCCGTGTGGGGAACACCCGCCAAACTCTCATCGAGGCTGTGACGCAGTGCCTCCCGTTTATTGGCTTTCCACGCACGCTGAACGCTATTGCGTGTATTGACGCTGTCACAAAAGATCAGTAAAGCATAGGGGGATACCGATGAAAAAAGGACTTGCGGTAGCATGGGCTTTTTGGTTGGTTTTTTCTCTGTCGGCGTGTGGTACGCCGGAGACGCCGTCGACTGAACAGGAAGCGTCTACGTTATCCGTAACTGCGCCGACCTCTTCCGCTACCGTACAGGAAGGAAAGGAAACGGACGGGCCGACGCAGGCGGAAAGCACTGCCCCAAAGGGGGAAGAGAGCGGGGAACCGCAGGATGCCGGACAGCAAATCCGGGTGCAGGATGACAACGGAAACACGGTTGTTTTTGCCCTCAATGAAAGCGCGGCGGCGCAGGATCTCTTCCAGCAGCTTCCCCTTGTGGTGGAGGTGGAAAATTTCAGCAATAACGAAAAGATTTTCTATCCGGAAAAGCTGGATGTTCATGACACGCCAGTGGCCGATGTGGCGGTCGGGACGCTGGCCTATTATGAACCGTGGGGCGACGTTGTGATGTTCTATGGCGAATATAACCCGAACAATGCCCTGTATGAGCTCGGTCATGCGGTTTCTGGCGGCGACTCCATCAGCAGTCTGTCCGGCACCGTGCGCATCGAACCGGTCGCTTAGGGATCAACAGCCCACGTGTGTTTTGTCACCGTCCCGGAAAAGGGCGGAGCGGCTTCTTTCTCACGCGGAACGGCATATCCCACCCTCCCGGCACATATATATAACCATCAAGTGAAGGCGCGGAGGGCTGTAATATGTTTGTCTGGTCTCTGAAAACATCCAAACGGCAGTTCTTTTCCATTGTGGCGTGTCTGGTGGTGCTGGTGGCGGTGTTGATAACGGCGGCGGTCTGGCCGTCCTCCGAGGAGGCCTCTCCTACCGTTGCTTCCGTCGCCGCCTCCAACGAAGAGGAACGCCTGTCTTTTTTGCGCAGCTTAGGATACGAGGTGGAGGAGCCGTACGTGGAGGTCAGCGAGGTGCTGATTCCTGATGAGTTCGACGAGGTATTTCAGAAATATAACGAGGTGCAGCAATCGGCCAATATGGATTTGGAACCCTATCATGGAAAACGGGTGAAATGCTGGACCTATCGGGTGCTGAATTATCCCACCGATGACGAGGTTTCCGCCCATTTGTATGTCTATAACGATAAGGTGATCGGCGGCGATATCTCTTCGGCGGCTCTAGACGGCTTTATGCACGGCCTGACCAAGCTGAACAGGGAGGGGTAAGGGTTTCCGGCGCCTGCCGGCGGTGTATAAAGGAGACAAGTCGGATGAAACCACCTGGAAAGGATTGCTTTTCAGGTGGTTTTGTGCTATAGGTAATGAAATAGGAGTCCACAAGCGTGGAGGTATGCGGAAAAGCGAAGGGATATTTGGTCCATCGCGCGGGTGTCTTACCGTGCATTGTTCGGATCTGTATGTTTTGGGATGCAACGTACGTCCTGTGGGGATTGAGGTGTTCTGGAATTTTTGGAATCACAACCGGAGCGTTCTGTTTATCGTGTTTCCACCTCATCAGTCATCGAAGCCGGTCTACTTCGGAGCCTTGGTACGCTGACAGCTTCCCCTCAAGGAAAATTCGCTGTCAACCTCTCCCGGAGCCGCAGTGCGCCGCTGTCCGCCTGCGGGATGGGGAGTCTCGGTATGCCCGATCCAGCAGCTTTTTCCGAAAATATCGCCGGAGGAGAACTGGCCAAGGTATAAAATGGACGCGCGACAGGCGGTTTTGCTCTCTCCCGCTGGAGGTGAGGGAGGGAAGGAGCCTGTCGGAGAAGGAAGAGAGGAAAACTATGCCCAAGGAACGTTTGGACAAGCTGCTGGCCTCGCAAGGATTGGGGAGCAGGTCGGATATGCAGAAAGCGATCCGGGCGGGGCGGGTGACGATAGGAGGAACCGTATGCCGCAGCCCAGCGGATAAAATTGATCCGGAGGACAGGGAACTGTGTCTGGATGGCCGCCCGATCCAATATCGACGGTATCTGTATTTGATGATGAACAAACCGGCAGGGATTCTTTGTGTTTCCCGCGACCCAAAGGTCCCTACGGTGGTGGATCTGCTGCCGGCGGAATTCCGCAGGAAAGGACTCTTTCCGGCGGGACGATTGGACCGGGACACCGTGGGGTTGGTCATAATCACCAACGACGGGGACTATGCTCACCGCGTGCTTTCCCCAGCCAAAAAGGTGGTCAAGCGGTATCAGGCGTTACTAGACGGTCCCGTTGGAACAGAGGAGGTAAAGGCGTTTGCCGAAGGGGTGAAACTGGCAGATGGAACCTTGTGCCGTCCGGCGGCCCTGCGCCTCCTTCCTCAGGAGCCTGGGCCATTGGCGGAGGTAGAGATAACGGAGGGAAAATATCATCAAGTAAAGCGGATGTTTGCCGCAGTGGGACGCCGTGTCCTTTGGCTTAAGCGGTGTGCTATCGGTGGGCTGATATTGGATGCTTCCTTGCCGGAAGGAGGCTGCCGGGAACTGACGGCCCCGGAGCAGGCTTTGGTGTGGGAAAAGTGTCAATAAATTTTGTACAGGTTGACATTGGGCAAAGTCAATAAACCCTCATTTTAAAGTTTGTTTATAAAGGGAATGGTACATTTCCGGTAAATCTGGTATAGTAATTAAGCGGAACGGTAAATCCACTACCGTCCGTTTTCTCTTAGTGTGCTTAATTTTGGGAGGTTATTCAATGGCTAGCTTATCACTGAAAGGTATTACTAAAAAGTATGCAGGCGGTGTGACGGCGGTTTCTGATTTCAATCTGGAAATCAAGGACAAGGAATTCCTGGTCCTGGTCGGTCCGTCCGGCTGCGGTAAGTCCACCACCCTGCGCATGATCGCCGGCTTGGAAGAGATTTCCGACGGTGAGCTGTACATCGGCGATAAGCTGGTGAACGACGTGGCGCCGAAGGACCGCGATATCGCCATGGTGTTCCAGAACTACGCCCTGTATCCCCATATGACGGTGTTTGAGAACATGGCGTTCGGCCTGAAGCTCCGCAAGACCCCGAAAGATGAGATCAAGCGCCGCGTGGAAGAGGCGGCCCGCATCCTGGATATTGCCCATCTGCTGGATCGCAAGCCGAAGGCTTTGTCCGGTGGTCAGCGTCAGCGTGTTGCCCTGGGCCGTGCCATCGTGCGTGAGCCGAAGGTCTTCCTGCTGGATGAACCGCTGTCCAACTTGGACGCCAAGCTGCGTGCTCAGATGAGAACCGAGCTGTCCAAGATGCATCGGAAGCTGGGCACCACCTTCATTTACGTTACCCATGACCAGACGGAAGCTATGACCATGGCCGACCGCATCGTGGTTATGAAGGACGGTTTCATTCAGCAGGTGGATACGCCTCAGCATCTGTACGATCTGCCCTGCAATGTGTTTGTGGCTGGCTTTATCGGTAGCCCGCAGATGAACTTTATCGATTCCAAGCTGATCAAGAAGGACGGCAAGTTCTTTGTGGAATTCGGCACGGAGGATACCAAGACCACCCGTGGTGTGAAATTCTACATCCCGCTGCCGGATTCCAAGAACGCCAGCGGCGCGCTGGATGAGTATGTTGACAAGGAAGTCATCATGGGTATTCGCCCGGAGGACGTGCATGACGAACCCCGTTATTTGGAGGAGTTCAAGGATTGCCAGGTCAAGGCCGATGTGGAAGTGACCGAGTTGATGGGTGCGGAAACATATCTGTACCTGAATGTGGAGGGCTTCAACTTCACCGCTCGCGTGGAGCCCACCTCTACGGCCCGTCCCGGCGACAAGGTGGATATTGTTCTGGAGAATACCAAGATCCATCTGTTCGACAAGGAAACCGAGCGCACCATCTGCAACTGATTGGTCATGTAATAGAAAGGCCGCCTGCTGTGGGATTCCGCAGCAGGCGGCCTTTTATGCAAATTTTTCAGTTTATCGCAGGTGGATAATCAAAACAGTACATGACGGAGAATGGATACCTTGGCGAACCCCTGATTAAATACGGGACACTGGTACAGGCAGAAAAACGGATTTCCTTGCAGTTACTCCAACTCAAATTGTCCGGTGTACAGGCGGTAATACCGGCCCTTTTGCGCCACCAGCTCGTCGTGGGTGCCCCGCTCGATGATTTGGCCGTTTTCCAGCACCATAATGGCCTGGGCCTCACGCACCGTGGACAGGCGATGGGCGATGACGAAAACCGTGCGTCCTTCCATCAGCCGATCCATGCCCCGGCCGATAATCCGCTCTGTGCGGGTATCCACCGAGGAGGTGGCTTCATCCAAAATGAGCACCGGCGGTTGAGCGATGGCGGCCCGCGCGATGGCCAGCAACTGGCGCTGCCCCTGGCTCAGATTGGAACCGTCACCGGTCAGAAGGGTGTCGTAGCCCAACGGCAGTCGTCGGATAAAGGAATCCGCACCAGCTGTCCTAGCGGCCTCTCGTACCTCTTCATCGGTGGCGCTCAGCCGGCCGTAGCGGATGTTGTCCGCGATGGTGCCGGTAAAGAGATGGGTATCCTGCAGCACCACCGACAGGGAACGGCGCAGGTCATCCTTGCGGATGTCCCGTACGTCGATGCCATCATAGGTGATGGTGCCGGAATCGATGTCGTAAAACCGGTTGATCAGGTTGGTGATGGTGGTTTTTCCGGCGCCGGTGGAACCCACAAAAGCAATGGTCTGCCCCGGCTTGGCGTACAGGCTGATATGATGCAGCACCGGGTGTCCGGGGACATAGCTGAAGGTCACATCGTAAAACCGGACATCGCCCTTGAGAGGGATCAGTTCGGAGGTGCCGTCAGGGAGAGGATACTTCCATGCCCACAGCCCGGTATGTTCCCTGCATTCCGCCAGGGAGCCGTCCGCTTCCATGCGGACACGGGAGAGGGTGACAACGCCTTCATCCGTTTCGGGAGGCTGGTTGATGACGGCAAAGATCCGTTCCGCGCCGGACAGGGCGGCCAGCAGGAAGTTGACCTGCTGGGAGAACTGATTCACCGGCATGGCGGTCTGGCGGACGTAGACCAGATAGGAGGCAAGGCTGCCCAGGTTGATCCAGCCGGCAATGGCGAAAAAGGCGCCGATACATGCGCATAGGGCGTAATTGAAATAGGACAGGCTGACCACCACCGGCACCATAAAGCCGGAGTAGGTCAGCGCCTTGGTGGCGGCGCCCCGCAGGTTCTCATTGCGGCGGCAGAATTCCGCGAAATCCTTGTCCTCGTGATTGAAGACCTTGACTACCTTCTGTCCCTCTACCATTTCCTCGATGAAACCGTTGAGCGAGCCCATATGTTTCTGCTGCTCACTGAAACCGGCGTGGCTTCGTTTTCCGCTGAAGCGAAGAAACAGGAACATCCCCACAAAGCTGATAAGGACGATGGCGGACAAGGCGGCGTTGAGCACAATGAGCATGGCGACGGTCCCCACCATCACCACACAGCTTTGGATCAGCACGGTAAAGCTGTTGTTCAGCGCTTCCGCCACCACGTCGATATCGTTGGTAAACCGGCTCATCAGCTCCCCGTGGGTGGTGCCGTCGAAAAAGCGCAGGGGGAGTGCCTGAACCTTGTCAAATAGGTCCTGGCGCAGCTCCCGCACGATTTGCTGGGCGACACGGACCATCAGCTGGGAATAGAGGAGCGTACACAGCGCGCCGATGAGGTAAACAGCGCCCATGAACGCCAGCATCCGGATTAGACCGGGAATATCGCCGGGCAGGATGTAGTCGTTGATGGCGGGACTGAGCAGATAGGTGCCAAAAATATTGGCGCCGGCGCTGATTACCACCAACAGGGCAATGAGCAGTAGCAGGGGAATGTGGCGGCGCAGATAGCGGGAAAGCTTGAGGAGAGTTCCCTTCAGATCCTTGGGCTTTTCGTGGCGCATGGGTCTGGCCATCAGAGTTCCGCCCCCTTTCGCTGGGATTCCACCATGTCGCGGTAGATGGCACAGGTTTCCGATAATTCCCGATGGGTGCCGACTGCGCTGATCCGGCCGTTATCCAGCACCACGATGCGGTCGGCGTGCTGGATGGAGGAAATGCGCTGTGAGATGATCAGCTTGGTGGAATCCCGCAGGCTTTCCTGCAGGCCCTGGCGGATCTTTTGCTCAGTGGCGGTGTCCACCGCGCTGGTGGAGTCGTCGAAAATCAGGATTTTGGGCCGTTTCAGCAGGGCGCGGGCGATGCACAGGCGCTGTTTCTGCCCGCCGGACACGTTGACGCCTCCCTGACCCAGGTCGGTCTCCATCCCTTCGGGAAGTCGGTGGATGAATTCGTCGGCACAGGCGGTACGGCAGGCCCATTCCAGTTCCCGGTCGTCCGCGTGCTCATTGCCCCACAGCAGGTTTTCCCGGATGGTGCCGGAGAACAGGGTGTTTTTCTGCAGCACCATGCCCACCGCGTCCCGGAGATGGGCGGCCGGGTAATCCCGGACATCCCTACCGTCGATGGACAGCGTCCCCTTCGTCACGTCGTACAGGCGGGGGATGAGCTGAACCAGGGAGGTTTTAGCAGAACCGGTGCCGCCTACGATACCGATGGTTTCCCCAGCCCCGATGTGCAGGGTGATGTCGGACAGGACATATTCCTCCGCGGTGTCGGAATATTTGAAAAAGACGTGTTCGAAATCAATGGAGCCGGCCTCCACCGGAGGGCAGGAAGCAGCAGTATCTTTATCCGTGATGTCCTCCGGTTCGTCCAGTACCTCCTGGATCCGGCTGGCGGAGGTGAGGGAACGGGTGAGGAGCATGAACACGTTGGAAATCATCATCAGGGAATTGAGAATCTGCATGACATAGCTGAGAAATCCCGTCAGCTCTCCCACTTGCATGCTGCCCACCTGGATCATTCCACCGCCGAACCACAGAATACACAGGATGGTGGCATACATGACGAACTGAAAGCAGGGCATATTCAGCGCTGCCGTCCGAAAGGAGCGCTCCGCCGAGGACTGATATCCCTCATTGGCCTCGCCGAATTTTCCCCGCTCGTAGTCGCCCCGTACATAAGATTTGACCACCCGGACGGCGATGAGATTTTCCTGTACCACAGCATTGACCTTGTCCAGTGCTTTTTGCATGCCGCCGTACAGGGGGCGCAGACGGCGCAGGATGAGAAACAGGCAGGTGCCCAGCACCGGCAGAGCCACCACAAAGACCAACGCCAGCTGGGGGCTCATCACAGCGGACAGGGAAAGGGCTGTGATGAGCATGACGGGGCTGCGCACCAACGGGCGGATACCGTTGCTGATAGCATTTTGCAGCACGGTAATGTCGTTGGTCAGGCGGGTGATGAGGGATGAGGTGCTGAAATGGTCCAGATTCCGAAAGGAAAAGCCCTGGACCTTGCGGAACTCCGCTTTGCGCAGCTCCGCGCCAAAGCCCTGGCCCGCCAAAGCGGCCAGCCGGGCGTAAGCCAGTCCCAGCAATAGGGAGAGGAGGGCGCATACCGCCATCTGGACCCCTTTAACCAATATGTAGTGGGTGTCCCGGGCGGCGACGCCAACGTCGATGATATCCGCCATAATCGGGGGAATCACCAGCTCGAAAACCGATTCCAGCACCACACACAGACAGCTGAGAATCAAATGCAGCCGGTATTTGTGAAAGTATCCGGCAAAGCGGCGCAGCATAATAAGCCGCCTCCTTCTTGTGGGGATAGGGTTAGTTCAGGCTTTTGCCTGTAAGATTGCCGTACATGCGGTTGAGATATTCCCGGAATTTTGTCCGCTCTTCGTCGTCAAAGCCCTGCAGGGCGTGATTCTCCGTTTCCAGGCAGAGCCGGTGCCAGAGGGCGTGAGCCTCCCGGCCCCGATCCGTCAGGGAAACGCAGCAGGCACGGGTGCGTTTGGGCGGGATCTCCCGTCGCACCAGACCGTCCTCCTCCATTTTATCCAGCAGACGGGATACCGTGGCCGGTTCAATATCGCAGGCGTCCGCCAGCTCCCGCTGCATACAGCCGTCGTGGTTCAGGAGGTAGTGCAGGATTTTGGGTTGTCCGGGCGATAGGCCAATGTCAGCCATACCGGGGCGAATGGCGTTTCTCTGGGCGTGAAAGGTACGGTACATGACAATGGTAAAGGGCGTGTCCACCAAATCCCCTCCATTCGGACAAAGATTATATAATGCAATGATTAGCTTGCTAATTATAAGCCTGGACAACAATGGATGTCAAATGGATTTCTGAAAAAGGATTATTGAGAAGAATAAGGATGAAATTACCAGAATATAGGACTTTAATATGTGTACCGCTGCGGAATCCTAGGTTATACTTAACCTATAAAGAAACGATACCCTTGGCCGGCATACAGGGAAAAATACAATTTTTACGAGAGCAAATAGAGCTGCCGCATGCCGGCCCGCTGGGGGTAGGTTAGGACAAAAGAGCATGACAGTGGATAAAAAGGAACTGGGTCACTGCTTGAAGGATGCGCGAAAATCCGCCGGCTTTACCCAGGAAAAGCTGGCGGAAAAAGTGGGGATGAGCCCGGCGGCGATTTCCAAAATTGAACGGGGACTCACCCTCCCGTCCCTAGATAATTTCATAGGGATTGTCAATGCGCTGGGGATATCAGCGGACGAGATTCTGGATCAGGTGAACCATAAGACCTACCGGCTCAAGCTCTCCTTTCTGACGGAAAGGTTTTACAGGCTCCAGCACAGGGATCAGATGAAAATCCTGAAGGTGGTGGAATTTCTCGTAGACAACCATTGAATTCTTCCTGTGGGCAACCACGATTTGACGGCGGATAAGCGGGATCCCTCACGGGTAACGGACAGACAGCCCCCTTTTGCTTTCTCTATTCGGCATGTGTTTCGCGGAGAAGGCAAGGGGGCTGTTTTGTTCACCTGACCGAAAGCGCGCCCTGCAGAAAACGGACTGACCCAAAGCGGTATGAGGGGATATCCTCGAAATTTATGGCGGCCGGAATTCCGAAAGCTCTTGCTCATGACGCTGCGTCATGAGCTATACTATAGGCGGGAGATGATTGGAAATGGAAAAATACCGGGCAATACCGCAGGGATATATGACCGTGGGCGAGGTGGCGAAGAAAATGGACGTGACGGTCCGAACCCTGCAGTACTACGACAGGGAAGGGCTGCTCTCTCCCTCTTGCGTCAGCGAGGGAGGGCGCCGGCTGTATACCGACCGGGATATTGTAAAGCTCCATCAGATTCTGTCGCTTAAACACCTGGGCTTTTCCTTAGACGACATAAAAAATCGGCTGATTTCACTGGATACTCCGGCAGAAATCGCCGATGCCCTTGAGGAACAGGCCGCTGCTGTTCGACAGAAAATAGAAACCCTGTCCGAATCCTTGAGGGAACTGGAAGCTCTGCGCGCGGAAGTGCTGCAAATGCAGTCGGTTAATTTCAAAAAATACGCGGACATCATTGTGAATCTGCAGATGAAAAATGATTATTATTGGCTGATCAAGCACTTTGACGATCAAACGCTTGACCATATCCGCCGCCGCTTTGACAGGGACAGCGGCACAGCGTTTATGAATACCTTTATGCAGCGGCAGGAGGAAGCGATACGGCTCCAAAATGCCGGTGTCCCCGCTGACAGCGAACAGGGGCAAGCCTTTGCCAAAGCCTATTGGGATATGATAACGGAATTTACCGGCGGCGATATGAGTATGCTGGCGAACCTTGTTAGGCTTGGACAATTTGAAGGCATGGACCCCAAATGGAAAGAGAAGCAAGCCCTTGCCAATGCCTATATCGGGCGGGCTTTGGATGCGTATTTTACCAAACTGGGTGTTGACCCGTTCCGGAGGGAAACAGAATGACAGAAGCTATACTGGTGGACAGATTACAGAAAAGCTACGGAAGCCGCGCCGTGTTAAAGGATTTGACCTTTCGCGTATATCGGGGCGAAATCTTTGCGCTGCTCGGTGTGAATGGCGCCGGGAAAACAACGGCTTTGGAATGTATAGAGGGGTTAAGAACATATGACAGCGGCAGGATATCCATACACGGCCGAATGGGCATTCAGCTGCAGTCGGCCTCTCTCCCGGAGCACATGAAGGCGATGGAAGCCGTTGACTTGTTTGCCAAATGGAATAAAGCTTCCCCCGGCAAGGCGATGCTAGATGCTCTCGGTATCGGTGAATTTGCAAAGAAACAGTATGATCAATTATCGACAGGACAGAAGCGGCGGCTCCATTTGGCCCTTGCGTTGATCCGGGACCCGGATATTCTCATACTTGACGAGCCAACCGCGGGGCTCGATGTGGAAGGCAGAATCTCCCTTCACAAACAAATCCGGCAGCTGAAAAAGGAAGGAAAAACCATCCTGCTGGCAAGCCACGACATGGCCGAAGTGGAGGATTTATGCGACCGTATCGCGATTCTGACGGAGGGTAGTATCGCCTTTATGGGAACCGTTGAAGAACTCAACGACCGAGTGGGGAAGCATTACAGCATTTCTATCCGAACCAACGCGGGAAACGAACGATTGGAATCGGAGGATATCGGGGAGACCATGCTTGCACTGCTGATGGAATACAAAGAAAAAGGGATAAAAATTACCGATATCCAGATAGACCGCGGTTCGCTGGAACAGCATTTTATGAAAATTGCAAAGGGGGAGTGAAGGATGGGAGCCTTTTTCTACGGCGTATCCTTGCAGTGGAAACTGGATATACGGAGCAAAACCCTGCTTGTTACCTGTTATGTTGTCCCTCTTGTGTTTTTTGCTATTATGGGAGGGATCTTTACCTCCGTCATGCCGGAATCAAGGAACACGCTCATACAGTCCATGACGGTATTTGGGGTGACAATGGGCGCGCTCATCGGCCTGCCGCCTTCTCTTGTGGAAATCTATGGAAGCGATATAAAAAAGATCTACAAAGCGAACGGGGTTCCCCTGTGGCTGGGGTTTGCTTTAACAAACCTCTCAGCATTTATCCATCTTTTCTGTATGAGCCTTCTTCTGTATATCGCCGCACCAATGGTTTTTGATGCGGCCATTCCGGCAAATCCGGGATGGTATTTTGCCTGCCTTGCCGTATGGATAGTGGTATCGCTTAGCGTCGCCAGCGTGATTGGTTTGGCTGTAAAAGACCAGGCCAAGACCTCTATGGTTTCCATCCTTGTTTTCCTGCCGTCTATCATGCTTTCAGGAATTATGTTTCCGATGGAGCTGTTGCCAAAAGCACTGGAGACAGTGGGAAAGATTTTTCCGGCTTCGTGGGGATACCGGCTGCTGTCGGAGACCGGTTTCCGTTTGGAGACTTTGCTGCCGCTTTTGTCGATTTTCCTTATAGCGGCCCTGGCTTGCGCCGTGTTGCTCCATAAGGTCAAGGTATAGCCGGGGTTCCCGAACAGACCGTTAAAGGGCAGCAGCCGAGAAGGCTGCCGCCCTTTGTTTATCAGAAGAAAGCACTCCGGATTTTTTAATCCGCGAAGAAAGGACAATGGAAAAAGCTGTTGGCGGCCTTTTAGGTTCCGGCGTCTGGAAAGTGACGCATTTGATTCCTCCAAGCCTAGCGCGGCAAACGGCTATTTCAGTTTGACCACGGTTACCCCGTTTTCCCCTTCGCCGTAGGTGCCCAGGCGGAACTCCGCCACGGAGGGATGAGAGCGGAGGTGGGTTTGTACCGCGCTCCGCAGGGCGCCGGTGCCCTTGCCGTGAATGATGGTGACCGTCTCGATGCCGCTGAGGACGGCGTCATCCAGAAAACGATCCGTTTCCAACAAAGCCTCCTCCGTGGTCATCCCGCGCAGATCCAGCTCGGTGTGGATGTCCCGCTCCATCCGGGAACGCACGCCGCCCCGGGCTGCCTGGACTTGGGAAGGACGTACCGTCCGGGTGCGGGGCGTGACGGAGGCGGTGACTGCCGGCCCGTCCAGCAAGCGGAGGCTTTTGACATTGACCCGGGTCCGGATGATTCCCGCCTGCACCTCCACATTGCCGCCGGAATCCGGAGGCGTTAGCACCACGGCCTGTTTATCCAGCTCCACCAGCAGCACCGTGTCCCCGGCCTTGAGCGGACGGGGCAGCACGTATCCCACATCGGGGCGTTTCTCCCGCACCGGATCGGCAGCCTCTTCTGCCGACCGCAGCCGGAAACGCAGGCGGCTTTTGGCCTGTCCGGCCTTGGCGGCAAAATCCGCCGCATTTTTCTGCTTGCGGATTTCGTCCAGTTCGTCCATCAGCTGCTGGGCCTCCGCCCGGGCGCGATCCAGAATGCGCCGCGCCTCCGCCTTGGCCCGTTCGGTTTCCCGCTCCTTTTCCTTTTCCAGCCGGGCGGTTTTGGCCGCGGCCTCCTCCTCGGAACGAAGCGCGGCGGCCCGGGCGTTCTCCGTGATCCGCAGCTGTTCCTCCAACTCCTGACGGCGGGTTTCCAGCTGGCTGACCACGTCTTCTAACCTCTGGTTTTCGCTGGAGACCAGCTCCCGTGCCCGCTCCACAATCCCCGGCTCCATGCCCAGCCGTTCGGAGATGGCAAAGGCGTTGGAGCGGCCGGGGACGCCCACCAGCAATCGGTAGGTGGGGCGCAGCGTGGCCACATCGAATTCACAGCTGCCGTTTTCCACCCCCGGGGTGTGCAGCGCGTATACCTTCAGCTCCGCGTAATGGGTGGTGGATGCGACACGGGCGCCTTGCTCCCGCAGGCGTTCCAGTATGGCGGTGGCCAGCGCCGCCCCTTCCACCGGGTCGGTGCCGGCTCCCAGTTCGTCGGTGAGCACCAGGCTGCCGCTGTCCGCTTCCTTCAGGATGCGGATCAGGTTGGTCATATGAGCCGAGAAGGTGGACAGTGACTGCTCGATGGACTGCTCGTCGCCGATGTCTGCCAGTACAGAATCGAATACCGAAAGGCGACTGCCGTCCCCCGCAGGAGGCATCAGGCCGCACATGGCCATCAGCGTCAGTAGGCCGATGGTTTTCAGTGTCACCGTTTTGCCGCCGGTGTTGGGACCGGTGATGACCAGGGTGTCGAACGCTCCGCCCAACTCCACATCGATGGGGACGGCTTTTTTGGGATCCAGCAGCGGATGGCGGGCTTTTTTTAGCACAATATGGCGGTCGTCGGTCAGCTGGGGAATCCCCGCCTTCATTTTATAGGCCAGACGGGCCTTGGCAAAAATCAGGTTGAGCTCCACCGCAATGCGGTAATCGGCGATGATGCCGTCGGCGAAGGAACCCGCCTCCGCCGAAAGTTCGGCCAGGATGCGCTCGATCTCCGCTTCCTCCTTGGCGCGCAGCACCCGCAGCTCGTTGTTGGCCTCCACCACCGGCATGGGCTCCACAAACACAGTGGAGCCGGAGGAAGAGGTGTCGTGAACCAGACCGGGGACCTCACCCCGGTGCTCCGACTTGACGGGAACCACAAACCGTCCGTCACGGATGGTGACGATGGGGTCCTGCAGCACCTTCTGATAAGCAGGGGAGCGGATCATTTTATCCAGCTGCTCGCGGATACGGGAGGAGGTGGAACGCATTTTCCGCCGGATGTCGTGCAAGGCCGGGGAAGCGGTGTCGGCGATTTCTTCTTCCGAGACAAAAACCGCCTGAATGCGTTCTTCCAGATATTTGTTGGGGGTCAGAGCGTCGAAGCGGTCGTCCAACTTTCCTTCCGCCTCGTTTTCCCGGGGTCCCTCGCTGCGGCCGTTGCGCTGTCCCCATTCGGACAGGGAGCGGATGACCCGTAGGGTTTCACCGATGTCCAGCAGCTCACGGGGAGAAAGGGATGCGCCGGCGCCAGCCCGCCGCAGGGCGTTGACCACGTTTTTGATGCCGCCGAAGGACGGACCGCCGTATCGGGCGGTGAGCAGATAGGCGGCGACAGTATCCTCCATCTGCCGGCGTGCAGCGGACAGGGAGGGGGATGGCTCCAGCTCCCGGGCCGCGGCGGCGGCGTCCTCACAGGAGGTTTCCCCCGCCAGCAGTTCCAGAATTTTGTCTAGTTCCAAAGCGTGATGATCGCGGTTCATAGGAAAAATCCTTTCCATAAAAGGTTAATGCTCGGTCAGCGTATGATAAAAATCCAAAGTATTAAAGCCCCGGTTGAGCTGCGCCAGCAAAAAGGCTTCCGTCACAGAGGAAAGGGCGCGGAGGCTGTCCGCCCCCAGGGAAAAGAAAAAGCAGCGTTCCAGAGGCGAATAAGCAATATGACGCATGGCTGCCAGAAGGGCAGGTCCCGCTTGTAAGGCGGGCGACAGGGCGCTTTCCCGATTCGAGCGCATCCGGAGGCATTCCGCACAGTACAGGACCCCTTCCTGGGGCTGAAAATACAGGGGGATCGGCTGTGCTGTGGGCCCGGTTCCCGCGCCGCAGCCGGCGCAGCCGGAAAGATCGGGCATATACCCGGTCATGGTCATCAGACGCAGCTCCACCACCGCTTTTACCTGGAGAGCGGGAAGACGTTTGCCCGGCTCCGCTCCCAGAAAATGCAGGGCGTTGAGCAGCAGGCGCAGAAAATCCTCCGCCGGTTCCTCCCGGGGGGCCAGGACACCCGCCAGCTCACAGAAATACTGCGCCAGAGTGGTCAGTTCGATATCGCTGCGCAGTTCGAAAAAAACCCGCAGCGGCGCTGCGGACTCGATTATGTATTTTTCCCGCCCTTTGATCAGGCTCAGGCGGGAATAGGACAGCAACTGGGTGGCGCTGGCGTTGCGGCTTTTCATCCGCTGGGCGCCCCGGGCGGAGGCGCGCACCACACCCAGATCCCGGGTGAGCGCCGTCACGAAGCGGTCCGCTTCACCGATATTGTTGTTCTCCCGTATGATCAGGGCTTGAGTTGTCAGCGGCACTTGGATCGGCCTCCTCCTGACCCTTGCCGGCGGGGGAGCTGCCGGTGCGGGCGGTGTAAATATCCACTCCGCGGTAACGCAGATAGTCCTCGATACGGCCGGTATGGACAAATGCGTTCCACCATTCCTGGGGACGGGAATCCTTCATCCGATAGTCGCCTCCTTCTTTTGCTGTTCCTAGCATGAGCAGCAAAAGAGGGTTCATCCCCGGAAACGGTTGGCGGGAATAACTGGAAGGGAACGGCGGATAGACGAAGGAACAGGGTTTGCGTTTATTTGTGCATCAAGAGACTTTTGCTGTCGCAAACACAATTTATCGAAGTCTACACTACCAGGGAAGCAGTTGATAAAGGGAACCGGCCCGAAGGGGCGGCTCCAGGCCCAGGGACACATCACATCGTTTATCCTCAAATATAAAGGCCCTGGGCGGATTATACCACAAATGAGAAGGGAGAATTG
>CAJFNR010000009.1 GCA_904395335.1 Candidatus Avimonas narfae | reverse complement strand
TCCCGAGAAATGCTTTCGCATTTCTCCCGACCTTCATTGTATCATAGACGCTGCCCCATGCGGTTCTCATCCTACGTCTACCGGCAGTGTTCCCGAGAAATGCTACCGTATTTCTCCCGATCTTTATTATACCATAAGCGTGGAAGGAGAATTGGCGGTGCCGCGAAGCGGGAGGAGGTCGATCCGACCGACAGCCAATTTCTCCAAGCCCAGGGACACGTCACATCGTTTGTCCTCAAACATAAAGCCCCTGAGCGCAGTATACCATAAGCGCTGCCCCATGCCGGTCTTAATCTACGTCTATCGGCCGTGTTTCCAAAATAGCTGTCGTATTTCTCCCCCGCCGGTATTGATCATAGTCATAGAGAGAAAATGGATGATGCCGCGAAACGGCGGGCGGAACCCCCGGCCGACAGGCCCCAAAATCCCCCCGCCATAGGATATCGCAACACATACGGCCTTGCAAGTATATTCCCCTGCCTGTTTTGGAGTAGGACACTCCGCATAACGGATTGAAAAACCGTTCACGCCGTATTATACTAAAAGGGACATTCGCGTCGAACGGCGGCGCAGAAAGGCGGAAGCTCATGGAACCTCAGATACTTGTGGTGGATGATGAGAAAGAAATCGCCGATCTCATCACCGTTTATCTCATGAACGAAAACTACCGGGTGCATACCTGCTATACCGCCCGGGACGCTTGGAAGTGTGTGAACGAATGCTCGCTAGATCTGGCCATCCTGGATGTGATGCTGCCCGAAATGGACGGCTTCACCCTTTGCCGCCAGATCCGCCAGTCCCATACCTACCCTGTTATCATGCTCACCGCCCGGGCCAGCGATATGGACAAGATTACCGGCCTCACCATCGGCGCGGACGATTATCTGACCAAGCCCTTCAATCCTCTGGAACTGGTGGCCCGGGTCAAGGCTCAGCTGCGGCGGGCCACCCGCTACAGTGAGGGAACGCCTCAAAGCGAGGATATCATTGACTTTCAAGGCCTGGTGATTAACCGCGCCACCCATGAATGCACCATTAACGACACACCGGTGGCATTGACGCCGTTGGAATTTTCCATACTGTGGAAGCTCTGCGAAAACCGCGGGCAGGTTATTAGCTCGGAGGAGCTGTTCCGCTCCGTGTGGGGCGAAAAGTATTATGAAGGCGGAGGAAACACCGTCATGGTGCATATCCGCCATCTGCGGGAAAAAATCGAACAGGTCACAGGCAAGCGGCAGCTGATCAAAACGGTATGGGGAGTGGGATACAAGATTGAGAAATGATTTCCGCCAACTGAAATTCAAGCTTTTTCTGCAGATCGCGGCCACTGCGGCCGCCACCTCCCTGATGGGGCTCCTCATTAAAAAATTTTTTCTTGACGGATTGCTGCGTTCCCCCTTTTCCGAGAACTTTGTCCGCTTCTGCGAAAAAGTGTTCCATATGACGCATCCGGCGGCTCTTCAACTCTATCAGGATCTGTTCCAAAAAAATCGCGATATCCTGTTTATGGTGGTTTACATCGGGCTGCTGCTGTTGATGATCACATTGACCATCAGCCGTGTCACCCGGTATTTTGATGAAGTGAGCCGGGCCATGGACGGCCTGCTTACCGAGGACAGCACCCCCATCCACCTTTCGTCGGAGCTGGCGGCGGTAGAAGACCGGATCAACGGTGTCAAGGTCACCCTTTTGCAGAAACGCCGGGAGGCCCTGGAGGCGGAGCAGCGCAAAAACGACCTCGTCGTCTATCTGGCCCACGACATCAAAACGCCCCTCACCTCCGTCATCGGCTATCTGGAGCTGCTGGAGAGCAGTGCGGAGCTTAGTGAGGCGGAACGGGACCGCTATACCGCCGTGGCATTGGAAAAGGCCCACCGACTGGAACAGCTTATCGGTGAGTTTTTTGACATTACCCGCTTTCATCTGCAGGAACAGCCGCTGTCCCGGGACAAAATCGATCTTTCTCTGATGCTGTGCCAGCTGGCGGATGAGTTCTATCCCGTCCTGGAATCCCGCCAGATGAGGGCCGAGGTGTCCGGCGAACACGATCTCTGGCTGTTGGGAGATGCCAATCTCCTGGCCCGGGCCTTCAATAACCTGTTGAAAAACGCTGTTTCCTACGGCCGGGACGGCAGCGTCATCCGCATTTCCGTGACTCGGGCGGGTGCTTACGGTGCCCGGGTGATCTTTGCCAACGAAGGCGATCCTATCCCGCCGGACAAGCTGAAGACCATTTTTGAAAAATTTGTGCGGCTGGATGATGCCCGTTCCGGCAACACCGGCGGCGCCGGTCTGGGTCTGGCGATCGCCAAGGAGATTATCGCCCGTCACGGCGGCGTCATCTCGGCAGAGAGCGATGCAGAATCCACCCGCTTTATTATTCTGCTTCCCGCCTCGCCTCCCCGCCACAGCCTTAACAAAAAATAGGAAAAGGTTTCAGGCGGGATAGCGGGGAAGAGAAACGTCTTCCCCTAAAGCTTTCCCCTCGTAGAAAAGTGCCTGATCCTTCGGACACGAGTCAGCACAACGAGACTCAAGGAAGACCTGTTGCGCTGCCTGATAAGGTGTAAGAAAAGCGCTTTCCACCCCATCTGTCTCACTCCGCGGCCCCCTTCCTGCAAGGGGAAGGGGTTCGAGGCTGCATTTCCATTTGAGGGAACCGGCCCGAAGGAACGGGTTCTGGCCCAGGGATTTTCCACATCGTTTGCCATCAAGCATAAAGATCCTGGGCACACGATTACCATGAACACACTGTATGAGATCATTGGTTGTCTAAATGGTTCCCTTTCAAGGGGAAGCTGTCAGCGCGCTGGGTTTGGAAAAAATCCGGCAGCGATGACTGATGAGGTGGAAATAATGTGTCTTATTTTTCCTAATAGGCAGGAACATGCCGTTTCTCACCTCATTCTCCCGATTTGGGGGGACATCCCTGAAAGAGGGAAATCCGCGTCATTCAAAATCTGTTTCACTCAAAGAGAACTTGTCACGGCCGTGCTTTTTCATAGGGGAAAAGCACGGTCTTTATTTTATCCTCCGGCACGGCTGAAAACGGGATGGGCTGCATCGGGTCGGCTTCATAGGGGGCAATGGCCTTTTCAAACCAAGCCACGTCGTGCCACTGCCCATTCTTAAAGCCGGTACGGAGATAAGTGCCTAGCCGGGAAAATCCCATGGACGCGTGCAACCCTTCGCTTTTCTCATTGGGAATGGTGACGCCGGCATATACTGTCTTGATCCCCTGCAAGGCCAGCAGCCCCATCAACGCGGTATAAAGGCTTTTTCCCCATCCCCGGGAGGTATGTCTTTCATCCAGATAAACCGACAGCTCGGCATTCCACTGATAGGCTTCCCTTTCCCTTTGACGGTGCGCATAGGCATATCCCACGACCACGTCCCCCTCCGCGCATACCAGATACGGATATTCCCCGCATATCTCCGCAATGCGCTGTGCAAATGCCTGCTGAGAAGGCAGTGTGCATTCAAAGGTGATGGGCGTATGGATGTACTGGGCATAAATGGCGCGGACAGCCTCGCTGTCCTCCGGCCGAACCAATCGGATGTTCACGAATATCCGCCCTCCTTATTTGTTCCCTCGTTTTTTCACTGTTACCCTAACACGCCGCCGTCCCGCTGTCAAACCGGTTGCCCTATAAACAGGAAACCGCGGGAAAGAAAAGCGCTTCCCGGCACTTTTCTTTCCCGCGGTTCATAAGGAGGAGGCTGCGATAGAGAACCCTGGATGGGTCCATAGCAGTACAGATGCTGTCCGCTCAATCGACGGCGGGAATCTGAATCTCAATTTCCCGGCCTTTTTCCGCAGACTTGACGATGCCGTCAATAATGGCCTGATTGTACAGGATCTGGCTGGAGGGAACGGGAGCGGTGCCGCCGTTCTTGATGGCATCCAGGAAGGAACGGATCTTCTGGTAGAACAGTCCACCCCACCCCTGGCTGTTGGGGATGATCGGAATCACGGTTTCAGTCTGCTGACCGGCCACATCGTGATACAGGGTCATGGGGCCGCCCACCGAACCGTTCCAGCAATCCGTGGACGGGATGCGCAAAGCCCCCTCCGTCCCCAGAATAATCGTGTCACCGGGGGTATCGATGTGCATCGCCCAGGAAATCCGGAAATCGAGGACAATATCGCCCTCCAGACGGACAAACGCCGCGGCGAAATCGTCCACGTCAAAACGGGCGGCGTCCGTCGGATTGTTGTAGACGGGGCTGGTGCCGAAATAGTTGGAGGTGTAACCCGTCACCGTCAACGGCTTCGGATAACCGATGGCGTTGAGCACCATATCCAGGGAATAACAGCCGATATCGCCCAAGGCGCCGATGCCGGCGGTCTTTTTCTCGATAAAGGTGCTGTTGGGAATGCCGCGGCGGCGGCCGCCACCGGTCTGGATGTAATAGATCTTGCCCAGAACGCCTGTATCCACGATCTTCTTGATCATCTGCATGTTGGCGTCCAGACGGGGCTGGAAGCCGATAGACAGGATCTTGCCGCTTTTCTTTTCCGCCTTCATGATGTCCACCGCTTCCTCGGTAGTGACGCTCATGGGCTTTTCCAGCAATACGTTGACGCCTTTGTTCAGGGCGTAAATGGCGCATTCCGCATGGGTGGCGTTATACGTACAGATGCTGACAGCATCCAGCTGCTCCGCGTCCAGCATTTCCTTATGGCTGGGATAGCAGCGCACACCCTCCACGCCGAAGCGCTTGAAAAACGCCTCCGCCTTGCCGGGGATCAGATCGGCCCCCGCCACGATCTCCACATCGGGCATCTGCTTGTAGCAGTCCATATGGGATTCCGCGATCCAGCCGGTGCCGATAATGCCCACCCGCAGCTTCCGGCTCGTGTCAATCTGCGGGGTGTCGTCTACCTGCTGGGTAAATTGGCTCAGTACTTCATCCGACATGTCAAATACCAACCTTTCTGAATCACGCTTATCTTTCACGCCGCCTCCGGCGGCGGAACCAACTGGATTATTTCAGGGTATTCAGATACTCTATGCTCATGCGGGCGCATTCCAGCGGTGATTTTCCCATGCTGGGATTGTCCTGCTCCACCACCACCCAGCGTGCGCCGGCCTTTTGGGAGGAGGAGAGGATTGCGGGAAAATCCTGCATACCGTATCCCACCGGACGGAATTCAAACACCGCGTCCTCCCCGCCGGCCTCTTCCGCTTCCACACCGATCAGCTCATACATGTGTTTGGGCTTGCGTCCGGGCATGTAGTAATCCTTCAGATGTACTACCGGCGCGCGTCCCGCGTATTTTTCCAGATAGGCACAGGGATCCTCCCCGGCCACAGCCACCCAGCAGGTATCCAGCTCCGTTTGAAGCAGGTCGGCCGGGATGGATGCGTACATCCGGTCCAGGGCGTACACGCCGTCCACCAGGACAAACTCAAAATCGTGGTTGTGATACAGCAGCGTCATCCCTTGCCTCTTGGCCTCTTCGCCAATGGCGCGGATCCCATCGAGGCATCGGGCGTATCCCGGATGGCCCGGACGGCGCTCCTCATCCAGCCACGGCACGGCGACGTACCGGCAGCCGATAGAACGATAGGCGGACAGCACGCCGGGGATATCCGCCAGCATCTCGTCCAGCGGAACATGGGCGGATACCGCCTCCATGCCGATCTCTTCCAAAAGCTTCCGGACAGCCTCAGGTGTACGCCCGTACAAACCGGCAAATTCCACACCTTCATACCCCATATCCTTCACCTGGCGGAGCGTTCCTTCAAAATCCGATTCCAACGCATCCCGAACGGAATACAGCTGCAATGCTACCGGCATTCCCTTGACCATGGTCACATCCCCCTATCGCGGTATTGGTTGCCCTGATTGTAGCACTCCCCTTCCGAAAAAAACAAGACTTAGGCAAGCATACAGAAATATAGTTGAATAGATTGGAAAATTTAGTGTACAAACCGAAGCGCTCTCTTTTCACCGGGCTTTGTTCCCTGCCGTTCTGACTCGTTTCCTTGAAAAGAAGGCACTGTGAAAAAAGCAAAAAAGGATGCTGTTCCTGCTGGAACAGCATCCTTTTTTGCTTTTTTCATGGGATAGGCTACCGGTATTCTGGAGCAAGGTCCACAAAGGCGCAGCATTTGACAAGGCTAAACATTCGATTTGTGGCAGGAAAATAGAACGCCGCAATTCAATAAACCTTCCTCATCCGGTGTTTTCTCAAAATACACCTCGGCATGCCAATAACCAACGGGATAGGGAATACCCATTCCATCACTCAAAATTTTGTCGCGTGTCGCCTCATATCTCACAAACAAATCCTGAAAAGTCGCCCCGTGAAATACAGCGTACGCTGCCGTCTGCGGCTTTAAATCGTGATAATCATACCCTTCGGGCACAGGTGTTCCCACATCAAAAAAATGTCCTATCAAATACCGGTTGATTTTGTCCACTTCACCGTCATCGTGATGCATAAACGCACATCTATACGGCATGATGGGGCTGATTTGTTCTTTCATTTCTTCAAGCGTTGGCAAAAAATCCTCTTTGCGCCGCCACATATCGTCCCACTCTTCTTGTGTGCGCCACGCATCCACTCCGATAAACCGTAAGGCCGGAAATTCAAGATACTCAAAATGTAGCGGCTGCCTGTTTTCGTTCATTGCAGCCACCTCCCTTTCCTCTGTAAGATTACTTCTGTTCAAAAAATGCCGTCAGGTCATCCGCCAGCCTCTGGGTATCCTCATACCCCGTCTGATAAGCCTGCTCCAGCTTTTTCCGCTCCTTTTCAAAGCGGCCGATGCCCAGAGAATCCCGCGGGGCGATCACCAGGGCCGTGCCGTCCGCTTCCTTTTCCCGGAGGAATGCCAGGGTTTCATTATAAATCTCATGGCGCCGGTCCAGCGCCCGAATCATCCCCGGCTGATGCCGGAAAACACGGCGGTAAACCGCCCGGCCCTGCTCCGGCTTCTTGACAAATCCCCGCTCCCGGGTCAGCACCACCACCACCCGGTCGCAGCCGTCTTCCAGCGCTTTGCGGACCGGGATAGGATCGCTGGTACCGCCGTCCAGATACTCTTTTCCCTTGTATGTCACGGCAGGGGCAAAGCAGGGAATGGACGACGAAGCGCGCAGTACCGTACAATCCCCCTGCATATCCTCCTTGCCGAAATACACCGGCTCCCCTGTCTGGGCGTCCGTCACCCCAGCGACAAAGGCGCAGGGAGATGCATGAAATGCCGCATAATCAAAGGGGTCCAGCTTCTCCGGTATCTCCCCAAAAATGAAATCCATCCCGAACATAGACCCGGTGCGCAGAAAATTGCCCACCCCGACATAGCGCCCGTCGCCCACATACTCGGTGTTGATGCGCCGGTTGCGGCCTCGCTGTCCAGAAACGTAAGATACTCCGTTGCACGCCCCGGCAGACACGCCGATGACGTAATCCGCCCACAGCTGCCGGTCCATCAGGGCATCCAATACGCCGCCGGTATACAAGCCGCGCATACCTCCGCCCTCCAACACCAAACCGATCTTGCTCATTGTTCCAATCCCCCTGCAAATTTCCAATACAACATCTCCGGCTTGCCGATAGGTTCACCCTTCCGTCATTAGCTACCGCAGCAGATTCATCAGCATCACGCCGGAAGTGATATACGGCCCTGCCCCTATCCGGACGAAGCTTTCTGAATTTTCCGAATGGCGCCGCAGATAGGGAAGGCGGCGGACAATAGCGCCCCGGACCGCCAAGTGGCGGAAAACACGGCGCACCGAAAAAGCCCCGATGTATCCCAACCTTTTCCCGCTTTGGAAGTGACCGTATCTTGTTTATTTTACTTCCTTCGACAGAAAATTACCAGCGGAAAATCCGTTCTTTTCTCCTCTGGCTTTGAAAAAAGGGGACCAAAATAGGGTTTTGTTGGGATATGTTACAATTCCTATCTTCTTTTTTTGTTTTATATAAAGATTGTATTATTTAGCAATAATTGGTATTGTGAGAATACGATTGGGAGAAACGAGCTGACGGGTCCCCAAAATCCATTACCCGTCCGTTCCATCGGCAAGAGACGACAACCCACTTCACCACCATTCAGCCAACAAAAAGGAGGTCGACAAACATGAAAAAACGGCGGTTTCTCACCATCGGAACCGGCATTGCCACCACGGCGCTCTTTTTCTCCCAAACCCTGCTGGCCGGCGCCAGCTATCTCACATCGAACGGTTCCGTCACCACCACCCATCTGACAGAGGATGTAACCTATCAGGCGCGCACCGGCGCCAGCTCACCACGGGGAAGCCAAGGCGTGTATTCCCTGTCCTACAACCTGCACAATCCGTATTACGATCTGGTACTGGGTGGAAACGTATACGGGACGCAAACCACCTCCTCCATGGCCGCGTACATGAACTCCCAAGCCGGTTACGACATCATCGGCGGGGTCAATGGGGACCACTTCTCCTTTGCCAACGGTATTCCCCTGGGCTTTTCCATGGATGACGGTATCATCGTCGAAAGCCCGGTCACGGACACGGACGCGGATGGCTATATGTTTTATTCCCTGGGCGTCACCCGGGACGGCGAAGTGGTGGCGGGATATAACCCCACCCTAATCGCCGGCTGCCAAAAAACGGACGGCAGCGCTTCTATCTCCATCGACCGCATCAACCGCACGCGGGAATGGTGGAACGGCGCCCAGTTATGTCTGTTCACCAACCGGTACAGCTCCTCCACCCACGAGGAGGCGGGGGGACGGGAGCTGGTTATCCAGGTGACCAGCGGTTCGGTCAGCCCTCAGGGCGGCCCCCTGCGCGGCGAGGTGGTCTCGGTCGTCACCAGCGGCAACGCCGCCATCGGCGCCAACCAAGTGGTACTATCCGGTGAAGGGGACAAGGCCACCGCCCTGCAGCAGTATACGGTAGGCGACGAAATTGAAATGTACTTCCGCTTCACCGATGAAAACTGGAACAAGGTGGATTTTGCCATCGGCGGCAATTACGTCATTGTAGAAAACGGGCAGGCCAAGACCTACGCCTACGGCAGTTCGGCCGGTGCGTTTACCGCTGCGGCACAGCGCACTGCCTTCGGCATCCGGGCGGACGGCACCGTGGTGTTGGTGGCTACCAACGGCCGGGGCAGCGGCGGGGTCGGCTTCACCGCCAACGATATGTCCCGCCTCATGGCGGAAGATTACGGCTGCCAATACGCCATCCTGCTGGACGGCGGCGGTTCCACCACTCTGGTCACCCAGACCTCGTCCGGAAGTTATCAGGTGCGCAATACTCTGGCCTCCTCTCAGCGGGCCGTGGGCAACGGCATTTTTATCGCCCGTCTAAGTACAGCCCGCGCCGTGCCCTGTGCCAGCATGCTGCCGGACACGATCGGGGCGGTCCACACGGTGGGCGGGAATGTCTCCGCCGCTTACCGGGGAGACCAGCTGGTGCTCACCTCCACGGGAGGCGGCGGTACGGTGGAATACACGGTCAACCGTACCTACAACGTACGGCAGCTGCCGTATCTATTTCTCCATCTCAGCTCCTCTGTCGATTACAACATGGCCTTTGATTTTGTCGATGCGGACACCGGCGGATCGACCATGGCCGGACAGGGAAACCTGACCAACGACTGGGGCCCCTCCTTCGGTGTATCGGTGGGGTCGCCGATCCCCGGCGGCATCTACAACAGCCGCCGGGTCAACTTCATCGGGTGTATGGCCTGGAACAACCGGGTGCCGGCAAACGGCAAAATCACAGTGACCAAAGTCAGGATCTATCTGGCCCAGGCCGGTACCATGACCATCGACAACCTATACATGGCTCCCGGCGTCCTAAACGAGGAGCGCGGGCTGAACCTGATGCCCCGGCAGGGGATCACTACCTCCCCCTCCGGCGTAGGAGGTTCCACTGGAACCCTGACGCCCGCCTATCAGGCCGACGGCTCCATATTGCTGACAAACGACGGAACCAGCTGGCCCTCTGTCAAAACCGTATACAATACGACGGTGGATCTGAATGCCACCCCCTATCTGTATTACGATTTCGACGGCATCGCCGCGGGAAACCACACCGGCGTCAATGCTATTCTGTGGTATAACGGCGGAAACAGCTACCTGCAGTTTTCCCAACTGGTCAACGGGGATGTCAACGATCTTATGAGCAATCAGTCGGGACGGGTGGATGTCCGGTCCTATCTGCGCGACAAGGGCGCCTTCCCCTCCGACGGAAAGCTGGAGATTTCGTACGTGACCATCAGCGTGGCCACTTGGAAGGCCGGAAGCAGCACGGTATTCCATACCTTCCGCTTCGGCGCAGTGTAACAGCGCTGGTTTCCCTGGCCGCAGTCTTTTCTTTTGCCGAATGTCCCTTTCCAAACGGAGCGGGAAACCCCTCCCGTTTTTCCTTCAAAAGAGGAGCTGCCGTCCTCGGACGGCAGCTCCTCTCATCGTCTCCGCGTTGGCAGGGGTTTCAGCCTTCGCCCTGCTCCAGATAGTAGGACACTCTCCCCAAAAATTCCTGCCATCGGCCGTTATCCCGTATGGTCTGGGGGCAGTTCTTTTCAATGAAATCGCCGTGCTGTTTGACGGCGGACAGCTCCAGGTGGTGAATCTGCAGCAGCCGGGCCGTGAGGCGGGCGCCGTTTTCAAAGGTACTTTCGAAATTGCCGTCTTCATTGACGCACAGCTCCACGCCGATGCCGCAGAGGTTGCCGCCGTCCTCCTTCTCCTTGTCCCCGGCGTGCCAGGCCACCTCGTTGTCCGGTATATGGTGGTAAATCTCGTGATCGTCCACGGTGTAATGCCAGGAGGTTTCCCCCTCCCCGCCGGAGAGGAGAAACGCGCTGTGCCGCTGGGCGTTGGCCCCCTCCGAGGGATTTCCCGTTTCATGAATCACCACGTATTTCACTGTCCGCTGAATACCGGGGCGGCCAGGGGTATTCTCCGGGATCCATTCCGTGATCACCGGTACGCTAAAGGCCTCTGTCAGTACGCCGCTGTCGCCGGCAGAACGGAAAAACAACCGCCAAACCGCCGTGGCCGCCAGACCGATCACCAGCACAGCCGCCAGGATCAACAGCAGCGCTCCCCGTCGGTTCCGGCGCCAGAAATACTGCCAGTTGAGGCGGATATTGGACTGCCGTTTGCTCATCGCGCACCCTCCGTTTCTTCCTTGGGGCGGAATCCTGCCACCACCCTCTGTATCCCGCCGTAATCCCGCAGGAGAACCACTCGTTCCAGGCCGGCGTTTTCCATCTGTTGGGCCACAGCCTGAGCCTGACCGTCCCCTACCTCCACCGCACAGAAGCCTCCGGAAGCCAGAAGCGGGAGCCATCGGGTCAGGATCGCCCGGTAAAACCGCAGGCCGTCCTCCCCGCCGTCCAGCGCCAGAGAGGGTTCTCGCCGGACCTCCCGCATCAGGCCGGGAAGCTCTTCCGTTGGGATGTAGGGGGGGTTGGAAAGGATCGCTTCATACCGCCTTCCCCCCCATTCCTGCGGCGGGCCCGCCAGCACGTCGGCACGGACAGGCTCAAGCGGCCACTGGGGGTACCGGGACAGGTTGCGCCGCAGATACGTCTCCGCCTCCGGCGACCACTCCACCGCCTCACCCCATATTCCCGGACAAAGGCTCGCCACCCCCAGGCCGACACAGCCGCTGCCCGCACACAGATCCAGGATACGGGGGGAGCGGTATCCGGACAGCTGCCCCGCGGCCCACTCACAAAGCCTCTCCGTGTCCGGCCGGGGGATGAGCACACCCTCCCCCACCGACAGCGTCAGGCCCAGAAAATCCCATTGTCCCAATATGTACTGCAGAGGCCGTCCGGCCGCCCGTTCTTCCGCGGCGGCGGTCAGCCGGGCGGCCTCCCGTTCCGTCAGCAGCCGGTCCCCCTTTACGGGTAGCTCCCCGCGGACGACGCCGCAGGCTTCCTCCAGCAGACAGGAAGCGTCAAAGGCGGGGCTGTCACACCCCGCCTCCTCCAGCCTGCGTCTGACCCAGGCGTAGCCCTGCCTCAATGTCGCCCGATTCTCCAGTCCCATTACCAGTTGTCCTTCTCCGGGTCGTCGGGGATGACAGCTTTCATAGCCGCGATAGCGCATTCAATCATCCCGTCGTCCGGTTCCCGGGTAGTGATGCGCTGGAGCCACATGCCCGGGGCAGAGATGATCCGGGTCAGCAGATTATCTTTGCGCCCTGCCAGCTTGATCAGTTCATAGCCCACGCCCGCCACAATGGGGAAGGTCAGCAGTTTGATCAAGGTTCGCAGGAAAGGATTGCTCACGTGGATAAACATGGAAATCAGAATCCCCACCAGCAGCATCAAAATCAGGAAGGAAGTGCCGCAGCGCGGGTGAAAGCGCCGCTGAACGCGGACATTTTCCACCGTCAGCTCGCTGCCGTGTTCATAGCAAAAAATCGTCTTGTGCTCCGCTCCGTGATATTGAAACACCCGTTTGATGTCCTTGAGCTGGGACACCAGGGCCAGATAGGCCACAAAGATCACGATGCGCAGCAGTCCCTCAAACACTGCCCGCAGATAAACATTTTCATGCAGGGACGGCGCCGCACTGGTGGCCAGATTGAACAGCACCGTAGGCAGGAAAAAGAACAATCCCACCGCCAGCACTACGCCCACCAGCATGCTGACCCCCATCAATACGCTCAGCAGCACTTTTTCCGACTTTTTCTCCTCTTTGGGCGGCGCCGGTGCATCCCCCTGCACAGCATCATTTTCTGATTTCTCCCCTTCGGGCGCGTCCTCAACCCGTCCAATGACCTCCACCGTGACGTCCTTGCCCGCTTCCCGGCGGAACCGCTCCACATCCGCCTGGGTCAGGGGGCGCTTTTCCTCCGTCTCGTTTCCGTCCTCATCTTCCAGCCCGGCCAGCTCCGCCGACTTCATCAGGCATTTGTATCCGTACCGCAGGGAATCCACCAGCATAAAGATTCCCCGCACAAAGGGGAGCGTCCAAAACTTGGCCCGCTTTTTTCCGCCGGTGAACCAGCTCTCCAGCACGATATTCCCGGATACATGGCGCACGGCCATGGACGTGACCTCCGGTCCGCGCATCATAATCCCTTCGATCAGAGCCTGCCCGCCGATGGAGGTCTTTTTCGCAGGGCATGCCTTCTGTTGATTTTCTGCCATATTCTCCTGCCTTTCTGTTACCAGTTCTCCCGAATTTTCATTACTTTCCTTCCGACCCTCCCGGGGCCTTGAGCAACTCCGGCGGCGCCACGGGAAGCATGATGGTAACCGTTGTTCCCACGCCTTCCTCACTGTCGATATCCAGCCGTCCCTTGTGCCGCTTCACGATTTCATCCGCCAGGGCCAGACCGATGCCCGATCCGGGCCGGGAACGGTTTGCTTTATAAAACTTCTGCTTGATGTTGGGCAGATCCTCCGCGGAAATGCCCACACCGGTATCGCCCACCACGATCTGGACATGGCCGCCCATGTCAGCGGTCTCGATGCGCACACGGCCGCCCCGGTCGGAATATTTGATGGCGTTGTCGATGACGTTGATGAATACCTGCTTGAGCCGGTCCTTATCCCCCACGATGGGCGGCAGATTTTCCGGCTCGATGTATTCCAGAGTAATCCCCGCCTGTGCCGCCCGCTCCCGGAACAGCAGCACCGTCTCACTCAGTTCCGCCAGCAGATCCATCCGGCTGAACTTCATATTCAGGTGTCCCCCCTGCATCCGGGAAAAGTCCAGCAGCTCCTCCACGATACCGGACAGGCGTTCCGCCTCACCGATAATGACATCCAGTCCCTTATCCAGCAGCTCGGGATCCTCCGAGCCGCCTTGACGCAGGGTCTCTCCCCAGCCCTTGATGGCGGTCAGGGGAGTTCTCAGCTCGTGGGATACCGACGAGATAAACTCGTTTTTCATGTGCTCGGCTGTGGAGATCTCCCCTGCCATGTAGTTGATGGTGTCACAGAGATCGCCGATTTCGTCGTCATACTTTTTCACCAGCCGGTAATCGTAATCCCCCAGCGCAATGCGCCGGGCCGCCCGTCCGATTTCGGTTACGGGGTAAACGATGGAATTGACGAAATACGCACTGGACAGCACCACAAAAAATACGACGATGACACTGAACAGTACCATCACGCCCATCATCACCAGCAACTGCTGATCGATAAGGCTCAGGGACACCAGATAGCGCAGCACACCTTCCGCCGTCCCGTCTCCGTTCCGGATCACAAGGCTCAACGCCATGACGTTCTCCCCGGTGCTGTTCCGGCCGTTCCACACCCCGATCCCGTCGTCGCTGGAAAAGGCCCGCGAATAGTCCGGCATGATCTCCTCCACCGGCTGGAACCCAGTGGAGGAAACCACGATATGCCCGGTAGCATCCACCACCTGCAGCTCCATCTTTTCCTTGTCCGCGAAATTGCCCACGAATTCCCGGGCCACATCCTCAAAACCAGCCACCTGTTCCGATTGATATGTCTGAAAGGACCTCATCAGAACCCGTGCCCGCGAGGTCAGGAGATACTGCACATTCTGATAATAATAACTGCGCGCCGCCACCATGAACATGATTTCAAAGATAAGCAGCACCACAATAATCACACTGAGGTTGTTGACCATCCAGCGCTGGGTGATCTTGCGCCGGGCGATGCGGCGGCGTTTCATCGGCAGTCCCCCTTTCCCGTAAAATCAGACGTTGGCAGCGGGGCGACTCAGCCCGCCCATTTGTATCCCAGGCCCCACACAGTGAGAATATATTGGGGCTCGGAGGGGTCGTCCTCAATCTTCATACGCAGACGGCGGATATTCACATCCACAATCTTTTCCTCGCCAAAGTACTCCTCTCCCCAAACACGGGTGAGAATCTCGGTGCGGCTCAGCGCCTTGCCGGGGGAAGTAAAAAAGAACTCCATGATCTGGAACTCCACCTGTGTCAGCTCGATGGGGCGGTCACCCTTTTTGAGCGTGCGGCTGCGCAGGTTGAGCACAAATTCCCCGGAGGTGATCTCCTCCAGGTAATTGACGCCCTCCCGGCTGCGGGCAGCGGTCACCCGGCGGTGCAGGGCGTCCACCCGGGCCACCAGCTCCGACGGGCTGAAAGGCTTGGTGACATAATCGTCGGCCCCCATCATGAGCCCGCCCACCTTTTCCATTTCCTGTGTCCGCGCTGTGAGCATAATGATCCCGATGGTATCGCTTTTGGCCCTCAGCTCCCGGCACACGGCAAAGCCATCCATTCCCGGAAGCATAATATCCAGCAGGGCGATATCCACATTTCCCTTTTCCTGATCGAACAGCGCCAGCGCCTCTTCTCCGGATCCCGCCTCCAGCACGTCGTAACCGGAGCGCTTGAGGTTGATCACCACAAATTCCCGGATGGAGGTTTCATCCTCACACACCAAAATCCGCTTCATGATTTTCGCTCCTCCCCTCCCCGACGGTCAATCGGACAGTACGGTAAACATATATTGCACCCTTTGTACATTCAGATCATAGGGCTCATCCTGCGCAATACGCACCTCGTAGTAGATATTGCCCGCCGTGGTCAGCAAGTCAAAATTCGACTCCCCCGGCGATATGGAAGAGGACGCCCGGATGGCGAGAATCTCGCTGCCTTTCTCTCCGTCCTCCACCGTATACAGCCGGAAAAGATGATCCTCCGCCGTATAGTCGGCGGTAACCATGTCCACCCAGGAGCTGGGCAGCGACAAGCTGTAACTGTCCTTCATATTGACAATGCTGGAAGACTTGGGGGAACTCTGTCCGGTGGAAAGGTCCCAGCTCATCCAGACAGTGCGCCATAGGGGATCGGCATCCGTCTCGTAATCCACCCCGGCCAATTCATAACACTGCGGCCATTCAATCATCCCGTCGCCGTCGATGTCCAAGGAGGGAATCGAAGCGGAGCGATAGGTATCCGTCACCGTATTGGTTTCCTCGCTGTACAGCGGGGCGATGAGCCGGGTTCCGTCCCAATACACCAGCTCCGTCACCATACCGCCGCCTACCCTGATTCCATCGATAAACACACCGCTGATTTCCTCGGACAAGGGACAGACATGGGTATTGCCGAACTGCTGGATATACCCGTCGATTTTCACCTGATCCGATTCGATGACGGCGCCGGAATCCATCACCAGCAGCCGTGCCGTCACCGTGTTGGACGAGGATTGAATCCGGAGCAGCAACAGATCATCGTGCCCGGAGGAGCGGATATCCCCGACGACCATCTGACCATAAATATCGCTGAACATTTCCACGAATTCCCCGGTCCTCAGCGAATACATGACCAGCTGTCGGTCCCGGTTGTTGTAGATATCCCAACCGGTAAAAATCTCCAAGTTCCCGTCGCCGTCCAGATCGCCGAAATCCACGCTGTCGATGTCGGTGCTCATCCCTGCGATATCGCTGACCGAGGCCCATTGGCCGTCTGTCTGGCGCATCAGGTTGATATGAACCGTGGAGGTATCTCCCCCCGGACGATAAAAGGCCAGCGCCTCCTCCTCCCCGTCGCTGTCCAAGTCCTTGAGGACAAAGGCCGACCGGTATTCTCCGTTTTTGGGGTACTTCAGCACATACTGGCTGGGAAGCCCCTGGTCGCGGATGCTGCTTTCCAGCGCATTCTGGATCTCCTCCTGATCGCCGGTGGCGTGGGGAGGACGCAGCCGGTTCTCCACATCCATGCCCATGGCGCCGCAGCCGGATAACCCCACCACACAGCACAGCGTCAGAAGGATCAGGCCAACCCGGCGGCACAGCGCGCGAGGGCTGGGTTTTCTGTCTGACTTCGGCATGGACACATCCTCCTTCCGGCGGAAATTCGACAGGAAAGCATACGCTTGTCAAGCATTGACGAACAAAAAAATTGTACCATATCCCTTGCCTTTTCACAAGGTGCAAATTCGGTATTGAGTATGGAAAGAAACAACGCTGTGCTCTTTTCTTCACATAGGAAAAGAGGGCACGTTCTTTTTTGCAGGTCCATGTATCCCCCCTCTCCAGATAAGGAAGAAAAAAGAAACCGTCCGAAGGCGGACGGTCCTCTCTTATCCATACCCGCGGCGAATCGACACGGATATCCTACACGTCCGCACCGATCCAGCAGGATTTCAATCCACGACCCCCGTGCGGGGATCGACCTGTCGGCTACCCATGTCACCGCCCCACCGTTGCATTTCAATCCACGACCCCCGTGCGGGTATCGACCGGCTATGGAGCAGTCCATCCGGGATGCAAAGGGAATTTCAATCCACGACCCCCGTGCGGGGATCGACTTTATGGTCGAATTTGCATTCCCCAACGTGCATGAAAATTTCAATCCACGACCCCCGTGTGGGGATCGACTCCCTCTCGTTCAACTGCAAACCGCAACGTTTCATATTTCAATCCACGACCCCCGTGTGGGGATCGACTTGTCAGACTGCGCTGGATTGCCTTATTTACATATTTCAATCCACGACCCCCGTGTGGGGATCGACCCTTTATATCTGCATCCGGGGCCAACCGCCGGTGGATTTCAATCCACGACCCCCGTGTGGGGATCGACCTCTCAATCTGGACATCCGTTACACTTTTGAGCGATTTCAATCCACGAC
>CAJFNR010000008.1 GCA_904395335.1 Candidatus Avimonas narfae | reverse complement strand
TTGCACCAATCCACAGCATCCCTTACAGTGTAGCACAGCCCTTGGAGAGGGGCTCTAATAACTACTACTCTATAATACAAGGAGAGTAACTTATGAAAAAAAAGATATATTTTGTTATTATATTAATTACAATGGTAATAATTTCAGCATTTGGCGTGGAAGCAAATACAGGTAACGATTTTGATGATTTTTTTCAGAAAAATGACAAATTTAAAATTGATAAAACGATAGCTGTATTAGTTAATGAAGAACCAATCTATTTAGCTGATTTTGAAATCGAAAAATCCTACCAAGAGTTAACACAAAAGCTGGCATTAAAACAGATCGATATGTTAAATTTATCAGAAGAGGAAAAAGATCAGTTAAAGGAAAAGCAAAAGAATTCCATAAAGACAGAAAATGAAATATTAGATGGGCTAATACAATCAAAAGTTCTTTTGCAAGAAGCTCAGAGGCAGGGAGTTTCTGTTGATATAGAAGAGGCATATAATATGCTGAAAAGTCAATATGAAATAGTTAAAGAAATTGCCAACCGTCCAGATGCTGATGCTGTTGATAAAGCTAATTATCAATTTATTTTAGCTTATCAAAAACATATGGGATATACAGAAGATGAGTATTTACAGCAAACAAGTGCTGTCTATCAAAGACTACTAATACAGAATAAATTGTTAGAATTAAATGCTTATCCAAGCACGGGCACAGATAAGATAACGAGCTACGATAGTCAAAAAGAGGCAGTAGATGATTATATTACCGAATTAGTATCTCAGGCAGATGTTATTTATTATGTCCATTTTGGTTCATGAGTATGATTTTGAACATAAATGGTGATGTTTATGGACGTAACTAATATACTTGTGTTAACGCTAGGTGGAGTTTTTTGGCTGGTGCTGATTGTCGGGCTTCTCCACCGGCTGTTCCGTGACCGGCTCAGCCGTCAAAGAACCGTTAAGGCGCGGATTGTGCGCAAGCGGGACAGCACCGGTGAAAATTTCACCGTATACGGCGCCCTGGGCCGCCGGCACACCACCTTTTTTCTGCTGGATTGTATGGTGGGAGGAAAGGTTCGAACCTTTGAGGTCAGCCCCCTTCTCTTCGACCGGGTACGGGAAGGGGAGGAAGGGCAGCTGACGTATCAAGGCAACCGGGGGATCGATTGGGAATGAGAAAAAGGCAGGCTTCACGCCTGCCTTTTTCTTTGGGGATAGTTCAAGCGGAGAAAAAGAGCTATAATACCGTATCCGGCAGGCAGTCGTACCAATGGACGTACCGCTGGCCGTTCACTATATGGATTTCGCTGTCCGGCAGTTTCTGAGACCAGGGCTGCCCATATTGTTCCTGTTTCCAGTCATCGCGATTATACCGGCGGAACAGGACGGTACGTCCTTCCCGGTTGAGATATTGGATGATCCAAATACCGTTTTCGCTTTCCG
This sequence comes from Candidatus Avimonas narfae, assembly GCA_904395335.1. Classification (GTDB taxonomy): domain Bacteria; phylum Bacillota; class Clostridia; order Oscillospirales; family Acutalibacteraceae; genus Avimonas_A; species Avimonas_A narfae. The sequence goes on along the minus strand of CAJFNR010000008.1, from coordinate 26,244 downwards.
CCAGGGCCACGGTGTCAAAGCAGCGTTCCCCTATCGTCACACGGTAACGGCCGAATATGTCGGCGGTTTCTTCCTGGGCCACCGTAAAGCGGTTTCCCTCTTCCGCTGTGATAATGCCCTTGGCCCGCTGCTCTACCGGACGGCCACTGTTGTTCTCCCCCACCTCATAGCGTGCCAGCCATTCGTCGTCCATAAAGGAACCGAAATACAGGCAGCCGTTGCGTTCGGCCATTTCCGCCACATAAAAGCAGTGTGTTTCCGTCAGACGCAAAAACAGCGTGCGCCGGGAGAGACCCCCCTTTTCCCACTGCTCCACCTCGGTCTGGACACAGGGAATGCCATGGATTTGCGCAGGACGGACACCCTCCATTATGTGAATGCCGGTGAGACAGCCGGTGGGATCATCGTAAAAACCAAAGAGGATTTTTCTCCCACACGGGGGACAAACAGCCAGCCGGTGATTTCCTCGAAGCGGACAGAAAAGGGTGGAGCAGACAGTCTTTCAATGGTCACATCGGGACAACGTTCCGGAAATGTTTTTGATAACATACTACCAACAGCTCCTTTCGTGTTTTCTCGGCGGGGAGGACAGGGGTACAGCCGGCGGAAATGGGATTTTGCCGTACAGATGCGGCTTTTGACGGTACCCAGGGGAATGCCCAGCAGGGTGGAAATATCCTTCTGGCTGTAGCCTTTCAGATAAAACAGGTACAGGATCTGACGCTCCCGGTCCTTCAGGCGGGCCAGGGTATCGGCCACCAGCTCCGGAACCGGATTTCCCCGGCTGTCCTCTGCTGTGTTTTCCAGCAGCTCCAGGGGAAGGCCCAGCCTCTCGCCAGTCCGCCGGTAATAGTCCAGGCATTTGTGGGAAGCAATGCTCAGCAGCCAGGGCCGAAAGCGCGCCTCATCGGTCAGGGAATCGAGGGAAGCATAAGCGGCGGCCAGCACCTCCTGGAGCACGTCCTCCCCGTCTTGGGGATCGGCGATCTTGTAGCGGAGATACCTTGTTAGGGCCGGCTGCACAGGCTCATAGAGCCGCAGAAAGCGCTGCTGCTTTTCCCGCATGTGGAATTCCTACTTTCCGGGGAATGGAAACCGGTTTCACCTATATAGTCGGCTGAAATACGCCAAAGGTTCACGCTGGAAAAGAATTTCGTTGCTCCGCCGCGGAAAAATCGCTATAATGGGTTCAGCAGCGTCGGACAAAAGCGAGAGGAGGGCGGGCGATGAAGCGGGACAGAACACAGAAGGGATCTCCGGGCCGGAGACGGTCCCTATGGATCGCGGCTTTTTTGGCCCTGCTGGTGTTTGCCGCCGTGGTGCTTTGCTTTCAGCTGTTGGATGACGATGTGGAACGTTGGCTGGAGACCTTTAAGGATCAGCCTGTCGCGGTTCCGTTGCTGGCGGGGCTGTATTTGTTCAAAGCGGTGACGGTTATTATTGTGCCTCAACCGCTGACCTATTTGCTCACCGGGCTGCTGTTTTCCCCGGTACCGGCTTTTCTCCTGACGCTGGCCTTTTTGTCCGGTGAGATGGCGTTGGATTATTTCCTGGGGCGCCATTTCGGGAAAAAGTGGCTGGACCGCCTGCAAAAATGGCTTCGGGGGCGCAGCCGCTTTTTGGACCGGATGCTCAGCGGCAACCAGATGCAGGAGTTCCTGCCCATCTGCCTGCTGCGGCTGATGCCGGGAATTCCCACGGACCCAATCAGCCTGCTGGCCGGGGCGCGGGAAGCTCCCTTCCGGCGGTATTTTGTCGCTTCCCTCCTGGGGGCGGCTCCTAAGGCCGTGACCATGACGCTGATGGGCAGCTCCGCTCACGATCCCCTTTCCCCCCGCTTCTGGGTGCCGCTGCTGTGTCTGGCAGCCATCTGTGCCGGGGCAACGGTGGTAAAGAAAAAGTTGACCAGAGGAAAGGAGGGAGTGGGGCATGACGCATCCGAAAAAGCCGGATAACGGGCCGGTACACGCCTACGCCACCTATGTGCGCATCGGTATTATCGGCCTGGGCGTGCTCCTGCAGCTGGGGTTGCTGGCCGTCATCACCTATTTTCTGGAGGCGTACGGCGCCGTGCTCTATCTGCTGATGGACGTGGCCGGACTGGTGGCGGTATTCTGCCTGGTCAACCGCCACGACAGCTCCGCTTACCGGATAGCCTGGATTATTGTCATCCTGGTGGCACCGGTATTCGGCCTGCTTTTGTACCTAGCCTGGGGGCGGGTGGACTTTAACCGGCGGGAACGAGGAAGGCTGAGAAAAGCATTTGACCGCGGCTTCGACCGACTGCCGCAAGGAGAGGATCTGGAGGCTTTTCACCGGACACATCCCGAACAGGCGCCCTATGCCCAGGGGCTGGCCCGTTCCCGCTTTCCGCTGTACACTGGCACGGCGGCGCGGTATTTTCCGCTGGGAGAGGCGTATTTCGACAGCTTGGCTGACGACCTGGAAAAAGCAGAGCGGTTTATTTTAATGGAATATTTTATTGTGGCGGAGGGGGAGCTGTGGTCCCGCCTTCACGATATTCTGCGGCGCAAAGCCGCCCAAGGGGTGGAGGTTCGCCTACTCTACGACGATGTGGGCTGCTTTTTCAAAATCCCCGACGATTACTATAAGACTCTCCGGGACGAAGGGATTCAGGCAGCGGTATTCGGCCCGGCGCATCGGTTTGTCTCCAGCTTTTATCTCAACTACCGCAACCATCAGAAAATCGTGGTCATCGACGGACAGGTGGGATATACCGGCGGCGTCAACGCGGCGGATGAATATATCAACGTGAATTCCCGTCTGGGACACTGGAAGGATGTGGGGATTCGGCTGGAGGGCAGCGCGGTGCGCTCCCTGTCGGTGATTTTCTTCCAGATGTGGGAGTTGGCGACCCACCGGGTGGATGAGGAATACACGGGGTATCTGACGGCGCAACCGGTCGGGGAAGCATCCGGCTGGTTTCAGCCCTACGCCGACGAGCCGGCCAACAATCCGGTCAACCCCGCGCTGGATTTGATTCGTCAGGCGGCGGGAGGGGCGCGTCGCCGGCTGTGGATGACCTCGCCCTATCTCATTCTGGACCAGGAGCTGCTGTCCGACTTTTGTCTGGCGGCCAAGGGCGGAGTGGATGTGCGTATCATGACCCCGGCGGTGCCGGATCACTGGTACGTGGGACTGGTGAACCGCCACAATTACCGGATGCTGGCCGAGGCCGGGGTAAAAATATACGAATATACGCCCGGCTTCCTCCATGCCAAGCTGATGCTGGTGGATGACCGGTGCGGAACCATTGGCTCGGTAAACCTGGATTTCCGCAGCCTGTACCTGCATTACGAAAACGGCGTGTGGATCTGCGACGCTCCGGTGCTGGACGACATCCGCCGGGATATGGAGGCGGTCATGGCGGTTTCCCATCAGATGACGCCGGAGGAAATTGCCTCCCGTCCCTGGTGGCAGAAAATTCTGGGCGCTTTGTTCAACCTTTTTTCACCGCTGATGTAGGACAAGTCCTGGTGGGAAGGAGCCTGTCGGGGAGCGGGATGCTCAGGATATACCTCGGGACACCGCTTTGTCAAGGAGGCGGAAACGCCGGGATTGCAATACAAAGCCGCCGATGGTATACTAAATAAGTTCGGGAGAAAGGCGAAAAAACACCGAACGGTCACAATCCTTTATAGACTGTTTACAAATCGCCTCCCGCTCTTTTTTACAATAAAAAGGACAAGGACGGCGGCAGTCGATCACAATAGGAGGGATCACAACACCATGATCGAGGTACAGAACCTGACGAAGCGATATGGCAGCCAATACGCGGTGCGGAATATCAGCTTCCGAGTGGAAGAGGGAGAGATCGTCGGTTTCCTCGGCCCCAACGGAGCGGGCAAGTCCACTACCATGAATATCCTGACCGGGTATCTTTCCGCAACGGAGGGTGTGGTCAAGGTGAACGGCCACGATGTTCTGGAGGAACCCAACGAAGCTAAGGCGAATATCGGCTATCTGCCGGAGCAGCCGCCCCTTTATTTGGACATGACGGTGCGGGAATATCTGGCGTTCATGTACGATTTGAAGAAGTGCAAACTGGACCGCGAAAAGCACATCGCGGAGATTTGCCGTCTGGTGAAAATCGAAAACGTATATGGACGGCTGATCAAAAACCTATCCAAAGGTTACCGGCAGCGTGTGGGACTGGCCCAGGCCCTCATCGGCAATCCGCCGGTCCTGATCCTAGATGAGCCCACCGTGGGACTGGATCCCAATCAGATCATCGAGATCCGCGATCTGATCAAGCGCCTGGGCAAACACCACACCATTATTCTTTCCTCCCACATTCTGCAGGAAATCGAGGCGGTGTGCGACCGCATCATCATCATCAGCCAAGGAACGCTGGTGGCCGACGATACCGCGGCCAACCTGTCCGCCCAGTATTCCGGCGACCGCCGTCTGTTGGTCCGTGTCGCCGGGCCGGAGGCGGATGTGCAGCGGCTGCTCGCCGGCATTCCCGGCGTGGTACGGGCCGCTTCCTTCGGCGAAAAAGAGGCTGGCGTGTACGAATTTGCCATTGAACCCGCTGTCGGCGCAGATATCCGCCGGGAGCTGTTTACCCGTCTGGCGTCCCGCGGATGGGCCCTGATGGGCCTGCGCTCCATGGAAATGACGCTGGAGGATATTTTCATCACGCTGACCCGGGAGCGTCTCCCTCAGACGGCGGCGGTAAAAAAAGGGAGGAATGAGAAATGAGCGCGGTTTTTCGGCGGGAATTCAAGGCCTTTTTTACCTCGCCCATCGGCTATTTCGTGCTGGCGGTGCTGTTTGCGTTTTCCGGTTTCTTTTTCACTGCCTATAACCTGATCGGGGGAAGTTCCAGCTTGACCGGCGTTTTTGCCAACGTGTTCAGCATCGTGCTCATGCTGGTGCTGCCTATTTTGACCATGCGCCTGTTCAGCGATGAAAAGCGCCAGCGTACCGATCAGGCTCTCCTTACCGCTCCGGTAAGCCTCACCAGCATTGTGCTGGGCAAATTTTTTGCCGCCCTGCTGATTTTTGCTCTGGGCTCCTGTATCATGCTGGTTTACGCCGTCATCATCTCCTTCCAGGTATCCCCCGACTGGGTGGTTATTCTTGGCAATTATGTGGGGATGCTGTTGCTGGGGGCCATGATTATTTCCATCGGTCTGTTCCTTTCCAGCCTGACCGAGAGCCAGCTGATTGCTGCATTGGGCACCTTTGCCGTTTCCTTTTGCCTAATTATGTTGGACAGTCTTTCCTCGCTCTTCTACGGCAATGAAATCATCAATTCCGTGGTAAGTTTTCTGTCTGTCACTCAACGGTACAACGATTTTACCAGCGGTATCATCAGCTATGACAACATCATCTTCTTCCTCAGCATACAGATCCTGTTCATATTCCTGACGGTCCGTGTGCTGGATCGCAAGAGATGGAGCTAAGGGAGGGGAAACAACGATGAATAAAGATAATCAGACCCCTGTCCCCGGACAGGAGCCCGAAAACGAGATCCGGCAGCAGGACGTTTCGGATGTAACGGAAGAAAAGGCTGCTGAGACGGAAAAAGCGGAAATGCCGGAGGATAATACCCCCAAGGCGGAGGCACACGGCAAAAAGAAACACCGAGGGGTATCCCGGAAGTTCCGTTACGGCACCCTTTCCACGGTCCTGACCCTGGTGGTGGTAGCGGCTGTGGTGTTGGTCAACGTGGTGGCCAGCCTGCTAAATGACCGGTTCCCGCTGAATCTGGATTTGACCTCGGACAAATTGTTCACCCTGTCGGAGGAAAGCCGGCAGGTGGCCCAATCCATCGACACCGATATCGATGTGGTGGTGTTTGCCGGGGAAGAGAATTTCTCCGATGCCACTACCGATTCCACAGCGGGCAGCATCATGCGTCAGTTTTATGAGCTGATGAAACAGTACGAAACCCAGTCGGGCGGTCATGTCAAAACCACCTATCTGGATGTGGTGGCCAATCCCACACTGGCCTCCCAATATTCCGAGTACGAGGTGCAGTCGGGCGACATTTTGTTTATCGGCAATGGCAAGCATAAGAAAGCCAATATCAACGATCTGGCGTCATATAACACCTCCTCGTATTATTCGACCACCATCAGCGGTTCCCAGGTGGAAAAAATCGTCGCCTCCAACCTGGTGAATATCTCCAGCGAATACACACCGGTGGTGGCGCTGCTCACCGGCCATGATGAGGCATCCTATTCCCTGCAGGGGATACAAAGCGTGCTCTCGGCCAACAACTATGAGGTCCGGGAGATCGACATCACCGGCTCGGAGGAACTGGGGGACGATATCGATACCGTGGTGATTGCTGCTCCCTCCAAGGATTACACCGACGACGAGATCAAAAAGATCCGGGAGTGGATGAACAACGGCGGCAATCTGGGACGCAATTTGGCGGTGTTTGTGAACTACCAGGCCGACTGTCCCAATCTGTACGAATACCTCAACGTGGATTTCGGTATTGAGGTGACCAACAATATCATCATCGAGACCGATGTGAATCGTCAGTATGCGTACAATCAGTATTATCTGTACGGTGATATTGCGGACACCGACTATACCGGCAACAGCGCCGGGGATAAAAAAGCGCTGACCATGGTAACCCGTCAACTGCTGACACACCGGGAAAGCGATACCAGCAGCACGCTTTTCAACACGGATCTGATCACCTATTCGGATTCGGCGCAACTGGTGACCCTCCAGGAAGCGCTGGGTATGAATGAGAATAGCGAAGGGGAGGCGGTGGTCACTCCCTTTGAGCCGGAGGAAACACCGGTGGTAGGCACCGCCATGGCCACCAGGTGGGAGACCGGCGAGGACGGGGAATCCCGCACCTCCCATGTGCTGGTTTCCGGCAGCCAGGATCTGGTTAATTCCGGCCTGCTGAGCTCTATGACCACGGTAAACAATGAAGAGTTTACGCTGGATCTCTTTGGGGAGATGACTGGCAATCAGGAGACGGTCAATATTTCCACCCAGTCTCTGGATCAGGCTACCCTGAGCTTCAGCGGAGGACAGGCGTTGGTCATCGGCTTCGGTATCTTCACCATTGGCCTGCCGGCGGTGACCCTGATTATCTGCCTGGTGGTCTTCCTCAGAAGGAGGCATTTATGAGTAAACGCATCCGCACGCTGGTGATTGTGGCGGTGGCGGTGGTCGCGCTGCTGGCCGCTTCCCTGGGGGTGGCTTTCCTGCTCCCGCAGGAAACGGAGGAGGGGGATGACGCCTCCACTCAGAACGATACCATTACTGTGTTGGACCGTTCCAAGGATTCGGAGGGCAACACGGCGTCTTCCCCGGTGAGAAAGGTGGAGATCCAAACCGAGCAGCAGACCTATACCATGGAACCCAATGCCGACGGTGATCTGGCGGTGGTGGGTTATGAGGATCTGCTGGTGGCCGCCAACCGGACGGAAAATCTGGCGTCTACCCTTGCCACTGTTACGGCGGAACGCCTGGTGGCCGAAAATCCCGAGAATCCGGCGGATTACGGGTTGGATACCCCCCGGGGTGTGGCAACTGTCACCTATCACGACGATTCTACGGCTGTGCTGGAGGTGGGAGATGAAGACCCGCTGGGCGAGGGCGTGTATTTCCGGCTGCAGGGGGAACCTGCAGTGTACCTCGTGGATCAGGAATTTGCCGACACCGTGTTCCAGGATCCTGTGTACTATATCAGCACCACCCTTATCTCCGCCCCCTCGGTGCGGGATGACGATACGGGCGGTGAGGCGATCCTGCGGGATATGAAGCTCACCGGTTCCCTGCGGGAGGGGCAGCCCCTGTCTTTCCGCCGGACCACCACCAGTGACAGCGCGGAGACACAGCTGTTTACCTACGTCATCACCAGCCCCTACATGCGCAGCTTTAACGACTCCATGCTGCAGTCGCTGCTGACCAATGCCACCACCTTGACCGCTACCGTGGCCGTTGTGGCGCATCCCACCGACGAGCAGCTGACGGAATACGGCTTTGATGATCCTTATTCTGTGGCGGAATTCAATCTAGCCGTGCTGCAGGGGGGAAGCGATTCCTCCGAGGATACCGAAGAGGAAGAGACGGTATTTTACAACATACAGGCCCATACCGTCGTGATCGGCAGCAAAGCCGAGGACGGCAGCTATTATATCCGCGTGGACGATTATCCCTCTATTTATAAGGCGTCGGCTTCTTCCCTGCCCTGGGCCGAGGCCGTGTACAGCAATTCGGTGAGTACCAGCCTCTTTACCAAGAACATCACCGATGTCTCCTCTGTTATTGTCAAAACCGAAGGGGAGGAAACCCGCTTTGAGCTGACCCATTACCCGGAGGCGGAGACGGCCAATGAACAGCTGGCTGTTACCTGCGGCGGTGAGACCTATCCCACTGATGAGTTCCGCAGCCTATATCAGGTGTTGATGCTGGTCAAGCGCAGCGATGTCAGCGATGCTGAGCCTCAGGGGGATCCTGTGGCCCAGCTGATTGTGGAACCTACGGAGGATGGCGGTTCTTCCATCACTGCCAGCTTCTATGCCAACAGCGGCAGTACCTACCTGTGCCAGCTGCAGGACGGGGATACCTTCCTAGTCAGTGCCAGTTCGGTGGAGGGCTTCCTGAAACAGGTGGACAATTATCTGGCGGGAGAAAAGGTCATTGTCTCGCTGGCGTAACGGCAGATGGAATTAGTAAGGTTTTGGGAAATAAAAGAAAGATCAAGACAAACGGGGTACCGCTTCGACAGCGGTGCCCCGTTTTGCGGCTATCGCAATATACGAAAAGTATAATTTAATAATGATTTTACTTTTTATGGACAGTGGTACGTCTGCGGCAAGACCAGTGACTTGTTACAGCTCCGCGCTGAACATATATGCGGTGCTGTCCTTGTCACATCCCTCAGGGAACACCTCCGCAGTCCAGTATTTACTGGGGTAGGGGATATTTACACCTTGGCCCAGCATGATATTTCTGGTGATGTCGTACATGGCGTCGCTGTCGAATCCCTCGTTTTGGTGCATGGCCTCTTTGTCCCCGGAGAAGGTGGCATATGCAAATTGGGAAATATAGGGCGGGCCTGCCTTTTCACTTCGGAACGGAACAAAATCAATGGAGAGAAATCCTTCTGGTACAGGCGTATCCGCTTTCATGAAACGCCCCCAAATACCATGCCATGGGCCGACATCCACCCATAACCCATAATGGTGCATAAAGAAAACATCGCAGGCCAGCTCCGTTTGATATTCGGTAAGGGAGCGGAGTATCTGCATTTTCTCCATGCGTTTCTCTACGCTGCTGTATTCGTCCCCCTCAAAACCGATGAAACGCATGGCGGGCATTTTTTTGTATTCAAAGCGTTCTACCTTGAACCCACGCTGCTGTCTCTCAACGGTAGAGGGCATAAAGAGCGCCCACTGCACGCTTGCATCGCACTCTTTTAAACAGTTGATATAGCCAAATATATCGACGCTGTCTGTACTGGCGGGGCCTGTTCTGTCCCCGGCTATTAGTTCCCGTATGCCGCGATCCAGCATGGCGGAAAAATCGGCAAATACCTGCGAGACCACCTTCTGCAGGTGCTGGTCATGAGGATGTCCCGCCAATTCGTCGTCAAATCGATCTAGCGCCCGAAATACCGCTTCATTGACGACGCCGGATGGTTCCAACGCTTTCAGGTGGCGGCGGAGCAGTCCGTTCTGTTCGCTGAATCGGGCGATTACGCCATCCATCAGGATGTGTTTATTTTCGGCAAGTTGTTCTTCGCTCCACTGGGAATCGTCCAAGATCCATTCGGTCAGGGAGTCAAAAACATTTGGATTCTGACCCCTGGCATTGCTTGCCCAATTCACAAGCCTTTGATACTTTTCAGAAGCCGTCAGCGTTTTGTCTTCTTCCTGACAGGGGAGCTTAATCCAGTGAAAGTTATCCGGTAAGTTGTTCTTCATTTGATATCGCTCCCATTATGTAAGTCGATAAACAAATCAAACCATCCCTATCGGGGAGCCCTTTGGAACATCAGCCAGTGATCCAACCGGCAACGGCCACGCCGATCCAGCACAGGACATAGGCCAGAGGCTGATGTACCACATAGATAGGCAGCGTCATCTTGCCCAAAAAGGAGAAAAAGGGTACCCGGCGGCGGTACATCCATTGGGGAAAACGGTCCTGTTCCGCCCATACCCCAATAAAGGAACCGCAGAGGAAACAGAAGATCCAGGGGAACAGGGGAAAGTAATCCGCTCCCACACCGTAACCGATGCCCAGGGGATAGAGGGCGGGCATGGCAATAAGAGAGTCAGGGATCTTCCATTCCCACACCCCCGGGATGCCAATCGTGCTTCCCTGATGAAAGGGCAGGTTCCATGTGATCAGGAACAGAAAGGCGCATACCAGCAAGCCGGCCAGCGGCGGAATTTTGGACAGCAGCGGGCGGAAAAGGGCAAACAGCAGGATAGCGGTGGCCAGAAAATGCAGAATACCAAACCAAATCATCTGGCCGGGCAGAAGGTTCAGAAAATCCGCCAGCCACATGACTAGGGAAATGCCGATGGCGATGAGGGCCAGCATGCCGCCACGCTTCCAGTTGTTGTGGGACAGGTGGCAGGAGATGCCGCAGAGGAAAACAAAAATACCGGCAAAAAAGGGGGCTACCGGACGGAAAAACAAAAACAGTGTACGGCCCCAGGACAAGTTGAACACCCAGCCTGCCATATAGAACACATGATAAATCACCATCAACAGGATATCCAGTCCCCTAACCTCGTCTAAAAAGTGGATGCGGCGCCGGGTAAGAGGGTTTCCGGTTTCCCCTGTGGGTGCGGGTTGCGTATGATTACACAAGGCTTTGCGTCACTCCTTCGAAACTACGAAAAGGGATAGAAAGTCAGATCTCCACGATCATGCCGTCGTAGGCCACCTCAAATCCATAGCGGGCGGCTTCCTCCACCAGCTCGTCGTGGAGCTGGCCGCAGTTGTGGGAAAAATGGTTGACGATCAGGCGGGTACGGCCGGTGACGGCACCGTTTTCCCGCAGGCGTTCTACCACCTGCTGGTTGTCCGGCATCCCCATATGGCCCCAACCGCCGCTGGAACGCTTACCGAAGCAGCAGTCCAGGCTGAGGAGATCCAGTTCCTTTCCCGCCAGAAAATTCAGGGTTTCTTCCAGGAACAGCCCGGTATCCTGGGCGTATACCAGACGCTTTCCGCCTTTTTCCACCAGATAAAAGCCGCTGTCCTCGTCCGCTTTATGCTGGCAGGGGAGGAAGGTGAAAAGAAGGCCGTTTTCCGCCTGATAAGACTGGAAAAAGGTGGTGCGGGTGAAACGAATATCCTTGGTGACATCGGCGTCCAGGAGCAATTCCAGCATGTGCTGTACACCGTCATTGCCGTAGACATTGAGAGGAGGCGCCTGGTCGTTATCGATATGGCAGTACACGCCGTTGCCTCGCATGCACAGCTCCTGGACATCAAAATGATCGGAATGGGAATGGGTGACAAACAGGTCGCGTACTGAACCCAGGTCCAGCCCGAACCGCAGGGAAAGCGCGTAAATATCCGGCGGAAAGTCGATCATGGCGGTGTCGTCGAGGAGAATACCCGAACGCATCCGGATATTTTTCCCTCCGAGCTGACGGGCGCGCCGGCAGGCGTCGCAGTGACAGAAGATGGCGGGAAAGGCTTCCGCCGCCGCCGTGCCAAGATACTGGATTTTCATTCATTCTACCCCTTTCGAACGGAATGGTGGGAATACGCCGGCCCTCCGGCAGGAAAAAGCGCCTATCACATCGGGAATTCCATCTGTGATAGGCGCTGGTAAACCGCTGCAGGCGGTCAATCGCCGTTTTCCTCTCCACCATCCTGCTGTGCGTCCGCGTTCGTGGTTGTGGTCGTGTTGGGAGCGGAAGAGGTGGTCGTAGTGGAAGTGGTGGTGGTCGTTTGAGTGGTCGTGGTGGTAAAGGGATTGTCCTGCGGAAGAGTGGTTGTAGTGGTGGCAGTGGAGGTAGTCGTGGTTGTAGTATCTTCCGGCGTATCCGGTTCATCGACAATGCTGCCGCCGTGGACGGTGCAGTAGCCGGGGACGTTCTCCGCTTTATAGACGCCTACCCCGCCCACCGGGCATCCGGAGGTGGCCAGCTTGCCGGTGGTAGCGCAGTAGGAATGTTCCTGCGTGGTGCCCTTTTTATCAAAGTTCTTCATCTCCAGGCCGCTGTGCAGGACCTCCATGCTCTGGCGCCACAGGTTGCGGGCGTATTGGGTTTGGCTGCTGTTCATCTCCTGGTTGTGATCATAACCGAACCAGCACGCGCCCACGTAGTAAGGCGTACCGCCGGCAAAATACACGTCCTTGTTGTCGTCGGTGGTACCTGTTTTGGCATAGATGGGCCAGCCGCCAAACGCGGCGCTTCGGCCGGTACCGTGGGAGTTGGAGACGACGTTTTGCATCAGTCGGTTCATGACGTAGGCGGTGTCCTCACTGATGACCTGCTCATTGTCCGGTGCGTTTTCCAGCAGGGTTTCGTCCCCGCGTTCCACCCGGTAGTAGGTATAGGGCTCATTGTACAGGCCGCCGTTGCCGAAGGTCTGGTATGCCGCCGCCATATCGCGGCAGGTAACGCCGTCGGTCATACCGCCCAGCGCCAACGACGAGGGCGTCAGGTCCGTTACAGTGGCAGTGCCGTTTCCGGTGGAAATCTGTTTTGATTTGACCATCGTGGACAGATGGAATTTGTTGGTGACAAAGTCGAAGCTGGTCTGCAGGGTGAGCTGATCGGTTAGAATCTGCACCGGCACCGTGTTTAGAGATCGGTACAGCGCCTCCGCCACCGTATAATCGCGATAGGTCCAGGCGTTGACATTTTCGATGTTGCTGTAGTTGGGCGGCCATTGAATGCCGTCGTAGGTAATTGGCCGGTCGTTGTATATGCTGGAATAGGTGATGAGATTCAGCTCAATAGCCGGGGCGTACACACCCAGCGGTTTCATGGAAGAACCGGGCTGCCGTACCGACTGAGTGGCCCTGTTGGCAACGCGGTTGGCTGTCTTTTCTCCCCGGCCGCCCACTGTGGCCACCACCCGTCCGTCATAGTCCATGATGAAGATGGCGCTCTGGGGATCCTCTTTATCGTTTTTCAGCTTAGCGGGGAAATTGGCGTCGTTGGCATAAATGACCTCCACCGCCTGCTGCTGGCTGGGGATCTCTGCGGAATAGATCTTCAGACCGCCGAAATACACCATGTTGGTGGCATAGGTGCGGGTATAGCCGTATGTCTCCATCAGATCCTCGATGACGTCCTCAATCACCAGGTCGGTATAATAATCCTCCACATCGACGTATTTGACACTGCTGGTGAAGTGGAGTTCCTCTCCATAAGCCTGGCGATATTCATCCTCCGTGATCCATCCCTGCTCATACATGCTGCGCAGTACGATGCGCTGGCGCTGGCGGATATTTTCAGGGTGGGTGTAAGGGTTATACCTGGAGGGGTTCTGAGTGATACCTGCAATTAGGGCACATTCCGCCAGCGTCAGGTCCTGCACATCCTTGCCAAAATAGTAGTTGGCGGCAGCGCCTACCCCCACCACATTGCTGGACAGGGGAAGCACATTCAGATACGCCTCCAGTATTTCGTCTTTGGAGTAGTAGTTGCGCTCCATCTCAATGGCGCGCAAAATCTCCGTGATCTTGCGTTCGATCTTGTGCTCGTTTTCCTGGGTAAGCACCTTGATCAGCTGCTGGGTGATGGTGGAACCGCCGAATTCCTGCGAAGAATAGTGGACAATCATGTTGACGAAAGCGGAAACGGTGCGCTTCCAGTCCACACCGTAGTGATCGTAAAAGCGCTTGTCTTCAATGGCGACAACTGCGTGCTGCATATTCAGCGGTATGTCGGACAAATCCGTCCATACAGCCTTAGTCCCCTCCAGCCGCTGGCTTTCCTCAAATTCCCCGGTCTCCTGGTTCATTAGGTAGATGCTGCTGCTTTCGTTGAGAGAAATATTGTCCAGGTCCGGGATTCCCGCGTCGTTACGGAAGCTGTTCACCACATAAATGACCATTACGCAGCCCACGATGCTGGCTGTAATGACGCCGATCAGCACAATGGTCAGAAGGCATTTCATAATGGCGGAAAGTACCTTGAGAGTATGGCGAACACCGGGCTTCTTGTACCAAGGTCCGGGACGGGGCGCTTTTTTTACCGCAGCGCCGCCCGAGGTGGTGTTCGGTTTGTTCATCCGGTCAAATCCTCCTTTGGCCTGTCCGGCAGTTTGGGGCCGGTTCCCATTTATGCGGAAATGGATAGAAGTAGCAAATCTATCTTATAGCGATAGCTACCAAATGTCAAATGTCAAAATTGTAAAAAATAGCCGGGAAAGGCGGCGAAAGCGGTCGGAAAAATGGGGCAAGGTATCGGAAAAGGGAAAAAGAAGGGCATTCCGGGAAGAAAAAGAAAGTGCGGCGGCGGATAAAACGGAGAAGGGCGGTCAACCCTAAAGGTGATCGGCAAATCCTTCACGAAAGGGGGATGGTCATGGGAAAGCGAGAATGGTGGCTGCTGGCCGGCGGCAGTGCACTGGCCGCCGCGGTTGTGGTTGGGGCTATCGTCATGGGCAATGACGAAGCACCGGAACCGGAGCCGGAACCGCTGTCCGTTTCCGACACGGCAACGGGCGCTGAAGCACCGGCTCCCGCCTCCCGCTCCGCCGCCAGCTATGTGGTGGGCGAGTGGGAGGGCAGGCTGGCCGTCTACTCCGAGGGACGGCAGACCCCGGATCAAGTGTACGATGTCTATATTTCCACCCTGCCGGAGGAAGAACAGAAACGTCTGGAAGAGGGCATCCCCGTCTCTACGGAAAAGGAGCTGGCGTCTTTGCTGGAGGACTACACCAGCTGACGCCGGAAGCAGAAAGGCCGTCCCCGTTCTAATGGGGACGGCCTTTTCCGCCGAGAAGAGAGACGCGGCGTAGAACGTCGGGATAATGGCTGTCAGCGGACGACAGCGCCTCCGGCACCGGCTCCGTTATCCGAACCGCCGGCATCGCTCCCGGCACCAGGGGCGGCGGTGGAGGCACCTCCCGCCGTGGGACTGGTGGTGCCAGCAGAATCGTTGTTTCCGGCCATGCAGCCGGCCAGGGCCAAGGTCATGGCGGCGGCCGTGATAGCCATTGTCAGCTCCCGTTTTCCAATGCGCATAGCGGGTCACTCCTCATTCTGATGATAGGCTGGGTTCCCCAGGGGGCGCTTTACATGGAAAGCACCCCCGTCTCATCCTCCAGCAGAATCAGGATTTCCTCCTCCATGCCGTTTTCCGCATTGATATACACCAGGACCTGGTCGTCGTCCTCTCCCTCGCAGGAAAATTCCCAGCAGAGGGTTTCTCCCAGACTGTTGTCCGGAATCAGGGCCAGACCGCTGCTTTTGACCGTCAGGCGGGGGCTGAGCACGGCCTGGGCGGCCTCCAGAGTCAGGGCAGGCTCCGACAGGGCGCGGTCGGTGTGGTTCATGATATACCCTCGGCCGTCGAAGGATAGGACCTCCCCCGTATCCATGGCAACGCCCACCTTGATCAGGTCAGGGTACAGAACCGTATCCCCTTGTTTGGCGGCGAAGTTGGCGGTGAGTACGCCGCCGCTGATGCTGTAATACCGGTTGGTATATTCGCCCGGCGCCATTTTCTGAATCGCTTCCCGGGCGGCTTCCAGGGCCTGTTCCGCCGTCAGGGTCGCTTCCCCGATCTCGCGGCTGTTGTAAAAATAATCCGTATACCCGCCTGCTTTTGTGATGCTGACGGTTAGGGTATCCGCTTCAAACCGGTAGCAGGGGAGATTGCCGCCGGTTTCCTCCGCCAGCGTCAAAGCGTCGTTTCCGGTAAAGTCTTTGGCCTTTTGCAGGGCCGCCTCGGCGGACAGGGTTTCCTTCCCCTCCGTCAACCGTGGGGTCTGCTGCTGGATGTGGTCGGAGAAGGGGCCGTCGTAAATTAAAGTGGGATAGTCCTCAAACCCTTCCTCCATCTCCCGGAACCCGTCGCTCAGGCCGGAGGACACCTCCTCCGCTCCGCCGGAGGAGACAGCCGCCTGTTCTAATTCGGCGAAAGACAGTTGGCCGTTGTCTAGGGCGCTTTCCATGGAAGCCAGATGGCCGGAAATTTCGGCGGCGTAATCGGTCAGCTGATCCATCAAGGCGCTTTCCTCTTCGGTGATGGTGCCGCCTTCGGATACCCGGTTAGACAGGGCGACGCAGAAGCTGCCCAACTGGGACAGGAATTTATAGGTGGCCGAAAGTTCGGTGCCGTTGACCGGCAGCTGGTTCAGCGCGCTTTTGGCATAGCCGGTTTCGCGCCAGAGTTTATTGGACAGGCCCTGGAGCTGTTTTTCCGTGGAGGCGTATTTGCCCTTTTCCAGGGCGATATTGATGTTGTTGACATAGTCGGTAAGCTCGCCGAGGGCGCGCTGATAGCTGTATTCCATGGAGGTTCGGCTGCGGTTGGCGGCGGCATAGCCGCCGATGGCCGCAGCGGACAGGGCGACCAGCGCCGCCAGGGTGAAGCTGACGATCCGAATGACCGAACGCCGATGGAAAGTCGTTCCATTTTCCATACGGATAATCCTTTCTTTGCCTCGATTGCCGCTTAGGGCTGGGAGGATTCGCGGCAGAAAAAAGCCGCGCTTTGTTTTCACGAGAAGCCCTACACAGCCAGCAGAAATAGTCTGGCCTTTTTTTCCGGGGATATCCAGCGGCGTTCTGCGGTAAAATCTGCATAACGAAAGGCGACGGCAGCCGCTGCTTTTGCAGCGGCTGCCGTCGGATAAAGAGAGAAGGAGGAAAAAGCCAAGAGATTGGCGGAAAAATCCTTTGACAGAATCAGTCCCCGGAGGTGAAATCCTCCTGGAAGCTGCTCCGGAACAGGGTGTCCTTCAGCAAAAACCAAAGAGCGCCTGCGGCAGCGGCCGCTACCAAGAATCCTCCGATCCATTTTTTCATTGTGCATCGCCTTCCTTTGGATTGGTAGAAAATATTTTAGCGAGGGTTACAGCGCCCGATACAGCGCATAGGCAAGGCCGGCCAGAAAAAGCGTCCCGCCCACCGTGAGCACCAGCAAGGGTGTTCCCGCATTTTCAGTGTTTTCTGCAGCGCTTTCCGCGGGGATCGCCAGCGGACTTCCCGCTAAACGGACGGGTGCTTCTTCGGAGGTGGAGAGCACGGCGTCGTCCTCCTCCGCCTGAACAGGCTCAGCGGGAGCGGGATCGTTGTTGCCCGTGTTGGAGATCACAAATTCTACCGGCTCGGTATACGTATACACCATCACGGGGAGGCCGGTGCTGTCCTCGCGCATGGTCCAGTAGCCGTTGTCCTCAGCACTGACGGAAAAGGCGGTGGCACAGCCTGCCGTCAGCAACATCAGCGTCAGCAAAAATTTTTTCGAACGGATTGGTTTCATACGGCTGTCCCTTCCTTTTCCTTGAATTTCATTTTCAGGGAGGCTGTCCCTTTTGACAATTTCATTCTACCCGTTCTCCGCACGAAATGTCACCGTATTTCGTTACAAACTCATTACAGTTTTGCCATTCTTTTTCGCTGCCGGTTACAAGCTTGTTAACATTGACAGGAAATGTGCGGAAAGGAGGCGATGTTTACAATCTGGATACAAAATCAAGGTTGTCACCCCTTAAAATATAGTATATAATACTTTCCGAGTATCCCTATACGTGTCAGGGGGCTTTCCTGTTGCAGACAGCCTATTTGGATAACAGCGCTACCACCCGGGTATGCGCTCCGGCAGCGGAGCGGGCGCTGTATATGATGACCCAGTGTTACGGCAATCCCTCCTCACTCCATTCGCTGGGGGCGGAGGCGTTCCGGGAGCTGGAAACATCCCGGCGGGCGGTGGCCCGCCTCATCGGCGCCCGGCCGGAGGAGCTGACCTTTACCTCCGGGGGGACAGAGGCCAACAACCTGGCGGTGTTGGGCGCTGCCGCTTCCCGGCGCCGGGAGGGCCGCCGCGTGGTCACCACCGCCATGGAGCATGCTTCTGTGGCGGCGGCTTGCGATGAACTGGAACGGCAGGGCTTCGAGGTGATCCGGCTGGCTCCGGGACCGGGGGGGCTGGTGGACGCCGATCAAGTGGAGCGGGCCTGCGACAGCGGCACGGTGCTGGTCAGCGTCATGCTGGTCAACAACGAGACAGGTGCGCTGTTCCCCATAAAAGAAATCGCTGCCGCCGTGCGGCGAAAAGCGCCCCGGGCCTTGATCCACTGCGATGCCGTACAGGCGGCGGGAAAGCTGGAAATCCGGGCCGAACGGCTGGGCGTGGATCTGATGACCGTCAGCGGACACAAGCTCCATGCGCCAAAAGGGATCGGCGGCCTGTACATACGCAAAGGTGTACGGGTGCTTCCGCGGGCCTTCGGAGGTGAACAGGAGCGAGGGTTGAGGCCCGGAACCGAACCGGCGCCGCTCATCGCCGCTTTCGGCGCTGCTGCCGAAGCGCTTCCGCCTCCGGCAAAGCAAGAAGAGCGGTACCGGGAGCTGCGCCGTCAACTGCTGGAGGGACTTCGGGCATTGGGAGATGTGCGGATCCATGAACCCGCGTCCGGTGTGCCGTACATTCTCAATGTTTCCCTGCCGGGATACCGCAGCGAGACGCTGCTGCACTTTTTGGCTGAGCGGGGTGTCTATGTTTCCAGCGGTTCCGCCTGTTCCCGCGGCAAAAAGAGTCCGGTGCTCACCGCGCTGGGCCTGCCGCCGGAGGAACTGGACTCCGCCCTGCGCATCAGTTTTTGTTATGAAAACACGCCTCAGGATATCCGGCAGCTGCTGGAGGGGCTTGCCCAGGCGCGGGAAAGCCTGATCCGCGTCCGATAAACCCAAAAATCCCACAGCCGGAGATCCTTCTCCGACAGATAGAAGAAAGGCAAGGTACTGCTATGGCGGAATGGGAAAAAAATGACGTTCCGGAAAACGGGGAGTCCCCGGCGGGCGGGCATCACGAGGCCCCGCCGGATCTGTCTTTTGAGATGCCAAACAACATTGCCGCCCTGTCCCAGGACGCCTCCTGGGCGGAGCAACCCTCCGAACAGGAGCCTTCCTCTGAGGAAACAGCCCCGGCGGAGGCCACGGCTTCCAAGGAAGCCGTACCGGCGGCGTCGGGGTCCGCTCCCGCTCACGGAAAGAAGCTGGGGGCTAAGGAGCGGTTTCTCCGGATTTTAGGGAATGTGGTGCCCAAAAAGGGCGATCCGCCTCTGGAAATCGTTCGGAAATGCGTTTTCTTTGTGGCGCTGCTGACCCTGATTGGCTCGGCGGCGTACATTGTCAACGATATGGTCATCGTGCCGTATCAAAACCAACTCAGTTATACCGGGCTGGAAAGCGAATACAATCCCGATAACCCGGAGCCGGTGCCTCCGGGTTATGAGGACTACGATTTCCCCGAGGGAATGTCCGACGCTTTCAAGGCTCTGTATCTCCAGAACACGGAGCTGCGCGGCTGGCTCAAATACACGGACAATGCCAACGGCTGGCTGGACATCAGCTATCCCGTAATGTATTCCGGAGACAACGAAAAGTATCTGGAGCTGGACTTTTATCAGACACAGAACAAAAACGGCGCACTCTTTTTTGACGCGCACAACAACGTGGATACAGCGGACGCCGCCAATCGGGCGCTGATTATCTACGGCCACAACATGGCCAGCGGGCAGATGTTTGCCCACCTCAACGATTTTTTAACCAATCTCGAAAAAGCCAAAAGCGCCCCGGTAATTCAGCTGGATACACTCTTTGAGCGCAAGCAGTACAAGGTGTTTGCCGTGATGCTGATTAACAACCGTGAGGAGGATGGCCCCCGTTTCGACTACATCCGAACGGATTTTGAGGATGACGCGGACTTTATGGATCAGGTGGCCAATATGCGGGCCCGTTCCCTGTACGACTATCCGGTGGACGTGGAGCCTACGGACGAACTGCTGATCCTGTCCACTTGCACGGCCAAAAGCGGAGCGAAGTTTGACGACGGCCGGCTGGCCGTGGTGGCCCGCCAGGTCCGGGAGGGGGAATCCGCCGATATGGATACCTCCGCCATTGTGCGCAATGAGGACGTGATTATGCCCCTGGCCTGGTACGTCAATCAGGAGTTGGAGCCGCACGCTTTCTACACGGATCCGAACTATGTGATCGAGAACAACTGGGTGGCGCCGACTGAGTCGGGCGAGACCGATTCCACCGAGACTGAGCCGACGGAGACGCAGCCGGAGGAAACCACCACGGCCCAGGAGACGCCGGACACCACTCCGCCTCCGGTGGATACTACCACGACCACCACGACGACGACCACGACCACTACCACTACCACAACGACTACAACTACAACAGTGACGACTACCACCACGACCACAACAGCTCCCACGACGACTACGACGCAGACCAGTCCTCCTACCATGGCACCGCCTGAGGAAACAACGGCTCCTACCACCGCGCCTACTACGGCTGCGCCGGAACAGATGACGGAGCCGCAGCAGGACGTGGAATAACCGGATTCCCCGCTAGGGCGATGACGGAGAACGAAAAGAGACGAGCATGGAACACAAGGAAATCCTTCTTATTAAAAACGGAGAATTGGCCCTGAAGGGCCTCAACCGGGGCACCTTTGAAGATATTCTGCTAAAAAATATCAAGCGCCGGTTGTACGGTGCGGGCAGTTTTACCTTGAGAAAGGCGCAGTCCACCCTGTATATAGAACCCAGGGAGGAAGGCGCCGATCTGGAGGAGGCCTGCGACCGCCTATCCCGCATTTTCGGCATTTCGGCCTATACCCGGGCGCTGGCAGTGGACAAAAGTATGGAGGCCATTCTGGCCGCAACTGGGGATTACCTGGCCGACGAGCTGCGAAACGCCCGCACCTTCAAAGTGGAGGCCAAGCGCAGCGACAAAACGTTTCCCCTGACATCTCCCGCCATCTGTGCCGAGGTGGGGGGAGCCCTGCTGAAGCAGTTCCCCCATCTGAAAGTGGACGTCCATCAGCCTCAGGTACAAGTGACGGTGGAGATCCGGGACTTCGGCGCCTATATCCATGCGGCGCAGCTGCCCGGTGCCGGCGGGATGCCGGTGGGTACCGGCGGCAGGGCTGCGCTGCTGATCTCGGGTGGCATTGACTCTCCAGTGGCCGGATACATGATGGCCAAGCGGGGAATCGAGTTGACGGCGGTGCATTTTGCCTCCCCTCCTTATACCAGTGAGCGGGCGGAGATGAAGGTGCTGTCCCTTCTGGAGGAGGTGGCGGCTTATGCGGGGCCCATCGAGACCCGGCTGGTTCCCTTTACCCACATTCAGGAGGAGATCCGCCGCCATTGCCCGGAGGAGCTGTTCACGCTGATTATGCGCCGGGGCATGATGCGCCTGGCCGATTGCATTGCGCGCCGGGAAGGCTGCGGCGCTCTGATCACGGGCGAGAGCGTGGGGCAGGTGGCTAGCCAAACCCTGCCGGCCCTGGCCTGTACCGGCGCTGTGACCTCCCTACCGATCCTGCGGCCGCTCATCGGCATGGATAAGGAGGAGATCATTGCGATTTCCCGGCGCATCGGTACCTATGAAACCTCCATACAGCCCTATGAGGATTGCTGTACGGTGTTCACCCCCCGTCATCCCCGCACCCGCCCCCGTCTGGAGCAGGTGGAGGCGGCGGAAAGCGCCCTGGATTGGGAGACGCTGACGGCGGAGGCGCTGGAGGGTGTGCGCAACAAGACTGTCATCGGTTGACCAACGGATATGAGGAGAGGCCCTTATGAATGCTGAAATCATCACAGTGGGAACGGAACTGCTGCTGGGGGACATTCTGGACTCCAACAGCCAGTTTTTGTCCCGGGAACTGGCGGAATACGGCATCAACATGCTGTACAAGTCCACGGTGGGGGACAACGGCCCCCGCTTGAGCCAGGTGCTGTCCCTGGCGCTTAGCCGCAGCGATCTGGTGGTGATTACCGGTGGACTGGGGCCTACACAGGATGACCTTACCCGGGAAACTGTATGCGAGACCCTGGGGATTCCTCTGGAATTTCATGAAGAGAGCTGGAGGCGGATTCAGGAATACTTTGCCGCCTCCGGCCGGGATATCCCGGAAAACAACCGCAAGCAAGCCATGCTGCCTCACGGCGCAGTGGTTTTTCCCAACGATCACGGCACCGCACCCGGCTGTGCCGTTAAAAAATACGGCCAATGTGTCATTCTGCTGCCGGGCCCGCCCAAGGAGCTGATTCCTATGTTCAGCGACTATGTGGCGCCGTATTTGGCGGAGTTTTCTGGCGGTACGATTTTTTCCCGTACGGTGGGAGTGTTCGGCTTGTCGGAATCCGCTCTGGCGGAACGGCTGGCCGATCTGATGAGCGAGGCCAACCCCACGGTGGCCCCGTATGCGGGTAACGGCGAGGTGGTGCTCCGGGTGACGGCCCACGCCGCCGATACGGAGGCGGCGCGCCGCCTCTGCGACCCGGTGGTGGAAGAAATCCGTTCCCGGTTGGGGGCTTTCGTTTATGGCGTGGATGCCGGCAGCCTGCAGAAAACGGCGGTGGCCCTGCTCAAGGATAAGGGAATGAAGATTGCCACCGCTGAATCCTGTACCGCCGGCATACTGTCCGGCCGCCTTACCGAGGTGCCGGGCGCTTCTTCGGTTTTTGAGTGCGGGGTAGCAGCCTATTCCAAGGAAATCAAGCACGATGTGCTGGGGGTCCCGGAGGATATGCTGGAGGAGCTGGGGGCCGTCAGCCCGGAGGTGGCTTGCGCCATGGCCATCGGAGCGCGTCGGGTGGGTCATGCCGATTTGGGCGTGGGCATCACCGGTGTTGCCGGGCCGGATCCCAGCGAGGGTAAGCCGGTGGGGACCGTCTATATCGCGTTGGCGGACGACAAGCGTACCTGGGTCAAGCAGATTACTGCCGGTGCGGCGCCGGGGGACCGGGAATCGGTACGCTGGCTGGCCACCTCCCACGCGCTGGATCTGGTGCGCCGGTATTTGGAGGCTCTGCCCTCCGTGATGGCGGGCGGGGAGACCATCGAAGAACCCCCTTCGGACAAGGTGGCGGTTATCCCGCGGGCGGAGGCACCCCGCAAACGGCGGTTATGGACGGCACTGTTCCCACACCGGGGGGACGGACGGGCCAAGAATCTGCAGAAGGTGGGGATGTGGGCGGCCTTTCTGTTGCTGGCAGCCGCCGCGGCGCTGGCGGTGCAGACCTTTCTGCTGGCGCCCAAAAGCAACAGCTCGTTGTATGACGATCTGCGGGATATGTATAACACCACCGCCACCGGTGTCACGGGGAACAGCGGAGATTTTCCCGCCGATATGCTCAGCCAGTTCTATTCCCTCTATACGCTTAACGATGCGGTGCGTGGCTGGGTGCGCATCGACGGCACCAATATCGATTATCCGGTGGTACAGGGACTGGACAACGTTTACTACCGCAATCATTCCTTTAACAAAAACTTCAGTGAATACGGCACCCCTTTCTTCAGCAGCTCGGTTTCGTTCACCGGGGCAGCTGTGGAGAACCGCAGCATGACCATTTTCGGGAACAATACCGATGAGATCCTGCAGGAGGACGACGGGCAGATGTTTTCCCAGCTGACCTTATACGCGGCCAGCGATATGGAGTTTTTGAAGGCCCATCCGGTCATTGAGATGAATACCATATACGAAAACGCCAACTGGAAAATTTTCGGAGTATTCGTGATGGATGACCAGGAGACGGACACATTTGATTTTACCCGTTCCCAGTTCGAAAGCGACGAGGATTTCTTGGCGTTTGTTTCCGCCATTCGGGCCCGGTCGCTGTTTCATCTGCCTGTCGAGGTGGATGCTTCCGACCACCTTTTGTTACTGACCACGGAAGCGGAGGAACTGGGCGGCTTTGATGGCGCCCGTTTGGTGGTAGCTGCCCGGCAGGTGCGGGAGGGGGAGAGTGCGGAGAGCGATCTCTCCACTGCATGGGTCAACCGGGAAGCGTTGATGCCGGAGCGGTGGCCGGCGGTGATTCCCGATGCCTCGGATACGTTGACCTCCTCCGCTTTCAGCGGTACGGACACCACGACGGGGACGGGAACCACCACGGAAACGTCGGACAACGCGGGGGAGGCCGATAGCACGGCTGAAACTACGGGAGCGACTACTGCCGTCCCGACGGCAGCCACCACAACGGAGGGCATTGTGCCCACCACCACGGCAACCACCACCACGACAACCGAAACGCCTACCACGCCGCCCACCACTCCTTCCACCGATCCGCCCGACACCCCCGGCCTGGTGGAGGGAAAGGTCAATGAGGCAGAGTACCTGCAATATTTCCGCATTCGCGACACCCGTACCGACGAGCTTATCGAGCCGTCCAACCGGGCGGAGCTGCAGCGGGCGGTTTCCCTGATTGTGAAGAAAGAGATGGGGATGGCCCGCATGATGGTCAGCTCCACCGAAGCGCAGAAAGCGCAGGCGGTGGCTGCCTATACCTTTGTATTGTCCTATGTGGCGGACAAGGGGGCCCCTTACAGCTTCTCCTTCCCCGATTTCAATCCGGAAAGCGACAGCAACGACAAGAGAATTTACGACGCTGTGGGGGAGGTGTTGGGAATCAAGCTGCTGGATCTGTCCGCCTCCGATGTGGCGGATCAGCCCTGCGAAACCACCTATTTTGCCTATTCCGCGCCCTATTACACCGCCAGCAACCAGGAGGTGTATCAATCCGGCGGCTTGCGCACCCCCTATCTGCAGGGGGTGTATAGCGCCTATGATTCGGCGGAGATGGTGGAAAAGTACCTGGCTGGCAGCATGAGTAGCACCTGCACTGTTAAGTGGGCAGCCTTGAAAAACCAATTGGGGATGCAGCTGGGCTCCGCGGTGTATACTGACGCGGTTGCCGGTCAGTGCCCCATCCGCGCCACCAAGATCGCGGACGGCGGCTATTATGTGGTGGAAACCAATTTGACCTACAACCGGTCGGGAAGCAAAGCCGCGGTGACGGGCAATCAGATTCGCAGTGCTGTCAACGCTATTCCTATTGGGGAAAATAGGTGCGGTGATTTGAAATCCCATGCCTTTACGGTAACTTACGATCCTTCCACCGATAGGCTGACCTTTACCGCCCAGGGCTACGGGCACGGCGTGGGCCTCAGCCAGATCGGCGCCGTGGGCTATGCCAATGAGGCGGGCTGGAACTATATCCAGATTTTGTCCCACTATTATTCCATCACCAGCACAACCACGTATCAGCTGGTGGCTCCCCGTTGGGGAAGTATCTCGTAATCGGTTTTCGGAGTCACAAAGGCCCCTGCCGCGTCATGCGGCAGGGGCCTTTCCTGTGTGAGACGATGAGTGGTATTTACACAATGCAATTTCAGATTCAATATACATTGACAGATGAGGTATGTTGAAATATACTGTATATCGAAGGGCGGTGATTGCATGTCCATAGCCTCGGACATGATACGGGGACATACGGAAACGATCATTCTGCGGCAGCTGCTGCACGGTGACAGCTATGGTTACCAAATCAATAAGGCGATTCAGGATGCCACCGGAAACCGCTATGAGCTGAAGGAAGCCACCCTGTATACTGCTTTCCGCCGGTTGGAGCAGGCGGGCTGCATTCTATCCTATTGGGGAGATGAGGCGACCGGAGCCCGGCGACGGTATTATTCCATCACACCACAGGGGCGCGCCCGCTATCAGGCCAACGTGGAGGAGTGGCGCATTGCCCGGGAGCTCATCGACAGCTTGATAATGGAAGATTAACTATTAAAAGTCAACCCCGAAAATGAATGGTGGTGGTGAAAAAGAGATGGCTCAAGAAAGGTATAGCAAAGCTGAGGTCATGTCAGACCCCTGCTGGCTATTCAAGTAGCTGAACTTAAGCTGCTGAGCAATATGGCTGCCTGGATTTCTCCATGGCGAATATCAAACGAACCAACTTTTTGGCAGCGTGAGAGATGGCAATATTGTAGTGTTTTCCCTCCGCCCGTTTCTTGGCGAGATAATCAGCAAAAGCCGGGGCCCAGTGACAGACATACTTGGCTGCGTTGTAAAGTGCGTAGCGTAAGTATCGGGAGCCACGCTTTTCCATGTGCGGGTAGCAGTTCTTGAGCTGTCCGGACTGGTAAGTGGAGGGGGACATCCCGGCATAGGCCAACAGCTTGTCCGGGGAGTCAAACCGGGTAAAGTCGCCGACCTCGGCCAGGATCATGGCGGCCATGCGGAACCCCAGCCCTGGGATGGTGGTAATAGG
>CAJFNR010000007.1 GCA_904395335.1 Candidatus Avimonas narfae | reverse complement strand
TTGCACCAATCCACAGCATCCCTTACAGTGTAGCACAGCCCTTGGAGAGGGGCTCTAATAACTACTACTCTATAATACAAGGAGAATCACACCATGATTGACCGTATTCGCGACTTTCTGGACTCTGCTTTTGAATCGGCTCCCCAAACGGCCAAGGTGCAGGAACTCAAGGAGGAGCTTTTTGCCAATCTGGTGGACAAATACAACGATCAGCTGCGTCAGGGCCGTGCTCCGGAGGAGGCGTATCAAATCGTAATCGGCGGCATCGGCGATCTGGATGAGCTGATCGCCAGTGTGCGGGAACCGGAGCAGGGGGAGGATGTGCGCCGGAGGAGCCGCCGGGCGGTGCGCACCGCCATCGCCGTGATGCTGTTCATTTTATGTCCGCTTCCCGTTATCCTCGGGGAGGAATTGTTTCATCAGGAGGTCCTGGGGGTGGCAGGGATGTTTATCCTCGTCGCCGCCGGTGCTGGGCTGTTGATCTACAATGGAATGACGCGCAGCGTCTATCAGCGCAAGAGCGACACAGTGGTGGAGGAATTCAAGGAGTGGCAATCCCGGAACCAAC
The DNA here is from genome assembly GCA_904395335.1 of Candidatus Avimonas narfae. Classification (GTDB taxonomy): domain Bacteria; phylum Bacillota; class Clostridia; order Oscillospirales; family Acutalibacteraceae; genus Avimonas_A; species Avimonas_A narfae. Next base: position 15,288 of record CAJFNR010000007.1, on the reverse strand, counting down.
AGCGTCGTTCCGCCTACAAAGCCTTTTCGTCCGCTTTCTGGTGCCTGGTGACGGTGGTATATCTGGCGGTCAGTATTTTCTATGGTGCCTGGCTGTATTCCTGGCTGATCTTTCTTATCGCTTCGGCGGTCGCCAACATCGTCAAAGGCGTCATGCAGATGGGGGGACACGGAAGATGAGCCGCGGGGCGAGAAAAATAATCCTATGGAGTGTGATTCTGGTGGCCAGTGCTGCTTTATTTGCCTATTGTTTCGTGAGCCGTTTTCGCCTGCCCGCTTTCTTTCCCTTTGACTGGGGCGGGGGCTCCAGCTCGTCCGGCTTCACTGTTCTCAAGGAGGAGGAGGTAGCGGCGCCGGAGGAGCTGCACATTACCTGGTCCTCCGGCCAGGTTCGGCTGCTCTCAGGAGGAGACCGCCTTCGTGTGGTACAGAAAGGGCCCTCCTCCTTCCGTCAGGAACAGTGCTTTGCGTTGGAGGAGAGCGACGGCGGCCGGGTTTTGACCATCCGGGACTGCCGCCGGCCGGGCTTTTATTTTCTGGGGTTCGGCATTGAGCGCTGTGATCTGGAGATCACCCTTCCGGAAAAGCAATACCGTGCCCTGACAGCGGATCTGTCCTCCGCCGATATCACGACGGCGGCGTTGACGGCGGAATCCCTGACCCTGCAGTCCTCTTCAGGGGATATCGAAGCGGCGGGGAATTATGGGACGGCCGCGATCCGTTCCACCAGCGGGGACGTGCGGCTGGAAGGCCTCGCCTGCTCCGGAAAGCTACAGGTGGGAAGCACCTCCGGCGATGTGGCGGCGGAGGGCCTTTCCTGCGGGGATCTGGAGGCATCTACCGCCTCGGGGGACCTGAAACTGGCGGGCCGGGCGGGGTTCGCAGCTGTGTCTTCCTCCTCTGGGAACGTGAAGCTGGACGGCCTGCGTTCCGCCTCCGAGTTCCGGATCAAAACCGTTTCCGGGGATATCCGAGGCAGCGGAGTGGAGGGAACACTGCTGACGGTAGCCACTACCTCCGGCAACATCCGGTTGGATGGCCGGTACATGGGACTCCAGCTGAATACTACTTCCGGCAATGCGGATCTGACTACCTCCGCTGCGCTGGATAGTCTCCGCTCGGATTCCGTCTCCGGTACGGTGACAGTGGTCATGCCGGACAATGGCGGCTTTGACCTGTCTTTCCATAAACTCTCGGGCAGCTTCCACAGCGATTTCCCCACCACACAGGATGGGGAGCGGTACCGTTACGGGGACGGCGGCCGTTCCTTCAGCGTCAATACTGTCAGCGGGGATTTCCATCTGCGGCAAAACGGCTGACACCGGAATAGATTATTATAGGGAAAAGAAAGGGACACGGAAAGGATCGTTTTTCCGTGTCCCTTTGCGTCAATTTTCCTTTTGCAGCTGATGATGAAAAGGGGGAAAGCCCGCCACAAGGCCCCGGCTCAAATTCCTACTTGCAAATACTACCAACACCAGATATAATAAAAACTATGTCGAGGCCCGCCGCGGAGTCTGAAGTGCAAGAGGAAAGCTTCGGAAGTTTTCGCCGGGATGCGGAAGATTGACCGGCTTTTTTGCGGAGGGCGTTCTAGAGTTGTGCTGTATTTTTAATGGAAGAGCGGAGGGTTTATGTATGAAAAAAGCGAAACGGATCTTGTCCGTGGCGCTGGCGGCGGCTTTAATGACGATGCCGCTGGCCGGATGTAACAATAACGGCGGAGGCAGCTCCGGCGACGTTATCAAGATCGGCGGCCTGGCCCCGCTGACCGGTGAGGTGGCCCAGTACGGTACCGCCGTGGACAACGCCATCAAAATGGCGGTGGAAAAAATCAACGAAGAGCAAGGCGGCATTTTGGGCGGCAAAAAAATCGAATACATCTGCTACGACGAAAAGGGCGATTCCAGCGAAGCGGTCACCATGTACGAGCGCCTGTTGGATGAAGGTGTGGTGGCCCTGATCGGTGACGTCACCTCCAAGCCCTGTAAAGCGGTGGCGCAGAAAGCGGCAGCCGACAATCTGCCCATGCTGACGCCCACCGGCACCCAGGAGGACATCACTGACGTAGGGGAGAACGTGTTCCGTACCTGCTTCATCGATCCTTATCAGGGTGAGCTGATGGCTACTTATGCCAAGGAGAAGCTGGGGGCTACCAGCGCTGCCATTCTGTACGACAATGCCGATACCTATTCCAGCGGTATCGCCGATGCTTTTGAGGCGGCGGCCAAGGAGCTGGGCATGACGGTGACCAACAAGGAAGGTTACCAGGGCGGCAGCAGCGGCAGCAAGGACTTCAATGCCCAGCTGACCAAGATCAAGGCGAACAATCCCGATGTGCTGATGCTCCCCGTTTACTATTCCGACGCCGCGTTGATTGCGGTGCAGGCACAGGCTCAGGGCATCACCTCCACCCTGCTGGGGGCGGACGGTTGGGACGGCGTCATTGAGAAGATCGACGCCAGCAACCTGTCGGCGGTGGCCAATGCCCGTTTCTGCAGCCAGTATTCCGCCAGCAGCACAGATCCCGAGCTGCAGGCATTCCTAAAGGAGTATAAGGAAAGGTACGGCATGGACGCCAATATGTTTGCCGTGCTGGGCTACGATTCCATGTTCATCATGGCGGATGCCATCGACCGCGCCGGTTCCACCGATGCGGAGGCGATTATTGCAGCGCTGAAGACCACCAATTACAAGGGACTGACCGGTACCACTACCTTTGACAGCAAGCGCAATCCTGTCCGCGAAGCGCTGATCACGGGGTTTGAAGGCGATTCCTATAAATTTATTGAGAACTTCAGCATTACCACCGGCGCAGAAGAATAATTCCTGTCGTGAAGAGGGGATGGGGCGCCCATCCCCTCTTTTTTCGGTTACACCGGAATATCCTGAAAACGGAAGGTGCGGCGATTATGAGTTTTATCTCTCAGGTGCTCAACGGACTGGGGCTGGGCAGCATCTACGCCCTAGTGGCCTTGGGCTACAGTATGGTTTACGGCATCGTCCAGCTGATTAACTTTGCCCACGGCGACATTATCATGGTGGGTGGCTACATGGTGTACCTGGTGCTGGTCGTGCTGGGGCTGCCCCTATGGGTGGCCGTATTGGTGTCCATTTTGGTTTGTGCGGCGGTGGGAATCCTGATGGAAAAGCTGGCGTACCACCGGTTGCTGACCAAAGGGTCGCCTCGGATTTCCCTGTTGATCACGGCCATCGGCGTCAGTATTTTCCTGCAGAATGCGTTTATGCTGATGTTCAATTCGGATCCCAAGTCGGTTCCGACGCTGATCACCCGGGAAACCCTTGACCTGGCCGGGCAATCCATCAGCATTACCACCCTCATCAACATTGCCGTATCGGTGGTGATGATGGTGCTGTTGTATCTCCTGGTCAACCGGACCAAGGTGGGAAAGGCCATGCAGGCCACCTCGGAAGATGCCGGCGCTGCCAAGCTGATGGGCATCAATACCAACCGCATTATCACCCTTACCTTTGCGGTGGGTTCCGCCCTGGCGGCGGTAGGGGCTCTGCTCTACTGCAACGCCTACCCGCAGATTTCCCCCACCATGGGCAATCTGTTCGGCCTGAAGGCCTTTGTGGCTGCCGTGCTGGGGGGAATCGGCAGTATCCCCGGCGCTATGATCGGCGGATACCTTCTGGGTGTCGCCGAGATACTGACGAAGGCGTATATCAGCAGCGACTTTACCGACGCGGTGGTGTTCGGGATCCTGATTGTGGTGCTGATGGTCAAGCCCGCCGGTATCATGGGCAAATATCGGAAGGAGAAGGTCTGATATGGGCGTGGATAAGACACAAAACAGAAAGAAAAAAACCGCGCTGGTGTATGGGGTCAATTTTCTGCTCACCGCGCTGTTGTTTCTCCTCTTCACCGTATTGATTAGCTCCGGCTCGCTGAGCCGTCTGCAGTCCAATCTGGTCATTTTGGTGTGCATCAACGTCCTCATGGCGGTGAGTCTCAACCTGGTGACCGGTGTGCTGGGGCAGTTGGTGCTGGGCCATGCCGGCTTCATGCTGGTGGGGGCCTATACCGCCGCCCTGTTTACCAAGAGCAGCGGCCTGCCTTTGGAGGTGGCCCTGCCTATCGGCCTGCTGCTGGCGGGCTTGGTTGCAGCGGTATTCAGTGTGGTGATCGGCATACCGGCGCTGCGCCTGCGGGGGGATTATCTGGCGATCATCACCCTGGGGTTTGGCGAAATCATCCGGGTGGTGGCCAACAACCTGGATTTCATTGGCGGCGCCCAGGGCCTGTCCGGTATTCCTTCCCCCGATAAGCTGACGCTGTTCCTGTATTCCAGCGTGCTGGTGATCCTGGCGGTGTTTTTGATGTTTACCTTTGGCCGCTCCCGTCACGGGCGGGCCGTGATTTCCATCCGGGAGGATGAGATCGCCGCTGAATCTTCCGGCGTCAATACCACCTACTACAAGCTGATGGCCTTTGTACTGGCCGCCTTTCTGGCAGGTATTGCCGGCGGCCTGTATGCGCATCATGTGGGCATGGTGGACCCGTCCAAATACGATTTCAACCGGTCGGTGGAATTCCTGATCATGGTGGTGCTGGGCGGTATGGGATCCATCACCGGCTCCATTATCTCCGCCACTGTGCTGACCATTCTACCTCAGATGCTGACGGACTTCGACCGGTACCGTATGCTGATCTATTCCATTATTCTGATCGTAGTGATGCTGTTCCGTCCCACCGGCTTGTTGGGCCGGTACGAGATTTCGGTTACCGGGCTTGCCGGCAAGCTACGCGACCGGATCAAGGGCCGTTCCCGGAAGAAAGAGGAGGTGTGACGTATGCCGTTACTGGAAACCAAGGACCTGGGCATTAGCTTCGGCGGCCTGCAGGCAGTGGACAACGTCTACCTCACCATCGAGGAAAAGGAAATCGTGGGGCTGATCGGTCCCAACGGCGCGGGCAAGACCACGGTGTTCAACCTGCTTACCGGTGTGTATACGCCCACCAAGGGAGCCATCCGCTTCGAGGGCAGCAGCATCATCGGCAAAAAGCCGTATCAGATCAATCGCCTGGGTATCGCCCGGACCTTTCAGAACATCCGGCTGTTCAAGAACATGACCGTGCTGGACAATATCAAAGTGGCCATGTCCCAGAACATGAAGTATTCCACCCTTTCTGCCATCCTTCGTCTGCCGTCCTATTGGCGAGAGGAAAAAGAGACTACGGAAAAGGCGATGAAGCTGTTGTCGCTCTTCGAGATGGAGGATGCGGCGGACCAGATGGCCTCCAACATGCCCTACGGCCGCCAGAGGAAGCTGGAGATACTCCGCTCCCTGGCATCCGATCCCAAGCTGCTGCTGTTGGATGAGCCGGCGGCGGGCATGAACCCCACCGAAACCCATGAGCTGATGGAAACCATCCGTCGGATCCGGGACATTTTCGGCGTGGCGGTGCTGCTGATCGAGCACGACATGAGCCTGGTGATGGGCGTGTGCGAGAGAATTTATGTATTGGATTACGGCACGCTGATTGCCAGCGGCACGCCGGACGAGATTCGCAGCAACGACAAGGTGATCAAGGCCTATCTGGGCGGTTAAGGAGGGATATCCGATGCTGAAGGTCAGCGATATCAATGTGTATTATGGAGCGATCCATGCCCTGAAGGGGATTTCCTTCCATGTGGAGGAGGGGGAGATTGTGTCCCTCATCGGCGCCAACGGCGCAGGCAAGACGACGACGATGCAAACGATTTCCGGACTGCTGCGGTCCCGCACCGGCTCCATCACCTTCCGGGACACGGAGATCAGCAAAACGGAGCCGCACAAGATCGTGCGTATGGGGCTGGCCCAGGTGCCCGAAGGGCGCCGGGTTTTCTCCACCATGACAGTGCAGGAAAATCTGGAGATGGGCGCCTACATTCTGTCAGGAAAAAAGGGGGCCACCACCGCTCAGGATCTGGAGATGGTGTTTGATCGCTTTCCGCGTCTGAAGGAACGCCGCCGCCAGGTGGCGGGGACGCTGTCCGGCGGTGAGCAGCAGATGCTGGCCATTGGGCGGGCGCTGATGTCCCATCCCTCTATGTTGTTGCTGGACGAGCCGTCTATGGGCCTAGCTCCGCTGCTGGTGCAGGAGATATTCGATTGTATTCAGCAGGTCAATAAGGGAGGTACCACTATCCTTCTGGTGGAGCAAAATGCCAAGATGGCGCTCTCCGTTTCCCATCGGGCGTATGTGCTTGAAACCGGTACGATTGTCCTGGAGGGACCGGCGGCTGATCTGCTGGCAAACGATCAGGTGAAGCATGCCTATCTGGGGGCGTAAGGATTGGAAGAATCACTGAATACCGGAAACCGGCGGCTTAGTTTTGCGAAGGGTTTCCGCTGCGGCCTGCCCATCATGTTAGGGTATGCGCCGGTTTCCTTTGCGTTTGCGGTGACGGCGGTGGCGTCAGGACTCCCCTGGCCCGCCGCCCTGCTGATTTCCCTGACCAATTTCACCTCCGCCGGACAGGTGGCGGGGGCCAATCTGCTGGCCGTCGGTGCCGCCCTGCCAGAGATCGGCGTCACGGTATTTGTCATCAATATCCGGTATATGCTCATGTCCCTTTCCCTGTCGCAAAAGCTGGGAAACTTGTCCCTGGGCAAGCGCCTGCTGTTGGCCAACGGGGTGACGGATGAAATCTTTTTTCTGGCGATGCAACAGGACGGCATCCTGTCCGGATGGTTTTTCGCAGGATTGGCGGCGGGGCCATATCTGGGATGGGCCCTGGGGACCTTAGCAGGGGGCTTGGCAGGGGCGCTGCTCCCGACGGCGCTGGCCTCTGCTCTGGGGATCGCCCTGTACGCCATGTTCGTGGCCATTGTGGTGCCCCAGGCCAAGAAGTCCCGCGCCGTCTGCGTGGCGGCGCTGCTGGCGGTGGCGCTGGCATGCCTTTTCCGGTACCTCCCTGGACTGAACCTTATTCCTTCCGGCTGGGCGCTGATCTTCAGCGCGGTGGGGGCATCCGCTTTCTGCGCGTGGCGCTTTCCGCTGGGCCGTGAAGAAGAAGAACGAGGGGAGGGAGCGGTATGAGCACGTGGCCCTATTGGCTGGCAGGCATTGCTGTAATGGCGGCGGTTACCTATCTTCCGCGTGCCCTTCCTCTTTCTTTGATGCGGCGGCGGGTGGAGAGTCCCTTTTTTCAATCGTTTCTCTATTATATGCCGGTGGCAGTGTTGGGGGCTATGACCTTCCCCGACGTGCTGTATGCCACCTCTTCGCTTTGGTCTGCATTTTTAGGATTGCTTGCCGCGCTGCTGATGGCCTTTTGGGGGAAGGGACTGCTGCCCACGGCGCTGGTTGCCACAGTAGTCGTACTGGCGACTGAGGGAATCCTCGCGGCGGCTGGTATACCCTTGTATGCTTAGTTGGTCGCCTTACCTCCTTTCATGGGGAGGGGAAACCGTACAGAAACTGTCGGGCCCGGCCAGAACCGACAGGGACCCGGGCGATAGCTTCGTCCGTACGTTCTTTTCCGGCGGGGGAACTTCTGTAAGTATATGAACAAAGACGGGAGGAACCTCCCGTCTTGTCTTTTTGTTGGGGCGAAGGGGAAAAGAGGAAGAAACAATTGACTTCTCTTTAGCGGAATAGTAGAATGAAAAGTAATTACTACAACCAGATTGCAATGGAGGTTGATCGCCATGTCCAGAGTGTACAATTTCTCCGCGGGGCCTTCCGTACTTCCGGAAAGCGTGCTGCAGCAGGCGGCCGCCGAGATGATGGATTACCAGGGTTCGGGGCAATCCGTTATGGAGATGTCCCACCGTTCCAAGGTCTACGACGCCATCATTAAGAGTTGTGAGGCGCTTTTGCGGGAGGTCATGGGGATCCCCGACAATTACAAGGTGTTGTTTTTACAGGGCGGGGCGTCGTCCCAGTTCGCCATGGTGCCGCTTAACCTGATGAACGGCTCCGGCAGTGCGGATTATGTGATCACCGGCCAGTGGGCGTCCAAAGCGCAGAAAGAAGCGGCGCGGTACGGCGATGCACGGATCGTGGCCAGTTCCAAGGACAAAACCTTTACCTACATCCCGGAACTGGATCCTTCCACCTTCAATCCCGAGGCAGATTATTTCCACATCTGCATGAACAACACCATTTACGGTACCCGGTATACCGCCCTGCCCGAAACGGGAAAGGTGCCGCTGGTGGCGGATGTTTCTTCCTGCATTTTGTCTGAGCCCATAGATGTATCCCGTTTCGGTGTGCTGTATGCGGGCGCTCAGAAGAATATGGCTCCCGCCGGATTGACCGTGGTGATTATCCGCGAGGATCTGATCGGCCATGCGCGGGATATGACACCCACTATGTTCAATTATCAGACCCATGCGGATGCCGATTCCATGTTTAACACGCCGCCTTGCTGGTCCATCTATATCTGCAAGCTGGTGTTGGAATGGCTGAAGAATGACATTGGCGGCCTGGAGAATATGAAAAAAATCAATGAGGAAAAGGCGGCTCTTCTGTACGATTTCCTGGACAGCTCCAGCCTTTTCAAAGGCACCGTGGTAAAGAAGGACCGTTCTTTGATGAACATCCCCTTTGTCACCGGCAACGAGGAAATGGACGCCCGTTTTGTCAAGGAGGCTGCCGCCGCCGGTTTTGTCAATCTGAAGGGCCACCGTACAGTGGGCGGCATGCGGGCCTCTATCTACAATGCCATGCCGGTGGAAGGCGTGAAAAAGTTGGTCGAATTCATGCGGGAGTTTGAAAAGAACGCTTGAAATATAGAAAAAAGAGGGGCTGACCGATGAAAAACATACTGACCTTGAATAAAATCGCTGTCTGCGGATTGGACCGTTTTGACAAAGCCGCTTATGTGGTAGGAGACAGTGTAGCCGATCCTCAGGGGATTATGGTGCGCTCCGCCGCCATGCACGACATGGAGCTTCCGGCTTCCCTGCTGGCCATTGCCCGGGCCGGTGCCGGTACCAACAACATTCCGGTGGACAAATGCAGCGATGCCGGCATCGTGGTGTTCAACACCCCCGGTGCCAATGCCAATGCGGTGAAGGAGCTGGTCATTGCAGCGCTGCTGCTCTCCTCCCGGAAGATCGTGGCGGGTATCGAGTGGGCCAAAACCCTGAAGGGACAAGGGGAAGCCGTCGCCAAGCTGACGGAAAAAGGAAAATCAGCTTTTGCCGGGCCGGAGATCAAGGGGAAGAAGCTGGGGGTAATCGGTCTGGGAGCCATCGGCACGCTGGTGGCCAACAGCGCTCACAGCCTGGGGATGGATGTATATGGCTATGATCCCTATTTGTCCGTGGATGCGGCCTGGGGGCTTTCCCGTGCCATTCACCATGCCACCAGTGTGGAACAGATTTATTCCACCTGCGATTACATAACGGTTCATGTGCCCTTGACGCCCGATACCAAGGGAAGCCTTAATGCTGAAGCGTTTTCCATGATGCCGGACGGCGTCCGCATCCTGAATTTCTCCCGCGGCGAACTGGTCAATAACGCCGACATGAAGGAGGCGCTGGCCTCCGGTAAGGTGGCGGCTTATGTGGTGGATTTCCCCTGTGAGGAAGTGTTGGGGATGGAAGGGGCCATTGTCCTGCCTCACCTGGGAGCTTCCACGCCGGAAAGCGAGGACAACTGCGCTGTTATGGCGGCTGATGAGCTGATTGAGTATCTGGAAAATGGCAATATCCGCAATTCCGTCAACTACCCGGCGGTGGAAGCGGAGCGGACGACGGATCACCGTATCTGTGTCCTGCATAAGAATGTGCCGACAATGCTCACACAGATCAGCGGCATGGTTTCGGAAGCGGGTGTGAATATAGACAATATGACCAGCCGCTCGAAGAAGGATTACGCATATACGATACTGGATGTAACGGACGCTATATCAGAAGGGTGCATCCAGAAAATTGAAGCCATCGACGGAGTGATCCGCATCCGCGTAATCTGATAGGGAACCGCGGGCGGAGGAAGCGGCTGGAAAAGGAAGACCAGCCGCTCGAAGAAGGATTACGCATACACGATATTGGATGTAACGGACGCTATATCGGAAGGGTGCATCCAGAAAGCTATTCGTCAGATGTTGAAGTATGGATCACGAATAGTGGGCTTAAAATAAGAAAGCGGCCGAGGAAACCCGGTCGCTTTCTTATTGGAAATTTTAGAGCACTCGTGAAGCAAAGTCATGACGTATAACTATCTTTTGCGTTTTTTTTAATTATTTTTGGGTATTTCCTTTTGTCGGTTGTGTTGATGCCCAGAAGATACTATAATTGGATCATAAATTGGTGCAGCATGCCCAGGAGTCAGAAAGACTGTTGGAAAGCTGTGCCGCTTCCCGTTTGAGGTGTAAAAAGGGGGCGTGGCGCCCTCTCCGGAGCGGGAACCAAAACAGTAGATAGAAATTCCTAGGAGGTCGAGTGATGAAAAAAAAGTGGGGAAGGCGGATTCTGGCTGTGGGTACAGCTGTGAGCCTGCTGATGGCGTTGTCGGGATGTGTCAGTGAAACACAGCCCAATGAGAACGATGGCGGGGAGACGGGAACCTCCGCTACCGGCGGCACCTACTACGATACGGCGGAATATACGGAGGAGCAGCTGACGGCGGTGCGTGAGGGGCTGCAAAACTCCAACCATATGGAGGGCTTGGGAGAGGTCTCCAAAATGGAATTCTATGAAAACGGCGTGCGTACCGGCGCCACGGAAATGAATCAGCAGCGGGATAATAAGATCCTCTATTATTCCGGCGACATTAAGCGCGTTGTCAACTATGCGGACGGCTATATCATCGACATTCCTCAGGACTGGAAGCCGGATTATTCCCTCAGCCCTGTCAAGGTGCAGTATACTGGCGAGGATGTCAATCTTTCCATTACGGTAGAAGAGGTATTTGAAGCCGACGTGGAATATCAGCTGGAGCAATGGGTCAACCGTTATCTGCTGAACAAGGGCTGGCAGCAGAAAAACAAAATTTCTCAACTGGGCGCAGTGGAAAAACGCGAGATCGGCGAATTTACCGCCCAGATCATCAAAATGCAGATGAAGGGAATGGAAGCGGATAACTACGATTACTTCACCTATGTCAGCCTGTATTCCCCGGTGCGGACAGTGTATTATCGCTTAGTGTTCAAATCCTATGAACCGGTGGAAGGGCTGGACGATATTGTGAATTCATTCCAGCGCATTCCGGCGAAAGGACTAGCGGTATACAACAAGGAATACCATGTGCAGATTCCGGAGGATTGGACGGAGGAGACCCGTGAGCTCTACGAGCGGATGCGGGGCAGCCAGGAGTTTGAATTTGGTATTTTCCAGGGCCAGCTGGAAGCGGCCGGTTATAATTACATTATCCCGGCGTTTGAAAAGCGCACCAATTACACCCTGCCCATTATTGCCCAGTATCTGCATTTTGGCAGCAATGGCGGCTCGCTGAATTGGGATTTCTATGAGCAGATTTACGAAGATGGCCGAATGATGCAGCTGAGTTATCAGTTTACCAACAACAATAACAGTGATTTGTATGCCTATAGCCCGATGCTGGATATCTACCGCGGCTTGAAGGACGATGAACTGCGCAGTATTGCCCGGCAGATCAAGGAGTTCGGCCATCCCATCTTCTTCCGGCTGAACAATGAGATGAATACAGACTGGACATCCTACTGCGGAATAGCCAACATGGCAGATCCCTATATTTTTGCCAACACCTGGGAGCGGATGTACAAGATCTTCCAGGAGGAAGGCGCCACTCCCTACATGATCTGGATTATCGATGCCGGTTCGGGCAGCAATCCTCCCGGCAATTGGTGCAGCTTCCTCAATTATATGCCTTCTACGGAATGTGTTCAGATGATTTCGCTGACCGCATACAATGACGGCTATAACGGCTTTACCAGCTGGAAGCAGCTGTACAGCGACGCCATCAAAAAGCTGGATCCCTTTTTCCAGGATGGTGAATGGCCCTTCTGTATCGGTGAATTCGGCTGCGGCAAGGGAGACGGCTCTCACGAAGACGAACGGAATGCTTGGATTGAGCAGATGCTTAAGGATACCAAAGAACTTCCGATGATCAAATACGGCGTATGGTTCAGTGCCAACGATTATAAAGAAGATACGATTTCCATCCAGAACTATTACGCTTTGGATATTTCGGAGAAAAATCTGATGCAGGCCTTCCGAAACGGCTTTGCCGCAATGAAAAGCTGACCTGCCATAACCAAATTGCTGAATCATGGGATTGATTGAACGGAGGAGTAATATGTCGAAAAGGGCCAAAATCATGGGGCTTATGGCAGGAATGGCCGTATTGGTCAGTGCTGTGCCTGCGGCGGTTTCCGCAAAGCCGACCAGTGGATTGGATATCGTCCCCATTATCGATCAGAATTTCTGGCAGGTGGAATCCAGGGAATCGTCTAATATGCCTTTGGGTTCAGAAGGAACTTATGCGTCTGCCACGGTAGATGAAAGTGGGGCCATCACCGTTAAGCGCACGGAAGATGCCAGGGCGATGACGGTGTCTGTCCACTCCATGCCGGTGGAGATGCGCCCGTATCTGGATTTGGAAAAGAATCCTTATGTCTATTTTGATCTGACCTGCAATACCGGCTGGAAGATCACGCTGGTGATCAACAACCAGAACGTGAACATTGCGCCAGGCATTATGAATGCCGTGGCGGGAAGCGAGGAAGTCAAGCGGCAATCCCAGGCGGGAGAAGCGGGGACGTACCAGGGAAAATTCAACCTGTACGAATACCTGAGCAGCAGCATGGTAACCCGGGAGATTCCGGCGCTGGAAGGCGGCGTGAAAAGCTGCCGCGCCCCTCAGATTTATCTGACGCTGGTGGACAACACGGAGGATCACCTGAGCGGCGAGCTGACAGTGCGCCAGCTGTCTATTGGCAACGACGATGAAAACGCGGAAGACGGGCTTAAGGTCAGCGGTGAGCTGGCCACCGGATCGGAAGAAGATTTTGCGGATATGGAGACGGACAATACCACGCCGGATCCTTCGCGCCTGATTTTCGCGGACGGAGCGACAGCAACGCAAGGAGGCACAGACAGTACAAATAGTGCGGGAGGCTCCGGAAGCGGTGCCTCGGACAGCGCGGATAATACTACAGTGCTGTACATCGTGATTGCTGCGGTGTGCGTGGTGGTGGTCGCCGGTGTCATTGTAGCGGTGGTTCTGTCTAGGAAGAAAAAGGCCGGACCCAAGGATACGGATGATCAGGTACCGAAGGATAACGACCCTCAGGCATAAGCGACTTCGTCTGAACGGTGAAGCGAGAAGCTTTGCAATATGCGCTGAGTTGGGAAAAGGATTCAGTAGGACCGGAAAATCATCAATGTCTTGATTCTTTTCCGATGGAAGGGGGTTCCAGTAGAGACTATCAGACTGGCTTTTCCCGGCTTTGCTGTGACCCCTTCCATATATTGATGAAGCCCTATTGAAATATTTGCCACGGGGAAGGGGGATTTCATCATTATTTGAATATAGATAAAATTCACCTTATGATTTATAGGAGGCAGAGCAATGAAAAAAAGAAGGAAGCAGCGGATTCTGGCCGTTAGCACGGCCATATGCCTGCTGTTGTCACTGTCGGGCTGTATGAGTGGAACACAACCGGACGAAGGCCAGGGCGGTGAAACCGATACTTCCTCCTCCGGCGGTACTTACTACGATACGGCGGAATACACGGAGGAGCAGCTGACGGCGGTGCGCGAGGACCTTCAGGATTCCAGCCGTATGGAGGGGCTGGGAGAAGTCACTAAGATGGAATTCTATGAAAACGGCGTGCGTACCGGCGCCACGGAAATGAATCAGCAGCGGGATAATAAGATCCTCTATTATTCCGGCGATATCAAGCGTGTTGTCAACTATGCGGATGGATACGCTATTGATATTCCCCAGGACTGGGAGCCGGATTATTCTCTCAGCCCCATCAAGGTGGAATATACCGGCGAAGAGGCGATGCTCACCATTACGGTGGAGGATGTGTTTGAGGCCGACGTGGAGTATCAGCTGGAACAGTGGGTCAATCGCCATTTGCTGAATCAGGATTGGCAGCGGAACAACAAAATCACCCAGCTGGGAAAAGTGGAGACTCGAGAGGTTGGCGAGTTCACCGCCCAGATCATTCGGATGCAGATGAAGGGGATGGAAGCGGACAACTACGACTATTTTACCTATGTAAACCTGTATTCCCCGGTGCGCACAGTGTATTACCGCTTGGTATTCAAATCCTATGAGCCGTTGGAGGGGCTGGACGATATTGTGAATTCCTTCCAGCGGTTTTCGGCAAAGGGACAGGCGGTGTACAACAAGGAATACCATGTGCAGATTCCGGAGGATTGGACGGAGGAAACCCGCGCCGTCTATGACCGGATGCGGGGCAGCCAGGAGTTTGAGTTTGGTATGTATCAGAGCAATCTGGATACAGCCGGTTACGATTACCTCGTTCCCGCCTTTGAGGAGCGCACCAACTACACGATGGACATCCTGGCCACCTATATTCATTCGGGTAAAAACGGTGGTACATTGGACTGGGACTTCTATGACCAGCTCTATGAAGACGGCAAGATGCTGCAGATCAGCTATCAGTTTACCGCTAACAATAACACGGATTTGAATGGTTATAGCCCGCTGATGGATATTTACCGCGGCAAAATGGATGACGAGCTGCGCTCCTTTGCCCGGCAGATCAAGGAATTTGGCCATACCGTTTTCTTCCGTCTGAACAACGAGATGTGTACGGACTGGTGCTCCTACAGCGCCATTGCCAACATGGCGGACCCGTATCTTTTCGTGGTGACTTGGGAGCGGATGTACAAGATCTTCCAGGAGGAAGGCGCCACCCCGTACATGATCTGGAGCATTGATACCTATATGGGCAGCTATCCTCCCGGAAACTGGAGCAAGACGCTGAACTACATACCGTCTACGGAGTGCTTCCAGATGATCGCCCTGACCAATTATACCGGCGGCAATGGCGGTACGTTCACCAGTTGTAAGGAAATGTTCGAAACAGCGATTAAAAATGTTGCTCCCTTCTTCCAGGATGATGAGTGGCCCATGTGTATCGGCGAGTTCTCCTGCGGCTCGGGTGTTAACGGCAATCAGACCGAGCAGCAGTATCAGTGGGTCGAACAGATGATGTCGGATTTCAAGGAACTGCCCCAGATCAAATACGGTATTTGGTTTAACGCCAACGACTATAATGCCGATGGAATCACGCCGCTCAATTACTATGGAATCGATATCCGGGACAAAGGCCTGCTGGAGGCGTTCCGCAAAGGCTTTGCCGCTGTT
>CAJFNR010000006.1 GCA_904395335.1 Candidatus Avimonas narfae | reverse complement strand
GTTGCTCGCAACTTCAACTATAACCGATGTGGCCCTATCCTTCATCTCTTTCTTATTCAACTGTCCAATATGTATTGTAGTCCTACAATCCCTTTGCCTTTTCTTGGGGATTCGAGATTGAAATGTGTGTCGTTTTTTGGTATACTCAATTCGTATATACCACTTTGTCATCGACAGGAAGGAACAGGCGTTTCATGTCCCATATCAGAACCATTACGCCGCAGGAGCTTGACCTCCAGCGGGAATACGGCGTCCGGGTGCGCGATTGGTACGAAGCGCGGTTTCCCGGGAAATCGCCGCTTTGCTGTGTGCGCACCTTCGGCTGCCAGCAGAATGTCGCCGATTCCGAACGGATCAAGGGAATGCTGAGTTCCATGGGCTTCGGCTTCACCGAGCGGACGGAGGAGGCGGATCTGATCCTTTTTAACACCTGCGCGGTGCGGGAGCATGCGGAGGACCGGGTGTTCGGCAACGTGGGGGCGCTGAAAAATCTCAAGCGCCGCCGTCCCGGGCTGATCATCGGCCTTTGCGGGTGCATGGTCCAGCAGGAGCATGTGGCGGAGAAACTGCGGAAGAGCTACCCCTTTGTGGATCTGATCTTCGGCACCCATGTGCTGCATCGCCTGCCTGAGCTGCTGCTGCGGGTGCTGGAGGGAGGCAAGCAGGTTATCGAGCGGCCGGTGGAGGACGGCGTCATCGCCGAGGACATCCCGGTGCGGCGCGACGGCGGGGCCAAGGCCTTTCTGCCCATCATGTACGGCTGCAACAATTTCTGTACCTACTGCATTGTCCCCTATGTGCGGGGCCGGGAGCGCAGCCGCGATCCCGACCGCATTGTGGAGGAGGCCCGCCAGCTGATCCGGGAAGGTGTCAAGGAGATTACCTTGCTGGGGCAGAATGTCAATTCCTACGGCAAGGGGGAGGCACACGGGGTGGATTTTCCCGAGCTTCTGCGCCGCATCAATGCGCTGGAAGGGGATTTCCTCATCCGGTTCATGACCTCCCATCCGAAGGACGCCACTCCCCGTTTGTTTGCCGCCATCGCCGACTGCCCCAAGGTATCCCGGCATTTTCATCTGCCTTTCCAGTCGGGAAGTAGCCGGGTACTCAAGGCTATGAACCGCGGCTACACCCGAGAGCAATATTTGGAGCTGATCCGTGTGGCACGGGAGACGGTGCCGGGGATCGCCTTTACCAGCGATGTGATCGTGGGCTTTCCCGGTGAGACCCGGGAGGATTTTGAACAGACATTGGATCTGATCCGGGAGGTGGAGTTTGTCTCGCTGTTCACCTTCCTGTACTCGCCGCGCAAGGGGACGCCGGCGGCTTCTTATCCCGATCCTGTCCCGGCGGAGGAAAAGCTCCGCTGGTTCCAGGAGATGAACGCGCTGCAGGAGCAGATCGCTGCCCGCAGGCTGCAGAAAATGGTGGGCAGTGTGCGCCGAGCCCTGCTGGAATGCGGGGAGGAAGGCGTGCTGGAGGCGCGGCTCCCGGAAAATATGGTGGTGCGGATTGCCGATCCCACCGATCAGGAGTGCGCGGCGGTGGGCCGGTATGCCCGGGTTCAGATCACCGGCGCCCGCAGCTGGATACTCAGCGGAAAAATCGTCGGCGTGGAACCGTAAAACAAAAAAGATAAAATAGAGAGGAAGCAAACGATGGACAATCTGATCGAACTGGCCAAGGACCTGGCACACGAGCTGCAGAAGGACGAGCGCTTCATCCGTACCCAGATGGCGCAGGCGGCGGCGGACGAGGATGCCGAGCTGCAGAACCTCATCGGTGAATTCAACCTCAAGCGGATCGCCCTCAACAACGAAAGCACCAAGGAGGAGAAGGACGGGGAGAAGATCACCCGGCTGGATGGCGAGATCCGCGAGGTGTACGATAAGATCATGCAGAACCCTCACATGAATGCGTATCAGGCAGCCAAGGAAGAGTTGGACGGCGTGGTGCGGTATATGGCCACCATCCTGACGCTTTCCGCCCAGGGCCAGGACCCGGAGCATATTGACGATCCCAGCTGCGGAGGCAACTGCGCCGGCTGCTCAGGATGCCATTGAGCAGTGCCTTCGGAACAAACCGGGAAACGGACAGGGAGGGAACGCAATGGCGGAGCTGACACCGATGATGCAGCAGTATTTTGAGATCAAAAAGCAGTATCCGGGCTGCATCCTTTTCTATCGTCTTGGCGATTTTTATGAGATGTTTTATGACGACGCCAAGCTGGCGTCTCAGGAGCTGGAGCTGACCCTGACCGGCCGCGACTGCGGGCAGGAGGAGCGGGCGCCCATGTGCGGCGTCCCCTTCCACAGCTGCGAATCCTATATCGCCCGCCTGGTCTCCAAGGGCTACAAGGTGGCCATCTGCGAGCAGACCGAGGATCCTGCCAAGGCTAAGGGGCTGGTCAAGCGGGATGTGATCCGCATCATCACCCCCGGTACCGTCATCGAGGGATCCATGCTGGACGAGGCGAAGAACAACTACCTCTGTGTGCTGTACGTCAGCGACGGTGCGGCGGACGCGGGGGTGTGCTTTTCCGACTGCTCCACCGGTGAGATCCATCTAACTCGGCTGGAGGGCGAGGATGTGGTGCTGCGCATCACCAATGAGCTGGGGCGCTTTCTGCCCAGCGAGGTGCTGCTCAACGACGGCGCGGCGGCGCAGGGGCCCCTGATGGAATTTATCCGCAAGCGTCTGGGCGTGCGGCCGGACATGAGCCAGCAGGACCGTTTCGATTACCAGCAGGCGGAGGAGCTGATCCTCCGCCATTTCCACAAGGATTCCTTGGAGGAGCTGGGGCTGCGCGATCAATTCTCCGCTGTGCGAGCTCTGGGAGCGTCGCTGCGCTATCTCTATGCCACACAGATGAACGGGCTGGAACGGCTTAACAATCTGGATGTGTATTCCGATGTGCGGTATATGCGGCTGGATCTGACCGCCCGGCGCAATCTGGAGCTGTTGGAAACCATGCGCAGCAAGGAAAAGCGCGGCTCCCTGTTGTGGGTGTTGGATCACACCAAGACCGCCATGGGCAAACGGCTGATCCGCAGCTGGATCGAACAGCCGCTGATCAATCCCGCCCAAATCCTCCGCCGGCACAACGCGGTGGACGAGCTGTACGGGGATACGGTGCTGAGGGGGGACCTGATCGAAGGACTCACTGGCATTTACGACCTGGAGCGGATCATGACCCGTATCGTCTACGGCAGCGCCAACGCCAGGGAGCTGCGTTCCCTGGCTCAGACCATCCGGGGTATGGCCCCCATCAAGGAACGCATGGCGGAGGTCTCCTCCGCCATGCTGAAGGAGATCCACGGCAATATCGACCCGTTGGCGGACGTGCTGGAGTTGATCGAGCGCTCCATCGTGGACGAACCGCCCTTTTCCGTGCGGGAGGGCGGCATGATTCGCGACGGGTACCACGGGGATATCGACGAGCTGCGCTTCGAGATGACCGACGGCAAGGGGATCATCACTCGCATCGAAGCACAGGAAAAGGAGCGCACCGGTATCCAAAAGCTCAAGGTGGGCTACAACCGAGTATTCGGGTATTACATAGAAATTTCCAAGACCTATACCGGCGAGGTGCCGGACACCTATATCCGCAAGCAGACACTGGCCAATGCGGAGCGCTACATCACCCAGGAGCTCAAGGAGCTGGAGGCCCGGGTGCTGGGCGCCCGGGACCGGGTGGTGGAGCTGGAATATCAGGTGTTCTGTGAGGTGCGCTCCCAGGTGGCGGCCCAGCTGCACCGCATTCAGAGTACGGCCAAGGCCATTGCCACCCTGGATGTGCTCTGCTCCTTTGCGGAGACGGCGGCACGCAACCGGTACTGCCGTCCCTTGGTAGACATGAAGGGGCGTATCGACATCAAGCAGGGACGCCACCCGGTGGTAGAGGCCATCCAGGATGCGCCTTTCGTGCCCAACGATACGTTGCTGGACGCCCATGAAAACCGGGTGGCCATCCTCACCGGTCCCAACATGGCGGGAAAATCCACCTATATGCGACAGACGGCGCTGATTGTGCTCATGGCGCAGATCGGTAGCTTTGTCCCCGCCGCCAGTGCGGACATCGGTATTGTGGACAGCATTTTTACGCGGGTGGGGGCGTCGGACGATCTGGCCTCCGGCCAGTCCACCTTCATGGTGGAAATGAACGAGGTGGCCTCCATCCTGAAATACGCCACCGCCGACAGCCTCATCATCTTTGATGAGATCGGCCGGGGCACCTCCACCTATGACGGCATGAGCATTGCCCGGGCCGTACTGGAATATGTAGCCAGCCCCCGCAAGGTAGGGGCCAAGACGCTGTTCGCCACCCACTATCACGAGCTCACCGTCATGGAGCAGGAAAACGACTGCATCAAAAATTACAACATCGCTGTTAAAAAGCGGGGAGATGACATCACCTTCCTGCGCCGTATCGTGCGGGGCCCGGCAGATGACAGCTACGGCATTGAAGTGGCCAAGCTGGCGGGTATCCCCGACGCAGTGGTGTCCCGGGCCAAGGAGATCCTCCACGGCCTGGAAAGCGAGGAGGGAGGGCCGCCGCGCCGCCGGCCGGAAACGGACGCCGGCTTCGAGAGCGACGACGGGCAGCTGTCCCTGCTCCCGGCGGAGAAAAACGAGGTGATCCAGCGCCTCAAGGAAATGGACGTAAATACCCTGACGCCCATTGAAGCGCTGCAGACGCTGTACGAACTGGTGAAGATGGCCAGCGCTTATTGACGTACGAGCTCACTGTGAAGGTAAAGGAGGGAGCGCCATGGCGAAAATCCAGGTGCTGGATAAACATACCGCCGAGCTGATTGCGGCGGGGGAGGTAGTGGAACGCCCCGCCTCCGTGGTGAAGGAGCTGGTAGAGAACGCCTTGGATGCGGGCGCCTCTTCCATCACGGTGGAATTAAAGCGCGGCGGCGTGGAGCTGATCCGCGTCCAGGACGACGGCTGCGGTATCACCCGGGAGGATGTGCCCACGGCATTTTTGCGCCATGCCACCAGCAAGGTGCGCACCGAGGAGGATCTGGACGCTATCGGCACTCTGGGTTTCCGCGGGGAGGCGCTGGCCTCCATCGCTGCCGTGTCACGTGTGGAGCTCCTTACCTGCACCGCCGGGGAAACGGCGGGGACCCGTTACGTGCTGGAAGGGGGAGAGCCAGTCTGCTGCGAGGACGTTGGCTTTCCCCAGGGAACGGCTATTGTGGTGCGGGACCTGTTTTTCAACGTCCCCGCCCGGATGAAATTCCTGAAAAAAGATGTCAGCGAAGCCAACGCCGCCGCCGGTGTGGTAGACCGTCTGGCCCTGTCCCATCCGGAGGTGTCGTTCCACCTTATCCGCGATGGAAAGCAGGAGCGAGTAACCCCCGGTTCCGGCGACCTGCGGGCTGCCATCTATTCCGTGTTCGGCAAGTCCTTCGCCGACGGCATGATCCCGGTGGACTACACCTCCGGCGGTGTCCATGTGCACGGCTTTGTCAGCCGGCCGGAGGCCAGCCGATCCAACCGGACCATGCAGCATTTCTTTGTCAACGGGCGCTATGTCAAGACGCGTACCGCCATGGCCGCTGCGGAGGAGGCCTGCAAGGGGTCGGTGATGGCGGGCAAATATCCTGCCTGTGTGCTGCACATCGACCTTCCAGCGGAGACTGTGGACGCCAATGTCCATCCCGCCAAGATCGAGGTGCGCTTCGTTCAGGAGCGTCCCGTGTTTGACGCCGTGTATCACGGGGTGAAATCCGCCCTCCAGGCGGGCGGCGGCCCCAAAAATGTGACGCTGCCCCGTGCGCCTTTCCGTCAGGAAACGGCTGTTACCAAGGAGCCTCCGCGGCAGCTTTCTTTCCAGCCGGAGCGGGAAATCCGTCCCCGGTCGGTTTCTCCTGCGCCGCCGGCTACTGTGTCGGTTCCTGTGGTCCCGGAGCGGGACGAGGGCGACACGCTGCGCGACCGCCCCTCTTTGTGGAGGCCGGCGCAGGAGAGCACTGTCTACCGTCCCTCTGTGGATATTTTTGTGGAGGAGGAACCTTCCCCGCCGCCTTCCCGGGAAACGGCAGTGGTTCCTCCCGCCGAACCGGAGGCTGAAGAAGTTCCGCAGCCGGAGCCACTAGCCCAGGAGGAACCGGAGGCGGATCTGCCTTTCGAGAAGGAGCCGGTTCGGTATCTTGGGGAGGCATTTCGCACTTATCTGGTGGTGCAGCAGGGAGAGTCCCTTTTCTTTATTGACAAGCATGCTGCTCACGAACGCATCCTGTACAACCGGTTGCGGGAACAGGCGCATGAGGAGTCTCAGCAGCTGTTGGCCCCGCTGAATGTCTCGCTGAGCCGGGAGGAGTACGCAGCGGTGATGGATCATGAAGCGGAGCTCAGGCAAGCGGGCTTTGAGATCGAGGATTTCGGCGGAACTTCCGTGCTGGTGCGGGGGATTCCCATGCTGCTGGAGGGCTGTGACATCGCCGCGGCGGTTCAGGAAATCGCAGGTGGCCTGATCGACGGCCGGCGCGAGATCGCCACCGAGCGGATGGAGTGGATCTATGCCTCTACCGCCTGCCGCGCCGCCGTCAAGGCGGGGGATGAGAGCCGGCCGGAGGAGTTGCAAAGGCTGGCGGAGCGAATCCTGGTGAATAAGGATATCCGCACCTGCCCTCACGGTCGTCCCGTATGCTTTGAAATCACCCGGAAGGAGCTGGAAAAGCAGTTCGGCCGCCTTGTGTAAAGAAAAAGCAAAAACCCCCGCCGCATAAATAGTGCGGTGGGGGTTTTGTCGTCAGCTTACCTTATCGTTTAATCGAAATACACGGCTTTTCCGGTTTTGGCGGAGGTGTAGATGGCTTCCAGAATTTCCGTCACGGTCAGGGCCTGTTCCGGCAGTACCATGGGATCGGTGTCGTTGAGAATGGCATTGATCCAGTAGTGGGCTTCCATCTGAGCGGGGGTCATGCCGGCGCTGCCCTCAAAGAAGGCCACGCCTCCCGCGCTGAGATCGGGTTTTTTCACCGTCTGGCAGCCCAGATCCACCATGTTGAAGCGCACACCGTCCCGCATGTCCGCACCGGCCTTGGTACCGCACAGGGTGGTGATAGCCTCACCGGTGTCCAGCGTGTTCAGGGCCCAGCTGGATTCCAGGAAGATGGTGGCACCGTTCTCCATCCTGATCAGGCCGAAGGCGGAATCCTCCACCGTGAACTCCTTGGGATCCCAGTCGCCCCAGATGTTGCCGGTCTCGGTCTGGTCACCCAGTTTTTTGAAGGTTTGTCCCAGCACCGACTGCGGCTTGTAATTGTTCATCATCCACAGGGTCAAATCCAAAGCGTGGGTGCCGATATCGATGAGAGGACCGCCGCCCTGCTCATACTCGTTGAGAAAAACACCCCAGGTGGGGACAGCGCGGCGCCGTACGGCATGGGCCTTGGCAAAATAGATTTCCCCCAAATCACCGCGGTTCACTGCCTTTTTGATCACTTGCGCCTCCTTGGTGAAACGGCTCTGATAGCCGATGGTCAGCTTTTTGCCGCTCTTTTTGGCGGCTTCCAGCATTTTGCGGGCGTCGGCGGCGGTTTTGGCCATGGGTTTTTCACACATGACATGTTTGCCCGCCTCCAGGGCCGCCACGGAGATTTCGCAATGAGAGCGGTTGGGAGTGCAGACGTGCACCACGTCGATGCTCTTGTCTGCGATCAATTCATGATAATCGGTGCAGGTCTTGGCATCAGGCGTGCCGTATTCCTTAGCCGCCTGTTCCGCACGCTCCGGGATCAGGTCGCAGAAGGCCACCATTTCCACCCGATCGCTTTCGTTTTTCAGGGCAGGTAGGTGCTTGCCGTTGGCGATGCCGCCGCACCCGACGATGCCGATACGCAGTTTTTCCATATTCTTCCTCCTTATTGGCTGAAACTGGACATGCTTTCATGATAGTCAATCTCAACGAAATATGCAAGACAAAGCAAAAAAATCCTGAAAAATTTCTCGGGACAGTTCCCGGGCCTCGCCATTCCGGAAAAAGTGTGATAAGATACGCATATATGCGGCACAGCCGCAGTCTGAAGAAGAATGAGGTTCGGAAACATGGGTGAAAAGATCCTGGTGGGAATGAGTGGAGGAGTGGACAGCGCCGTTGCGGCGCTGTTGCTTATGAAGCAAGGGTATCAGGTGTCGGGCTGCACCTTGCGCCTGCGCGGCGGCCGTTTGGCCTCGATAGGAAACGGAAATGGGGAAACGGAAATTGAGGATGCCCGGACGGTGTGCCGTACACTGGGAATCGAGCACCTCGTGCTGGATCTGTCCGACCGCTTCTGCCGGCAGGTAGTGGATGTCTTTGCGGAGGAATACCGCCGGGGCAGAACCCCCAACCCTTGTGTGGTGTGCAATCGAACCATCAAATTCGGCGGCATGCTGGACTACGCCCGGCAACAGGGGTATGACGCCATTGCCACCGGACATTATGTCCGCCGGGCATATTGGGAGGAAGGGAAGCGATGGCAGCTCTTCCGGGCGGACAGCCGCAAAGATCAGAGCTATGTGCTGTACGGATTGAGCCAGGATCAGCTGGCACAGGTCCGTTTTCCTCTGTACGGACTGGAAAAGGAGGAGGTCCGCCGCCTGGCGCGGGAGAATGGTCTGCCGGTGGCGGAAAAGGGGGACAGCATGGAAATCTGCTTCGTTCCCGAGGGAGAACACGCCGCCTTCATCGAACGGTATTCCGGACAGCCGGATCGGGAGGGGGTGTTCGTATCGCCGGATGGGGAACGGCTGAGCCCACATGGGGGGATCAGCCGGTATACCGTGGGCCAGCGCAAGGGCCTGGGCGTGGCGCTGGGGCGCCCGGCATACGTTTCCGCGATCCGAGCGGACACCGGGGAGATACAACTGTCCTATGAGCCGCCCTTTACGCAGTCGTTTACCGTATCCTGTGTCAACTATGTATCGATCCCGGAGGCGGAGGAGCCGTTTCGGGCGCAGGTGAAAATCCGCTATCAGGCGCCGCCTGCCGACGCCCTGGTTACCCCGCTGGAACGGGGACGGGCGCTGGTCCGTTTCGACCGTCCGCAGAAGGCCGTCACTCCCGGACAGTCCGCCGTCTTTTACGATGAGGATTGCCTGCTGGGCGGCGGGATCATCGACTGAAAAATACCTTTCCCGCCGCGGCGGGAAAGGTATTTTTTTACTGTTCCGGGAGAGAATAGGAGGGATAGTAACCAAAACGGGGGAGTGGGATGAAATCAAAAGTCAAACAGGCGGTGACGGGGGCGCTGGCCGGCGCCGCCAACGGATTTTTTGGCTCCGGCGGCGGGTTGTTTCTGGTACCGCTTTTTACCCGATGGCTGCACATGGAGCAGAAGAAGGCGTTTGCCACTTCGGTGGCGGTGATTCTTCCTCTGTCAGCGGTTTCCCTGGCGGTGTATTTCTGGCGGGGAGGGCTGGATCTCACCGGGACACTGCCCTATCTGTTGGGCGGCCTGGCGGGCGGGCTGCTGTCGGGCAAGCTGTTTGACAAGGTGCCGGTGACGCTGCTTAGGCGTGTCCTCGGCGTGCTGATTCTATACGGAGGGGTGCGGGCGGTGCTGCTGCTGTGACGATTGTGAATTTTTTGGTCGGGATGGCCACAGGGATTTTGAGCGGGTTTGGCATCGGCGGCGGCTCGCTGCTGATTCTGTATCTGACCACCTTTGCTGGTGTGCCGCAGTATACGGCGGCGGGGATCAATCTGCTTTATTTTCTCTTCTGTGCTCCGGCGGCATTGATTTCCCACATCCGGAAGCATCTGGTAGAGAAGAAAACCGCACTGATCGCCATCGCGGCCGGGATTGTAACCTCACTGGCGGCCGCCTATGTGGCGTCACTAATGGATCTCAGCCTGTTGCGCCGCATTTTCGGCGTGTTTTTGCTGTATATCGGCGTTCGGGAGTTGTTTTGCCGCAGTGAAAAGAAGAATGATAAATAAAAGGGCTTTGAGAGAACCAGCAGTAGATTTTTTGGGCCCGATACAGATGGAAAACCACAGGGGAATAAAAGAGAACAAGCGGACTTTCACGCCGTACCGAAAGGATAACAGTTTTGCTGTCCGCATCGCTTGATAAGCATTTTTCAGCAGACTGATAAACTGTAAATTTTATTTGAAATTGAGAGGCCTTGTGATATACTTGCGTTATTCTATTCAATATACACAAGGCGGTGGCTTTTATGGAATTTTCCCGTCCGCTTCAGATGCATTACAGACCCCGAAAAGGGTGGATGAACGACCCGAATGGACTTGTTTATTTCCAAGGGTATTATCATGTGTTTTATCAGCATGCTCCCGATTTCGAAATTCCTTGGCGTGAGCCGTTTCACTGGGGGCATGCCCGCACGAAGGACTTTCTCACATGGGAAGAATTACCCATCGCACTTTATCCGGATAGGCCATACGACTGCGGGGGATGTTGGTCCGGGACGGCTATTGTTAAGGATGAGACCTTGTATTTGTTTTATGCTTCGATTTACACGCCGGAGGGAGCGGATCAGATAAAGCAAACGGTGAGTGTTGCCTATTCCACTGACGGTATTCATTTTGAAAAGTACGCTAATAATCCTGTCATAGCATGCTATCCGGCTGAGGGAGGTCCCGACTTCCGCGATCCGGCGGTGGCCTGCGTAGACGGCAGATTTTACTGCGTGATGGCTACCGGCAATCCGGAAAAGCGGGTTGCCCGTCTCCTTCTATATGAAAGTGAAAACCTTTTTGATTGGCAGTACAGCTGTATTCTAAGCGAATGGAAGGAAGCAAAATTTGCAGAGTGTCCTTCTTTTATGCAGGTGGGGGAGAAATGTTTGCTTACTACCTCAGTGTGCAATCTTGACGAAACCCATTTCTTTTCAGTCATGTATGGTCGTTTTCAGGATGGCCGATTTTATCCGGAAGTCAACGGCAATGTGGATAAAGGGCCAGATCAATATGCCGGACAGGTTTTTACCGACCATAAAGGGAGAAATCTGCTGATAACATGGATCCCTGGCTGGAAATACGCACGCTTTGCTGAAAAAGATATTGGATGTCTTTCCGTTCCGCGGGAGATAACCATCCGAGACGGCAAGATATATGGCTATCCGGTAGAGGAAGTGCGTCATCTTTTGCGCGACAGCGATCCGGCGGTGACACAAACCGACGACGGTTTTGTGATTGAGCGCACCCTTCGCGATCCGGTTATCCACAAAGGGAAGATCACCGACCTCAAAATTCTTCGTGACGAATATATTATCGAGGTTTTTGTAAACGGCGGTGAAACGGTTTATTCGGCGCTTCTCTGTTAATGGACGGTACCGGATCAGCGTACCAAGTGATTACATATCCGGTTGTCCAAAGGCTTTCCCGCAGATGGAAATGAGGAGGAAATCGTTTCTCTACCGAAACGATTTCCTCCTCATCGGTATCCCCGCGTATTGGAGTCCATTACGGGTTTCCGTATATCCCCATCAAGGTACCAGTCCGAAGAAACGTCCTCTTCCCAAGAATTTCCGCCTGGCTATCTTAGAAATATAGATGCCCTGGATAGATTGATCACAAACGGATAGGGAGAATTTGCGATGGCACGAAGTGACGGGAGGCCGCTCCGGCCGAGAGCAAATTACTCTAGGCCCAG
>CAJFNR010000005.1 GCA_904395335.1 Candidatus Avimonas narfae | reverse complement strand
GGACACTCCTATCGTTTGTCCCCAGTACATAGAGACCCTGGACACAGTATACCATAAGCGTAGAGGGAACCGGCCTGGAGGGGCGGCTCCAAGTCCAGGGACACTCCTATCGTTTGTCCCCAGTACATAGAGACCCTGGACACAGTATATCATAAACGAAGAACGGATAGATTACAAGTCGTTACAAAACGGTTAAAAATCCGTCTTTTTGCTTTACGAACGGGAGGAAACCGACTATACTGGGAAGAAAAGGGAGATACTGATTACGTGCTGCCGGCAGGGATATTTTCGGCCGGGCAGATTAACCGCAAAGAGCGAGGAGTGGAGCGGATATGGATGGTAAGCCCGGCTCGCGGGGCGCACGGCGTCCGGGTAAAGCGGTGGCAGTGCTGGATATCGGTTCCAGTTCGCTGCGCATGGGAATTTACCAGCGGGGGAAGGAAGAGGTCAGGCGGCTGGAGCTGTTGGATTCCCCCCTGCGTTTGGGGCATGAAGTGTTCGCCAGCGGGCGCATAAGCGCGGAAACCGTGCGGGAGCTGTGCACAGCGCTGAAGGGATGTTCCCAGGTTATGAAGGAATACGGCGTAGGGGAATACCGCGTGCTGGCTACCACTGCCTTGCGGGAGGCGGAGAACCGCGCCTATGTGGTGGATCAGATCAAGATCCGCAACGGCCTGACGGTGGAGGTGCTGGAAAATGGGGAAGAAAGCGCCTTCATCTATTCAGCCATGCTGCGTTCCCCCCGCCTGAAAAACCACAGTCTGCTTTCTTACATCGGTACCGGCAGTGTGGGGGCTGCGGTATGGGAGGACGGTGCGCTGACCAAGGCCTGTCACCTGCGTCTGGGGTTTCTCAAGCTCAGCGAGATGCTCAGCAGTCTGGAGGATCAGACCGCCCGGTTCGACCGGGTGCTGGGCCAATACGTGGATGCCTATTTTCAGCGGCTGTCCCTGCGCCTGTCCGGTGGGAAGTTCCGTCGTTTGCTGCTCACCGGGCGAGAGGCGGAAACCATTGCCTCCCTGTGCGGGGCCGCAAAGGAGAGCGGCGGCTATGTGCTGGAACGGGAACGGGTGGAGGAGCTGTTCCATCGGGCGCGTACTCTCAGCGCGGAGGCGGCTGCTCAGGAATTCGGCCTGCCGCAGGAAGCGGCGGGGCAGCTGCTGCCGTTGCTGGCCATTTATTTAAAAATGATGGAGGTGGCCGGGACACAGCGTATTGAAGCACCGGTGCTGGACATGCTGGATATCGTGGCCGCCCAGATGCTGGTTGCGGAGGAAAAGGCGTTTTTTGATCAAACGCGGTCGGATGGGGCCCTGGCCTGTTCCCGCCGTCTGGGCAGCGACAACCAGACGGACGGCGACCACGGCGAACGGGTGCGCGCCTTTGCGGTACAGCTATTTGACAAGACGAAAAAGCTCCACGGGATTCCGGGAAAGCGCCGCCTGCTGCTGGAATGCGCCGCTCTGCTTCATGAGCTGGGCTATCGATTCAATGCGCAGAATGCTTCCCAGACCACCTATGACCTGATTCGCCAGGCGTATCTGTTTGGGCTCAACGAAGAGGAAACCCGCCTGGTGGCGGAAATCGCCCGATGCGGGGATTTCCATCAGGCGTTGGCTTCTCCGGGCTTTCTGTCGGGCAAGCAGCGCCTGCTGACCGATAAGCTGGCGGCCATCCTCATACTGGCCGACGCTCTGGACGAATCCCGCCGGGGAAAAATCACGGAGCTGAAGGTGCGTCTGGAGGACAGCCGTCTGGTGGTGACTGCCCGGGGCCGGGAGGATTTGCTGCTGGAAAAGTGGGCCTTCGGGGAATGCGTGCCGTATTTTGAAGAAGTATTTGGGATCCGTCCCGTTTTTGTTGCCAAAAGCAATTTGATCTGACCCCTGGTTCTGAAGAGAAGGCGGAGGTTAAACAACATGACCAAGACGAGCGATTTCCCCTATATCAACCGGGAGCTGAGCTGGCTGGATTTCAACGCCCGCGTATTGGAGGAGGCGTATGAAAAGGACAATCCGGTGCTGGAGCGGTTCAAGTTCTTGGGGATCACCGCTTCCAACCTGGATGAATTCTTTATGGTGCGGGTAGCCGGTGTGCGGGAGCAGGTGCGTTCCGGCTACAAAGGGACCGATCCGGCCGGCTTGACGCCGGAGATGCAGCTGGAACAGCTGACCAAAAGGATACACACCTTTACCGACCGGCAGTATACGTGCCTGTCCCGGTCTCTGGTCCCGCTGCTGCGGCAGAACGGTATCTTTTTCCTGAAACCGGAGGAGCTCAAC
Organism: Candidatus Avimonas narfae; assembly: GCA_904395335.1. Classification (GTDB taxonomy): domain Bacteria; phylum Bacillota; class Clostridia; order Oscillospirales; family Acutalibacteraceae; genus Avimonas_A; species Avimonas_A narfae. Next base: position 6,331 of record CAJFNR010000005.1, on the reverse strand, counting down.
GAGGAGCAGGAGACATTTGTGGAGGATTATTTCCGCAGTGTGCTGTTCCCGGTACTGACCCCGCTAGCCGTGGACCGCAGCCGGCCGTTCCCCCTGCTGCTCAACAAAAGCCTGAACCTGGCGGTGCGTCTGCGACAGGGGGAGGAGACAGCCTTTGCCGTGGTGCAGGTGCCGTCCATTCTTCCCCGGCTGGTGGAGCTCCCATCGGCGGCGGGGCGGTCCTTTATTATGCTGGAAAATATCCTGATCCGCCATCTCAGCGCTCTGTTTGAGCTGCACGATATCGCCGCCTGGGCGGCCTTCCGCGTCACCCGCAACGGCGATCTGGCCATTGACGAGGAGGCAGAGGACCTGCTGGTGGAAATCCAGCAGTCCATCAAGAAACGCCGTCGCGGCCGTCCGGTGCGGCTGGAGCTGTCCCGCCACTGCGATCCAGAGCTGCGGGAATTCCTCATCGACATGCTGGATGTGCGGGAAAAAGATATCTATGAGGTGTCCGGGCCGCTAGATTTGACCTTCTGCCTGAAGCTGAGCGGACTGGACGAATCCCTCTGCCTGCCGAAGCTCAAACCAGTCCAGGCGGTGGATTTTGCCGGGTGGAATGATCCCTTTGCCGCCATCCGGGAGAGGGACCGGTTTGTCCATCACCCGTATGAGAGCTTCGACTGTGTGGTGGATTTTGTCCGCCGGGCAGCGGAGGATCCAGACGTGCTGGCCATCAAGCAGACCCTGTACCGGGTCAGCGGCAATTCCCCCATCATTGCGGCACTGATCCGCGCGGCGGAAAACGGCAAACAAGTCACGGTGCTAGTGGAACTGAAGGCCCGTTTCGACGAGGAAAACAACATTCATTGGGCGTTGAAGCTGGAGGAAGCCGGATGCCATGTCATCTACGGCCTGGCCGGCCTGAAGACCCATTGTAAGATCCTGCTGGTGGTGCGCCGGGAGGAGGATGGTCTGCGCCGGTATCTCCACCTGGGGACCGGCAACTACAACGATTCCACGGCCCGGCAATACACGGACATGGGCCTGTTCACCTGCCGGGAAAGTTTCGGGGCGGATGCGTCCTCCCTGTTCAATGTGCTCACCGGATATTCCCGCCCGCCCCGGTACAACCGGCTGGTGGCGGCGCCGGACGGCATGCGGGATTTCTTTTACCGCATGATCGACGGGGAAATGGAAAATGCCCGGCAGGGGCGTCCCAGCGGGATTTTCGCCAAAGTGAATTCCCTGGTGGATCCGGGGATCATCGCCCGCCTGTACGCGGCGTCGGCAGCCGGTGTGCCGGTGACGCTGGTGGTGCGGGGCATTTGCTGCCTGGTGTCCGGTGTGCCCGGGATCAGCGAAAACATCCGGGTGTTCAGCCTGGTGGGACAGCTGCTGGAGCACAGCCGCATTTTTCGCTTTGAAAACGCAGGGGCGCCGCGCCTATATCTGGGCAGTGCGGATTGGATGCCCCGCAATCTGGACCGCCGGGTGGAGCTGGTTTTCCCCATTGAGGAGGAGCGGATCCGCCGCCGGGTGGAGGAAGTGATTTCCCTCCTGCTGGAGGATACGGTCAACGCCCGGGAGCAGCAGCCGGACGGGAGCTACAAGATGGTGGATGGCCGTGGCCGTCCTCAGCTCAATGCCCAGTGGGAGCTGCAGAGCCGGGCCCAAGAGGCGTACCGGATAAAAATGGAAAAGGATATGGAAACGGAAGGAATGGATCGTCTATGATGCGTGTGGGTATACTGACCAGCGGGGGAGACTGCCAGGGACTGAACGCCGCCATCCGCGGAGTGGCAAAGGCTCTCTATGAGTCCTTTGATGAAATTGAAATTTATGGGATTTCGGACGGATATCGGGGCCTGATCCGGGGAGAATACAAACGGATGAAGCCGGAAGATTTTTCCGGGATCCTGACCATAGGCGGAACCATCCTCGGCACCTCACGCCAGCCCTATAAGTTGATGCGCGTGGTGGAGGAGGACAGCGTGGACAAGGTAGCCGCCATGAAAAAGACGGTGACCAAGCTTCGGTTGGATTGTCTGGTGATCATGGGTGGCAACGGTACCCACAAAACCGCCAATCTGCTTCGGGAGGAAGGAGTGCCTGTCGTCACCTTGCCCAAAACAATCGACAATGATCTGTGGGGTACGGACATCACCTTCGGTTTTCAGAGCGCGGTGGATATCGCCGCCAATGTCATCGACTGCATCCACACCACCGCCACCTCTCACGGCCGGGTGTTCATTGTCGAGCTGATGGGGCATAAGGTGGGCTGGTTGGCCCTCCACGCCGGCATCGCCGGTGGAGCGGACATCATTCTGCTGCCCGAGCTGCCCTATGACCTCAAACGGGTTTCCGCTGCGCTGGAAAAACGCCGTAAGCAGGGCAAGGCTTTCTCCATTCTGGCGGTGGCGGAAGGGGCTTTATCCCGCCGTGAGGCCAAGATGGGCAAAAAAGAGCTGGCGGCGGCCCGGGCAGCGGAAGGGTACCCATCGGTGGCTTACCGTCTGGCGGCAGAGCTGCAGGATCAGGCGGGCGGCGAGGTGCGCGTATGCGTGCCCGGCCATTTCCAGCGGGGAGGCCCTCCGTGCCCATACGACCGCGTGTTGGCGACGCTTCTGGGGGCAGCGGCAGCTGGCTGTATCCGGGAGCAGCGCTTCGGCGTGATGTGTGCTATGGTCAACGGCCAAGTGGTGCCGGTGGAGCTGGAAAAGGTTGCGGGAAAGCTGAAAAAGGTTCCGGAAGACTGCCTGGAGATTCGCATGGCCCAGGAAATCGGTGTATCCTTTGGAAGATAAGCAGGATTTGTGAAAAAATTTTCCAATTGCATCCAATGTTGCAAAATACTGAATTTACAGTTGGCAATTTTCTCCGCGGATGCTATAATAAAATTTGTTTGTGATTTCGCTGCGGCGAAATCCTGGCTTTGCTTATTTCGCGGTGGTTTGGAAGCGCATACCGGAGTGTTTTGGCGCTTATAAATTGCTGCTCCTGAGATACAATAAAAAGGCAGCCGCCGACTGCGGCCGTCCAAACCAACATGGGGAGTGGAACCGAAGTGGAGAAATACATCATCAACGGCGGTAACCGGCTGGAGGGCGAAGTGGAGGTCAGCGGTGCCAAAAACGCCGCTGTCGCTATTCTTCCCGCCGTCGTGCTGTCCGACGGCATCTGCCGGATTGAAAATATTCCCAATATCGCCGATGTCGCTTCATCTCTGGAGATATTGGCTCATCTGGGCGCCCGGGTGCGCCGGATCAACAAGAATACAGTGGAGATCGACCCCCGCGGGGTATCTCCCGTTGTGGTTCCTCACGATCTGGCCCGCCAAATGAGGGCGTCCTATTATTTTATCGGTGTGTTGCTGGGGCGCTTTGGTACCGCCCGTGTCTCCATGCCCGGCGGGTGCAATTTCGGTGTGCGGCCCATTGACCAGCATCTGAAAGGCTTTACCGCTCTGGGGGCGGAGGTTTCCCCCATGGAGCAGGGCATGATTGAGGTCACGGCCCAGCGGCTGGTGGGCAATTCCATCTATTTGGATATGGTCTCGGTAGGAGCTACCGTCAACATCATGCTGGCGGCTGTCCGTGCCAGAGGGACCACCGTCATTGAAAACGCAGCCAAGGAGCCGCACATTGTGGATCTGGCCAATTTTTTGAATACAATGGGCGCGGATGTCCGGGGAGCGGGAACCGACGTAATCAAGATCCGCGGGGTGGATCATCTGGACGGCGCTACCTATTCCATCATACCCGATCAGATTGAAGCGGGAACGTATATGGTCGCTGCTGCGGCGACTGCGGGGAACGTGCTGGTGCGCAACGTGATCCCCAAGCACCTGGAATCCATCACTGCCAAACTGATGGAAATGGGGGTGCAGGTGGAAGAATATGACGACGCTGTGCGGGTGAGCCGCACGGGTCCCATCCATCACTGCAATGTGAAAACCATGCCGCATCCCGGGTTTCCCACCGATATGCAGCCTCAAATCGCGGTGCTGCTGTCCATGGCGGAGGGGACAAGCATTTTAACCGAAAGCGTGTGGGACAACCGCTTCCGCTATATTGAGGAACTCCGCCGCATGGGCGTCCAGGCCCAGGTGGACGGCAAGGTGGCGGTGTTTCAGGGGATTCCCCAGCTGACGGCCGCCCCCATCAAGGCCACCGATCTGCGGGCCGGCGTAGCCATGGTCATCGCGGCGCTGGCGGCCCGCGGAACCAGTGAGATCGAAGAAATTCAGCATATCGAGCGCGGTTATGAAGACGTGGATAAGAAATTTGCCGCTTTGGGGGCAGATATCCGCCGTGTTTCCCAGCCCGACGGGGACATGAAAATCAAAGCCGTTTGACAGCGCAAAACAGGCATGTGCGGGACGGGGCCTCTAATCGGGGTTTTCGTCCTTTTCCTTGCCCTGCAGTGCGAAATTACGGATATTTTGTCCGGTGAAGGAGAGCTTTTGTTATGGCGCGGTTTTGTCCCCTTTTCAGCGGCAGTAGTGGTAACTGTACATATGTGGGATCGCAGCAGGGAGGAGTCCTTATCGATGTGGGGGTTAGTGCCCGCCGGATTGAAAACGCCCTCTGGCAGCGGGAAATCGATCCCAAAACTATTCAGGCGCTGTTTATCACCCACGAGCACGGTGACCATATCGCCGGACTGCGGGTGCTGGGCAAGCGCTACGGGTTTCGCGTTTTCGCTTCTCCGGGCACCATGGAGGGACTGGAGGCCGCCGGAGCGTTGGACCCCCGTTGCCGGCCGGAGGTGATGCCCGAGGAAGGGGTGGAGGCCGCCGGTATGCTGGTTACCTCCTTTCGCACCTCCCACGACAGCCGAGAGAGCACTGGATACCATATTCATACCGCCGACGGACGCCGGGTGGTGGTGGCCACCGATACCGGCTGTATCAGTGAGGAGATTCGGACGGTACTCCACGGCTGCGACCTGGTGATGATCGAATCCAACCACGATGTCCAAATGCTGCAAAACGGTCCCTATCCCTATTATCTGAAACGGCGGATTTTGGCAAAAACCGGCCACCTTTCCAACGAGGACTGTGCGCGTGAACTGCCTGCTTTGGCGGAATGCGGGACCACGCGCTTTTTTCTCGGTCATCTGAGCAAGGAGAACAATCTGCCCCAGCTTGCCTATGAGACCTCCCGCCTGGCGATGGAGGAGGCTGGGCTGCGGGAAGGGGTAGATTATGTGCTGCAGGTGGCTCACCGGGACGACACTGACACGGTGACCATTTTTTAACGGGGGGACAGACCTTTGCTGCATGTGGATGTGGTATGTGTGGGCAGCCTTAAGGAACGCTATCTGCGGGAGGCCTGCGCCGAATATGAGAAGCGACTGGGCGGCTTTTGTCGTCTGACTGTGACCGAAGTGGGGGAGGAACGGCTTCCCGATAAGCCCTCGGAGGCCGCTGTTGCCGCCGCTTTACAGGCGGAAGGGCGGCGCCTGCTGGATAAAGTCCCTGAAAATGCGTTGCTGACAGCGCTGTGCATTGAGGGGAAGGAGATGTCCTCCGTGGAGCTGACGGAGCGGATTCAGAACTGGTCTGTGTCGGGGAGCAGCCGGCTGGCTTTTGTTATAGGCGGATCCTGGGGACTTTCCCAGGAGGTCAAACAGGCAGCCCGCCTGCAACTTTCCATGTCGCCTATGACCTTTCCTCATCAGCTGGCACGGGTTATGCTGCTGGAACAGCTGTACCGCGCTATGCAGATTGCTGTCGGAGGGAAATACCATAAATAAACGTTCTCTCCCAGAGGGGCGCATGGAGACAAAATACCGGCAGACATGGAGTCTGTCGGTATTTTTTGTGTGGAGGAACTGCCGCCAATCTTCCTCAATAGAGAATTACAGTCCATTTCCTTTAAGGGGACAGTGTGTTTCAGCGGCACTCAAGGGTGATGCAACCGGATTTTTTTCTTACGGTTTTCAACACATGCGGCCTGTGATTGACTCACAGGTTGTGCAAAGGCTTCCCCTTAAAGGGAAGCTGGCAAGGTGCGCGTGCTCACGTGCGGCGAGACTGATGAGGTGGCTGTACTGAAAGGCATAGGAAAGAAGCATGCCAACCTCATCCACCGCCTGACAGCGGTCCTCCCTTCCTCGTAAGAGGAAGCACACCTCAAGGGGGAGGCGATAGGGGGTACATCTTCATCTATGGTTTCATTTATATCTTAACGGTAGAGGGAACCGGCCCGCAGGAACGGCCAGGCCCAGAGACTTCCCACACAGTTTGCCATCAAATATAGAGACCCTGGGTGCATATACCATGAACGCTGCCCCATGCGGTTCTCATCCTACGTTTATCGGCAGCGTTCTCGAGAAATGCTGT
>CAJFNR010000004.1 GCA_904395335.1 Candidatus Avimonas narfae | reverse complement strand
TTTCATCTCTCTGCACAGCTTTTTTATGATCTCGATCACATCTTCCCTTATTGTTTTGTAGATCACTTTTCTCCGGTACTTTGGTGTGAATACCACGTGGTATTCACACCGGTAACTGGAATGCGCTGTGTGTTTTACCTCATTTTTCATCCTGCGTAAAACCTCCTTGCTCTTTCGTGATGCGGCTACCAAACCATCTCGATTGTAGCACGGAGGTTTTATTCGCAAAGTTTTTTTATTTCCCCCTGGTAGAACCAGGGGGGTTGTTAAGTCTAAAGACAACAAAAAACCTCCTTCTGATATTTATAAACACCAGAAGGAGGTTTTTGAATCATTGCGGGAGTAAACTTTTATAATGCTCAATAAATTCGTTTAGATCAACCGTTTGATTACTATCTGAAATTTTAATCACATAGGAATCATTTTGATAAGCATTCTCATAAATGGAAATTTGTTCTTCGTCAATATCAGGTGGTAAAGCGGTCTCGAGGAGACTTGGTATCAAATTGACTACAGTACTTGCCCAACCAAATCTTTTTGCTAACTTATTACCATAATTTGAATCAATAACTTCATTTATAAATTCGTTTGCTGCAGAGTTTATTGCTCCTTCAATTGCACCAGTAAAAAAGAAGGCTGTTACTATGTCGTAGGTTAATAAAACCGATCCGATTGCTGGAACATATATTGATATAATAGACAAAACAGCACCAAAAAGAGTTTCAACAACATCCTGCCATGTCCATCTGGGTAGGATTCCAAATATTAACTCTGCCTCAGAATATACACTGTAACGATTGTTATAATTGATTCCGGTATAATAATATAACTGTGAATTTTCATAAGTGAAATAATTGGGCAACCTACCATATATTTCTTTGAAAATATTGTCTCTATAAATCAAATAGTCAGTTGGAGACATATTCTTTCCAAGATTTTTATTTTTTACATAATAGATCACACCATTAGGATCGATTCTAAACAAAAATCCAAGTTGTTTTTCAGTGAAATCAATTGAAGCATTATGATTTGAGCGTTCATAATCAATAGGCAAATTCGACTCGAGACTAGTATTATAATAAAAACCATTGCATTTCCATATTTTCCCGTCATTAAATATAATTTTGCTGTAGTTTCCATCGTCTTTAATGGTTACTGTACATATTACAACTTTTAGTTCCATTGAATCCTGATACCCACCATCAACAGTAGTCACAGTAATCGTAACATTACCGGCCTTTTTCGCAGTAACTCTGCCGGTACGCATATCTACCTCTGCCACGCTTTCGTCACTGCTGCACCATATCACACTTTTGTTTGTGGCGTTTGCGGGACATACCCCTGCGCTAAGTGTAAATATTTCCGCCACATTCATCGTAATTGAAGTGGGGCAAATTGTCACTCCGGTTACGGCTACGGGAGCATTTACCGTTACTGTGCAACCTCCTCTTTTGCCGCTGCCGTCGGTCGCCGTGGCATAGATGGTTGCAGTACCCTCTTTATGCGCCATGACCATTCCGCTGCAGGGGTTCACAGTAGCAACACTTGTATTGCTGCTGCTCCACGTTACACATTTGTTTGTCGCATTCGTGGGGCATACCGTTTCATGCAGGTAAAACGAGCTGCCGATGGTGACTGTTTTGCACGACGGACTAACCGATACGGATGAAACCAAAATATCTCCCGTAACGTTGATGTCACAGCAATCGTGCACACCGCTGCCGTCTTGTGCAGTGGCAGTAATGGTTGCCCTTCCCCGGGATTTCGCGGTCACTGTACCGCTGCTATCTACAACAGCAACATTTGTATTGCTGCTGCTCCAACAAAGGGTCTTATTACTGGCATTGACAGGGCATACAGTTGCATGCAGAGTAACGGACTCGCCCTCTTCAATAGACACATAGCTTCTGTTGAGTCCAACCGACGACACCTTAATGGTACCGCTGGTTACAGTTACGGTAATATAATCCTTGCAGCCGCTGCCGTCAGTTGCTTCAGCATAGACCCTTGTGGTGCCGGCAGATCTGGCATAAATAAATCCCGTCGTTGCATTTACCGTTGCTACGGAAGTGTTGCTGCTGTACCATCTGACATCTCTGCAATCAGCGTCAGCTGGACAGGCCACTGCGTATACATCGTGATACCATTCACCGGTTTTTAATGCGACACAGCTCGGGTATACGCTGACTGAATTAACACATACGCATATCATTTTTTCCGCCTCCTATTACACAGAATTCAGAACATTTTTTCAATAATAACTTTTTCGTCTCTCACAAGGTTAATGTTGAAACTTGTCTCTTTTCCTGCATCATCATTGATGGGATGACAATCTTTTCCGTACTGCCAAACTGCAATATCCTTGCGTGTAATACCAGACGGAGCATACGGCGTCCAGTTGTCTGGGTGGATGAGATGGGTGGTCGTCATCCTATCATACTCCGTAAGAGTGGGGGCAACCGCCCAGATCACACATTGCTGAAACAACTCGGCATCCGTCTGAATTCCACGGCTGAATTCACGGTCAAACGCGAAGTTTGCATCCGTATTCGCTTTGAATCCGGGAGTATAGCCCTCGTACAGCATGGCTCGTGCAAAGCCAAACAAATAATCCTTTGTAATGTTTTCATCCGCCGCAATTTCGTTAAAAATGGCTGTTCCTTCTGGAATTCCCAGCTCCATGGCGGTAATCGCCAGTTTCTTTGCCCGAATTTCTCCCTGCTCCTCCGTTTCCTTCGGCGTATTGTCAGCATAGAGTGCCGCAATTTTACAGCCCTTGCCGTGAAGGAAGTCGATTTCCTCTCTGGTAAGGCAATTTTCCCCCGCGATGTTTCTGCCCCAAAAATTCGGATAAATCTTGTTTCTTAATACCCATTCAAATTCGGAGAGGTTGTTTTGCAGGATATCATTTGCCTGCACCTTTGAGTCCACACCAAAGAGGAGTCGCGTAACTTCTGTCTTTTCAGTTTCGGCCTCTGCCGGCGTTGCCGACTCAGTAAGTTCATTGATCGTTGTTTCTCTTACCATGTACGCATCTCTGCATGCCATAATTATTCCTTCTTTCTTTTAATAAATAATTTTGGATTGAGCCTTTAAAGACTGCTTTTGTAGCTACAACTGCATCATATCCCTCAATCCGGACATCCCATGTCCGGATTAGAAAAATTTATGTACGATTTAAAAGAATAGCTTCATACAACATAATCTACGTTGGCTTTTCTCTGCACAATGTGGCGACTTCGCCTTAAAAGGTTTGTTTCATAGCGTCAGCCGCTCTCAGCATGAACCTGCGTGTACCGGTTAAAGAATCTCTGGGATTTACTTTTGGAGCAAATTAGCCGTCCGACAATCTCGCCGGCCGAATGAATGAACCCATATCTGGACAGCAGATCGGCAATTCTCTGAATTTCTAGATAGGCAAGGGATTCCTTTCCCTCCTGGTACTCAATCTCCAGCTCATAGTCCGTAATTTCTATATAGCTGTTTTCGTCCAGAAATACGGTAATTCCGTCCTCAAGGTACCACCTATACCTTTGGGTTGTCAGGGATCCTTTCAGTCTTAACGGAATCTGAGAGAGGGGGAAAAGATCCGATATCCCCGTCACCACCATTGATTTTTCAATGCTGCAATCCGTGCTGTGTGCTTTGTGTGTAGCAATAAACCGGCCATCCTTTTCACGGATACGGCAGGTGATCCCCTGCCGGTTCATGGATAAGTCGTTTGTATCATAGTAGTAATTGGTTTGTTGCTGACATACGTTTTCGCCATACAGGTTCTCCCGGAGGAACAAGAATTCCTCCTTTGTTAGCAGCATTTTCTTTTCAAATTCAAGCATGGCTATTTTCTCCTTATTATTTTTCCGGAACCATTTTTAGGGATGTCCTCTACCAGCTCAATGTATTTCGGAATCTGGAAGGCGGGAAGACATTCTGCGCAAAGCTTTTTGACCTCATCAACCCCGGCAAAATCCCCGGCAATTTTCATGCCGATCTGGGTTCCGAATTTCGGCGTCTGTGTTCCGTAGACGAATACCTCCTTCACTCGCGCATCCATCTTTAAAGACGCCTCAACTTCCTGCGGATAGATGTTCATGCCTGCCCGGATAATCAGATCATCGCTTCTGCCCTTGATTTTTAGCAAACCGAATTCGTTGATTTCCGCGATATCCCCGGTACACAGCCATCCGTTTTTCAAGATCTGTCCGGTCTGCTCCGGATTGTTATAGTAACCGAGCATGACATTGCCGCCCTTTACCCACAGGATTCCTTCTTCATCTATTTTGGCTGGTTCGTTATTCCTTTTCAGGATTTTCACGGATACAGAAGATAAGGGAATACCGACATAATCGGGAAATTCCTCGAATAACGTCGGGGCCAAGTAGCTTACTCTGGGGCAGGCTTCGGTTAAACCGTAGACATGATAAATATTCGCTTTTTCAAAGGTTTTGTGAAGGCGTTTCCCAACAGCAGTTCCCATACATTCTCCGCTGACAACAATATGCTGCAATGGGACAGTGCCGGTGGTACGGGAAAACCTTGCCATCATATCCAGCAAAGTTGGCGTACCGCAAAAGGCCGTTACCTTTTTTTGGAGAATCACATCCCATATACTCTTCGGATTAAAATGCTCTGAGAAAAAACAAATTCTGCTTCCCTTGACAAGAGCCGTCAGGAATTCACCAGTCAGCACCGCACAGTGATAAAGCGGCCGTGCAATCAGAATGGTATCTTCACCACCGATTTGAAAATATTCCGCTATATCTTTCACATTTATCAGAATATTTTCTTCGCTAAGCATGACTCCCTTGGGTGCTCCGGTGGTCCCGGAGGTGCACATAATCAGCGCCGGGTGCCGGGATGGAGGAACATAGTGAAAATCCTTCAAATGCAGCACACGGAGTTCTCCATCCATATCGGTTATCACACAGGTTGGACTAATGAAATCCAATAGTTTATTGCAGTGCAGTTCGCCGTACCGAAGCGAAAGAGGTACGGCAGTAATCCCCGCGGCAAAGCAGCTGAGCAGGCCGAGCGCTGCCATCATTTCGGATCCGCAGAGGATCGCGCAGCATTGCTCGCCATCCAGCCTGCGTGAAAAACTCTCCGCAAAAATGACGGACTCTTCATAGCTCATAGATGCATTGCCTTCTCCGATCGTTTGAAACGGGTGCTGCAGCATCACTTCTCGTATGTATTTCCACAAATTCATTTCTTCAGGATGCCTCCAACTTTTTTCACGAATTCCGTCAACAGAATCTCTTCCGTACCCTTCAGACGCAGCAGCCTTTTCTGGATAACTGGCAGCAAGGAGTCTCTGCGTTTCATATGGTAAGAAGCATAGAGCATCCGCAGGGTATTTGCTTCTTCCACAAGGGGAAGATACCGTTCGCTGATGCTATGATCCATTTCCAGCGCATCTTCCACTTTCTGCAATCGTTCCGCCATAACAACTTTGTGTTCCCAAATCAGGCGGAACACGCGTCGGTCCATCCGTTCATAAGGGATGCTGCCGTCAATAAGCTTTCCGACATACATGGCGATATATTCGTGAACGGCTATTCCCTCTACCATGTCATCTTCGGTAACCGGATATTTTTCTAGAGAGGAATCCAAATACTCCCTGAGCTTCATAAGAATGGTTTCGGGTTCTAGCAGCACCTCATCATCTTTAGGCTTTAACCCGCATATAAAGCTGCCATACGTACCTTCATTAAGTATAGCTTTCCGTCCTGCATTCCATCCCTTCTGCGGCGTTTTGAATACCCGATAGATCCAGTTGCTGTCATAGGAAAACAGACTGTAGGTTTTATCATTCTGATCGTACCCACAGATCAAACCATCGTGACAAGCATGCCTTTCCTTGTACCAGCTTTTTCCGGGGACGTAGAAGTCGTCTACTCCTTCAAATGCTACATAGTAGCCGTCTGACAAAAGCTCCCGAATCACCGGATTGACATAGCCGCTCAGATATTGCATTTCATACCGTTTCTGTTCTAGATATGGCTGGTTATGCCACCAAGCTTGCTGAATATCAATGTTAGGAGTAGTGAATCCATTGATAAATTTGCGGTTACACTGCAAAATCATGACCTGATTGAGATACCAATTACGAATGCTGGGATTGCTTTTCAGCACCGCGCTGCCAGCACCATGATTTTGATAGGTGCCGTAAAGTGGTTGTACAATAGGCAGTTCGACAGCTTTATTCATCGGTGTCACCACCGTATTTTTCAACCAATAGGATAACATCTGCGGCTGTAATCAAATCAAACGGATTCATGTCCGATTCATCCAGAGTGATTCCGAATGTATCTTCCAGTTCCACTAAAAGTGTGACCATACCCAAACTGTCAAGATGGATATCTGTCAGCAGGGAGCTGTTCTCAGAGATTTCATCTGAGCCGCTGAGTTCTGTCAAAATCGAAAGCACCTTTTCTTTAACATTCATCATTATTCAACACCTTTCTGACTTCTTGTTTAACGAACGCATAGCTTTCCTCTTCCGAAAGAATCGTCGGGATCAGCACGCCGCCGTTTGTTCTGCATATGTCCAGATATTCTTCTCTCAGCTTGTACTGTAGATCTATATCAATGTACCGGTTTTTTTCGGCTGCACGGCTACGCACTCTGGATACAGCCATTTCTACCGGAACATCAAAGAAAAATGCGATATCCGGCTGAACAACTGATTCAGCTATTTCGTAAATCCATTGGTCATTATCAAATCCTCTGGCTCGGAGGTTGGCAAGACAAGAGTAAAAATACCGGTCGCTTAGAACGAGTTGCCCCTGCTTCATAGCTGGAACAATCATCTTGTTTACATGCTGGACGCGATCGGAAGCGCATAGCAAAGACAGAGCGCGGTAATCAAAGCTGTCGTGATCCGGCATATCCATGTATGTACGGAAAATTTCAGAATTCCGAACAAAATCGGTCGGCTGCTTGGTTATAAAAATTTGATTATCGTTTTCGAGATCGGCTATCAGGCGTCTCATCATGGTGGTTTTTCCGCATCCGACCAGCCCGCAGAAGGTAAATAGCTTACCCTTTGTGTGATTGGGACACATATACATTTTCCTCATCGGTTACACCCCCTCCAACAATTTAAGTCTCTCTCTTGCAAAGAAACGGTCAGCAATGTTACTTTCTGTATACTGATAGACTTTACCGTCTTTCGGTGAGATCACAGTATTCAGAAAATTATCCCGATCAGTCAAACATTCTCTTGCCTTTCCAACAGCTATAGGATTTACTTTTTCAAACAGTCCTGCGGTCTGGAGAATGGCAAAACAGCAAAGGGCCGTCAGATCCAATTCAAATGCCCGTTGAAACAGCTTCTCAATATCCTCCGCTGTCATTTGATGCAAAAGTAGATAGATGTCGCAATATTTATACAAGGTCATATCGCGCTTCATTTCCACCCATGGGAGTGTTGTTGCTTCCTTATACAGATGTCCGCAAAGATGGATAAAAAAGTCCTCCCGACAAAGTGTCTGTCCATAAAAGCCATCAAAATCAGCTTCTTCCCGGGCAGACAACATCCTTTCCAAGGTGTCTGTCGTACTATTTTTATAATCCAGCGAAAAGTTGATATCCACTTCCAGATACCGCATCCCGGGCAGATTGACTTCCTTGATGTAGGGAATGGTTTCCCCACGTGTCATTCTTGATTCAATGATTTCTTTCCGGCTGGCTGGAATAAACGTTCCATTTCTGATATCGCCCTGCCGGAATCCCTCCTTAATCAATGCCTTGCCGATTTGGGTTACGCGTTCCGGACAAACCAGCAGGTCAATATTATTTGATGTCCGATATCCTTTCGGATACTTTTTGCAGAGCACAGCGCCTTTCAGCATAGCATACTGGCCTTTCTGGGAAGCCAGGATCTCGGATACATACCTGACCGCTTTAAAAAAGCTATCATTTTTCTGCACGTTTTGCTCATAGGCCCCTTTCAGCGAGTTCCGAAATTCCCGGTTCACTTTCCCGAGAAGGCCATTTCTCTCTAAGGTACCATAGGCGACAGCCTGCATCCGGTTAAAAAACAAATGTCCTAGGACTTCCGGAGACGCCGCTTTCTGCAACAATACAGCGATGTCATCGTAATCTGCCGTTTTAAAGCTACATAGCTTTAAAAACAGATTTTTTTCTTTTGCGTCCATATTCCTCTCCTTTCTTACTTTTTTGTCGGCTTTGAATACATATCAATCAAATTGGCTAGCAAACTTATTTCTGCAACGCTTAGCACACATTGACCCTGTTGAAGAGCAACCCCCTGTACTTTTTTCAGCAGTGAGATTTCTTCATTGGACATATATTGACGATCCAGATAATACCCATCTGCAACATACACGCCACCGTGCCTTCCGGTTTGGGTATAGATCGGATCCGTTGCACTGAGCGCCTCAATATCTCGCCGTATTGTTCTTTCGGAAACGCCGAATTCAGACGCTAAATTTTCAATTGTATCGTGCCTGCGCCGACAAAGCAGGATCAATATTTTCTGGCGTCTCTCGGCTGTTCCCAACTTTCTCACCTTCCTTTCTGTCTGCATTCTATTGGTTAATCCGGACAACCAGTGTCCGCATTTAATCAAGAATTTCAAAAAAGAACCTGGCAAACTCATATAGCTGCACGCACAGCTATACTCGATTTGCCAGGTTCATCTTGATTTCTTAACAAGTTCAACTTATCTCTTCAGCAAATATATTCAGTTTTTTAGGAATCAGCCTTATTTCCTCATTGGCTGACCGGAATCCTTCATAACCGCATCGATTGTGGTCACCTGAAATCCGCTATTGGTGAACTGTACTTTCAAGTACATTCCACATTTGGGACACTTGCCTTCTACAACAGAATTTGGTGCTCCCCGGAATAATCCTCTCCCGCAAACAGGACAATTTGCTTTACATTTGAATGGCTCCATCCCCACTTAGTCTCTCCTTGATATAGATATATAAAATAAAAAATAGTAGCCGTCTTTCCATACTATTGACAGAAGTATTACTCTGTGTTAATATAATAACCAGAAGTTATCTGCGAAAATTATTGTACAGTGATTCCGGAAGTTTGTCAATATATAACCGGAAGTTTTTTTCGGACTTTTTATGGGGTGTTTCGTATGACATTTGGCGAAAAAATAAAACAGACCAGGCTTGCTCTCAATCTATCCCAAAGTGAACTTGCAGAAAAGACCGGGATTTCCGAACGGTCTCTTTATACCTATGAGCAAACCGGCACGATGCCAAGAAGTGGTAATATTAAAAAGCTGGCGGAAGCATTGAATGTTTCAGTCGGATATTTGATGGATGAAAATGAGACGGATACACAAAAAAATATCGATCAGGACATGTTTTTAGACGATGTAAAAGGAATATACGGATACCGCGGAGCCAGAGAAGCATCCGAAGTTTTGTCCCGCGCGTCGGCTCTCTTTGCCGGCGGCGAGCTTGACGATGACGCAAAAGACACCTTTTTTCAGGCAATTATGGAGGTGTATCTGGAATCAAAAGAAGAAGCCCGCGTCAAGTTTTCTCCCAAAAAGCGTGTGAGCAAAAAAAGGCAAAAAAAGAGTTGAACACTTCCTATCGGAGGGTTGCAAGTGCAAACAAATAAATGACCAACTTCTGCTTTAAGAAATATTGCTCTCAATGAGAGGTGAAGAGCACGCACAATGACGACCATTGAATATATATCGGATGTTGTCGGAAATCTTGTGAAAAAGTATGGCACGCGAGATCCTTTTGAAATATGTAAGCAACTAAAAATCCGGGTTCGCTACAAAGATCTCGGAGTTACGCTCAAGGCCTTTTACTTTTATCAGTCAAGAATAAAAAATATAGTCATTAATAGCCGGGCCGGGACAATCGTGCAGCATCTTCTTTGCAGCCATGAATTGGGACATGCTGTTTTGCATCCCTCGGCGGCGACAATACGGGGATTTCAGGAAATAGAGCTGTTTGATACGCTTTCTGTTGCAGAAAATGAAGCCAATCTTTTTGCGGCGGAACTTATCATCTCGGATAATGATCTGCTTGCATTGCTGAACGACAAGGACAAAACATTTTTCAGTATATCTGAAGAGCTGTGTGTACCCGCAGAACTTCTAGATTTTAAATTTCGAATCCTGAAAAATAAAGGGTATCGTCTGGAGCAACCTATTTATGCACAATCAAATTTCTTGAAAGAGAATATACCAGGCTGTTATGATGATGAGCACTAAATATTTTTTCGTTTTTGTCTCGTATACCAGCTTGAATTGGATTGGACTTTTCTGATGCCACCTGAAACGGTTTTCTTTCTGTCGGGATTCGCCCGAAATAAACGGTTGCGAATAAGGCGGAACTGTGGCGTTGAAAGATGAAAAAATGTCAGGGGAAGGCGCGCCTTCCCCTGACATTTTTATGATTCAAACTGAGGATGATTTGAAAGCCTATTTACAGCTGCAGCAAAATCAATATGGTCGGAGATTACGTCGCTGATGAAACACGGCATCGGCGGTGATGATTGCACCGCTGTCTAGTTGGATCAAGCCAAATTGCCGACACAGGCAGCGATCAGATAGCGACCACCCTCATATATATAAAAATTCACCTGAGTAACGCTTCTATTTCACTCCACACAGGTGGTTCATACAAAGTTTTGGATAGCCTTAATTAAAGGAAATAATCTTACAACCACAACCATGGCAAATAACGCCCCAACATATGCTATCGAATAGGCCGTAATATCCACACGGCTTTTGTTTTTTCTCATTAATACCCCAATGGCCGGTGTACTCGTCATACCGCCGCACACAATACTCAAAGATTTTATGTTATCGTATCTACATACAAATCGACTGATTAGATACCCGCATGTCATCGAAATAAACGTGATAAGGAAACCGTATCCGATGTAGTTTACATGAAGCACAGACAGCAAATTATTCCCTGCCGGTAATCCGGAGCCGACGAAGAAGAAAAGCAGGCCCAAACTTCGGATCAAATCCAGGGTGCAGCTAGGAATATTACGGCATAATTTTTTTGATCGGATATAGCCCCATAAAATACCAAAACACAATATTCCGCCGGAATTGCCCAAGCTAAATTTGATTTGTGGAATTTCAAGTTTACCGACAATACAGCCGGATACTATGACGACCGCAAGCTGAATCAGTCCGTACAACTCTGCCTTTGTAGCATTGCTTTGACTTCCCTTTTTCGTTTCAGTTCGGCAGTTTTCATCTTGCTTTTTCATCAGAAATTGAACAAACAGCACTACACCGACCACTCCGAACAAATACGCACTTCCATACCCTGCTGTCGCCAACGCAGGAGCGACACCCTCCAGATCATGTACTGCCGATAATCCAGGTGTACTTGTCATGGCACCGCATAAGATCCCCAGCAATAGGGAAGAATCTGTCTCTTTATCGATCAGACCAATCACAACGAAAGTTAGAAATCCAGTTATAACAACAGTAATTCCCATCAGAAAATATTTCAGGCAAATTAGCTTTGTACAAGACGACAAGGTATACCCGGAGGATATTCCAATGGTAGAAACAAAAAGTGACGTTCCCAGAGAGGAAAGGAATTTTATATTTTCCTGAAATGCATCCGTTAAAATTGCACTTTCCGGAAAAGCGGCAGATAGAACGGCACCGCTTAAAATGGCAATAATCAACACGCCGGCAAGATCAAGCGATATCCCTCTAATTTGTATTTTTCCGATATAATACCCGATGATAATAATGAAAAAGATAATGAAAATTGGGGATGTTAAGACGGTAAATAGATTTTCAAACGCGGTCATTGTAATTTACCTCGTGCATGTGCAACGGCTGGATATTTTGACACATCATGTGGATTCTATCGATTTCTTTATCAATGTGGTAATGACCGCAAAACCAGACACTGTAATCTAACTTGCCTTCGATTTCCCCCAGCCATTCTTCTGTTGAACGATCAATATCCGGCTTGAAAAGTTTCTTGCTTTTCTTCATAACTCTCGGTTTGCGTTTGATTCGAGCATTCTGTCTTGTAGACATAAACATTTCGGTTGGTAGATAAGCGATAGGGCATGTGTGAGTAAGCATCCCGTAGATTTTGTACTGACACGACTTTAACTTTGCTTCAACTTTTTGCTTTGTTTCGTCATTCGGCATTTCATCTTCCCAATACGGTAATTTTTTTTCCAAACATGTTTGTTTATCAACGCTGTGTGCTCCGCCGACAACCAAATACTCATGGTTCTCAAAGTTATAAATTTCTCCATCAATTGCAAAGTAGATATTCGGGTATTTCGGCTCATAATACACTTTTCCTCCGCAAAAGTTTCGGATACCGTATGTACCAATATTTTGAGGGCGATTCTCCTTGTTACCGTGTAGACAAAATAGGGTGATATTCAGTTTGGCTGCTTCAGCCTTTAGTTTGTCGTCCCGTTCATCCTCATAATAATTGAAACCGCTGTCTCCCAGAACAATCAAGACATCCTTCCGCCTAGTATTCATATCCTGGCAGAACCGGATCACTTTTTTAAAATTACGGTGCTTATCCCCGGTAATGTAATATTTAGCAGGAGTACCGTCATCATAATAGCAAATTGGTTTCTTGCTTTCGTACACCCTCTTAACGACAAGATAGAAAAGCTGAAATGCATTCGCAAACAGAATTCCAATAACAACCCACTTCAGACAGAGAACAAGGGAAAAGTCTGTCGTCAAAAAACTGATCGCCGCCGACAGCAGACCTGCTGTAAACGAATAATATACCGTATGCTTTTTAAACTTCATTTTTTCCGTTGATATTACACTAGATGCAGCAATCGTCATCGCCGTGATGATGAGTAAAAGTAAAATACCGACTGTGTGTTCCATAAAAATCAATCCCTTCTCTTGGATACCGTTAATTTAGTGTTTAATCTGGACAAGGCTTGTCCCAATAAAAAATCCCTTCCTGAAAATTTTCAAGAAGAGATTTTTGAACAGCTTATGCTTTTACTAAGTGCTTTTTGTCAACAGCTTCCTGTAATCGGGCCTGCTTGAACTATGGAAACAACCACACGATTTCCTTTGATCTCACATATATACAAGCTGGCGTTGTATCTTCGTCCGGAAATGTCCTTTTTCCGTCTACCGTTACATCAGCGGTCAACTTCACCCGGCCGCCTTTTTCAAAGGTAACTTCCACCTCTTATCCGGCAGAGATTCTGAATCTACATTTGCAAGAATAAATGCGGTATATCCCCTGGCCTTTATCCCACTCATCATAGCAAGTACATTTAACTTCACAGCATAAGCACCGATCTGTATTTCCGCCCGAAACAACATGTACATCAAAGACATTTTATTTAAGTCTTACAGCAAAGGATTCGACATTTGTTTTTTTCGATAAAGATTTCCACCTGAATGTGTTTAAAGTAAATCGCCCTCTCTGTTTTTACTTTTTCTTCGCCTGTAGGTACAGTTGATTGCATATACACTGGTCCCGGCAATTAAAATCCCCTGTGTCACAGACGTGAAAACCGCAGACAGCCATTCTTTGATTCCGGATATATCGCTAGTAGAGATCACCCACACTGCAGACAGAACAACGGATATCCCGCCTAGCAGTAACGGAATCCATTTGTCAGCCAGATTGCTCTTTTTACATCCGATTCCGATGATATACAACACCGGAATCAAAATCAGTAATTCAGACTTTATATATTCCTGATATTCCATTTAGAACCATTCCTTTCCGTTGCGCTCCAAGACGCCAAACGTATACGAGACACTATTGCCTGCACAGCACAACACAATATAATTTTTTAGAATTGTGGCCTCCCGGCGATGGATAGCGGGATTACTGTCTGCTTACTGCCAACGCACAGGCATTGTGGCAAAACCTGGGCCTATTCTTTCCATGAGGCGGAATGGCGTGCAAAAGTAATCCAGATACTGGGATTGATGTTTATACGCTTTTTTCAATTTTACCTATGTACACTCTGATCTAGCGTGTTTTTACCTTCTCATTTTTATACGGCAACAATAACTCCGAAAATCGTTGAAACAAGTGCACCTGCCAGCGCTGCAATGATTGCTGTTACAGTCTGCTGCAACCGCTGTTTTGGCTGACTTTCCATGGCGTCAATCTTCTGTTCATGTCTGTTCAGATGTTCATTTGTGTGCTTAAGTTCCGTTGCAAGCGTCACCAGCGTTTCATTCATTGTGCGAATTTCAGCTTGAATCGCTTGCATATCCGACATATCGCGTTCCAGTGTTTTCAGGCGGTGATCATGCCGTTCCAAAACAATCTTTACATCATCCAATTGTCTTTACCCCCTTTCCTCATTTCGGTTGTGCTTATAGTTTACCGACTAAATCGGACAAGGAACGGCCAGATAAAATAGCTTTATCGCGTTTTTGGTTCGCTGTATTTGCTATGAACTTAAGTCCCCTTCCCGAAGAAAGAAAAGGAAAAAGATGACGAAGACGAAACACAAAAAGGGATAATGCTGCCTCGTGCCGCCGATTGTGAGGGGGTTCCCAAACACCTGAATAATCCGGCAGCTGGCGAGACCAGCCAAAAAAATCGTGCGGCTATATACACGTGATCCGAGCATACTTCTACTTCTATAATGTATATTCCTTTCCAATCACATAGTTCTCGCAGGATTTTCCCAATTTCCTATGTTCTCCATAGAACATCTTTCTGTGACACGGGAACGAACACGGTATGATACTAGCAGTTCCATGTTGTTATACGCTAGACTATTATTGTCATTTGCCATTTTGAAATGATCTCCTTTTGGCATTGCTGCGCAGCTATCAAGCCGCACTCTCATTTTACCAAAAGGATTTTTTATTTTCCTATGGAACGTCCATGCTTTTCCGGTCCTCGGCACAACCGGGGCTTTAGACAAAAATAGCCCCGAAAAGTGAGCATTCAAGCCACTTTTCGGGGCATTCCACTGTCTAAAGACACAATATTTAGTACAATATAGCGCTTCACAAAACTATCAACCACAATATATTGTGGTTTTCGATGGGTGCTTTTTGGAGCAAAATAATGAAATCTGAACCCCCGTCTTTTTGGCATTAGTTCAGTATCTCTTATTGATATATAGTAGCATATTCTCACTTAACCGTCAATCAAATATCGCCGAAGCAAGGCCTCTGCGTCCTCATATTGTAACCTCTCAACCACATACCTTAACCACTCCTCCGGCGTGGGTATTTCCCCGGCACAAGGGATTTCCTCCCATTGTGCCCGACGCACCGGATCGGGGTCATTCATTCCTTTTTGAATACGGGCTGCAAGCTGTGCCCGCATATCCTCAGCCGAGATGTGGCTATCTTTAGCCACACACTCAAAAAAGGATTCTCTCTGTTCCATAAAGCCGCCTCCTAAAAATAATATACCCGGATAGCTGCCACGATATAACCCGCAATATATCCCTTTTGGGTAATATTGTGTCTACCGATTATAACTATTATACCACCTTTTTGGGAAGTATAATAGTTACAGAATGGTAGGTGGTATATTATGAATATACAAAATAGAATTAGAGTACTAATGGATGAACGTGGTTGGACAGAGTATCGGCTAGCAAAAGAATCAGGATTAGCGCAATCCACGATCACTAATATGTTCAATCGGAACAACGCTCCGACGTTTTCTACATTAGAAGCAATATGCGGCGCATTAGGAATAACGCTGGTGCAATTTTTCTCCGTCGGTGAAACGGACAACTCGTTGACCGAGGAGCAAAGAGCGCTGTTTACGAAATGGAGCACTCTGTCGGACGAACAGAAAAAGATATTGCTCGATTTGATGAATACCATGTAAAACAAAAAAGCCCGCAGGCTCTATCAAATAGAACCTGCGGGCTTTGGTTATTCTTCCAGAGAATGAAACGGGCGGAGCAGCGCGGCCAGCGTCCCCTCCCGGCAAGTGATAGCCTGTACCCCATATCCGCCCAGCTTGCGGGTAAAACGCAGCAGCAGATTGAGCGGGCGGGCAAAACGTGAGCTGGTTTCGGTCAGCACGAAATCCATGGCTTTGTCGTAGCCGAGCTGATACACGCGGCGAATACCGGCGCGGCGCAGGGTGCTGCCCTTCGTCACCTCAGTAATCTCCTCCACTATCGTGTATCCCTGCTCCTCGGCATACCGGCGGAGCTGTTCTTTCTGTGCCTTTAAGGCCAGTCCGCCATCTGTATCCGTTGCCACCCGGCAGTACAGCACCACCCGGCGTTCTCCGGTATTCTGTTTCATATCCGTTTTGTTTTCCATCATGCAGCCCTCCACTTTGTATTTGAAATTTGCACCTTCCGCCCGTCACGGAAGGTAAAGATCAACTCTTTGTTTTCCAGTACGGTCACGAAATCCACGGTAGAATACCAAAGCTCCTCGTCGAAGGTTTCCACCAGTGTATCGCGGGCATTGAGCTGCTCCATGAACAGCTTGATTTTCACCCGTTTGGCGGTGCGTTCCAGCCGTTGGTTTTCCACCTCGCCTAACCGGGCCTGCGCCTTTTCATACCGCTGGCAAAGGTCGTTGTACCGCTGCTGGTATTCCTGCTGATCCAAAGCATGACGCGCATTGTCGTCAATGGTCTTGCGGATCAACTCCAAAGTGACTTCCATCTCGTTTTGAAGCTGGCCGCGTTCCGCGTCGAGGTCGGCGGTATCGGTGAGCGCGTCCATCACGTCCTGATAGGCGGCTATGATTTCGTCCCGTTCTTCCAAGGCCTGATTGAAGGCTGCTAAAAAGGCCGCCTGCATTTCACGCTCTGTAAAATGGGGCGTGGTACAGTGCTGGCCCCGGTGCTTCTCGTTGCATTGCCAGACCACACAGCGGTATGGGGTGTTAGAATGCCAGACCTTGCTGCCGTATACCCCGCCGCATTCGCCACAGAAGATTTTACCGGAGAAAGGATGGGCGCAGCTCGTCCAACGCCCGTCCGCTTTCCTCCGCTTCAACTCGTACTGAACCAGATCGTGGATCTCCGGTTCGATAATGGCGGGATGGCTGTTTGTCACATAGTATTGCGGCACCTCGCCCTCGTTGACTTTCTGCTTCTTGCTGAGAAAATCCACCGTGAATTTCTTTTGCAGCAGCGCGTCGCCCTTGTATTTTTCATTTGTCAAAATGCTTTCCACCACCGAGGCCCGCCACACCGGCTTGCCGCTTGGGGTGCGGATACCTTCGTCGGTGAGATAGGCGGCGATAGCGGAAGGGGATTTTCCGTAAAGGAACAGCCGGTAGATCAGCCGCACCACTACGGCTTCCTCCGGCACGATTTCCGGCAGGCCGTCCGGGCCTTTGGTATAGCCGAGGAACCGTTTGTAAGGCAGGCTTACCTTGCCGTCGGCAAAGCGCTTGCGCTGGCCCCACGTCACGTTTTCGGAAATGGAACGGCTTTCTTCCTGCGCCAGCGAGGACATGATAGTAATGAGCAGCTCGCCCTTTGCGTCGAGGGTGTGTATATTCTCTTTTTCAAAGAAGATGTCGATTCCTTTTTCTTTGAGCTTGCGGACGGTGGTTAGGGTATCCACGGTGTTTCGGGCAAACCGGCTGATCGATTTTGTAATAATCAGGTCAATTTTCCCGGCCAGCGCGTCGGCGATCATCCGGTTGAAGCCGTCGCGTTTCTTGGTGTTGGTGGCGGATATTCCCTCGTCGGTATAGACCTCCACAAAAATCCACTCGTCCGGCTTTGACTGGATATATCGGGTGTAATAATCCACCTGCGCCTCATAGGAGGTAAGCTGTTCCTTGTTGTTGGTGGATACACGGGCATAGGCTGCCACCCGGAGGCGCTTTACTGCCTCGCTGCTCAGTACATTGATGGGGATCTGGTCTTTCTTTGCGGGAATAAAAGTGACCTTGGGGGCGGTTAGGGCTGCTGGCATAGGGCGACCCTCCTTCCTGCGGCCAGCCGGAGCGCCAGAGCGCGTGCCTTGCCGCGATTCTCGTCGTTCCAGCTATGGCGGCGGGAGGGGTTCTCCCATGTCTTGGTTACGGTGCGCCCGCCCTGAAATTCATAGACCAGCGTCCCGTTCTCCGGCACCCGGATTTCTTTGACCGCAGCGGCAAAGGCTTCCGCATTGAATACCGGCAGCCCCAGAGCCTGTGCGGTTACAACTTCCAGAATATCCTCCGGGATCTGTTTGGAGGCACAAAGGCTTTTCCCCTTAGAATTGAAGGTGTCGCAAATCCAGACCGGCTTTTTGTAGCCGGGCGCACCGGCGATTTTCCGGCGGAAATGCGCCCCGCACTTCCCGCAGATAATCAAACCGGTAAATGGATAGGTGGACGGGGTTTGCGGATGGGGCTGGAACCGGGCGGCCCGGCGGGCGCGTTCAGCCAGAATCCTGTCCCGTGTTTTCCGGTCGAAAATCGGCTCGTGGCTGTTCTCTACAAGATACTGCGGCAGCTCGCCCCGGTTGGGTCGTTCCACCTTGGTAATGGGATCTTCCACAAAGGTTTTCTGCAGCAGCAGGTCGCCCGCGCTTTTTTCGTTGCAAAGCAGATTGATAATCCCGTGGCCGGTCATGGCGTTGCCGTGCCTGCCCCGAACCCCGGCCTTGGCCAGCGCCCGTTCCAGGCGTTCTCCGCCATAGCCTTCCAGATACAGGTCAGCGGCCAGCCGCAGGATTTCCGCTTCCTCGGGAACAAGTACGAGCCTGCCGTCCACCTGCCGGTATCCGTACATGGTGACACTCCACGGCAATCCCTGCTCGAAGTTCGTCCGAATTCTCCACTTCTGATTTTCGGATACGGAACGGGCTTCTTCCTCGGCATAGGCTGCCAGAAGGGTGAGTAAAAACTCGCCGTCCTCGCCCAGCGTGTGGATATTCTGTTCTTCAAAATACACGTCCACACCCAGCAGGCGCAGCTCCCGGATGGCTTTCAGCGTCGTCACAGTATTGCGGGCGAAGCGGCTGATCGACTTGGTAATAACCATGTCGATTTTTCCGGCCCGGCAATCGTCCAGCAGCCTCTGAAACTCTTCCCGGCTGTCCTTGGTGCCGGTGGTCGCTTCGTCGGCATACACTCCGGCGTAAATCCAGCCGGGCGTTTTTTGGATTCTGTCGCTGTAATGGCTGACCTGAGCCGACAGCGAGTGCAGCATGGCTTCCTTGCCGCTGGATACCCGCGCATAAGCGGCCACCCGAAGCAGCCTTGGTGCCTGCTGGATCATCACCGGCGCTATTTTTGTAATGGTGCGTTGCATGATACGCCCCTCCTTTCTGTGTTCTGTGATGTTACTGATGAACACTGGGAAAAGAAAGGCTTTCAGAATAAAAAGCCGCCGAAAATCGGTCGAAATTTTTCGGTCAGTCTGGCCTCAACGCGCAGGAAATCTGACTCGTCAAGCACCCCTTGCCGGAGCATATCACGGGCGATAGACAGGGCCGCCTGATATCGTTTTTCTCGTTCAAACTGCTCCGCCGTCATGCTCGCCATATCTGCCGAACCGGGCCGCGATATAGCAGGCATGGGAACAATACTTCCGCTTTTGATTGCCATAGCTCTGAAACTCCCTTCCACAATGGGCGCAAACCGTCGGATAAAAAGCCCGCCGGTCGATCAGCTCCGGGTGTGCATTCCACCACGCATAGCGGCAGGAAGCGGAGCAGAATTTCCGCTGTTTCTTCTTGTGCGCCTGTTCAAGCGGAGCGCCGCAGTTCCGGCAGACCAGTACTGGCTCCGCAGCGGCTACACCTGCCAGATGATTCCGGCGGCAAAAGCTCTTGACGGTATTCTCCGACAGATGCAGCCGAGCGGCGATTGCCTTATACCCTAGTCCCTCGCAGCGCCAGAAACGTATTTTTTCTTTTTCTATCTCGGTCATCATATATCTCCTATGGAAAAGGGGCGGCCCGGAAAGGCCGCCCCATACCGTTATTTCTGCGGAATTTTCAACACCTGTCCGGCGTAGATAAGGTCGGAGGTTAGGCCGTTGAGCTTCTTGATCTCCGTGTACCGCGTCCCTTTGCCGAGAGTGCGGGCCGCAATCGCCCACAGGCTGTCACCGCGCTTCACCGTGTAGGTGGTATAAGCCGGGGCGGCCTTGCCTGTATAGACGACTTTGCCCTCCTCGTCAAAGACGGAGTATCCGGGGTTCTCGTCGGCGCACCGCTTCGCGTTATCCAAAACAGCGAAAGCACCCTTTTGCGTGGCCGCGTCCGCCCAGCTCTTTCTCACACGATAAAGGGGGCTGTCCGCAGAGCCGCCGGAGGCCGCCGGATATACCTGTCTGCCGCTTTCATCAAAAACCGCATAGCCGGGATTTTTGTCGGCAAGGGCTGTCGCATTCGCCAGCACCTTGAATGCGCCGAGCTGGGAGGCAGCGTCGCTCCACGATTTCCGTACCCGATAAAGGCCGGAAGCCGGGGCCGGTTCGCTGCCGGTATCACCGGAGGAAGCGGCCAGCTCCACCTTGACTGCCGCCCGGAAAGCGTCCATATTCTTCCCATGCTTCGGGAACCAGTGCATTACGTCCCCGTGGTTGGAGGCGATCCCCTGCGCGTGCCCCTCGCTGTGGCAGATAATATTTTTCTCGGTCAGGCCGTACTGCCTGCACAGATAGGCGCAAAGCTCGACGGCCTCCCGATACACCCTGTCAAAATAGGTGCGGTCGGAGAGGCCGTCTTCGCAGATTTCAAAACCGATATGGGTATTGTTGGCGGAGCCGCCCGCGTGCCAGCCCCGGTGATCCCACGGCAACACCTGATAGGTCGCCACCGATCCGTCCGCCAGCTTGCCGATAAAGGCGTGGCAGCAGACCTCCCGGCTCATGGGCTGGTTCCAGTGATTGTTGTACTGGTTCTTGCCGAGCTTTCCGTCATCCGGGCCGACATAACGTTTGAGCCACGGGTTGTTGGCCCCGGTACTATGTACCATGATCCCCTTGGGCGTAATTTTCCGTCCGGCCTTGTAGCAGGCGTTTTCCGTAAAAATGAGCTTATTCAGCTTCATGATCGTTTCCTCCTTCATCGTTGCCGCCCTTGTTGTGGAGCTGGCTTAAAATGTCTTTGAGCTTCTGCGGAATGGGCAGTCCCAGCCGCCCGGAATTTTCGAGGAGCGAAATCCCCTCGTTGGAAAGGTAGAAAAAGATCACCGCTGTGCGCAGGACGTGGCCGTTTTGCAGGACGTACACATCCACAATGTTGCCGACCCCCACTAAAATGAAGATCAGCACCTTGCGGCAGATCCCGCGAAAGCCCACCTCGCTGGATAGTTGCTTGTCGGAGATGGCGCACATCACGCCGGTGATGTAGTCGATCACCACAAAGGCGATCAGGGCATAGAGAAAGCCGTCGGCCCCGCCAAGGAACCAGCCGAAAAAGCCGCCCAGCGCGGTAAAAGCCGCCTGTATGCCGTACCAGATATTTTTCATGTTGCTTTTGCCTCCTTTATGATTTCGTGACCCATGCCTGCCACGAAGAATTGACCCTTGAACGGATATACATGGTGTAAGGATTATCCCGCCGGGTGTAACGCTGAATCACCACGTTGGGGCTGCAGGAGAACACCTCCAGCATCCCATAATTCAAAGTCGGATAATTCAAACCGGAGCTTGGAGTGTTACGGCGGAAATAGATTCCCGGCGCGGTAATATTGTTTAAGTTGGTGGTATCGGGAATCGACGCCTGAACCAGCCCCATCACGTTGTACCCATTCATAATGACCTTACCGGTGGCCTGTACATTTCCGCTGGTCTGTATGGAACTGCCGGAATAAATCGAGCCAGTCGTCCGCAGGCTCGCCGCTTGTATTGAGCTGCTGGCCCGTATATCCCCGGTCACGTCCAGCGCCGCCTGCGGGTTGGGATTATTGATCCCCACCTTCTTTTTCCGCAAAGCTATTAAAGGGGTGCCCTGCGGGACGACATAATACAAGTCGAGGCTGGACGAAGAATACAAACGGTCTTGGATCTGTAAATGGAAGTCATAGGACGAATTTGCGTCCAGACTGCATAGCTCCAAATTGCTGAACGAAAACGAGGTGCCCGACCGGGTGGTGGAGCTTAAAATGCTGACATAGCTGCCATAACTGGCCTCGTTGGTTTTTTTGTACCGGTAACGCACATACTGCACGCTGTTTTTCTGTACCCCTCCCACCGAAATAGCCGAGATACTGCCGTTAAAGGTGAGCTGCATTTCCGGTTCGATCTCGTTTGTCCGCCGCAGGGTCAGGGAGGAAATACGAGGTCTGGAATAGGAGATCACCGTCATGGTTACGCTCCGGCTGGCGGTATAGCCACGGGAATCGGTGACGGTCAGCGTCGCCGTCACGCTGCCGGAGCGCGATACCGCCCCGACGGTCAAGGCTGCCCCGGTGGTGTTGGATACGGAAACGCCGTTACAGGTAGCGGTATATTGAGAAATGCTTGCCCCGTTTTTTGCCGAGGCCGTGCCGGGGGTGACAACCAGCGTGGAATACCCCTGCACCAGATATTGATTGCTGCCCGTGATATTGACCGTCGTGCTGTTCCCGTCGGCATAGGTAAAGGTGCCCAGCGTCGGGGCGGAATTGGCGGCGGTGGTCTGTACCGTCGCTGTCTTGGAGGAGGTACTGCCGATCTGCGTGGAGCCGTTGTAGGTCGTCACGGCAAAGGTGCCGGTAAAGGATTTGAGAGAGGCCATTCTCCCCAGCAGCGTGGTGCGCTGGCTGGCCGTGAGAGTGATCGTCCGGGTAGACGTTCCCGCCGACCATGACAGGCCGGAAATGGTGAGATACGTCGTGCCGCCGTTTTTGAGCGCCAGCGTGTATGTGTACGACGAGCTGTAGACGGTAGCATTGAGCGAGATCGTCACCGTCGAATTGTCTGCCGTTACCGTACTCGCGCTATTCAACACCGCACCGCCGAGGGTTTTGACTGAAACGGTGCCGGAGGTGCCGTAAACCTGATTGGACTTCTTTCTTGCCCGCATCCGCACCGAATAGGTGGTGTTTGGGGAAAGGCTGGAAAGGGTCACGCTGGCGCTTGTGGAGGGGGCCGTAGAAAACTGCGTCCACGAGCTGCCGCCGTTTGTACTGTACTGCCAGATGTCCGCCGTGGCCGACGAATTGGCGGAAATCTTGAAGCCATAGGCCGTGACGGAGCTGGTGCTGCAGGAAACGGTCGGCGCGGTGCGGTCGATATTCGTCAGCGTCATGCTGCCGCCATGCTCCTTCACGCCCGAATAATACACGCGGGTGGAAAATCCGACGGTAATGGTTTTCTTTCCGTCGCTGTTGTGGGCGACGGTAATCGAGCCGCTTGTGGAACCCTTCGCCGCCGGAAAAGCCTTGGTATCCCATGCAGTACGGGCCTTATAGTAAACCTGCGTTCCGTTGATCGTAACGGTGGTCGGGCCGACGGTATAATAGTTGACGCTGCCCCCGGTGGAGGTCAGCGTCCAGTTCAGCGTGGAGGTGTTCGCTATGGTGTTGACCGATTCGGTGATCGTAAGCTGTAAGTATCGCCCCTCATAGGAGGCGCTCGTCCATGTCGCCATTTTTTCTCCTTAATCCAGAATCACAATATTTAAGCCCTGTGAAGCGGTGGGCATGGGAACAAATTTCGTTTTACCCACTGTCAGCTCGCCGTCCACCACCGTCTTTTTGGTTTTGGTTTCGTCCTTATTGAGCGTGAAAATGATCTCGTTGTTGTAATATCCGGCAAACTGGGTATTGGTAATGACCGTCCGCTGGGAGGAGGCCGTATTCGATACCTCGATCCCCCGGCGGTCGATTTTCACCTCGGAGGTATAGATCTCGTTGGGGGCGGGCGTCCATTTCCGGGGAATACTCCCCTCGGTGAGCATGATGTCCGACAGATACAGGGAAGCCTCGCGGGAATAGGCGTATACTTGGATCGTCGGGTCGGTCACGTCGGAAATGACAGCGGAAAAGTCGCTCCATCCAAAGGCCGAGGATTGATTGAACAAATAGAGATATTTGCCGCCGTTGTATTTGACATAGAAATAGGACGAATAAACGGAGTCGGTCTTTTTCGCCCGAATGCTCACTGTGTAATTGCGCCCCGGCACCACGCCGGTGATGGTCTGATATAAATAGCTGTTAGCGTGCAGTACAAAGGCGGAGTCTGAGGAGGTGTTGTTCTTGGTATCGGTGGATGAATCGACCGTAACCGTGCCGCTGTATATCCAATCGTCGGTAATGCCGTTGAGCCCGGCGGAATTCTGCACATAGTTCATCCCGCCGATATACTGCTCGCTCATTTCCAGTGTGAGCCCGCCCACCGTCTGTTCGAGCTGCGACAGTTGTTTTTCCGCTTCCAGCACCCGTTCCTCCACCACGCCGTGGTCGTTTGACAGGGTTTCCACCGTTTCGGTCAGCGAGGATACATAGCTGTTCAGCCCCTCGGCTGTGGTCTGGAAATCCCCGATTTGCTCGGTGTTGGTGGCAACGGCCCGGCGCAAGGAGTCCAGATCGTTTTCCGGCAGCCATTCCAAGCCGTTCCACACCTTGGTTTGCGGCGGTGCCTGTGATATATCCACCCAAAGCTGGCCGGTGTAGGGATTCTCCGGCGGGGTTTCGGAGGATACCACGTCGGTATCGACAGTAATGGTGATTTGAGCGATTGCCCGCATGGCTCCGCCCTCCTACAGAACAACCAAAACCATAAAGGTGGCCTTGGTATCCACGTCTGCCGTCCCTACCGAGAGGGTTTTACCGGTTTTGGAGCCATTCGTCCCCCATGCGGTATCTACCGCGCCGTCCTTGTTGTACTTCGTCCATGTGTAGGTACCCTTACCGGCGGAATCAATCTCCGCCCCGGCCTGATAGCAAACAGCGGTGAGGGTCGTGGAACCCTGCCCGTTTTTGAAAATATCCCCGCCGGTGGAGGTAATCACCACCTGAATCGGATCGGAATTGTCGATAAAGGTCGCCACGTCGGTAAAGGACGAGCCGTTGGTGCTGGACGCGGTATCGGTATCCTTGGCGATACACCGAACCACCGCATAGCTCTCCACAGCGGCGGCGAACAGGGTCAGGGTATCGGTGGCGCAGCCGGTGTATTTGCCTGCCGTATCGGTGAGCTTGCGCCAGCCGATCCCAAAGGCTGCGTCGTAGCCGGTGGAGCTGGTTCCGGTGACGGAAGAATCCATCATGGCCCAGGCATAGGTGACGTTGGTAGAATCCACCGTACTGCCCCGCCACAGCTCCGCCTTGGCAGTGAGGCTGGCAACCTCGGCATTTTTGAACACGTTTCCGCTGGGCGTGGTGACGAGTAGGTCAACGATACCGCCGCCATTGACGACGCGGGAAAAGGAGATCGTCAGCGGGTGCGTCAGGGAAAGCCCGGTGGACGGATCTTTGTAGGTAATCACGCAGCGGTAGTCGATCCCCGGCAGGCCCGCCATCACATTTCCCGAAACCGTGAGAATATGGCTCTTGGTGCCGCTGAGCGTATAGGCACCGGAAGTGGTGATGGCCGTTGCGGAGCTGCCGACGTACCATTTCACCGACGTAACCTCGGCGGAAGTGATTTTGTCCGCCGTGGTGCCGATCACATACAGGCTGGGGGTCAGCACCAGCTTGGTGGCCGTCCAGTCGGGGGAATAGGTGTTGTTGTCGGGATTGAACATCTGCGTCTTGGCGAGGTTTGACCCGATATATCCCGTCAGGGTCAGCGCGTCGTTGTAGTCGATAATGGTAATCTGGCCTTGTGCCTTGCTCATGGAAATTCCTCCTTCATATATCAGCCGAGCAGGCTGCGGCGGGTGGCGGTATCAATCAGGTCACAGAAAAACGTGGCCCGCACATCCACATCCTCCTTGGTAATGGCGACCGACTTGGCCCCGCCGTAATGGGCGGCGTTCCAGAGCCGGTCGGCTTCCTCGTCATCCGATACCCGCGTCCAGATAAACTGATTATCGTCGAGGGTGTCGGTGATGTTTTCATCCCACGAAAAAACCACCGCAGAAAGGGTGGTCTGAATCCGGCTGTTCTTGAAAATGGTGCCGTGGGATGACGTGATAACCAGCCGGTACATCTTCTTCTCGTTGATTTCGTCGAGCTGCCCGCTGATTTTCTCCACCGTTTCGGTAGTGGCGTAGGCCCGGAGATGTACCTCGCCGGACTCCAAATCCCACCACGAGGAGCCGTCCTGCGACTGGATCACCCCGGCCTTGATGATGTTTGCCACCAAAGAGCCGGAGGTGATGAAGTCGGCGACAATCTGGCCGTCGGCGGTGATGGCGGTTTCATAGGGGCCGTTATACCCATGCTTCGAGAAGCCCAGCCCCTCCACATTCCAGCGCCAGACGTGGATGGCCTCGTCAATAGAGGGCGCGTCCAGTATCAGCAGCTCGTAGGGCTGGCCGGTTTCGCTGTCGGTGTTCAGCACCACATAGCCCCCGGTCTGGCCGGTGAGCCGGTTAGTGGCGTTCTGGATCGCCGAAGCGAGGAGCTTTGGAAAATGCCCCACCGTGGTCTGCACCTGCTGCACCGAGGTCTGGATCTGCGAGAACGAGGTAATCATGCTGGATTTTTCGCCGCCGAGGGAAATGCTGACATATCGCTCCGCCAGCGCGTCGTAGACGGTCTGCACCACCTTGGCGGTGGCCGATACCCCCAGCAGGGCATGGCGCACCGTGACGGTATCGCACAGCGACACCCGTTCCAGCAGGGCGGAATATTCCGCCTGTTTCCACAACGGCTGAAAAGATATCTTTAACGTGGGGATAGCCGTCCCCAGCGGGTTTTCCTTTAAGTATGCCTGCGCGGTTTCCCGCAGCATGGCCGGGGTGATCTCTCCGCCGCCCTCGAAGCTGCTGGTGAAATCCTGAATCAGCACCTTGGTATGGGAAAGCTCCGTCTTGGCAATCGGCAGGGTTTCCTCCGGCAGCGTCACCACCGTTTCCTCCCCCTCGGCGGGGGTATACACAGCATAGGGCAGCAGATGGGTATACACCGCCGAAGTGTCCTCGTCCTGTTCCAGATCGGTGAGGTTCTTGCCGTACTCCACCACCACGCCGGTATCCCGCCCCCGGTGGGTGTGGAATTTGATCGTGAAGTTATCCCATTCAAATTCCCCGTGCCACTTGGAGAGCATGGAGCCCTCCACACCGCCCAGGCAGGCCCGGACGCTCTGCGGCTGGCCCACCGAGAAGGGCTTGGACTCGCTGTAATCCGTCCAGCCGGTAAACCGGCTATCCCCGGCGAGAAGCTGATTTAAGAGCAGGGCCGGAGAACGGCTGGCCGTCTCAAACGGCAGCACCGGCAGATTGGCGAGGTCGTAGCTGATGTGCTGGGCATAGACCGTCACCACCCCGTTCATAGGCCGGGTGATCCGGTAAATACGGAATGCCTGCGCTTCGCCGGTATCGTTGGGCTTTACCTTGACAATCCGTTCCTTGACAATCTCCCGGTAATGCTGCCCGCCCACCGGATACCGCAGCAGGCACTCGAACAGGCCGTTGCGCTCCTCGGTCACTTCGCAGGAAATGGTATCCGCCAGCGTCCCGATTCCAAAGCTGGAAAAATCGGCGGCGGCTGCCTCAAACAGAACCGGGATCATAGGCAGCACCACCTCGGCGTGACGGAAAGGCCGGTAATCCCGCCGGAAAAGGCCAGCGTATTCTCGCCGGGACACAGCAGCGGGAAGCCGTTGCCGGTCACCGTATGGTTTTTGATCTGGGTGCCCTTATAAAAGTTCATCTGCTCGGAATCGGCTTCCAGATAGCCGTCTATATTGGAAAACGTCCAAGCGCTGTTCTCCCCGGCAGATTGTATGGTGAGCGTCCCGCCACCGCTGCCCTCTATGCGAAGATAGGGACGGCTGGGAAACGGAAAGGGATTGTTCAACACCCCGCCGGGGGCTGAAAACGTCACCGGCTCGTTTCCCGCAAGGCTGTACCGGAAGGGCTTGCAGGAAAAGGTCACGGTAAACAGCCCCAGCCGGTTGAGCTGCTCCTCGATATCCAGCCCCTCCTTAATGACCCCATAGCGGATAAAGCCCGGATCATAGGAATCGGTAAGGGGATGATACCTGTCTGGCTGGGTATACAGCCAGCCCTTGACTTGCCGCAGGGTGTCGGCCAGCCCCTGCACGTTCCGGCGGGCTACAAAGGCGGTATACGATACAGAAATGTTGGAGAACCGGTTGGCCGAGAGCAAAAGGTCGCCGTTCCTGCCGGGAATAGCCTGAAAGGTCAGGTCAAAAGCCGGGGCGGAAAAGATATTTTTGCTCTCGATATGCAGGCCGAAATCGGAGGATTTCAGGCCGTTATAACTGAAAAAACTCATGCAAATACCACCCCTTTCCGTGCGGCAAACTGGCTGGCGGTTTCCATGACCTCGTTTGTGAGCTGGCGGATATCCTCCACGCCGTAGTTGTTGAAGCTCTGGATATTCAGCACAATGGAAAAGCCGGAACCTCCCGCCGCGCCCGACATAGCCGAGGCCGCCGATTTATGAAGATTGCCGTCCACCGTGAATTCGTTGGGCAGGGCCGTCTGCATATCCTCAGCCAGACCGTGCATGATCCCGTCAATATCCGCAGCCATACCCTCGGCGGCCTTGACCGCCTCGCCGCCTTTGTCGTGAATGGAACCGGCAAGGCCCTTGACGAGCATTTCACCCACCCAAGCCATCTCTTTGGAGGGAGAGTTGATCCCGAAGAAGTCGCAGATGCCGTCCCAAATCCCGGAGATCCACCCGGACACCTTATCCCACAGCCACGAGGCAAGGCCGGTGATTCCGTCCCACAGTCCCTTGACGATATTCCCGCCGATTTCCACAATCTTATACATCAGGCTGCCGAAGGCTTTGACGATACCCGTGATGATCTGCGGCACCGCTTTCACGATTTCCACGATAATGGTGGGCAGGTTTTCAATCAGGGAAACGAACAGTTCCACACCCGCCATGATGATCTTGTCGAGGTTTCCGAGCACGCCGTCTACAATGCCAGAAATGATCTTCGGGATCGCTTCGACAATCGTGACGATAATCTGCGGAAGCGCTTGAATGAGGGAAACCAGCAGTTTAATTCCGGCTTCGATAATCTGTGGGATAGACTCTAAAACCGCCGTGATAATCCCGTCGATAATTTCCGGGATGGCCTCGACAATGGCCGTGATGATCTCCGGCAGAGCGTCCACCAGCGAGGTTAAAAGCTGTATTCCTGCCTCGATAATCTGCGGGATCGAGTCGAGTAAAAAGGTGATAATGGACGTGATGATTTCGGGCAGGGCCTCGATCAGCACCGGGAGCGCGTCGAGCAGCCCCTGCGCCAGCCCGGTAATGAGCTGCAAGGCTGCGTCCAGCAGCAGCGGCAGGTTGTCGATCAGCGTCTGCACAATCAGGACAACCGCTTCCACAATGGCCGGAATCAGAGTAGGCGCAGACTGTGCCAGCCCCTGCGCCAGTGTGGCAACCATCTGGACGGCGGCGGATATGAGCTGCGGCAGGTTATCCAGTATCCCTTGCACAAGGGCCAGCATAAGCTGCAAGGCTCCCTCGGTGATTTGCGGGAGCGCCTCGATCAGCCCGGCCAGCAGGGACAGGACGATCTGGCTGGCCGCTTCCACAATTAACGGGAGGTTGTCGATAATCGCCGTGCCGATAGAGCCGACGATTTCCCCCACGATTTCCAGCAGCTCCGGCACAAACTCCATCACGCTGTCGAGGGCTTTCGGGAGAATATCGCCGATCACGTCGGACATTTTCCCAATGTCGCCGTTGGCTTCCAGAATACCGTTTGTAAATTCGCCGAGGAGAGAAACGCCTTCCCCCGCAAGGTCGGTGAGCACCGGCAGCAGCGCCGTACCGAGGGCGTTTTTCGCCGCCGTGGCCCCTACCGACAAATATTGAAGCTGATCGTCAAAGGCCCCATACGCTGCCAGCGCCTCGTCGCCGAGGACGTACCCGGCGGCCTGCGCCTCCTTGCCCAGCTCGTTCATCCGGGAAGCGCCCGCTTCAATCAGCGGGTTCAGCTCCTGCGCGGATTTGCCGAGGATTTGCATGGCAAGCGCGTCACGCTCGGTTTCGTTCTTCATCTTGCCGAGCGCGTCAATGACCTCCCAGTATACGGTGTCGGAATCCCGCATACTGCCGTCGGCGTTCATGACCTGCACGCCCAGCTTTTCATACGCTTCCACCGAGAGCTTGGTGCCGTCCTGCACCGCTTTCATGGACTTGATTTGCTTCGCCATGGATTTGGTGAGCGTTTCGGTCGAAACGTCCACCAGCTCCGCCGCATACATATACTCCTGCAGCTTATCGGTGGCAATCCCGGTCTGGGTGGCGGTGGTAAGAACGCCGTCGGCATAGGCGGCCCCCTCACGGGACATATCCACCAGCGCCTTGCCCGCCGACACTGCCGCAGCCGAAACGGCGACAAAGGCAGCGGTAATCAGGGCGGCGGCAGCCTTGCAGGCTTTGCCTAACCCCTCGAATTTCCGGCCCGCGTCGTCGCTCTGCCTTCCGGCGTTGTCGATCTCGTCCCCGAAATCGTCCGCCTGCCCGGCAGCGTCGTCCAGTTCATTTGCGGCCCGATCCAGCGCGTCGTTGTTCGCGGCCAGCTCCTTTTCCATACCGTTCAGGGCGGCCTTGGCGTTGTTGAGCTGGATTTGCCACGCCTGCGTTCGGCGGTCATTCGCGCCGAAAGAGGAGGCGGCATTGGCGAGGGCTTTTTCCAAGGTGGTGATTTTCTCTTTTTGGGTGTCAATCTCTTTGTTCAGGACGCGGTTGCGGGCCGTGAGGGCTTCCACAGAATTATCCTGCTTATCAAACTGCGAGGCCACCAGCTTCATTTCCGAGCCCAAAACCTTAAAGGTTTGGTTGATTTCGGATAAAGCCTTTTTGAATTCTTTTTCGCCCTCGACCCCGATTTTCAAACCGAAGTTATCCGCCACAGCTTACCGCCTCCCTTCGTGGCCCTATATCCCGGACGGGATGATATCGTCAATGAAATACTCCCGCTTGGGGTGGGCCTGCCCGGTGTACTGCCGGTGGCATTCCCATAGATCCAGCAGCAGGCCGAAGGGCATGAGCCACGTTTCGTCCATGGAAAGGTGAAGCTGGGCGAGCCCGTAATACAGCAGTCGGGTAAACAACTCCTCGTCGCTTACCTTGGAGGCAGTTTCTACCCGACCGCCGCGTTTTTTGGGTCAGTCTCGCTTTCCACATGACGCTTGGTGCCGCGCACCATGGCCGCCATAATCGCGTCCTTATACGCCGCCAGATCCAGCGGGGAGGTCAAAAGCTCCACTTCCTCCATTGTCAGCAGCGGACGCTTTTCCTCCGGATGGCGCAGGTTGTGAAGTAAAACGCTCTGATTTGCCAGAAGGGCGATCAGCCAGATAATTTCGTCCAGCGCCATCTCGAAATTTTCCGCTTTCATGAGCTTGCTGCCGAGGTTTTCCAGTCCGCCGTAACGTCCGGCGATCTCCTTGGTCGCCTTAGTCGTGAGCAGCAGCTCGTAGCTCTCGCCGCCGATCTGGATCGTGGCCGCCCTATCGTTATACTCCGTCATCATGCCGCCTCCGTTTCATAGTCCGGCTCGTAAACCTCAGTGTACCAGCCGGTGATGACGGTAGAATCTACCGCCGCGTCATCTTCGTTAACCTCCGCTTTCCACGGGTGCTCGCCCTTGCCGTCCACCTTGTTCCGGCGCAGGATGGTGCCCTCAATGGTGGGGGTGCTGAATGTAATGCTGTCGCCCTTGGTGGCGAGGTTGGTTCCCGGAATCCCGAATTTTACGCGATAAATCCAAAAATACCGGTAGGTGCCGTTTGATTTTCTCGCCCGGAAGCCCACTGCCACCGGGGCCGCGTCGTTTTCCCCGGCGGAAATGAGCACCCCGTTTGCGTCCACCCTGGCACCGGTGAGGGCTTCGGCAGAGGCCACCCCGATATCGTTCACACCAAGGGACAGGGTGCCGGATTTGAATTCCTTGACGATTTCCGCCGCGCCGTCGTCGGCAAAAAGGGTCGCTTCGTTCAGCTCCACGCTCAGATCGGCGGTCATGGCCTTTGCCAGCATGACCGGGGAGCCATAGGTTTCGTCGCCGTTTTCGTCCTCGGTGATCGGAGCATAAAACAGCTTGTCGAGGCCGATAGTCGCCATCTCTTATTCCTCCTCTGGTTCGTAGTGGTTCGCCACGTCTATGGCGTAATGAAAAAAGCCGGTTTCGTCCTCGCGTCCGATATACCGGCGGTCGGTTATATAAAAATCCGCACCCAGCAGGGCGCGGAGGATTGCGTTTTTCTGTTTGGTGTAGCTGCCCTTTGCGAACAGGGAGAGCCGGGCTTCCTGCACGTCGTACAACGGGGCATTGTCTGCATGAAGCCCGAAGCTGTCCGCCAGCGGGGTTATCACCAGATATTCGTCCGGCGGGGCTTCGCTGAAAACCCCGGTTTCTATGGGAATCCCCAGCGGCGCAAGGCAGCGGTTCAAATCTTCCAACAGGCTCACAGCTTTTCCACCTCCTGTTCCAACGCCTGCTTCATAGCTTCGATACAGGGAGCGCGGGAGGCGGATTTCGCCGGTTTGAGAAACGGCTTGGGCGGCTGTCCGCTTTTGCCGTATTCGAGGACGTTGGCGATCATGGCGTTGCTTTTCCCATCCGGGCGCGGCTCCGCAAAGCCCACCTTGACGTTATAGTTGCCGTCCCGGTCGATTTTCGCCGGGGAAATGCCCAGGGCGGACACCAGCTCGCCGGTGGATCGGGAGGCCTCCTTGGTATCCCGGCCCACCACCGCCTGCAAATTTTCCCGCACCTTATCGAGCACCACCTCGCCGCCCGCTTCCAGTACACGCGGGAGGATTTCGTCCGTCTTATCGCCCAGCCGGGAAATTTTCAGCAGGAACTCCTCCGGGAGCTTAAATTCCGCTTTAGCCATTTGAGGGGATCACCTTCTTTGCCAGCACCTCTACATACAGCCCGCGCCCCTTGACATCTTCCACGCTGGTAATATCGTACCGGCAGCCGTCGCACCGTAAAAACAGCGCTGTGGAGATTTCCACGCTGGGGATCGCCCGGAACCGAAACAGATCGGTGGCTTCCGAGAACGCCGCCCGGTTGGCCCAGCGCTCGCTTCCATGCCGCGCCTCGTGGTAGGCCCGCACCTCCGCCAGCACCACGTCCCGCTGGCTGGAAAAGCCCTCGCTGTCCTTGACCGTTTCGGTGCGGAGAATGGATACCGGCGTCCGCATTTTTCCAAAACTCACTTATCGTCACACCTGCCATTCCCGGTCGAGCCGGAGCAGCAGGTTGACCGTCTGCCATACCTGCTGCCCGGCCTGCACGTTATCCGCAAAAAAGCCGCCGGTGCTGCCGTCCCGGCTTTCGTAAAAATGAGAGGCCAGCATCATAACAGCCTGCTCGGTGGTGGGCGGCATGGGGTTGTCTGTATAGAAGCCGGATGGGTGGTGCTGATATCCCTCCGCATAAGCAAGGGCCGCCGCG
The DNA here is from genome assembly GCA_904395335.1 of Candidatus Avimonas narfae. Classification (GTDB taxonomy): domain Bacteria; phylum Bacillota; class Clostridia; order Oscillospirales; family Acutalibacteraceae; genus Avimonas_A; species Avimonas_A narfae. Next base: position 123,196 of record CAJFNR010000004.1, on the reverse strand, counting down.
ATATATCCCCGCAGCAGCCCGTCATCCTCGTCATGGGACAAAATCAAATTGTCTTTGACCTTTTGGAGCAAGCCCTCCATACCGTTACCTCCATTAAGAAGCCTTTTGCTGCAATACCTGCACAGCCTCCGGCAGAATGAGCTTGCCATCCACTCGCTGAGTAGCGAGGAAGCCCACCTGTCCGGTAGGTGCGAACAGTTCGCCCAAGCGTCGGAAGGAGCGCCCTTGTCTATCAGCTACCCAATAATACGACAGATCGCCGAACAGGACAGATTTCGCACCCGCTGCCATGGTCGGCATATATGCCGAGGTATACACCGGGCGGCCCAGCAGCGTATCCGGGGTGCCTGCGGTCAGGCTCGGCTGCCACAGATACTGGCCGTTATTGTCCTTGAGCTTGCGCAGCGCCTTGACCGAAGCATCGTTCATGATGAACACCGCGCTCTTGCGATACGGGGCTTTGAGGGAGTAAAACAGGTCGAACACCTCATCCACCGTCAGCGCCGTGGCGGAAGCGGCGGTCACGCCTACCTCTGCGCCGCCGGTCGCCGCCAGAACCCCCAGCGGCTTGCCCTTGCCGTCGCCGCCGAAGAAGGCTTCCTCCTCCTTGTTGCCGATCCGGCGGGCAAACTCGCGGGAGATGTATGCCTCCAAATCAAACACGCTGTCGTTCAGCAGCTCCTCGGATACCTTAATCATGGTGCCGAGCTTGTAGGCCCCAATCGACACCTGCGAGAAAGCGTCGTCGCTTTCGGGGATCGTCCCTTCCTCATCCACCCACGAAGCGGTGCCCTTGGAAGCCACCACCGGGATCTTCCGGTCGCCGGAGCTGGTCTGGATCACATGAGCGAGAGAGCGAAAAATGTTCTGCTCCTCCAACGCCTCCACCAGCGTATGTTCAAATTCATCCGGCACCAGATATCCGCCCTCGGAATCGGTGCCGATCTGCAGGGCGTTCAAAACCTCGTGGCTGGGAACCTTGGCCCGCATGGCGTTCCAAAAGGAGTGCCGGTATGCAGCGGAAGCCCGGCCAGTCTTTTCCTCGCCGGAACCCGCAGCGGGTTTACCGGTCAGCGGGGTGTTGACCGGGCGGTTCAGCTCCGCGTCCAAAGCGGCCTGACGCTCCAAGCGGTCGATCTCCTTACCGAGATCGACAACCTCGGTTTCCATCTTTTCATAGGTGTTCACGTCCTCCGCAGCCAGCAGGCCGTCCGCCCCGCGCTTGGAATCGAGGAACGCCTTGGCAGTTTCCCACACCTTGGCGCGTTTCTCGCGCAGTTCCAGAATTTTATTCATAGTCAAATCCTCCTTAAAATTTCAAAAGATTAAGCCGCTGATACAGCGGCTCGGCAGGTTGTTTCTGTTCGGTTTTTGCATGGGGCAGCTTACTCAAAAGGTGGTTCGTTACCGCCCGCCGCGAGAACGCGAAGCTCTCCGGTTCCGGCGGGGTATCCGTCTGCTCGTCGCTGCGGAATAGGAGGTCGTCTGCGAAGCCAAGCTCCACGGCCTTATGGGCGGAGAGCCACGTTTCCGCGTCCATGAGGTGCGAGAGCTTCGCCCGTGACAGCCCCGTTTTGATTTCGTAGGCATTGATAATCGACTCCTTTACTTCGTCCAGCATGGCAAGCGCTTTCTTCATCTCGTCGCTGTCGCCGATTGCCACCGTCAGCGGGTTATGTACCATCATTAACGCTGTGGGAGCCATAAGGACGCGGGTGCCCGCCATGGCGATCACGCTGGCGGCGCTGGCCGCGATCCCGTCGATTTTTACGGTAACAGCCCCTGTGTAATCCATGAGCATACTGTAGATTTGAGAGGCCGCCACACAGTCGCCGCCGGGGCTGTTGATCCAAACCGTGATGTCGCCCTCTCCGGCCAGCAGCTCCGCCTTGAACATGGCCGGGGTCACGTCATCATCAAACCAGCTTTCCTCGGCAATCGTGCCGTTCAGGTAAAGGGTGCGGCTCTCGTCCGAGTTCCGCACCCAATTCCAAAACCGGCGGGTTGTATTTTGCGGGTTATTCGCCCGCGTCGAAGTATTCATATCACGTTGTCCTCCGTTTCTGTAGTAGTGGTTGACGCAAAGGCTCCCGCGTCCGCCAGCTTCGTCATGGAGCCGTTGACAAGGTACAAATCCCCGCCCAGCTCCGGCGGAATCCGGTCGAGGTTTTCAAGCTCCCGGATATCGTTGGCGCTCATCCAGCCGTTCTGCCTCGCCACCGCGTAACCGTTCATCCGGCTGGCATAATCGCCCCGCAGCAGCCCCTCCACGTTAAAGCGGATAAAATACTCCTGCTTTTCGCCCTCGGTGAACAAACGGCGGGCCATGCTCTGCTCCCAGCGGATCAACCACGGTTCTAAGGTGTATTTCACAAATTCCAGACTCTGCTGTTCAATATTTGAAAAGCTGGATTTCTCCAAATCGCCCACCATGTGGGGCGGCACCCGGAAAATGCGGGCAATCTCGTTGATTTGAAACTTCCGCGTTTCCAGAAATTGCGCCTGCTCCGGGGAGATACCGATAGGCTGATATTTGAGGCCCTCCTCTAACACCGCCACCTGATGGGCATTCGCGCTCCCGCGAAACAGCTTGTTCCAGCTCTCCCGCACCTTCTCCGGGTTTTTGAGTACGCCGGGGTGTTCCAACACGCCGCCGGGGGCCGCGTCGTTGGCGAAAAAGCGCGCCCCGTATTCCTCGCAGGCAATCGCCATTCCCACCGCGTTTTTCGCCATGGCAAGGGGGCTGTATCCCACTATCCCGTCATACCCAAGGCCGGGAATATGGAGCACCTGCTCCGACGGCAGATACACCTGTCCGCTGGATAGGTCGGTTGGCGAATCGTCCGAACCGCGTGTATAGAGGTAATAAAGCTGACCTTTGCCGTCCCGATCCACCGTCATTTTGGTCGGCATCAAAGGATAGAGGCCCACCACTTCGCCCTTGCCGTTGCGGATAATCTGCGCGTAGGCGTTGCCATACAGCAGCAGGTGGCTCATGAGGGTTTCCCGAAAGGTGAACGAGGTCATTTCCGGGTTGGGCTCGTCGTGGAGCAGCCGGTATAACGGATGATCCAGCGCCTTTTCCTTGCTGCCGTTCTCGCCGTATCGGTACAGGTGAAGGGGCAGCCCCGCCACCGCTTCGGAGAGAATGCGGACGCAGGAATACACCGCCGTCATCTGCATGGCGGTGCGCTCGTTTACCGGCTTGCCGCTGGTCGAGCTGCCGAAGAAAAACGAAAACCGGCTCCCGCCCAGCGTATCCTGCGCCCGGCGTGGATCATCCGGCTTATCTCTGGAATGAAAAAAACGGCTGAACACACCCATGTCAGCTCGCCTCCTTTGTATCGGTCAAAAAATGCAGGGTGCGGTAAAATTCCCGGCACCGGATACTTTTGCCCTGCGACAAAAAGATATTTTCCAAATCAAAACGCACCTCCAAACGACGGACGGAATAGCCCTCCTTGAAGGTGCGCCATGTACTGTCATCCATTTCCCGCAGCTTTTTCCATAGCGCGGGAAAATACTCCCGGAGCTTCCGCAGCTCCGGGAGGGATTGCAGCGGGCAGCACCAGCAGGAAACCCGGTCAAAGATTTCATACAACCCGCCCCAATCGTAGCCCCGGTCATAGCAGTACCGCAGGCAATCCGCCTCGGTCATGCCCCAATCCATCAGAGGATAGTGGTGCTCCTTCGCCCGCGTGGGTTCATCCGCCGCGATTCCGATATATTGCACGACATCATATTTTCCGTCATACTGTTTCAAGTATTTATCAATAATCCGGGTTTTTAATTGCCCTGTACACCAACGGGCGCGGGGGCCGGGCCAGCTAAATCCATGATAGGCGGCAAGACGAGGATTCTTTCGCTTTGGGGTATATTCCGAAAAATAGAATTCAAAGCTCTGCGGTGCTTTCAGCCGGGTAATGGTACGCCCGGTTTCTTTTTCGATCCGTTCCAGATGGGCGTACAGCTCCGGAAATTCCATCCCGGTATCGCAAAACAGGATTTCGTCAATGGGATAGTTTTCCTCGATCATCCGCAGCAGCATGGCGGTGGAATCCTTGCCGCCAGATAAATTAACAACGTGCCGCTTGGGAAGCTGCGGTTGGGTATTGTTCATCAAATCAACAAAAGGCCCCTTTCGTCGTAGATAGAAACGCCGGTACTCCCGCCGCCTCGCACGGCCCGATCCAGCGCCATAACGGTCGCCACCGCGCCGTCTATCTTCTCGGTGGATTTCTCCTTGTCCGGCTTGATATTGCCCGCCGGATCGGTTCGGACGTGTATGTTATCCATCATCCAGCGCAGCACCGGGTGGCCGCCGTGGGCGATTTTCTCGTCCAGCGTCAGCCGCATGAGTTCCTTGGAAGGTGGGCTCATATCCTTAAAGCCCTGTCCGAAGGGAACCACCGTAAACCCCAGCCCCTCCAAGTTCTGCACCATCTGCGCCGCACCCCAGCGGTCAAAGGCGATTTCCCGGATGTTGTACTTCGTGCCGAGTTCCTCGATAAAGGACTCAATATATCCATAGTGGACGACGTTGCCCTCGGTGGTTTTTAAGTAGCCCTGCTTTTCCCACACGTCATAGGGGACGTGATCCCGCCGTACCCGCAGATCCAGATTGTCCTCCGGTATCCAGAAAAAGGGCAGGATGATGTATTTATCGTCCGCGTCCTCCGGGGGAAAGACCAGCACAAAGGCCGTAATATCGGTGGTGGAGGATAGGTCAAGACCGCCGTAGCACACCCGGCCCCGAAGGGCCTCCGGGTCTACCGCAAAGGTGCATTTGTCCCATGCTTCCATGGGCATCCACCGCACCGCCTGCTTTACCCACTGGCAAAGGCGGAGCTGCCGGAACAGGTTTTCTTCCGCCGGGTTTTGCTTGGCGCTCTGGCAGGCCGCTTCCAGCTTCTCTATATCCACCGTCACACCCAGCGAGGGGTTAGCCTTTCTCCATGTGGCCGGAGCCGTCCAATCGTCGCCCTCCTCCGCGCCGTAGATCACCGGATAGAAGGTGGGGTCGCTTTTTCGCCTGTCCAGAATATCCCGCGCCTTTTGATGTACCTCATAGCAAATACTGTTCACGTCATTGCCAGCCGTGGTAATCAGGAAATACAGGGGCTGCCGCCTCGCGTCGCCGGAGCCGTGGGTCATCACGTCATAGAGCTGACGGTTGGGCTGGGCGTGGAGCTCGTCGAAGACCACCGCGTGAACATTCAGGCCGTGCTTGGTGTAGGCCTCGGCGGAAAGCACCTGATAGAAGCTCCCCAGCGGTTTGTAGATCAGCCGCTTTTGAGAGAGCACTGGTTTAATGCGGGCTTTCAGCGCCGGGCATTGCTCCACCATGCCGCAGGCCACGTCAAATACAATCGAAGCCTGCTGCCGGTCGGAGGCGCAGCCGTACACCTCGCCGCCATATTCCATGTCCCCGCAGGTGAGCAGCAACGCAATAGCCGCCGCCAGCTCGGATTTTCCCTGCTTCTTCGGGATTTCTACATAGGCGGTGTTAAACTGGCGGTATCCGTTGGGTTTCACAATGCCGAACAAATCCCGCACAATCTGTTCCTGCCAGTCAATGAGTGCAAAGTTCTGGCCGTACCACTCGCCCTTGGTGTGCTTGAGGCAGCCGATAAAGTTCACCGCCAGATCGGCCCGGTTCCGGTCGTAGGTGGAGCCGTCCGCCTTGAAAATAGTGGGTTTGTAGGTTTTCAGCTTTCGCAAGGCGAACCGCGCCTCCTTTCTTCAAAAATGGCAGCAAAAAAGGAACCTCCCCCGCGTGGGGAAAGTCCCTTGAAGATAATTTTTAAGCTTTAAGGATTCGGGCTATTGCCCTGCTTCATACAGTACCGCTCTGGCATAGGTAATGCGGAGGATTTCCTGCGGGGTATAGTCGGCGCTTCGTCCGAACAGTTCTTCAAATTTCCGGCGATCCGCCGCCACCATGTTCCAACTGCTGTAATAGTTCTTACAGTCCCGGCGCAGTTCTTGCGCCTCCGTTTTGAAAGTAAATTCCTCGCCATTCTTTAAAATAGTGACATTCACCGTCTTAGCAGGGGTGGTATTCATGGCGGCCATAATCTTCTTGACGATATGCACCGGGTTGTTCGTATCGGCCACCAGCGCCTGGTATTCCGCCAGCTCCATGTCACTGCAAAGGAAATCAAAGAGCATTTCTTCCTGATTGTTTTCTATGTAGGCTGCGGCCTCTTTAGAGGCATAGCCCTGTGAGTCTAAAATATAGTCCAGCAGGGAATCCTCCGTCCAATGATCTGGATCGTAGACGCAGCGATATACCGGCGGTTGAAACTCCTCCATATCCATGTAGCGCTTGCGGGCATTCTCCTTTGCCCCATACTGCCGGGCATAATCCAGACGCTTTAGAAGCGCGCTGTCGGTAAGTTCAGAAATTTTCAGGTTGCGCCGGTCATTGCCGATAGCCGCCTCCACGCGCTGACGAACAGCCGCCTGTAGTTGTTCGGAAAGAACCCCGGCGCTCTTATCTGCCATAGTCCCAAGCTCGTGATCCAGCGATTTGAGATCGTACTGCGCGTCGTACAGCTCGCCATCTTTCCGGCAGAAAATACCGACATACTTAAATGCGCTGCCGCGAGTCAACTCTTTTTCAGAGTATTGCCGCTGGCAGTAGAGGTAGTCGAAAAACTCGCTTTTTTGCACCCGGATAAAATGATAGGTCATGCCTGCTTCTTCAATCGTGCAAGTGTTGCTATCGGCATGACCGAGCCAGCTTAAAAAATCCCTATTCATGCCCCTCGCTCCTTCCCGCGTAGTCCAGCCGTTTGCATTGTTCCACGGTGGCCGCCTGCATATCGGCAAGCAGGGCTTCAAATTCACCCTTGTTGATGATCGCTTTCATGGTAATGCTCTCAAAGGGGAAATATTCACCGGCCTCATGGTCGTACCGGCACGTCCACCATTCGTCCCCGCCGTTGACCTGATTGCAGAAGAACAAATCCCGATATATCACGCCCTGCCGTATGCTCCAATTTCCATGTTCAAAAAACAGCCGCAACATGGCTATATCGTCATACTCGCAGAATGTATAGGAGCTGTCCGATTCCAGGCAGGGATCGTCCATAAAAGCAAGGCCATTCCTTTTCAGCCAGCAGTTGCGCTGGCATAGCTGAACCAGCGTTTCATGCCGATCCGGTGATACCGGCCTGCGGGCCGCCAACATGGGGCCGTATTTTTCTGCGTATGCTTCTCGAAAATCACCCACAACAGCACCCCCTTACAGTTCATGTCCGGCGCACCGGAGGATTTCGCGGATGGCATTCAGCGCCCGCCTCGGGCTGGAATAGTCGCGGGTGCCCAGCGCCCGGCCATTCTGGAAAAGCTGGATGACCGGGGTGCCGTAGGCGATATATGCCACCACCTTGTAGGTGCTTTCCATGGGGCCGTAAAAGGCCACGTCGGACGTATGCCGCCATGTGCGCTCATACATAAAGTTCCCGTCGTAGGTAGTCGCTCCGAGGTACTGGAAGCCGTTTTCCCGCATAAGTTCCTCAAAGGCCGCCTGCTTTGTCTTGGTTGCTTGGTTCATAGTGAAACCTCCTTTTTTGATGTGAGTGGAGCTTACTCTGTAACACCTCAAAAGACAAGGCTTCACGACGAAAAAAGCCCGATAATTCAGGCTTTTTTCTCTGGAAAATCAGCCGCCCATTTTGGCTGACGGGTACTCTTTCAGGAGCCGTTCCCATACGTCCGTACCGCCGGAGATCACTACCTCCATCACCGCCGTGAATGGAAAGAAATAGATCGCCATACCGTCCCCAATATCCTCGCTGATCCACACCTGATTTTCCCGAATATCTATGATAAGAATGCAGGAATACCCGCTGTCGTTGCTGTCCGCTATATCGTCCCACTCAGCCTCGGTCAGCTCCACGACCTGCGGTATCCGCTGCGGGAGCGGGCGCGGCGCTTTATCCGCGCTGCCCCGATTCTCATAAAGGAAACGGACGAAATCCGCAAACCCTTTCACCGCCGGGCTGGCGAAATAGCGGGAAGTCCCGCCGCCCTTCATTTCAAAGGCACAGCCTTTATTATTCATCTCCCGACACCTCCTCGAAATAGACCTGTTCCAAATCCTCGCCGTTAAAGCCATGTTTCAGCAGGAATGCTTCCGCCTCCGGTTGGTTCTGGAATATGCGGGGCTCGCCGCATTCGTCCAACAGATATTCCAACTCACTATTGATTGTGATCCCATGCACCGGGCGGGCCACCATGACCGGCGGCAAGTAAAGCGCGTCCTGCTCCTCCACCTCAAAGGAATAGAAATCTTCGTCACAATGAAAGCATTGATAACTGTATTCCGGAATGTCGGAGGCGTAGACGGGGCCTCCGCACCGGCGGCATACCATGTCGGTGCTTTCATACCAGCGTCCCTCGTGGAAAATTCCGCTCATTCAAAATCACCGCCTTCCAAAATGCGGATATGATCCGCGCCATAGACCACGCCGAGGCCGGAGCCGCAATCCCAGCGCACATGAACCGTGGCTGTATCGTCCACGTATTCCACCGTTCCCCGGTCGCCGGGTTTGAGTTTGCTGTAGGGGTCGTCCATGGATACCAGCGCCACCCGCGTCCCTTTGGGATACTGGGCGCGGATAGCCTCCACGATTTCTTTTCTCGGAAACGTCATCTGAGCCGCCTCCTTTCCCGGTGAACAGTCTCGGACAGGAAAGAATGGAGAAAGGCTTCCGCACTATCGAGGCCCGCCCATGCCTCCTCAGCAAGCCGGGCCTTGGATACCTGTCCGAAAAAGATGTCCCGCCGGATCGCACCGGCCTGCCGGGCTGCCTTTTGGATAAACCAGCGAAATTGTACCGCATGGGCAGCGCCTGCCTCGAAAGGCGGCATAGATACGTCCGGCCGTCCGCATACCCGGCGCAGGACGATTCCAAGTCCTTCGGTCACATATTCCGCGTCGGCAATATCGTCGCCGTCTACCCGCAGGCAGTCAACCGGCACGCGCAGCAGCTTGCGTGTCATCCGGCGTACCTTGCGAAGGCTGTACAGGATAGCCCGCGAATCCTCATTATTCTTCATAGGCCGCCTCCCGCATAAGCTGCCGGGTACGCAGGGGATTGAGCGACCCGCAGTACAGACCGTCAGAGGCATCATATACCCGACCCCAGCCGTCCGCGCCAACCTCGACCTTTGCCCAAAACGCTCCGCCGCCGTTCCATTTCAGAACCGTTTCAAAGATTTTCTTTGCCATAGTGTCAAACCTCCTTGTATTTTTGTGTGACACAGATTACCCTGGAACACCGCAAAATACAAGGCTTCACAACCGAATAAAGCCCGAAAATTCAGGCGTTTTCGATTGTTTTTCCTTCCACTATCAGGCTGAAACAATCCGCGTAAACATCATTGAGGAGTTCCAGCACGGCTTCTGCTTCTGCTTCGTCATAAAACAACAACCGATCTTCCATCGGCCCATACCACACGGAGCCATTTATTTCCTCCACCACAAAGCTATTCTGTGTGATGTTCTTGATGGAAGCGCAAAAGCCCGGCTCAACCTCCTGCCCAAAATTCTCATCAATTATGTTCTGCGCCATATTCAAGCCTCCTTAATTTTTGATGTGACACAGATTACCCTGAAACACCGCAAAATACAAGGAGGAAAGCAAAAATTCTGAATCTTTATTTTTCCATCCGCTGGGCCTTCTTGCCGGTAAACTGTTCCCAGCGCAAAACGGCCAGATCGCAGGCGAGAGGGTCGCTCTCCATGGCGAAGCAGCGCCGCCCGCTTTGCTCGGCGGCAATCAAAGCGGAGCCGCCCCCGCAGAAGGGGTCGAGGATCAGGCCGCCGGGGTCGCTGTGCATTTTCATACACCGCCAGGGCAGTTCCACCGGCACCGGCGGGGTGTTCTCTTTTTCGGAGCCAATCTCCCACACGGCAGCGTAGCCCCACTTGCGGCGCTCCTCTTTGGTAAGGCGCTTGACAAAATGATAATTGTGGGCCGCAAAGGCGGACACCCACGCATATTCCGGCAGATTGTACTCCTCGGCCTGCTCTCCGGCAAAGGCCGCCAGATACTCAAACTGCCGCTGGGGCTTTAGGCTGGTGAGATGGGTGGAACCGGCGCGAGCCTGCGCCCCTTGTTTCTTCCAGACGCGAATCCACAAGGGCCGGTAATTCCAGTCGGCAAAAAGCCGCATACTGTAAAGGCCGGTGGGTTCTATATACTGGGAGCCGGTAGCAAACAGATCCTCTGTATTCCAGCAGACAATCTCCGCATTCCGGCAGAGAAGCTCCACTGTTTGGCTCATACGGGCAAGCCACGGTTCCAAGCCCTGCTTGGTATACTCCGAGCGGGAAATGGCAGGCGGGGACGTAACCGCGCAGGCCGCCCGCTCGCTCCCCATAAGGCGGGCCATATCCTCACCTGAGGCCGGATCGCCGCACAGAAGCCGGTGGCTGCCGAGCTGCCACAGGTCGCCGGGCCGGGTGACAGCACCACCCGCCGCTTGGATCTCCGACGCAGCCTTTGTTTCGTCAAAGCCGTCCTCCACCGCCTCGGCGGAATAAAACCGGTTCATGAGCGCGTCGATTTCCCCAGCGTCAAAACCGGTATACGACACGTCGAAGCCGGAAGCGTCCAGATCACCGATCAGCGCCGCCAGCTTTTCCTCGTCCCAATCACCCTGTATCCGGTTGAGGGCAAGGTTGAGGGCTTTCTCCCGCTGGGGGTCTAAGTCCACCACCACGCAGTCAACCTCGGTTTCGCCCATATCCAGCAGCACTTGCAGCCGCTGGTGTCCGCCTACAACATGGCCGGTGGCCTGATTCCAGACCACCGGCTCTACAAACCCAAACTCCTCAATAGAGCGTTTCAGTTTTTCGTAATCCTTGTCGCCGGGCTTTAGCTTCCGGCGCGGGTTATATGCCGCCGGATTCAGCCGAGCAGCCTCTACCTTTCGTATCTCCATCTTGTTCTCCTTCATCACCCTCCGGGGGCGTTCCGCATATAGGACAGGGGCAAGGCTCGCCTCCCACGTCGTAAATCTGCTGGCAGCGTTCGCACCGGCCCCACTCGTCATACTTGTACTGCTCGTCAATCCATGTTTCCGGGTGCTGCCAGTCCACCGCATAGAAGCACTCGGCGGCAAATTTCTCCTGCTCGTTGCACAGGCCCATAAAATCTTCCCGTGTATAGGCTGTGTCGGAAAGCTCCGGCACATAGCACACCCGATCCGGGTGGAGGAGGAACGCCTCCTCGTCCTTTACAACCCAGCCCTGCCGGTAATATTCCCGGTCAATATCGGCCTCGGCGTCTTTGGTTTCCGGCGTATAGCTGCCGATCTTCAAATAGCTTTTGCTCATATAAAAACCCCTCGCTTTCAGAATGTGAGGACAGCTTACCCTGCACACCGCCGAAAAGCAAGGGCATTATTTTTGGAGCGCGGAGGACGGGGTTGCACCGCCGCTTCCCACCGGATGGTGGGCGGTCTGCTGTTAGCCTACCCGCGCATATATGCCGGAAGCTACTCCGGCGTTCCCTTGCTGTGGCGCTGGGCCTGCGAAATTTTCTCGCCCTTATACATACCCGCGCCCAGCTCGTCGATTTTGGAAAATGGAATCTCCGGCACGGTCAAATCCTGCCGCTTGCTCCGGTCGATAAAGTAAATATACCGGAGCTGGAAGCCGGGGATCGGCGTGGCCCCCACATAGTCCAGATATTTCTTGAAATTATAGGTGCCGCCGGTCACGTCAAAAAAGGAAAGTCCCCCCAGCTCCTTGCGGGGAGAGGTGGGGTTGCTTGCCAGCGTCATTTTGTGGACGCGGGTGCCGTCCGGCAGCTCGGCAAGGTTCAGGTTTTCCTTGATGCCGGTCAACACAAAGTTGCTGGCCCGGTAGATGGTGCCGTCCCCGCAGGAACAGGCGTCCGCAAAGGAGATCACCCATTTAATCTGCGGCGCGTATTTTTTTATCAGCCGCAGGCTCATGGCGATAGCCCGGCTCTCAGAATTGCGGGGCAAGTAGCTGTCAAAGGCCATACGGTTAAGTTCAAGAAATTCATTCCAGCCGGTATCCTTCACCAGACCGATAATCTTTGACTTGTCGAGGCTGGGGCCGTAGGACATCACCCCGTGAAGCTGGTTATCCAGAAACACCCCGAAATGCAGGCTGCTGTTATTGACAACCTTCCCGCTGTAATGGTAGGTCTTGATGAAGGGGATCGCCACCTTGGCGGGGATGACCTTCATCACAATTTCTTTTGCCCGACCCATCTTCGGCCTCCTTTCCCACATGGCGTTCTGCCACGGTAATTTTTTCGCCCCGGTACATTCCGGCTCCCAACTCGTCGATCCGGGAGAATGGAATCTCCGGCACCGTCAGATCCCGGCGCTTACGCTTATCTATGAAGTAGATATACCGGAGCTGGTAGCCCGGCAGCAGCGTAGCATTGGCGGCTTCCAGATACGCCTTGAAGCTGAATTTCCCGCCGGTTACATCAAAGAAGGTGCGACCGCCCAACTCCGGTCGGGGCATGGTCGGCTGGGATTCCAGCGTCAGCTTGTGAATTTTGGTGCCGTCCGGCAGCAGGCAGAGCGCCTCGTTTTCCTTCATGCCGGTCAATATGAAATTGCTGGCTCGATAGATCGCTCCATCCCCGCAGGAACAAGCGTCCGCAAAGCTCACAATCCACTTTACATGGGGCGCATATTTCTTCAAAAGCCGAATGCTCATAGAAATGGCCCGGCTTTCGCTGTTCCGGGGAAGATAGCTGTCAAAGGCCATGCGGTTGAGTTCCAGATATTCGTTCCAGCCGGTATCCTTTACCAGCGGCAGGATCACCCGTTTGTTGAGGCTGGGGCCGTAGCTCATCACCCCATGGAGCTGGCCGTCGAGAAACACCCCAAAATGCAGGCTGCTGTTATTGACGACTTTACCGCTGTAATGGTGGCGGCGCACAAAAGGGTTGGCGATACTGCCGGGGATCACCCTTAGAGTAATTTCCTTTGCGCGGCCCATTGTCGCACCACCTCATACACGCCGTTGCCTTTCGTGTTTTCGTTGCCATAGGTTTCTTTGACCTCGCCGTTTTTATGGACGTAATCAATGCAGGCGAGGATCAGCTTGGCCTGCTCGTCGTGGAGGGTGAGGCTGATTTGCTGGAACGGCTTTTTTTCACCGGAATCCAGCGTAAATGCCTCGCCGAAATCGTCCTCGGAAACGGTTTCAAATCCAAATGCCGACAAATCGGCGGCTATGTCCGCCAGTTCCAAAGGAAGAAGCTCCACGTCCCACTCGGCCAGCTCGCCCACCTTGTTATCCACCAGCCGGAACGCCTTGACCTGCTCCGGTGTCAGCTCGTCGGCCAGAATGCAGGGGACAGAGGCAAGGCCCAGCTTTTTCGCGGCCCGGTATCGCGTGTGACCGGTAATGATCTCGCGCTCCTTGGAAATCACCAGCGGCACGAGAAAGCCGTATTGCTTGATACTCTCCGCCACCGCGTCCACAGCCTTATCGTTTTTCCGGGGATTATTTTTGTATGGATGAACCTCCGATAAAGGAAGCTGTAAAATATTCATAGGGGCCTCCAAACTTAAAATTATCTTTTAACTGCCGCGCCGGGTCGAGAGCAGCCGTTCCATCATATCGTCCTGCGGGTTGCCCACAAAGGCGGTGGTACAGTTCTGCTTGACGATATCGAACAGCTCATACCACAAAAGGTTGGCCTGCTTCTGGAACGACTGCGACATCTGCACAAAGGGGCTGGTGATCGCGCCGCCGGTGGTGGGGTGTTTCCCCAGCAGGCCATAGGTGCTGATCGCTTCCTCGCATTGGATGAAGCGGGCAAACGCCTGCGCGTAGGCTTCCAGCAGCCGGGGATTGACGAGCTTTTCGCAGCCTCTGGCTTGCAGCCAGTCCCAGGTTTCGGTGTATATCAAATCAGCGCCGAGGGGTTTCCCGTCGCGCTGTCTGGCACTCAAATATTCGCTGGGGTTCGGCATATCTGCCCCGGAAAGGGCAGTCCCTTCCAGGCCGTCGCCGTCCAGCTCCGTGATGGGCGGCTCTATAATCTGCGCCTTACGCCCAGCGGCGATTTTATCCACCAAAGCGTCCGGCTTATCTCCGGCACGGACACGTCTGCCGCCTCGGTTGGTTCCATCTTTTGCCATGCCTTTTGTTCACTTCCTTCCTCGAAAATCTTTAATCCCCCCTTTGAACCGGGATTTTTTTGCGCGATACCCCACGCCCGCTACACATTTCACACAATGTAGAGATTTGCTTACCCCCTCCGGGACAACAAAAAACCACCGCCCGGTTTCGGGTGACGGTCGCAGTCTGCTATTCTTCGTATGCTGGAAGGTTTTCCAGAAAAGAAACCAGCTCGTCTATCAACGCTTTATGTTGTACCTTGGGTTTAATATCCCAGCCCCGGTCATAGTTCATTATGGCGGCGCTGAATATATTCCGCGTCCGCCGCCGTTCCGCCTCATCCCATACCATGAGCTTGCTGGTGCGGCCTTCGTTGATACCATACTCCGAAGGCTCGTCGTAGACCGCCGCCTGAAAATGATAGCCTTCAATCGTTCCTTCCCACCAAGGATACTGGCCGAGCTTTTTACTTGTAATCTTCATAATAGCGCCTCCTCGTTTGATGTGCTGACAGCTTACCAAACGGGTGGGTGATTACAAGCCTTTTTCGCTTATTCTGAAAAGAATTTTCAGCCCCACCGGCCACCCTCGCGGGCGGTAATCTCGGAATGGCACCTGTGGCACAGGGACATCAAATTATCCTCCACATGGGTGCCGCCCTTGGAAAGCGGCAGAATATGGTGGACTTCCTCGGCGGGGACAGTTTTTCCGGCCCGCTGGCACCTCTCGCACAACGGATGGGCGGATATGTACCGGTCGCGGATGCGCTTCCATGCCCGGCCATATCGCCGCTTACTGGCTGGATCGCGCTCATATTTGTTATATCGCGCCGTGACGAGCCGCTGGTGCTCCTCGCAATATCGCCCGCTGGTGAGAAGCGGGCAGCCGGGATAGGAACAGGGGCGCTTGGGTTTATAGGGCACAGGCTGCCGCCTCCTTTCAGGGCAGAAGAAAACCGCCGGAACCCCCGGCGGCTATCCTCTATTTTTTGGCTATTATAATATTATCAGATTGTAACAGTGTCTTTCTATGTCCTTTAGTGTCCTCTTTCGCAAAAACAGAAAATTTCCGGTGCACACCTTTTTCAGGTACGCACCGGTTTTCTTTATTTCTGAGCCGGGATAAAGGCGGAGCATTTCGCCAGCGCCTTATGGTGCAGCTTGTGTATGTACCGCAGGTCGTAGCCCATCTCGACCGCCACGCGCTCCCATGAATGGAAGCATAAATACCGCAGCTCTAAAAGCGTCTGAAATTCCGGGTTGTCGATTTTCTTAATAATGCCCACGATTTCCCGGTTGAGATCGACGAGGGTATCAATATCCTCGTTCAGCTCGTTTTCCAAGTCCACGATTTTCACCACAATGCTTTCCATCGTCTTTACGTTCCGGCTCCCGCTGGGTGGTGTGTCCGAGATCGTAGAGGTCGCCTTGGTCGCTAAAGTCCGCAGGCTGCAAACCTGTTCCAGCTTGCTGTTGATCCGCTGGTCGAGCCGGTAGGCTTGGCTGAGATAATCTTTCGCCGTCATGCGGCACCTCCTTTCTCAACAAGGGTCTGTTTTGCCTCCTCCACCGACGTAACCACAGCGGCGATACCGCCAGCTTCCCGTATTTTGCCGAGGGTGATCTCCTGCAGGCGGGTGGGTTTCCCGCCGGGCTGCTTGACTTCCAGCGCCACGAACCGCCCACCCATGCAGGCGATTATATCCGGGATTCCCGCTGTGCCGTACATCCCGCCGTGGGTTTTCCATGCAAAGCACCGGGGACGTTTTTTGAGAAGCCGCAGGATCGCGGCCACAATATCTTTTTCCATCATGAGTACCTCCGTCATAACATGACGGGTTTGACGAGAAAAAGTGAGTTGCTATATATATTATCTTTATTTTTATTTTAACTCACCCTTGGTTGTCCTATATAAGAGAGATGAACAACACCCGTCAAACCCGTCACTTTTCATTTTTGCAGGCCAAGGCCGCGCCATATACGCCTGGAAGCAACATTGTCCGTTGCCCGACGTATCGTGGACGCTATGCCCTCGACATCTCGATTAAAGCTCGTTTGTGACATGGCACGAAGACCATTCCGGACGCAATATTCCCGATACCGGTCAAACACTTCTTCCCGCGCCGATACCGCGTCGGGAGAAATCACACAGCATTCCTCCACAAACAGCAGAGCGCTGTTGCTCTCCACCTTGTACCGCCGCAGTTCCTCCTGCGTGGCCTCCGTTTCGGTAAACTGATAGTTTTGCTCCATAAGCCGGTGCAGGCCAGTCAGCGCCCACATGAGAATCCCGTCCCGTTCCGCCGCCAGCTTTTCCAGCAGGTTGGGATCGCGCTTCGTCTTGGGAACGGAATGTGAAAACCGGATGATAATGAGCCTGCGATAAAAGCCGTCCGAGCGATCCCCGTAGTTGCGGGGGATCTCGTTGCAGCTAAACAGGAATCGTGCGTAAGGCCGGAAAGAGAACGGATCTTTGTTTTTGCGTTCTGCCGAGATGTAGTCCTCGCCGGTGGCCGCTTTGAAAAAGCCGTTGTCCTCAATGGCCTTTGTGGGCAGGTCGGCAAAAATATTCGCCAGTTTCCCGAACAGCTCCGCCTTGTTGAACCGGTCGCCTAGCCCCTGCCACGGGATGTTCGACACATTTTCCCGCCCCAGCAATATATCCTGCACCACCGAGAGAATCGTAGATTTTCCCGCGTTGGGCGCGCCCACCAGCACAAAGGATTTCTGCGCCTTGTTCAGCGGCACGAGAAAATAGCCCAAGATTTCCTGCATGAGACAAATTTCCGGTTCATCCAGTACGCCGTGGAGATACTTCAAAAAGGCGGGACATTCCGCCTCCGGGTTATAGGCAGCCTGAATCTGCACCGTAGAATAAAAAGTGGGAGTATGCGGGGCAAGGGTGCGATCCAGCACATTGTAAAGGCCGTTTCTCAGATTGATAACAAAGGGGTTGGCGTTGATTTCCTCCAACGGCTTGACGATCTGAATTCGCCACTGCCATGCACAGTCGGTGATGGCATTTTGTGTCGCCGATCCGACCATCATATACTCTCGCACCTTGTTTGCCGCCCACAGGTCGTTGCGTATGCGGTACACCCCGTTCTCATAGGCGTAAAACGTCCCGGTCGAATAAAAGGCTGCCGCTTCCTTTGCCAGATAATCGGCCAGAACACCGGGCCGGAAGCGCAGGCCGCCGCGTTCGGTCATCTCGTACCATTCCGGCAGGCCATTTTCCTCTGCGGCCTGCCGTGCGTCCTTTTTAGCGGTATACGCCTTGTGCAGTTCCTTATGATAAGCGGCCAGCGCCTTGGTATCCGCCGGTTTGAGCCGGAAATGCTCCTTTATTTCATACTCGATAAACGGCCCTGCGTCCAGCGGTTCTATGTTGTAGAGGGATTCTTTCACAAACCGCTTGGCCGCCCTCATATCCTCCACCGGGGAGGTATATACCTCCGAAGCGGCCAGCGCCTCCCGCAGTTCGTCGAGGGTCATGGGCTGATAGCAGAGGGCCGCCGGGGCTTTACAGGAACAGGAGCCGTCCGCCAGTTTCGGGCAGGCAAAGCCTTTCTCCGCTATCGCCTTACAGGTGATGGGCTTGGTGCCGCTGGCGAGATAATGCTGGATCTTCTCCTGCGTTTCTGCCGCCGTATAGCCCGGATATAGGGCCGACAGCTCGTGGATGGCATGGTCGCCGCCCTCGAACACCGCAAGGTTGGTTATCATGGCATACCAGTCGTGCTCCGAGAGAGAGGCCGCGCTGTCCCGACAATGCTGCATGAAAGCGCAGCGCCGCAAGACCAGCGAAAGCCCCTGCCGCGTCCCCTTGGCCGCTGGCCCGGCAGGAGCGGCGGGTTCTTCGGGAACCGGCGGCAGATATTGTTCCAGTTCGGCCTGCGTATACCGAAGCTCCGGGTGAAAATGGATACACTCCACCGCCACCGGCTCCTCCTTGCAGTGGTTAAAGCCCGGCAGGCGCAGCACCCGGCTCTCATTGACACAGGATTTATCCCCGTGGAAATGGGCCGCGAGGCGCTTTTGTACCCGGCGGAAAGCCGCCACGTCGCCGTCCTTGATAAGCCAGTAGGTATGCAGAGATTTCCGGGTTTTCACAATAAACGAAGGTACCAGCGGAAACGCTTCAATCTGTTTGAGTTGCTCCTCCAACGGCAGGTCGTCGCATTCCATAAACTGCGCGTTCACGCGGGAAATTTCCGCGTCCTCATGCCCGCCGAAGTTCACTACAAAATAGATCCCCCGGTTTTGCTCGTTGTGCTTTTTCAGGGTATCCATGAGGCCGGGCAGGCCGGAGAGGGTCGTTTCCAGCTTGGCCCCCTTGAACGAGCCGCTTTTCTTATCGTCGAATACCCGCAGGCAGATTTTCTCCCCCGGCCCGAACATAGGCCGCAGGAATTCCTCCACCGGGACGTTAAGCGCTTTTTTCATCCCGTCACCTCCCGGCATCTGTCATCAAAAAAGCGGATCGGCAGGCCGCGTTCCTTGGCTTTTTCTATTTCCACCGCCATGCCGCGAGATATATTCCGTCCGAACACCCATACCTCTTTGCATTTCTTCTGCAAAATAAGCCCGAAGAAGATGCCGAGGCGGCGCTGCTCCGGGTCGTCCTCCTCCATAAACTGCGGGAACAGCAGATGGGGCGCTATGGGAATACAATTTTTTGATACCGCAAACCGGCAGTACCCCTGCGCCCGGCGGATATGGCACTCGATATCCCCGGCATAGGGGGAGCAGATAAAGACCAACGGGCGGTATGTCCGCTTGGCCTCCCGTTCGATATTCGTCAGGGCCTCATAGGCCGTCGGGTCAAAGTATCGTTCTCCGTTATACAGATTCACGCTCATTGTATCGCCTCCATTTCCGCCAGTTCTCCGAAGCTCGGCCCCGCTGCCGCTTCGGCTACAATCGGCACGTCGAATTCCGGGAAGGGCTGGGCCTCCATACAATCCCGGATCAGCGCCGCTGCTTCCTCTACCTTGTCGGCGGGCAGCTCGAACACCAGCTCGTCGTGGATTTGCAGCAGAGGCCGCAGCCACGGATACCCTGGCAGCTTGACAATCAGGCGGGCAAGAGCCAGCTTCAAAATGTCGGCGGCGGTGCCCTGTATGGGGGTGTTCATGGCACAGCGTTCCGCAAAGCTCCGTTTGCCCCAATCCTCGGAGGCCATGCTGGGGAGATACCGCCTGCGGCCCAGCCACGTTTCGCTGTACCGGCGGACAGCCGCCTGCCGCTTCACCACGTCCTGCCAGACGGTGAGCTGCGGGTATCCGGCCTTTAGGTTGGAGATGATTTTCTCGCATTCACCGAGAGGCGTATCCAGCCCCGCCTTGAATTTCAGCGTCCGCTGCAGACCTTTGGGAAATAGGCCGAAGAACACCCCAAAATTGCAGTTTTTCGCTATCGTCCGGCGCTCCTTGTAATCCGGGTTGTCCTTATCCGCCGCCTGCTCCACCGGGATATGGTAAATAACCGAGGTGGTCTGCGCGTGAATGTCGCCGCCCTCCCGGTAGGTTTGGAGCATTTTTTCATCCCGGCAATAGAACGCGCCGACGCGCAGCTCGATCTGTGAAAAGTCCAGCGAGAGCAGGACGCAGCCCTCCGGGGCCACCAGCATGGAGCGAATCCCCACCGGATCGTTGCCCTTACGCGGCATATTTTGAAGGTTGGGGTTCCGGGAGGCGAAGCGCCCCGTCTCCGTCCCCAAGGGCAAAAGATCAGGATGAATCCGCCCGGTGGCTTCGTTGATATGCCGCAGATATCCGTCCAGATAGGTGCTCTGTATTTTCCCCCACCGCCGGTATCCCTGTACCAGTTCAAAAAGGCGCGTAAGCTCCGGGCGATTCTCCCGGCACCAATCCGCCAGCAGGATCATGGCTTCGTCGTCCGCAGCCTCCTGATATTTTGCGGTGGTTTTCAGCACGGGCAATTTCAGGTCGTTGTAAAGATAACTTTTGAACGCGGAGGTGGAGGCGTTGGCCCCGATCTCCACGTCGCCGGTGATAAAGGCGATTTCTTCCCGGAGCTTGGCGAGGCGTTCCTTGACCTCGGCCCGCTTTACTTCCATAGCCGCCCGATCCACCAGCAGGCCGTTGTATCGCATAAGGCCGCAATATACCGCTGTGGGGCTTTCCACCTGTTCGACGAGCAGCCGGTGCTTCGGGAGGTATTTGTCAAACCACCCGTTAAACAGATGATACAGCCGCAGGGCATAATCGCTGTCGGCACAGGCATAGCGGACGGTTTCCCCGTCCTGCGGGTTCAGCTCGTCGAAAAAACGCCCGCCGGTTACGGTCATAAAATCCGGCAGCTCCACATGGAAAAGCTGCGGCACAAGGGTTTTCAGGCCGCTGTCCGAAAGGCCCCGGAAAACGGTATTGCTTTTGAGGGTAAGCTGTGCCGCCGCTATGGTGTCATAGCAGGGCGGCTGTACCACCGTATCCAGCGCATAGAGGAACATGGCCTCAAAAGCGAGGTTGTGGGCCACCTTAACGACGGCGGGGTTTTCAAACAGGGCGGTTTTGAGATATGCCATGACCGCCTCCGGCTTCGGGATATTTTTGCCGATCCGGTGCCGCAGCGGGATATAGATACCGCTGCCCTGGGATACGGAAAGGCTTACCCCGGTGATGGCGGCCTTGTGCGCGTCCAGCGCAGCCCGATCCTCGTCGCGGTATTCGTCCAGCGGCGAGGTTTCAAAGTCGAAGCCGACCACAGCGGCCCCGGCCAGATATGCTTTTATCTTGTTGAGCGTCAAAACGCAGGTATAGTCCATTTTTCTCTCCGATCTGCCCGAAAGGCGGAGAGGGCCGTCCGGCCCCCTCCGCACGGGCGGTTTGGTTTTACAGGGCTTCGATCACCTCGCCGGTGTCCGGGTCTACCAAGGGAGCCGTTTCGGCCTCCTCGGTATCAAAGCCCACCCGGCGGCTGTACGCCTTGACCTGCTCACTGAGCTTATTCAGCAGGATTTGCTCCTCGGCGGTCAAAGACCGGTCAACGGCAAACTGCGCCTGCGAATAGGCGATCCCGCTGCTGTTGGTCGCCTTTTTCAGAGAAAAGCGGGTCACTACCATGTTGCTCTTTTTGCCCTTACTGAGCAGCCGCTTGATGTAGCGGGAAAACTCCCGCATGGAACCGGTGGGCAGGGAGAGAATCAGCGGGAACAGCTCGCCCTCCCGCAGCAGGAAAATCCGGCGGCGGCTCTTACAGGCTTTCGCATTGTTCTCACCGCTTCCAAACTGATTGAGGGGGCATTTCGCACAGGCCCCGCCGGGGTCGCCCTCACCGGTGATCCCGTCAAAGGAACCGCAGTCGGGCGGATTGCTGCCCCCGGTGTATTTCTCCTTGTAATACTGCAAAACGGGATGATGATGCAAAATCACGGCGGAGAATTCCTTGACCGCTTCCGGTTCGTCCGCCTCGTCGCCGGGCAGCTCGTACATAGTGGCTCCGCCCGCCGGAATCCTGATCCGGTCAAAGCCGCCCTCCAAGCCTTCCAGCTCCTCGGCCATGCTTTCGTTCATATTGAAATCGGCAAGGGCCAGAAAACCGCTGTTCTGGATCGCCAGTTCTTCGTTCTTATTGCTCATGGGATAACTCCTCCTAAAAATTTACTTTGACGCTTTCCGCAGGCTCACGCCGGTTTTTTCAAAAACATTCACCAGCCCGTCGAGCCAGCCGGGCAGCGCGTCGCCGTTCTCCGCCATCTGCTCCTTGACAAAGGCGGAGAGGCTGTTGGCGTTGACCGTTTCATACACGAGGTCGCCGTACCCCTCGCCGCGCAGGGCCGCGAACAATTCCTCCTTGCGCCCCGCCGTGGCGGAAGCGCGGGTTTTGGTGGTTAAGCAGAACATCATGCCCTGCCGGGTGAAGTTCTGGGTTTCGCTCTCCGCCATCCTTTCCGACAAGCGGTATTCCGCCTCGTCAATGGCGGCGTTCAGGTCTTTCAGCCGCTGATCGGCTTCGGCCTTCTCGTCACGAAGCGCTCGGAGCCGGTCGGCTAACACAAAAAGTTCTTCTGACATATTTCCTCCTACACCGCGAACGGATTTTTGCCGCTGCGGTAATCGTCCACAAGGGATTTTGCAAGGTCGGCCTTATCCTTCAAGGCCGCCAGCACCTTTTCATCCACCGTCCCACGGGCCACAAGATACAGGTAGGTGCAGAGGTTCCGCTGGCCCACCCGGTGAATCCGGGCCTTGGCCTGCTCGAAGTTCGACATGGAATAGTCGAGGGAATAGAACACCATGGTGGAAGCGGCGGTCAGGGTAATTCCCAAGCCAGCCGTGGCGATCTGGCCCACAAAGGCCACGACCGCCGGATCGTTCTGAAACCGCGCCACCTGCTCGTTTCGGTCTTTGACCTCGCCGGTAATGCAGGAATACCCAAGACCCCGCTTTTCCAGCAGTCCGCAGATGGCCTTGATTTCCGGCAGGAAGCGGGCGATTATCACCAGCTTTTTACCCTCGGCCATGGCCCCGTCCAGAATGTCCTCCAAGGCGGCCAGCTTTGCGGCGCTTACCTGCTCCACGGCGCTGGTTTCGTCGTTACCGAGAAAACCGCCGGTGAGCTGGGACAGCCGCAGCAGCCGGGCGAGGATATTCGGGGCCGTGATTTCCTTGCCGCCGGATAATTCCGCATAGCTCTCTTTGACGAGCTGGCGGTATACCCGCAAGGCGGCAGGCTCCAACTCCACCTGCCGGATCACGTCCACCGTTTCCGGGAGGTCGAGGCATTCCGCCTTGGTCGCTCGGTAGGAAATGCTGTGCAGCTTTTCGGTCAGCTCCGCCTCCATGGATCTTTTGAGCACCGGGGTGTGGTTGCCATAGCCCACCATGTCGAAGTAACGGTTGCGGAAAGCGTAAAAGCTCTGGCCGTAGATGGCGGGATTCAGGAATTTGTACTGGCTGAACACGTCAATGGCCTTGTTGGTTATCACCGTGCCGGTGAGCAGAAGCCGGTAGCTTGCCCGCGCCCCCAGCCGGTGCATGGCCTTGCTGGCGGCGATATTGTGGGTTTTGATTTTGTGACCCTCGTCCGCGATAATCAGATCGGGGTGCCATGCGGCGAGGTCTTTTTCCATCCGCCACGCGCTCTCATAGTTCACAACCGCCACCTGTAAGGCGGTTCCGGTCATGTGCCGCAGGATATCCAGCTTCTTGGCCCCGGAGCCGGAAAGCACCGCCAGCGCATACGGGAAAGCGGCGAATTTCTGAAACTCCTCCTCCCACACGCCGAGGATGGAGAGGGGGGCCACAACGAGCCCCCGGCGAATCCGGCCAGCCTGCGAGAGCGCCCCGGTGATGGCGATAGCCGTTAGACTTTTCCCGGTTCCCATTTCATTCCATCAAAAGAGCAGCGCCTTTTGAACGCATTATTTCTTTTGACATAAGGCATCACCCCCTTTATCCCGCGCAACTGCAATCATCATGTGCAGCCGAGAATGTTCAGAACGTGTCATTACCTGCAAGTTTTCCGGCCTGTTGTCGCTCCGATTTCCATTGATGTGATGGACTACCTCTCCGGGGCGGAGCTTCCTGCCAATCTTTCTCTCCGCAATTTTGCGATAACGGTACGAAGAAACGCGGGAGGGATTTGTCGCAAGGCGGGCAGCCGGATTGCGCTTACAGTTCAGTCGGGTTAAATGGGGAGCCTTGTGGCCTTTGGAATGCCCCGGCTTATTCATCACCACTACATTTCTCCGTCCCAGCCAGAGATCACGGCAGGCCGCAGAGCAAAGGTTGGCTTCTGAGCGCATAGCCGAAGGAGGTTTGTAAAAAGGCTTACCGCACCAGTCGCATTGAACGGTTGTCCCTTTTTTCATGGCTTGCCTATGACACTCCGGGGAACAATAGCTGGCTGCGCTGCGTTTAATCTGACTTGGCTTCCTGTTGATTACTTTCCCGCAGTAAGCACACTTCACTTGGGCCATCCCGTTCACCTCCCGGCAGCAGGCCGAACAGCCCGCACACAAAGTTGAACGCTTCGATCTGGTGGCGATAGGGCGTGGCCTTAATCGGCATGGGCAGCGCCGGGCGGATTTCCTCACGCGCATTCATGGCCGCCCACCTCCGGCACTTCCTGCACCGACAGCGCCTTGACGCTGCCTCCGGGAACAATGATCGTCACCCGACGCGTATCGCCGAGCAAGCGGCGCAGCAGCTTCTCCCGCAGATTCACCGTTTTACAGCGGACGATTCCCCCGCTGTCCGGTGGGGCCGCAAGGCTGATTTTCAGGTTGTGGTTCATGTTGCCTTTCTCCTTTCTGAGAGCCGGTTTTTGTTGCTCTCACTGTTAGGCCACGAGAAAGGCAAAAGTCAGGGGTCTATTCTAAAAATTTTTTTATTTTTTTCAAAGCTCGTCTCAAGCGCTCATGAATCGACTGCTTTGTTATCCCTTCGGCACGGGCAATATCCGTGATTTTCTCATTTTCAAAGTACACCCGGCGCACCAGCTCCCGCTGGGCAGGGGTCAGGGCCTCCATGGCCCGCAGCAGCCGGGCCGCGTCCTCCCTCCGCAGCACTTCTGCCGCCGGATCGTCAGGGGCGGCGAACAGCGCCCCCTCGTACTCCATCCCGTCGAGGGAGGTATGGCGGCGGGTTTCCTTATGGTCGTTGTTGTACGCCTGCCGGTCTAACTCCACCAGCAGTTCACCAAGGCTCTCATCCACCTCGATTTCAGAAATTTCACCGTTTGTAAATTCATACCGGATTTTCATGCCTTGCTCCTTCCGGAGCCCGGCAAGCGGCACTTAGGCCATAAACGCAAAAAAAGAAGCCCGACAGACAGCACCTAAGTGCCGCCCATCGGGCTCCATTCATATTCTTATCAAAACACCGCGCCGGAGGGCGCAGCGGGTTGACCCCTCTATTTCCAGACCATTATGCTACTCCACAAGCGACAGCAGCCACGGCGCAGTGGGCCGCGCCAGAAGCCGTGCGTTGGCATACGCCATTTGCAGCGTCAGGCAGGTATATCCCATATAGTACCCGTCCATGGGTCGGAGCGTCATAGCCAGATCCGGCTGCTCCATATTCTGCAGGCACAGCGGCAGCAAAAACTGGACGCGCTGCTGGTATACCTGGGGAACCACGATTCCGGGAGTGATGGTTGCCTGACGCCGGGCCAGCTCCACCGCTGTTTCTAACAGCAAAGGCAGATTCCGGTTATTCCGGATCTCTGCGGGCAGTCGCTCCATGTTTGCCGGGTCGCCGAGGATATGCTCCACGTTGACCCGTATCGGCCAGTCTGAAAAATAATGAATACCTTGTAACGGCATTTGATAGAGGGGCTTCTCAGGCAGCGGGGAAACATACCGCAAAAGTGGGGAGTACTCGTCCGCAAAGCCTTTGAAAAACCACTTGAGTAAAGAATCGGTCTTTTTGTTTCGGTCAAAACAGGCATATATTCCTTTATAGTTCCGGGTATACAGGCCGGTGTGAAAACAGCAAAACTCGTTCTCAAAATGAAAAATGGCTTGCTTTTTCTTAAAATCTGTCTCGGCATCATAATCAATCGCTTGCTTTCTAAAAACACTTTGAATATATCGTTCTAAAATATGGGTATCGGGATTTTTCGGGAAATGCTCCGGGTGCTTGAATCGCCATGCTTCCGGCAGCGCCAGCTCGGCCAGCTCGTCGAGCTGCAAATGCCAGGAGGGGATAAAGGCGAAATCAAAGAGGTCGGGAATCGTCATTATATCAGCTTCCTCCATTTATGTTGAATGGCGTACACCAGCCGCTGCTGGATCTGAGCCTTGATATCCTCGTCGATCTCGCAGCGAACCCTCCCGTTTGCGTCCACCGTTTCATAGGCGGAAAGTGCGTTATGGTATGGCTCATAATGCTTCAAGATCATTTCCAGCGCGGCGGGGTCGCCGTTGGTGGCTTTTTGTATCAATTCATAGGTTAATTCAGGGATCTCGCCCATGGTGCTCATAATATTTCTTTATTGCCACAAACGCCCGTTTTCGAAGGTTGTATACGGTGCGGGTGGCAACCTCCATCCTCTTTGCAATTTCCTTGTCGGGCAAATCCTGCCAGAAATCCAGCAGGATCACCATGCGCTGTTTCTCCGGAAGAAAAAGAAGCGCGTTGTATAGGGTTTCGCTTTCTATGGCGCAGGGATACTCGTTCACATAAAGGCTATATGGATGGGAGGGGTACTCGTCCCACTCGCCCCATAGCTCCAACAAAAGTTCCACAGGCTCCTGCGTAAAATGCTTATCGTGGTTTCGCTTGGCCCGTTTCAGATTCCGGCTGTAATTCCGCGAGACCGTCTTACAAAAGGAATCGAACATCTCGACGATCCGCCGTTTGTATGCATCGGAGGGAGCATTCATCACCTGTCCCTCCTTTTTGCGGATTCGAGTGCTGGCTGTTTTTGCCTCCTCGCACAACCAGAACACATCAAATACCCACAAACCGGAAAGCTTTGCAAAAATTTTTTTATTTTATTTTTCGGGCAAGTACAGAAAGAGAAACTGCTATATCCAACTGCTCATTTATCCCCCCTAAACACAGAAAAGCGGGCCGATCCGCTACAAGGCAGACCGACCCGCTTGGCAAATGAGGGCTTTCGAGGCCACTCAAAAGTCCTCTGGAGCCGTTGAAATACACATCTTTACTATTTTACCCAAGAAATAAGTTACGATACGGTTTGTCGGATTATACACGTTTTTCGGAAGTCCGTTAGAAATCTGTTAGAAAATCCCCGCGTTGATATCAACATATTCTAAAAATGAACTTCAGCCAAATAATCCATACTTCCGTTTGATTCTCTCTAATTTTTCTCCGATAGGTTTCGTCAGCAGCAACAGGAAAATAACATTGGATACCGCATACTCAATCGTAAAGGGAAGGGCGGAAATACAGGCCGCCAGATACCTTGACAGATTAAATCCGCCGTCGGCCCACAGCGTGGACCACACATCCATAATCAGAGAAAACAACACCCCTGCCAGCACGCCGTACAGACACATCCAGATCTTTTGACGTTTCAACGGCTGCGCCAGCACACCGGCCAGAAAGCCCAAAAAGCCCCAGGCAAACATCTGGAAAGGCGTCCAGGGGCCCTGCCCAAAATAAAAGTTGGAAACCACTGCCGACAGAGCGCCCACAACAAAGCCAGCCTCTCGTCCGAGATACATAGCAGCAATCACGGTAATTGCTGTCACCGGCTTAAAGCCGGGTACCCATGCGAACGCAAACCGACCGGCTGCAGATACAGCTACCAACACTGCCAGCGTAATCAGTTCCTTGGCTGTGGAATCTTTGCGTTCAAAACAGATGAACAACGGCAGACAGGACAATATTGCCACACACAGGGAAATCCAGGCATAATGCTTTTCCTGAAAAAGCATTGCACCGCCGACTACGATCAGCGGGACACCGATTAACAAAAGGCAGGCGGTTATCATTTTTTGGGGAGAACGTATCGCCTTATCCATAAACGGCCTCGCTTTCCGGCTTCTGCGCTATGGAATTCAAGCGGCAGAGTTCCGCCACATCCTCACAAGTAACTGCGTTGGTGTACAGATGCCGGGCGATCCGGTTGGCCGCTGTAGTATAGAAGTTATTATCTGAGAAAAAGGCGGCTGGTGTGTCGATAGACGTGATCTCCCCATCAAAGAAAAGTGCGCAGCGGTCGGCGTTGACCGCCGCAAATTCCACATCATGCGTAACGATCACAATGGTAATTCCGTCCGCTTTCAAATCACAGAGGATGCCGGACAGGTTTTCTTTGGAATGAGCATCAATTCCCTTGGTCAGCTCGTCCAGCAACAGAATTTTCGGTTTCAGCAGCAGCATCTTCGCCAGCGCCGCCTTCTGCTGTTCACCGCCGCTTAAATCATAGGGATGCTTATCCAGCAAATGGCTGATGCCCAGCTTCCCAGCAGTTTCTTCTATAAGAGTCTGCCGTTCTTCCTTTCCATATTCCATCACCTTACAGATTTCCTGAAAATCCTCCCGCACGGTCTTTTTGAGAAAGACGGTTTGGGGATTTTGAGGCAGCAAGGCAACATTGTGACGGTACAGGGCGCTGCCCTTGTATTCGCCTATTTTTTTGCCGCCGATCAGCGTCTTGCCTCGGTAAGCCTTGTTCAACCCCGCAAGAACACTTAACGTCGTGGTTTTTCCCGTGCCATTGCCGCCAAGGATACAGAAAGTTTCTCCCTCATATACCGAAAAGGTTACCCCCCGCAGCACATCGGGCAGATCCCGCTCATACCGGAACCAGACGTTTTTCATTTCCAGTGCGACCTCGTCCCGGTGGGTATAAGGCGGGATGTCCAGATGATCCACAACATTTCCAAAATGCTCGGACAGGAAATCCCTGCCCTCTTTAACGGTCAGCGGACATGGTGCCTTTACTTCCAGCGCGTTGAATATCCGCACGGCGCTGGGCAGGCCCGCCAGCATATGGTGATCCGCCCGAATGTCCCGCAGTTGGGTTCCCACCTTCTCCGGCCGGTCAAAAAGCAGAATTTTTCCCTGTTCCATCATCATTACCCGGTCAGCGATGGGGAAAACTTCTTCTAAACGGTGTTCAACCAGAAGGATTGTCAATCCCAGTTCCCGGTTCAGCTTTTGTAAAGTGGCGATGAAATCCGCCGCTGCAATAGGGTCTAATTGCGAGGTCGGTTCGTCCAAAATCAGGATTTTCGGCTGCATGACCATGATCGAAGCAAGGTTCAGCATCTGCTTCTGCCCGCCGGACAACTCGTTTGTATTTTTGCGGAACCAGGTCTGGATACCAAAATAGCTGGCCATTTCCGATACCCGGCGCCGGATAACATCGGTGGGAAAACCCAGACTTTCCAGCCCAAAGGCAAGTTCGTGCCACACCTTATCGGTAACCACCTGGTTCTCTGGATTTTGCAGCACATAGCCGATCTCACAGGCTGCTGTTCGGTCATCCAGTTCAGCCTGCTCCACATCATGATAGCGGATGCTGCCACTTTTTTCTCCATGAGGCGCCAGTTCCCGTTTGAGCATTTTCAGCAGGGTGGTTTTCCCGCAGCCGGATTCGCCACAGATAACGACAAACTCTCCGATTTTAACAGTAAAAGAAATATTATCCAACGCCTTTTTCTCGGTATCGGGATATTGAAAGCTCAGATTTTCAATTTCTAACAAGTTCATTTTTTGTCATCCTTTCCGGGCGTCGCGTCCGAAAGGGACAACGCTCCATGTTTAGGAACGCTGGACAGCAGGGCTTTCCAGCGCATATTTTCCACTATTTCCAAAAGAAAGGGGAGGAATACCAGCAGACCGAACGCCAGATAAGCCAAAATAGCAATCGGAGAGGCCGAGAGCGCCGTAATCCTTGGATAGAAAGAAAAAGCAGTTTCTTTCAACGCTGTTCCCAGCAGAACCAAAGCCAGCAGAAAAACTGCTGCTCCGGACAGCAAACCGTCCCGTGCCGTGAAACGGAACAAAGCAAAATGGCTGCGGCCTTTCAGTCCATAGCCTCGTGCTTTCATGGAGCTTCCCGTATCAATTGCATTTTCCAGCGACCAAGTCAGCATGGCGGAGAAAACCCGCACGGCGCTGCGCAGCTTATCCACATAGCTGTTTGAGGCATACAGCCCCATTGCCTTTTGTGCCTGATGAATCTTTTTTATCTGCGCCTTGAACAGCGGGACAAACCGCAGCGCCGTGGACAACAGCAGTGAAAGCTTGGGAATCACTTTGCCAAACAGAAACAGGATTTTTTCGCTTGTCATAATGTGGTTGTAACACTTAAACCAGTACATGACAGCCACCAGCATGGCGGCAATGTCCAGACCGTAGAGCACCGCCTCCAAGGTCACCGGATTTCCATTGAGAAAAAACAGCGGTGTCACGCCATTGTGAGAAAACAATGGGTTAGTAATCGCAATCATCAAAAACAGCGGGATATAAAAGGCCATATTATGTAAAAAGTCCTTTGGGCGTTCCAGTAGAGTACAGAAGCTCACGCCGCCCAGCAGAGCCAGAGCGAGCAGCACAGGATTTTGGGTAAACATGGCGATCAGCAGCACTGCAATAAAATACAGCATCAATACAGCGGGGTGATAGGAAGCAAAGGTATTCATTGTGCCGCCTCCTCTCCCTGATTGCCCATCCAGGCGCAGCCGACGTCCTTCCCTAAATCACAGGTATATACCCACTCGATCACATCTCCGTCCTCCAGTTCGTATTTTGAACAGCCATAGTTGGGAAACTCCCCGTTAACCCGGTACATCCAGCCGGACAACGGGCCACAGGAAAACTCGTACAGATAGTGAATGCCCTGTATATACACGCTGCCGAAGCTGTTTTTATCTGCGCCCTGATATTCCATCTGGATACGGTTATACCGTACCGCCCGATCCAGAATGTCAAATACAGTGTCCCCTTCCCGAAGGACATATTCCGTTTCGGGAAGGATCACTCCGTCCGGCGGGACGAACTCATCGGACTGCAATTCCGGCCATAGATCTTCCCAGTTGTCCAGAATGGTGTCGCAGCGGACGCTGATCGTGACGGTTTCGCTTTCCGGTGTGATATCGTCAATATGGGTGAGGTAATATTCGTCCACCGACTGGATATGGGTTCCGTTAATGACCGCTGCGATCACCAGAATGACAAACAGGATCGCTAATAAATCTTTTTTCATTTTTGGTTCCTCGCTTGCCTGGTTTTAGGATTCATCGTCCTCGTCTGCATATTGCTCCGCCAGTTCTTCCATAGCAAGCCTTTTACTGCGGCGGCGTTTGCGGATATGCAGTACCACAAAAACAGTTACACCGGCAGCAACAATGACCAACACAACGGCGATAATAATACCCCTCAGCAGATTGTCAATCTTGGTTTTGGTCTTGATGACATCCTCCCAGCGGTTGATTTTTGCACGGTCATATTCACTCAGGGCGTTATAGCGGTCTACAATACTGTCCACCACCGCCTTATCTCCCAGGGAAATCGAATCAAAAGGATACAGCTTTTCCAGTACTTCGGCATTGATGGCATCGATCTCTTCCTGTAATGCTTCAATCTGACTTTTGGCTGCTGTCAACCTTTGAAGGTATGTATCCTTCCCCTCAAAATCCTCTGAATTTTCCAGCTTATACAACAGCTTGGTAACAACAACATAGTGTTCGGTGGTGAGCTTTTCCGGAAGAGAATCTGCTTCTTTTCGGTCGCTGTTGGAAAAGTAAAGCAGAGGAGTATCCTCGTCCGGGTCAGTTCCGGGTTGCGAATTAACATCCGGATTTTTATCGTTATCAGAGGGGGCGGTAGTGGGGTTTTCATTTGGCTTTTCTGTGGGGTGAGTAGGATTGGAGCTGGTACCTCCTTTTCCTGTTGGAGCAGAGGGGTTCGTAGGAGTTGTAGTTCCCGGTTGGGAGGGCTCCGGCTCAACCGAAGCATTGACCATTGCATCATGAAGCGTCCAATAATTGGGCACATAACAGCGATCCAACGCCGGAATGGAGCAATACGCATCATAGGCAGTCTGTACCTGCGCTTTAGAGGGCTTGGCTGGCAGCCGGCGAATCTGCTCGATTACATTATCGATCTGTTTCCGTTCTGCTTGACTCCATTCTGCACGAAAATCATACAAATTGCGCATATGCCGTTTTTGCCGATAAACTGCTACCCAGGTATACAGCGCCTGCTCAGAAGCCATTGTATTAGATTGATCGGGCAGAGCAGTGGGATTATCGGAATCGTAGGTAAAGGAATGGACAAAGCCGCCGTCTTTCATCCGATATTTCAGTATCCCATCCAGCAGAGTATTCCCGTTTTTGATAAAACGGGAATCGCTTTCTGGATCAATTCCCAAGCTGCACAGCGCCACTACAACCTGACAGGTGCTTTCCACATTTTGTGTTCCCCAACTGGAAAAATCACCGTCTGCAAGCTGCGCCTTGGAGAGCCACTGCAGGCAGTCATCTATGACTTCACGAACCGTTCGGGTAACACTTTTCTTGCTCTTTTTCAATTCATAAGTATATGTCTTGCTGTCATTGTAATAGGGAGCCAGCGCCTGCATTGCCATAGCGGTAATATCAGGGTCTGAGGTGTTTCCGGAAAGAGCAAAACCTCCGTCTTCGAGCTGTTGCCGGAGGATTTCCACAATAATATCCTCCCGAGTATAATAACCGTCTTGGGGGATTGCGTAGCGTTTACTGTCTAACGCGATGAGGCCCCAAATCCAGCCATTGATCCCCTGTCTGCCCAGAGAAACGGTCTTTCCGCGATCATAGGTGCCATCGGCAATGAGGTTGATCGGCTGTCCATTCGGGTCTTTACCGATCCGGGTCGGATCACCGCCTGCGGCCAATACCGCTAAGGAAATCCGATGCCATTCTGTAGCCTTAACAGCGTGAAGCTTGGCTTTTGTCTGATAGCGCTTTTCAATGTTATCGGTAATGACTGCTAAATACGCCTCGTAGTCGTCTTTGGCGCCATAGCGGCCCAAGCCGATAGGGAACCAGTCTCCGGCGGTTTCACCCGCCTGCTGTAAAAAGATATCGTTAAGCAGAAAGTCATCTGGTGTTGCGCCGGTATCCGCTTTTTTCCAATCAATGATCCCCTGAATGACCGAGATGATTTCAGCTTCGGTCATTTCAGTCGTTTTTGCCTGAACGGTAAAGCCCGGAAAAAAGACAGCAGTGAACATCAGCAGAGCCATACCGATACTAATCCATTTTTTTATTGTTCTCACCTCTCTGAAAACCGGAAGCAGGGAATACGGCTTTTGCCGCATTCCCTCCACTCCACTCATATTTGGTTATGCCTTTTTGCGCCGAAGCGTCAACGCCAGTGCAGAGGCTGTCAGCAGCATCAGGACGACAGCGCCGACCGGAGCTGTATCCCCGGTTTGAGGGATGTCAGTCGTTTCGGAGGAATCATCAGGCTGCGTTACATTTCCCTGTGTTTCTTCAGCGGTCAGTTGCGCATCTGTTTTGATTGCATCCATCACTGTTTTGGCGGCTTTCAGAGCCGCATCTACGGCTGTTTTATCCGCAGCAGCATCTATTGCCGCTTTTCCGGCTGTAATCGCTTTGGCGAGTTCGGCTTCCTCTGCCTCTCGATAATCCGCCGCATCCTTGTAATCTTCCAGCTCCGCTTTAGCGTCTGCTTTGGCTTGTGCAAGCGCTGCGGCATCGGTCTTCAACTGTTCCAAAGTTGTCTCTGCGGCTGTCAGCATTTCCAGCTTCGTAACGAGCGCCTGCTGGGTTGCGGTCAGGGCATCATAGGCGGTGCGCGCTTCGGTGATCGCTTTTTCGCTGTCCAGCGTGACAGTACCGATAGCGTTGATCAGTGCATCTACTGCAGCCGCCTTGGCTTTATCGGCTTCTGTGGCTTTTAGTTCCGCCAGTGCCTTTTCTGCTGTTTTCAGCATTTCCAGTTTCGTAACGAGCGCCTGCTGGGTTGCGGTCAGGGAATCATAGGCGGCACGAGCTTCGGTAATTGCTGTTTCGCTGTCCAGTGTTACAATACCGATAGCGTTGATCAATGCATCCACTGCGGCCGCTGCTTGTTGATTATCACGGAAGGTTTGTACCGCCGCATCCAGAGCAGCAGCCGAGGAATCTACAGCCTCTTGAAAAGCATCCAACTGTGCAGCAACAGACATTGCTTGATCAAAAGCGTTTTTAACGGAATCATCCGCTAAAAGGATATCTTTTTCTTGGGAAGAATTTACAGAGGCAAGTAAAGTAAGAAGGCGATCTTTCTGTGCAATGGGGTAAAAATCAGTTGTTTCGCCGCCCATCGCATATCCGCCGCCGATATCCGCTCCATATCCATAAAGGGTAAATTGTGCGCGAATCACATCACCATCAGTAGGGTACGTATCGGAAAATCCTACATTAGGAAAGACACCGTTAACAGCGTACATCCAGCCAGACATATAGGTAAATTCAAATTCGCCCAAAGCATATACTTTTCCGTCTTCTACATAATAAGAAGTGTCCACTGGCCAGTATCCTTCATTTTCCAGAACTTCCCGCAATGCCGCCGGAATACTTTCGCTGGGATCTTCCGGAATTTTGTCCAATCTTGCGCCTTCGGTCTGACAACCGGCTTTTTTGAACTCCGGATGGCCGCCATTGGCAATCATAGACAGATAAAAACCGGATTCCAGCTTACCGGTATGGTCATACGCAAATCCCTGCTCGGTCAAAACACGATCTAACAACTGTGCGCTGTTTTCGCCCTCGTAAATCGGCACCTGTATGGGTTCCACCAGAAAGCCAGTTCCAAGAGTCAGAGTTTCCAGAGTAAAGGTGGCATATCCAATGAGATCGCCTGCCTCTGCCTTTTCATACTGGATCCGATAGGCTATTGTTTTGCTCAGGGAACCGGAAGTGGCAGTCACCTCTACGATGTTTTCGCCTTCTTTGGTAAGCTGAAGGGTATAGCTGGTCTTCGTTGTATCATCCCAATTCACTTTTACAGCTTCACCATTGAGGGTGACGCTACTGCTGATTTTTTCACCGTTCAGTCTTGCAATCACATCAAATGTTTTTTTGCTGCCCTTGAGCGTCATTCCGTCGGTCAGGGTAGTCTGAATGGTGATGTCGTTTTCACTTGCTGCCGATACTGACGGAATCAGCAATGTAAACAACAGGGTGATGCTCAGCAGCATTGCCAGCAATTTTGCTGAGAATTTTTTTGCTTTTTGCATGTTCAAATCTCCTTCTTTTGTGAGAACTTATTTATATCAAACGCTTTCGCGTAATAGTGTCATATCTATTTGGATTGCTTTTTCTTTTCCTGCCGTCGCATTTTTCGGGCCGAATAGGTTCGTCCGACTTTTTTCAGGCCAGCCTTTTCCAAGGCTCTCGGCCATGGGCCAAGCCGTGCCTTAATCGCTCCGACCAGACCGACTTCAAAATCCTGTTTTTTCGGAAGTCTTTTAAGTTCGTTGGCTTTCTCTGTAAGCAGACGGATCGCTTCAACATCATTTTCCAAAATATAATAATCACCTTTTTGGATCATCGGTTATACTCACCTTTTTTCTGTAAGCGCTCCATCATCAAGCCATAATTCTCTTTACGGTGGGGGAAGGTGCAGGCGGAACAATCCTTTGTACCATTTTTCAGATATACAAACGTGCCGCCGCAGTCTGGATAATCGTATAGCGGACAATAGCAGAACAGGCAGTTGAAGTCCATTTCGTCCGTGTTGTGGCAGGGAAAATATTCGCATTGCGTATTACAGAAATACGAAAAGCCCTTGTTTCTCCACTCGATGTATGGCGTGGCTTGTTCCTTTACCACTGCAGCAACCCCCCGGATAAGATTGTTTTGTTGTATGCATAGCATACAACAAATAGGGGTACCCCTATTAAAAATTTTCAAACAAAAAACCGCCTACTCCTGCAGGAGTAAACGGTTTAATAGTCGGAATTATAAGCAAAAATGCCCATAAAAACAGCCATACCTTTCTATTGCCCAAAGGTACGCATTTATCCTGACAGATATGGCTGGTTTCCTGGCTTATGACTTACCGGTCTGGCCGGAAAAAGAACACCTTCTCAGAGCGTTTGCTCCAATGACATAAGTTCTTTTCTTCGTCAATCACAGTAATGGCTGTTGCGCCGGATTTTCACCGATGCTTCCCAATTCTCCTGTACTTCTACAGGCACCATATTGCGAATATTCAGTTTTATTGTCTTTATTATACCGCTGATTCCGTTGATGTCAATATAACAATCATCTTATTTTTGGTAAAATATTGTCCGAATGAAAAAGAAAACCTATAAAAGCAAATGAAAAGTTTGTTGCAAATTTTCCTTATGTTCACCTTTAGAGCTTGCTTTTTGACCGGTGGTGTGTAAGCTGTGACTCACAAGGCACAAAGCCAGAAAAACGAAAGGTGGAAAACAAAAATGAAAACAGGAAAGATCACAGCGAAGCTCCGGGACGCGGTTCCGGTCTGCCTTATGGTAGAGGGCGAGGAGGTCATGCGGTACAGAAATATCGAGCTGCCGGACGAAATCAAAGAGGTGGAAATGCTCGACTTCCATTTCAACGTACACATGGACGGCAAGGTCACCTTTGAAATCCATTATGAAGAAGGGGCGCTTCCGGAGACCTTTCCCGAGGCCCGCGCAATCCACCGCCGGGCAGCCAAGGCCGCTCCGCAGAACAACCAAACGGATGAAGACGCAATCCCCGCGACCATGGGGTTTGAGTGTAATGCAACCGGCCCACGCCGCAAGGAACTGGTGGCAGCAATCAGCGACCATACCGGCACAAAGCCGGAATACAAGGCCGCTCCCAGCTTTGCCTATGAAATCGGCGCGTATACGGTAGATAAGAACGGCACTGTAACCGGGCCGCGCAGCATGGCGTTGCTAGCCATGCTGGTTGAAAAAGGCTTTGTTACCCCACAATAGCCACGCGATACGGCCCCCGCTCCGGCGGGGGCTTTTTTGCGAAAAGGCTTGCTTTTCACAACGGATCGGATAATCTGACACCAGCCGGGACAACCGGCAAATACAGCGGCCACAGGCCGGAAGAGAGGGTTTATGGTGACAAATATCGAAATCGGGCAAACTGTACTCGGGCATTTCAAGGACAGGGATGGTATTCTTTTGGGGACGATTGTTGGAATAACGGAATACCCCAAACAGACCTGCGTATGTATCGGGTGGGAAGGCCCTGATACAGCGGGAGTAGATAATGTGTATCCGTTAGAAATCCTACACCCCGTCGAGATGATTTTTCAAAACACCTTCGGAGTATTTCTGCCTCATAGCCATTAAAAAGTATGCTCGTATACTTCCACTGGCCCCCGCCGGAGCGGGGGCTTTTTCTGTCCTCCGAGAGAAATAAAAGATATGTTTGGACGCTTTGCCAGCTTGCTTTTTCACCGGTGGTGGGTAAGCTGTGACTCACATCAAACATATCTTTAAGGAGGACGCAATCATGCTGCAAGTATCTGAAATCGTAAAGAAAGCCGAGGAAATGTTCGACCTGTTCAATCAGCATTTTTATAACGGAGAGCTTACCCGCCCGGCCATCACCGTATCGCCGGACGGAGGGCGCGGCGCTTATAGCTGGTGCAGTGTATATGAAATCTGGAAGGATCGGGACGAGGCTTTCCGGGAAATCAACATCTGCACCGAATACCTTGACCGGCCTATCGCGGAGGTGGCGGCGACCATGCTCCACGAGATGGCGCACCTCTACAATCTCACCCACGATATCCAAGATGTAAGCAACAATGGCTATTATCACAATACTAAATTCAAAACGACTGCCGAAGCCCACGGCCTTCATATAGAAAAGGACAAGCGCTATGGCTGGACGGTCACGACCCTGACCGACGATACCGCCGCATGGCTGGCCGGACAGCCCGGCATGGAGGACATCACCGCCAGCCGCCAGACTGTGCTGGAAGTCACGACGACCTCCGACGACGGAGATGAAAAAACCACAACCATTAAGGGAGGCCGCCAGACCAGCAAAAATCGCAGCATTAAATATGTCTGCCCCTGCTGCGGCACCATCATCCGGGCCACGAAGGAGGTCAATGTGGTATGCGGCGACTGCGGAGAGCCATTTGAACAGGCGTAAAATATCCGTTAAAAAGTATAAGAGCCGGGGACGGTTTTTACCGATAACCCCCGGCTTCTTACCTTATTTATATAGAGGGGGGTTCAAACTCGGCGGTTTTTGGGGGCGCTTGGTGGATAGCTATGCCGCAGAAGGGAATACGGGGCTACCGCGCCGTCAATGGTAGAAATAGAAAATGCCCGGAACCCGCATGAATACACGGTTTCCGGGCATAGACGCAAAAATAGCCCTCCGTTTTGGAGAGCTATTTTTGTATCAAAGTTTGTGCTTTGATTTGGTGCGAGAGACGGGACTTGAACCCGTACGCCATATGACACACGCACCTCAAACGTGCCTGTCTGCCGGTTCCAGCACTCTCGCATATTCACGCGCCATCAAACAGCGCGTGGATTATTATAGCATCGCGTCCGCTCAGTGTCAACACCTTTTGCGTCCAACCCGGTGCCAATCTCCTGTCATTTCATTCTATGTATGACGCAAAAAAGCGTTCCTGCTCCCTTTGTATCAAGCATTCGGGGCAAAAGTCACCTGATCCAGTTTGTCCTTCACCAGACGGGAAACCTCTCCGAACACGGAATGAAACGGACAGGGCTCCGTCAGAGGACAGTTACAGTCGTATTCGCTGTCCAGACAACGGCTGAAACGATAGGGCCCTTCCACTGCCTCGATAACCTGACGCAGGGTGATTTCCCCGGCAGGGCGGGCCAAAATATACCCGCCGTGAGCCCCCTTGAAGGAGCACACAATACCGGCGGACACCAGCTTCCGCATGATTTTCAGCGTAAATCGCAGAGAAACCCCAGTGCGGTCCGCCAACGTCTGGGCGTCGGTGCGCTCTCCTGCCCGGGCCAGGCTGTACACAATCCGCACCGCATAATCGGATTCCAGAGTAATATGCATGGCCTTATTTTCTTCCTCCTTGTCCCTTGCCGTCAATCCAGGAAATCCTTCAGCTTTTTGCTGCGGCTGGGATGCCGCAGCTTGCGCAGGGCTTTGGCTTCGATCTGCCGGATCCGTTCCCGGGTCACGTCGAATTCCTTCCCCACCTCTTCCAGTGTGCGGGGACGTCCATCCTCCAGACCGAACCGTAGCCGAAGCACCTTCTCTTCCCGGGCGGTCAGGGTGGACAGCACATCCCCTAACTGCTCCTTCAGCAGGGTATGAGAGGCGGCATCGGCGGGAGCGGGCGCATCCTCATCCTGGATAAAATCCCCCAAGTGGCTATCCTCTTCTTCGCCGATAGGGGTTTCCAGCGAAACGGGTTCCTGCGCCACCCGCATAATCTCCCGTACCTTGTCCACCGGCATATCCAGCTCGGCGGCAATTTCCTCCGCCACCGGCTCATGTCCGTTCTTGTGGAGAAGCTGGCTAGATACCTTTTTCACCTTATTGATGGTTTCCACCATGTGTACGGGAATTCGGATCGTCCGGGCCTGATCTGCGATGGCTCGGGTGATGGCCTGACGAATCCA
This sequence comes from Candidatus Avimonas narfae, assembly GCA_904395335.1. GTDB lineage: Bacteria > Bacillota > Clostridia > Oscillospirales > Acutalibacteraceae > Avimonas_A > Avimonas_A narfae. The sequence goes on along the minus strand of CAJFNR010000004.1, from coordinate 84,013 downwards.
CCAGGTGGCGTAAGTGGAGAACTTAAAGCCCTTGGTATAATCGAACTTCTCCACCGCCTTGATCAAGCCAAGATTCCCTTCCTGAATCAGGTCGAGGAACTGCATTCCCCGGCCCACATAGCGCTTGGCAATGCTGACCACCAAACGCAGATTGGACTCGGAAAGCCTCTTTTTGGCCGCTTCGTCGCCGCTGTTGATACGGATGGCCAGCTCGATTTCCTCCTCCGGACTCAGCAGAGGCACTCGGCCGATTTCCTTGAGATAGACCTTCACCGGGTCGTCGATGGCCACGCCTTCGGCATTCACCGCAGACTGGGCATCCTCCGACTCCGGCGCCTCCAGCACCAGATCGAGATCATCAAAGGCAGCATCCCCAAAGTCATCGATTATCTCGATATTCTGGCTCTCCAGGGAATCGTACAACTTGTCCATCTGCTCCGGGTCAAAATCCAGATCCTCCAGCGCATCCAGGATTTCCTGCGTCGTCAGCTTTCCCTTGTTTTTCCCCAGCTCGATCAGCTCGTTGATCTGGGTCTTTTTGTCCTTTTTGGCCGGGGTCTCCGCGGCCGCTGCTGCCGGCTCGATTGCCGCCTCGTCCTTGTTCTTGAGTTCCTCGCTCATCATTCCTCGTTCCTTTCTGCCTGTGGAATATCAGGACTTCTTATCACGCATAGCCTCCAGCAATTTCCGGATATCCTCCTCGGAAAGCCTTTCCGGCTGTTCCAGGGCCAGCAGCTGATGCTCCTTGCGAATCACGTCCGCACAGCGGACCACTTCCTCCCGGGAACTGACACGCTCCCGTGCCTCCCGCACCATACGGGTAATGCTTCCCATTTCTTCCTCGGAAAAGTCCGACGCCAGAAACGCCAGCTCAATGAGCAGCCCGTTCCGGTGACGCTCCAGCAGGCGCTCATACAGGCGCCGGTTGAAGGAGGTGACAAACTCCTCCGGCGGTAACACCTGGGATGCCGCCTCAATATAGTCCGGATGCAGGATTAGCATGCCCAGCAGGGCCTCCTCCGCACTCACCGCCCGGGGATGCTTCTGCGCCTCCGGATTGATGCGCCGCTGCACATCGTCCGACTGCCGGACAATTTGGGACAGCTGACGTTCCTGTTGCTTTTTCGCCTGCTGCCGGCGACGGCTCTCCACCTGAGACAACAGCGCCTCCTTGGAAACCGACAGCTCCTGTGCCAGCTTTCCCGCGTAAACATCCCGCTCGATAGGGCTGGACAAACCTGCCAGTAGCCCCGCTGCCTCCTTCAGGTATAGCACCCGGCCATCCGCGGTATCCAGGGAATACCGACGTCCCAGCTCGATCAGACGATACTCCACATCGTTGGCGGCCCGCTCCATCAAGAGCTTGAACCGTTCCGGGCCATGCAGACGGATAAACTCATCTGGGTCCTTTCCATCGGGAATGGTAATGACGCGGATGTCCACCCCCGTGTCCCGCAGCAGGTCAATGGCCCGCTTGGTTCCCTTCTGTCCGGCGGCATCGGCGTCAAACACCAGCGTCACCGTGGAGGCGTACCGGGCGATAAGACGGGCGTGCTCCGCGGTAAAGGAAGTGCCCAGCGCCGCCACAGCATTGGTGAACCCCGCCTGATGCAGGGCGATAACATCCATATAGCCTTCGCACAGGATCAGTCCGTCCCCAGCCCGACTCTTGGCAAAGTTAAGGGCGAACAGGTTGTTGGTCTTTTTAAACGCCAGGGTATCGCCGCTGTTCAAATACTTTGGCTTGGAATCGTCTAGCACCCGGCCGCCAAAGGCGATGACGTTGCCCCGGATATCGATAATGGGGATGATCACCCGATGGCGAAAAATGTCGTACAGATGCCCGCTGGCGCTCTTCTTGCACAGAAAAGCGGCGGTGAGCTCTTCGTCCCGGTATCCCTTTTTGCGCAGATAATCCCGCAGGATATGGAAATCATCCGGGGCGTATCCCAAGCCGAAATGGCGGATGGTGTGATCGGTATAGCCCCGCTTGTAATAGTACTCCAGACCTTCCTTTCCCGTCGGGGAGTAGAGGCAGGAATGGAAAAAGCGGGCCGCCTCCCGGTTAGCTTCCAATATCCGCAGACGCAGCCGGGATACCGCATCATCCCGGGTATCCTCCGGCATTTTCATGCCCGCCCGGTCAGCAAGGAAGCGCACCGCATCGATGTAATCCAGATTCTCGATGCGCTTGATAAAGGTGATCACGTCGCCTCCCGCTCCGCAGCCAAAGCAGTAAAACGACTCGGTGTCGGGGTACAGGGTGAAGGACGGGGTCTTTTCCCCATGGAAGGGGCACAGCCCCACCAGGTTGCGGCCACGCCGCTTCATCCGGACATAAGAGGAGACGACGCTTTCAATGTCGTTGCGGCTGATAAGCTCCTGTATAAAGCTGTCGGGCAGCGCCACCGTCCCTCACCTCCTTCCGGACCGGACGTTTCAGCGGTGGTCCACGCCGCTGAGCGCCCAGCCGCGGGGAATAAACAGCGTTTCATAAATTTCCAGGGCGTAATTGTCCGTCATACCGGCGATGTAATCTCCCGCCGCCCGAGAGGCGCCCTCCTCCGTCCAGATGCGGTGATATTCCGCCGGCAGGCGGTCGGGATGGTGAAAAAAATATTCGAACAACCGCTTGATCAAGCCGTCCACCTTGGTTTCCTCGCTTTTGGCCACCGGGTTGCGGTAAAGGTGCTCGAACATGAATTCATGCAGCTCGTCAAAGGCGCGGGCCGCATCCGGGTCCATGGCGATGTCCTCGCCGCTATTCTCCACAATGGAGGTCACCAGCCGGTCAATGCGCTCCGACCGGCGGCCGCCCAGCACCCTCCGGATGCTGTCGGGCACCAGGCGCTCATCGAACACCCCCGCCCGCACCGCGTCGTCAAAGTCGTGATTGATATAGGCCACCCGGTCCGCCAGACGCACAATGCGCCCCTCCATGGTGGCCGCCTGCTCGCCGCGGGTGTGGTGCAGGATGCCGTCCCGTACCGCCGCCGTCAGGTTGAGGCCCCGGCCGTCCTTTTCCAGGCGCTCCACCACCCGCACGCTCTGTTCATAGTGGCGGAACCCCCCCTCCATCAAATCGTTGAGGGCGCGTTCACCGGCGTGGCCGAAGGGGGTATGCCCCAGGTCGTGGGCCAGGGAGATGGCCTCGGTCAGATCCTCGTTGTAGCGAAGGGCCCGGGCAATAGTGCGGGCGATCTGGGACACCTCCAGGGTATGGGTCAGCCGTGTGCGGTAATGGTCCCCCTCCGGGGAGAGGAACACCTGGGTCTTGTGCTTCAGGCGGCGAAAGGCCTTGCAGTGCAGCGCCCTGTCCCGGTCGCGCTGATACTCGGTGCGGTAATCGCACCGCGGTTCCTCCCGGTCCCGGACCGCCTCGTCGGCAAAGGCTGCCCCGCCGCACAGTATCCGATGCTCCAGCTGTTCGCTGCGTTCGCGCACCAGCATGGACGGTTCCCCCTTTCCCTGCGAACTATTAGTATATACGCCGCTTTTACCCCGTTTTCCTTCTTTTCCTCGGCGGAAAACAGCGATCCTTCTCAAAATCAGCGATTAAAACAAAAACGGTAGAGTTCCTTTCCCCGTTTTGGACAAAGGCGGCACTTTTGCGCTATTTCCCCGCCGGATCGGCGGGATAGGCCACGTGACGGTATCCCGTCACCCGGGCGGAAACCGTCCCCGCCGTCAGGTCCGCCAACCCCTTTTCAAACCGGGCCGACTCATCCTCCGGCAGCCGGAAGCGCAACGACACCCCTTCGGCAAACACCGTGTCCTCCACCGTGCCTCCCGATGCGGCGATATAGGGCAGCAGCCGGCCGTACTGCGCGTAATCGCAAACGGTTTCCATCAGCACGCAGGGCTTCATACAGACGCGGCCCGCCGCCTCTACCGCCCGGGCGGCGGCATGGGAGTAGGCCCGTACCAATCCACCCGTCCCCAGCAGGATGCCGCCGAAATAGCGGGTCACCACCGCCACGCACTGCATCAGCTCCGCCCCCTGCACCACGTCCAGCACCGGCTTGCCCCCTGTTCCCTGGGGTTCGCCGTCGTCGGAACAACGGCGGATGCGTCCGCCTTCCACCACATAGGCGTATACGTGGTGCCTAGCCTCCCAATGCTCCCGGCGGATCTCCGCCAGAAAGGCCTGTGCCTCCTGCTCATCGGCGGCGGGAGCCACAGCTCCGAGAAAACGGGAGCGGCGGTCCACGATCTCCGCCGTGCCTGTCCCTGCGACGGTATAGTATTCACCCAATACGGCCGGTTCCATGTACAATCCTCCTTCCAAACGGACAGCGAAAAAAGGACAGCGCCTGTCGGTGCTGTCCTCAACCGGATTACGATCCTTATTTTTCGTCGGCCATGCCGAAGCGGCGCTTGAAACGATCGACGCGCCCGCCGGTGTCCACCAGTTTCTGCTTACCGGTAAAGAAAGGATGGCACTTTGAGCAGATTTCCACGTGGATATCCTTTTTGGTAGACCGGGTGTGAATCACCTCGCCACACGCGCAGGTGATGGTGGTCTCCTCATATTTCGGATGGATAGCTTCCTTCATGTATGTCACCTCTTTCGGCAGCCCAAGCATTAACAGTAGAATGATAGCATAGCCGGGAAAAAATTGCAACAAGAATTTTTTGTATCCTGTTTCTTTTTCTCTTTTTGCAAGAAATCAGCGGAATTTCACCGCTTTTTGCGCCATTCCTCCGCCTTTTTAAGCAGAGCCGGCTGGATTTCCGGATAGGTCAGCGCATCGGGAAGCTTCGGCATCACACGCACCTCCGCCATCTCAAAATCGACGGGTGGGGCTCCGAGGTTATTCACTTCCGCATAAAAGAGCATACCAAAGTTTTCCTCACCTTGCGGGCTAACGCGATTCTTCCCCGTGACGGAATAGGCACACACCGGTTCCAGGACAAGGGCCTTTGCGCCGGTTTCTTCCAAGAGTTCCCGCCGCGCGGCTTCCTCAACGCTCTCCCCCTGTTCCCGATGACCACCCGGGAGTTCAAAAGTCTCCCGCTCCCGATGCCGGCAAAACAGCCAACCGTCCCCGCACCAGGCCGCAATGACGGCAAAGCGCAGGCGGCTATCCTCCCACTGAGAATAAAAGGTTACCTCCACAGCTCTCCCTCCCCTAAATGACCAGACCGCCGTTGGGGCTCAGCACCTGTCCGGTGATGAAATCCGATTCCTCCGACGCCAGAAAGGCGATGGCAGCTGCGATCTCCCGCGGGGTTCCCAGACGTCCCAGGGGCGTTTCCTCCCGCAAAGACCGGAGAGCGGCTTCGTCCAGGGCGGCGTTCATGTCGGTTTCCACCGCCCCGGGGGCGATGCAGTTGACCTGGATACCGGAAGGGCCTACCTCCTTGGCCAATGCCTTGGTCAAGCCGATGACCGCCGCCTTTGTAGCGGAATAGGCCGCCTCACAGGAGGCGCCCGCGATCCCCCAGATGGAGGACAGGTTGATGATTTTGCCGCGCTTTTCCCGGATCATACCGGGGAGTACTGCCCGGCAGGTATAAAATACGCCGCCCACGTTGACGCGCCACAGCTGGTCCCAGCGCTCATCGGTCACCTCGGTGAGCAACCCCACATCCGCGATCCCCGCGTTGTTGATCAGGACATCCACCCGACCAAACCGCTTGCAGCAGGCCTCCGCCATAGCCTCCGCCTGACGAGGGTCGCCCACGTCCGCCTGAAAAATCTCCGCATCCGCTCCGGCAGCCGTCAGCTTTTGCTTCAGCTCCTGCACGCTGCCCTCCGACCGAAAGTAGTTGAGCATCAGCCGGTATCCGCGCTCCGCCAGCAGCTCCGCCGCTGCCCGTCCGATTCCGCGGGAAGCGCCGGTAATCAAGGCTGTTCGGTTCATCTTCACCCTCCTTCTCTGTAACGCCAATTAGCTTTACACTGATTCTGTGAAAAGGGAAAGAGGAATGCCTTCCTCCAGCCATTGGGGAAGCATACGGGAATAGGCGCGGAAAGCACCGGGCAGGGCATATTTCTCCCGCAGTTCCTCTGCACTGGCCCACACATTGTCCGGATTCGGCTCCTTTTCTTCCGGAGGAGATGCCGACTCCACACAGTATCCCCGCATTCGCCATTCCACATGGCTGAATAGATGCTTCGCATCTGTAAGCACAGTTACCTTTACAGATGGGCACCCCTTCTCTCGAGCCCAGTCCATTGCCTGCCGTGCCGTCAGCTCCCCCTCTACATTGGGCAACTCCCAGAGACCGGCCAGCAGTCCTTTGGACGGCCGGCGGTGCAGCAGCACTCGGCGAGTCCCCCGACGATCCGCCGCCAACAACACCAGCACCGTCCGGGTCTCCTTCCGCTTTTCCTTGGCGGCGGATCGGACCGGCAGCTCCCGCGCCCGGCCTGCCGCCGCTCCCCGGCATATCCCCGCAAGGGGACACGCTTTACAGTCCGGATCGGTGTTGGGAAGGCAGATTGTCTCCCCCAGCTCCATCACCGCCTGATTGAAATCCCCCGGACGCTGGGGTGGCACCAGCTCCGCTATGACCTGTGTCATCATCCGGCGCACCGGAGGCTTCATCACATCCGCGTCACAGTCCATCAACCGGGCCAGTACCCGCAACACATTGCCGTCCACCGCCGGTACCGGGATCCCAAACGCGATGGAGGCAATAGCCCCCGCCGTGTATTCCCCGATCCCTGGCAAGCGCAGCAGAGCCTCATAGTCGGCGGGCAGGCCGGTATCCCGAACCATCCGTGCCGTCTTCTGCAGGTTCCGCGCCCGGCTATAGTAGCCCAGTCCCTCCCACTGCTTCATCAGCACATCCTCCGGCGCATCAGCCAGATCCCGGATGGTGGGGAAGGCTTTCATGAACCGATCGTAATAGGAGAGCACCGCCTCAATGCGTGTCTGCTGCAACATGATCTCCGACACCCATACGCCGTAGGGCGTAGGGGTGTCGCGCCAGGGGAGCGCCCGCACCTGACGGTCATACCAAGGAAGCAGTAGAGACGAAAGCGGCGCCAGCCACGGACAGGCCGGCACCGTCGTCTCCCTTTTTCCCTTGGTTCCCCGCGCCCCGCTCACAGCAGCGGAATCCCTGCCGCAGCGCAGCGGTTCATCATCTCGTCCGGCCACACGGAGGCCTGCACCTCGCCGATGTGGGCCTTGTTGAGGAAAAACATGCACAGCCGGGACTGGCCGATGCCACCACCGATGGTCAGCGGCAGCTCGTCGTGCAGAAGCGCTTTCTGGAAGGGGAGCGCCGCCCGCTCCTCGCAGCCGGCCTCCTTCAACTGGGCGGCCAGAGAATCCGCGTCCACCCGGATGCCCATGGAGGACACCTCAAAAGCCCGCTCCAGCACCGGATAATAGAAGAAAATATCGCCGTTGAGTGACCAGTCGTCGTAATCGGGCGCCCGCCCATCGTGAGGCTCCCCTGAGCGCAGCTTCCCCCCGATCTGCATCAGGAACACCGCCCCATGCTCCCGGGCGGCCTCCGTCTCCCTTTCGGAGGGCGTCAGGCCAGGATAGCGGTCCTCCAGCTCCTGGGTGGTGACAAAGGTGATCTCCGGCGGCAGAAACGCCTTCAGCCGGGGACAGTATGCCGTCATATGCCCCTGTGCGCGCAAAAACACGCCGTAAATGGCGCGCACCGTCTGGCGCAAGTACTCTTCACAACGCTCCTCCCGGCTGATGACCCGTTCCCAATCCCACTGGTCCACATACAGGGAATGAAGGTTGTCCGGCGTTTCATCCCGGCGGATGGCGTTCATATCGGTGTACAAGCCGGTTTCCGCCGGCATATGGTATCGGCCCAGGGCGTAGCGCTTCCACTTCGCCAGGGAATGGACGATCTCCGCCCGGCTCCCTCCCAGAGAGGGCACATCAAAGGCCACAGGGCGCTCCACCCCGTTGAGATTGTCGTTCAGTCCGGTTTCCGGGCGAACAAAGAGAGGCGCCGACACCCGGGTGAGCCGCAGCGCCGCCGCCAGCTCCTTCTGAAAGAAATCCTTCAGCTCCTTGATGGCCTTTTCCGTTTCCAGCAAATCCAGCACGGGACGGTACCCCTCCGGTATCTGAAGGCGATAAATTTCCTGTTGCGTCATGTTCGTTCCAGCCTTTCCCCCTCGCGGGAACTCTGCCGGAGCGGTTTTCTTTCCTCTCTCCGGCGGTCTTAACTGGTATTGTACCGCGTTTTGACAAAAAGGGCAAGCACCCATACAAAAGCCCCCGCGCCGGACAGCACGGGGGCAGAAAAATCATACTCAATACGAATAGGAATAAGCGTAAATCTGAGGAAGAACCTGATCAAACATATACCATATCAGGCCCACAACCAACAGCACTGCCAGCACCATGAAGCCGATGTAGAGGTACAAAAAGAGAAACCGGCGTTTGCGCTGCTTCTCCCTTAACTCCGGCGGGGAAAAACGGTATACCTCCGGGGATACCGCGCCGCAGACCGGGCACAGCGGTTCCGCGCTGGGAATGGGCCGGTAGCAAGTCGCACACACCACGTACCGCTTGCTGGCCAGCTGAACAATAAGGTAGATAAGGCCGGCAATGCCGAAAAAACCGGAGAGCACCGCCCACAGCACGGCGTTGCGGTTCCCACGGTACCGGGCGTCGTTGTATACCGCCAGGGCCAGCATAACCCCCGCCGCGATTATTAGCAAAAAGTACAGCAAATACACCCCAAAAAACTGACCGATAAGCTGCAGGGTGAATTCGGTAATCTCTCGTTCCGTCATAATATCGTTTCCTCCGATCCCATTACAGCGAGCGTTCCAAAAGGACAGCGCGCACCGGTGTCCCGTCCGCCCCCGCGATCTTCAGCGGTGCAGCGAACAGATAGTAATAGCCGGTTCCCGCTTGGGACAAGTCCAGCCCCTCCAGCAGAACCATCCCGCTGGACAGCAGCTGACGATGCACCTCGCCCGCCTCCTCCGGCAGGGCGACGGAAGGCGCCTCCACGCCCAGCAGCCGGATACCGGCATCCGCCAGCACAAAGGCCGCGCTTGGGCTGATGGTCACATCCCCCTTGAAAAGCAGCCGTTCCGGCCTCTGCTTTTCAAGCAGAGCATCTACCTGCGCGCCCAGCAACACCCCGCTGCACGCCACCACCAGGCACTCGCCTACGCAGCTCTCCAGCGGCACTTCCGCAGCATCCTCCCCGTCGGGAAGAAAATGAAGCGGGGCATCCAGATGAGTCCCGTTGTGCAGGCAACAGCTGAGGGCGGACAGATTGCATCCGTCCCCCAGGGACAACCGGCTCAGCTCCTGCAGCCGGGGCGCAGGGTCCCCCGGATATACCGGCGCGCTTATCATCTCCCGGCTGATATCGATCACTTTCACCGTTGTCACCGCCCTTTCCTCCAGTTTACCCGAAAGGGCGGTGTTTGACAAGAGGGAAATCGCATCAGCCGCCTATCGCCCGCATGCGCAGCTGCACCTTAAAGAGGTCGCCGTCGATGGCCAGCTCCATGCTCCCTCCCTGCAGCTCCATCAGGCTGCGGGCGATGGAGAGGCCCAGCCCACTGCCCTCGGTATGCCGCGCCTGGTCACCGCGGACAAAGCGTTCCATCAGCTCCTCCGGGCGGATGTTCAAGGGATCGCGAGAGATATTCTTGATGACCAGCGCCGCCGCTCCGTTCTCGACGGTTAGATCCACATACACCCGCGTTCCCTCCAGGGCGTATTTCACCGTGTTGCCGAACAGATTGTCCAGCACCCGCCACATGTGGCGGCCGTCAGCCATCACCATCACCGGCTCTTCCGGCAAGCGGCACAGCAGCGCGATGTTCTTTTCCTCCAGCCGGGCCTCAAATTCCCCGGAAGCCTGCTTGATCAGTTCGCCCAGATTGAGCGGCTCCATCTCCACCGACACGTTGCCGGAGGTGACCTTGGAGGCCTCCACCAGATCCACCATCAGCTGCGCTAGCCGCTTGGATTTTTTCTCCAGCACAGCGATATACTCCAACGCCTTCGGGTCCTGAATATCGGTAGTCTTGAGCAGGTCCACATAGCTGATGATGGAGGTCAACGGCGTTTTGATGTCGTGGGATACATTGGTAATCAGCTCGGTTTTCAACCGTTCGCTCCGGGTGGCATCCTGCACCGCAGCGGTCAGCGCCTCCCCGCAGTGGTTAAGATTGGCAGCCAGAGGCTTGAACAGGGGGACATCCCCCTCCTTCACCACCTGGCCCAGTTCGCCCGCAGCCATGCGTTCCGTCGCCTTGCGCAGCGTATCGTACTGCACCGCGATCCACACCGCCAGCAACACCAGCGCCACATTGCCCATTACCCAGAGGAACATGATGCCGCCGGAATACCGCCCCTCCAAACAGATCAGCTCAAACAACACAATGAGCAATGCCGCGACCAGAACCTTGGTCACCGCCCGGGAATGCCGGACCGCCCGGCGGACAAAGCGGCCAAAGGACCTGACCGGCTTGAGCAGCAGGCGCACCAAGGAGGTGGCATACATTTTCTTCGCCTTGCCCCGGCGGATGAGGGTCAGCAGGCACGCTGCCAGTCCCCAGAAAAAGAAGGTACCCGCCACGGCCTCCCGGATAAAGGGGGAGGAATAGGAATAGGGGTCGAGAAGCCCCAGCACAATGGACAGTAGGATGATGACCAGGAGAATCCAGACCTCTACCCAGATATAGTCCAGGAAATTGAGGCGGATTCCTTCCACCCCACGGCTGTGGCCGGCCGCCGCCGCCAAATAGCTGAACAGCACAACGCAGGCGACAAATGCCACCGCCAGCACAATCAGCGTCTCCTGAAGCCAACCGTCCGCCCGGCTGAACTGCTCCTCCTCATACGCATAGTAATCGTCCGCTGTCAGGGGATCGCGCAGCCCGTAACGCACCTGCCACAGCACGGAGGTCTCGCTGATCTCCGCCTGCCTGTCCTCCTCCGTATCCCAGCGGAATTCATCGACAATATCTGCCATTTCCCGGGGGCTCCACCAAACCGTCGTCTCCGAATACTGGCTGTTGGTCCCCCTCTCGAATTCCTCAAGGGGAGTCTCCGTGGTCAGGTTGCTCCTCAGCACCCGGCCGTTTTCGTCCTGAATCACCCACAGGAAATTGCTGCCTGCGGCGCTTTGATAATGGGAAGGCGCTTCCGCCAACCTCCTCTGCTGATAGGAGCTCAGAGGAATCCCCTGCTCCTCCATCACCTCGTATTGATAGCAACGCACCACTTCATCGATATCGTAGCTCATCCGGCTGGCAATAACGTAGGAATTCCGGAAGCCGTCTGCGTCCATCACCCGGTAATAGACCAGCAGCGTGTATAGGCCAGACAGCCCCACTGCCAACGCCGACAGAAAGACGGCCAGCAGGACGGAGGCCGTTGCCTTGAGCCCCTTACTCTCCCGCATTTTCATCCGAGCGCCTCCTTCCCCGTTGTCTTACAGCTTTTCCATCTTATAGCCGTGGCCCCAAATCACCTTGAGATACCGGGGCTCCTTGGGATTGATCTCGATCTTCTCCCGGATATGCCGGATGTGCACCGCCACGATATTGTCCGCGCCGTAGGACGGCTCGTTCCACACATTTTCATAAATCTGGGCGCTGGAAAACACCATTCCCCGGTTTTCCAGCAGGAATTTCACGATCTTGTATTCCACCGGCGTCAGGGACACCTCGTTTCCGTCCACCGTCACCCTTTTGGCTCCGTCGTCCAGCTCCAGACCGCCGTTGACGACAACGGAGGCCCCCGCCGCCTCCGGCACGCTGCCCAGACGCGTGTACCGGCGCAGCTGGGATTTCACCCTGGCGATCAGTTCCATAGGATTGAAGGGCTTGGTGATGTAGTCGTCCGCTCCGATGTTCAGCCCCAGGATCTTGTCGTTGTCCTCACTCTTGGCCGACAGCATGATGATGGGGATATTGCGGCTCTCCCGTATTTTCATGGTGGCGTGCACCCCGTCCATGCGCGGCATCATAACATCCATCAGGATCAGCTGAACATCCTCATTGTCCCGCAGCAGCTCCAGCGCCTGCAGCCCGTCGTAGGCCTGCAGCACCCGGTATCCCTCCGCCGTTAGGTAAATATCCACCGCCGCCGCAATCTCTTTATCATCGTCGCACACCAGAATGGTTTGGCTCATGGGTTTCCGTCCTCCTCAGCAGGGCCTTTGCCCCGGATACTGACTGTATTCTAACACACCATAAGAAAAATAGACAGAATGAAAAATTAAGGAATGGTTAAGGTGATGATTGATGACCTCACTCAAATATACGACACATTTTTCCTTGTTTTAATCTATTTATATTTACAATAAGTATTATTTTTGTTATATTAGTGAATGGATAAAGCTTCACAATTCATTTTCAATCCGAGGAGGTAAAAGCATGTCGAAAATCAGTTATTTTTTATCTCTTCTATGCCTCCTATTCCTCTTCAGCGGCTGCAACAAAAATACCGCCGCCAGCCGCGATATCCGGGATCCGTCCAACTACTGCGAGGCCGTTTCCCAGGACGGCGTGCGTCTCATGGAGCGCAACGCCACCGATGATCCCAGGGAATTTCCGTCCATTCGTGTGACCCTCCGGGAGCCGGTGACGCCGGATTTGAGCAAAATCGAGGGGCAGGGCACGTATACCGCCAGCACCGAAAGCGGCTGTCTGGTGATTGAACGGGAAAACGTCCCTTCCTTCCCCGCCGGGCACATGTCCCTGTCGGATGAGGAGCTGTTTGATAAGGCCATGGGACAGCTGTCGGCTCTGGGCCTTCCCGTGGACGAGGAAAACTACAGTATGCTCATCCGCGAACGGAAGGGAATGACCGAAACCAGCGACGAGAAGGATCTGGTGGAAAAAAGCATCGAGATATACCAAACCTACAAAAACCGAGAGCTCATGGGGGAAACCGCCGGCTGCGGCGCGTCCCTGAGCTGTGACCACCAGGGCCTGGTGCGCCTGACGTATGCCTGGGCGGATGTGGAGGAAACCGGCGACAACCCCACCTCCTTTGTGACAGACGGGATCGACGACGACTACATCCGCTATGTGAGCCAGATCCTGGGGGAGGGCGAAACCGTCACCTGCTATGTGTCCTACGCCTATGTGGAACAGGACGGCCGGTATTTCCAGGCCAAGGTTTACAGCGAGGATACGAGCCTTGGCAATGCGTATTGTGCGGATCTGACCACCGGCGAAAGCTTGATGTAGAAACCCGTGAACGGAGGAAACGCACATGACTGCTAAACGATGGATAAAACTATCCATATTTCTCGCTATAGTGGGCATATCGGCTCTTTTGATATTTCATGCTCTTTACGCCGAGGTGAACCTGTCCTTTGCCACCTCCGCCACCCTTTGTTGGAACGGTGCCGAGGCGGTCCTCACCGTTGAGGAAACGGAAACGCTGAAGGACTACCTTTCGGGCGTGTGGAAAAAGGAACAGCCCTCCGGCTGTGGTTTCCTCACCTCCCATTGGGTTCGGTTCACCGACGGCAAAAAGGAGGTTGTCTTCTATCCCGGCCTCGACGAATGCGGAGTCATGGTGATGAATTCCCTTTCCAAAGGACCCTATTTCGGCGCGGGAGATGAAACTAGGTATTACATCCGAGAACTGTGCAAAAAATACGGGATCTACCAATAAAGAGGTTGGAAACAGAAAAGACGCCTTTTCGGAAATCCCTTCTTTTATCTGGGAAAAGAGCCAGCGGAGGATCCCTGGTCTTTGATCACTCCGTATGAGCTCCGGGAAAAACGGAAGGAAGCACGGTCATAGCCCTGATGGCTGTGCCGTGCTTTCTCACTCAGTTCAACGGCTATTTTCCCCTGGTGTTCTTCCACGAGGTGCTGTGTTATAAACACATATAGGATAATCTACGAACAGAATACTATTATAAAAAGGAAGACATTTATGGAAAGAAAACGATTGCTTATATGTGTTCTTTTATCCGTCTGCGCCGTTGTTCTTGTTATCGGCCTCTATTTTCTCTATCAGGCACAATTCATTAAGCTGGATATGTCCTTCGCTTCATCGGCCGTAATAGAATATAGGGGACAGGACGGGGCTTCTGTCACTTTAACCCCGGAAGAAACGGACAAGTTGAAAAGCTGCTTTACCGGTAATATGAAAAAGCAAGCGCCGTCGGGCTGCGGCTTCGGTTCCTACACGATCTATTTTATTGGCGACGGACAGGAAGCGGTCTTTTTCCCCGGTGGGGACGGTTGCGGCAGCGTTGCCGTAGGGAGCAACGGTGGATACGATGAAAACGGCGTTTTCTTCTCCGTCGGCAGTGAAGAGACCGAATACATGATGACGCTCATAACACAGTATGGGGCCCAGTTGGAAGCGGAAACATAACAGAAATATCGGCTATCATAATGAATCAAAGTCTATTCAAAAACAGCAAAGGAAGGACTTTGGCAATCTGGCTTTATTTTATATCAACGATCTCAATGCCCTTTAGCCGAAACAAATCATTCAGAGATTCGTTGGTCTGATGGTGTACGCCATCTGCTAAATGCAGTTCTTTTCCATTTTTTAATCGGATCATATAGTCAAACGTATTCCCGGTATACTTTCTTCTGTTCACACACTGTATTTCAAAATAGTCGTATTTTTTTACCGTAAATGAAAATGAACTTTTTATTCCAATTTGATCATCTGTACAGTAACGATAGTTGTTAAAACTCATAATCCCTATGGGCAGCCCAACCACCAATAAAGCGATGGAAAGAATGAGATTAATGATTCGCGGATATTCCTGAAAAGATCCAAGCTCATACAAAGCATCCGCTTCCTTTACGATACCTCGATTTGTTAGATAGCTGAACGCTACCATAAGAGGTATTCCGCATAAAAAACCGGCGAACATAAAAGCAAGATCTGAAAGCGGGCCCGTCTCAAAATAAATGCAATTTTCAGGAAGATAAAAACTCTTTATAAAATAATAGCGAATAACGGAAAATAGGACGGGCTGTATGAAGATCAGAATTACAATACTGCAAAACCACAGCCAATATACAAACCGCTGATACAAAGGAAGACTCTTAACCCTTTTCTTTCTTGATCGGATATATGAACGGTTGCGTGCATTCGTTGACTTCTCCCAAAAAACGGATGCAAACTTTTTCTTATCATTTTTCTCAGGCTTTTTCAGAATATATTTTAACAGCATGAAAGCAGCAAAAAGAAAAGCAACATAAAACAATATACAGATGAGATAATACAATCACATTCACCTTCTTCTTATCAATGTAACCTTTATCTTATCTACATTATACCCAAGAGATCGCGGGCCAGCCCCCCCTGAGGGGAAGCCGGCGAGGTGCGCGTACCAACGCGCAGCGAGACTGACGAGGTGGAAAAGGCGGCTTCCTCGTACCGAAAGACATGGGAACGAATCTCTCCACCTCATCCACAGCCTAACAGCGTTTCCCCCTTCCCTGTAAAGGGAGGAACACCTCAAGGGAAAGCTTTGGGGGCGCTTTTTTCCATGCCTTTCATTAAACCACAATGGTGGAGGGACGGCTCCAGGCCCAGGGACTTCTCACATAGTTTGTCCTCAAACATAAAGCCCCTGGGCACAGTATACCATGAACGCCGCCCCATGCGGTTCTGATCTAACGTCTATCGGGGGCGTTCCCGAGAAATGCTGCCGCATTTCTCCCAACCTTTATTATACCATAAGGTCAGGGATATCGCATGTTCATCCTAAAATAAATAAAAACGGTCCAGAACTTCTTGTAAAAGGCTCTGGACCGTTTTCACTTAATTTTTACGCGAAATACTTGACGCCGCTTTCAAACAACTTCTGATCCTTGCTGCCGGGGACATTTTTATACAGGTTCTCCCCGTGGCGTTCGCTGTGACCCATCTTGCCCAGCACCCGCCCGTCGGGGGAGGTGATGCCCTCGATGGCACAGAAGGAGCCGTTGGGGTTCCATGTGCCCTCCGTGGAAGGCTGTCCGTCCGGGTCCACGTATTGGGTGGCGATCTGCCCGTTGGAGGCCAGGGTGCGCAACACGGCTTCCGGCGCCACGAAACGCCCCTCGCCGTGGGAGATCGGGACACAGTGGATCTCGCCCGGCTCACAGCCCGCCAGCCACGGCGACTTAACCGATGTGACACGGGTATACACCATGCGGCTGATGTGACGGCCCAAAGTATTGAAGGTCAGGGTGGGATCGTCCTCGCTGATATCCACAATGCGGCCGTAGGGCACCAGTCCCAGCTTGATCAGTGCCTGGAAACCGTTGCAGATGCCCAACATCAGGCCATCGCGGTTGTTCAGCAGGTCAGTCACAGCGTCCGCAATCCGGGGGCTGCGGAACACGGTGGCGATAAATTTACCGGAACCGTCCGGCTCGTCGCCGCCGGAGAAGCCTCCGGGAAGCATAACCATCTGGGAACGGCGGATGGCTTCCTCCATGCGGCGGATAGTTTCCTCGATGCCGGCGGCGGTCAAGTTCTTAACCACCAACACCTCCGGCTCAGCACCGGCCCGCTCAAAACAGCGGGCGGTATCGTATTCGCAGTTGGTGCCGGGGAACACCGGGATAAAGACACGGGGCTTGGCCGCGCGAATCGCTGGCGCCTCCGCATACCGCTGGATGTACAGCGGCACCTCCACTGTCATGTCCGGCTCCTCCGGCGGATCCACAGGGAAAACGGGATCCAGCGGGGATAGCCAGCGCTCGATAAGATCGTCCAGCGGAAGCGTTTCCCCGTCGATGATGACGGCGGGTTCCTCCACCGTGGTACCCAGCAGGGTGTAATCCAGCCCCTCCAGGCACATATCCCCCTCCTTCAGCTCCACCACCAGCGAACCGGCCAGAGGGGCGAACAGGGTCACGCGGTCGATGCCGCGGTTGAAAGCAAAGCCAATCTTGTTGCCGAAGCACATCCGGGCCACAGCGGCGGCCACGCCGCCCTCCCGTACCACAGAGGCGGAACTGATGACGCCGAACTGCACCAGCTTGGCCACCTCATCCAGCAGCTCCCGCACACGGGGCCAATCGGGCAGGCGCGTGTCGGCATTCACCGGCAGAGGCAGATATGCTACCAGGGAGCCCTCCTTGCGGAAGGCAGCGGTGCCGATTTGAGAAGCCTTGCCCATGCCCACAGCAAAGCTCACCAGCGTGGGCGGCACATCCAGCTGCTCAAAGCTACCGGACATGGAATCTTTGCCGCCGATGGAGGGAACACCCAGCTCTTTTTGGGCCAGGAAGGCGCCCAGCAACGCTGCTGCAGGCTTACCCCAGCGCTCCGGTACATCCCGTAGGCGCTCGAAATATTCCTGGAAGGTCAGCCTCGCCCGGAACGGATCCACACCCATAGCCGCCAGCTTGGACAACGAGGTGGTCACGGCGAAAGCCGCCCCGTGGAAGGGGCTCCACCGGGAAATGCCAGGAATAAAACCATAGGTCATGGCGGTGACATCGTCGGTCTCACCCGCTCCCACCGGGAGCTTGGCCGCCATGCCCTCCTCCGGCGTCAGCTGGTACTTGCCCGCGTAGGGCATGTTGACCGTAGCCGCGCCGATGCTGGCGTCAAAGCGCTCCACCAGTCCCTTCTGGCTGGCCACTTCCAGGCGCTCCAGATTCTCCTCAAACGCCTGAGGCAGCGGGATCACCGCCAGGCCGGAGGGAATCGCCGTGCGGTACTCGCCGTCCGGGTCGGGGGCCGTGATTCTGGCCTGCGCTGTCTGGGTAACACCGTTGGTATTGAGGAAGGCACGGCTGATATCCACCACCCGGTCACCCCTCCAGTTCATGGTCAAGCGGGGATCCGCCTTGACCACTGCCACCGGCGTGGCTTCCAGGTTTTCCTCCGCGGAAGCGGCAATGAATTTTTCCACGTCCTTGGGATCCAGCACCACGGCCATACGCTCCTGGGACTCGGAGATTGCCAGTTCGGTGCCGTCCAGACCATCGTATTTCTTGGGCACGCTGTCCAGGTCGATGTCCAGGCCGTCGGCCAGCTCACCGATGGCCACGCACACGCCGCCCGCGCCGAAATCGTTGCAACGCTTAATCAGGCGGGACACATCCCCGTTGCGGAACAGGCGCTGGATCTTCCGCTCGGTGGGCGGATTGCCCTTCTGCACCTCGGCGCCGCAGGTGTCGATGGATTCGGAGGTGTGGGCCTTGGAGGAGCCGGTGGCGCCGCCGCAGCCGTCCCGTCCGGTGCGTCCGCCCAGCAGGACAATGACATCCCCAGGTGCGGGCACTCCCCGCACCACGTTCGCCTTGGGCGACGCGCCGATGACGGCGCCGATCTCCAGCCGCTTAGCCGCATAGCCGGGATCGTACAGTTCCGCCACCTGGCCGGTGGCCAACCCGATCTGGTTGCCATAGGAGGAATATCCCGACGCCGCGCCGGTGGTAATTTTCCGGGTAGGCAGCTTGCCGGGGATGGTCTTTTCAAGAGACAGGCGGGGATCTCCGCTACCGGTGACCCGCATGGCCTGATAGACATAGGCGCGCCCGGACAGCGGATCACGGATGGCGCCGCCCAGACAGGTGGCCGCGCCACCGAAGGGCTCGATTTCGGTGGGATGATTGTGCGTCTCGTTTTTGAATTGCACCAGCCACTGCTCAGTGCGGCCGTCAATCGTCACCGGTACCTGGATGGAACAGGCGTTGATCTCGTCCGATTCGTCCAGATCCGGCACCTTGCCCTGCTTTTTCAGCAGCTTGGCGCCCAGAACCGCCATGTCCATCAGGCAGACATCCTTCTGGGACTCCCGCTCGCCGTAGACCTCTCTGCGGGCCTCCAGATAGGCGGAAAGTGCCTCCTCGATGGCCCGGGTCAGGGCGGACTTTTCCACCTCGATATCGGTCAGGCGGGTCAGGAAGGTGGTGTGGCGGCAATGATCCGACCAATAGGTGTCGATGACGCGCAGCTCCGTCACGGTGGGATCGCGCTTCTCCTCATCGCGGAAATAATCGCGGCAGAAGGCCAGATCCGCCGGCGTCATGGCGAAGCCCATCTGCTTCCAGTAGCCGTTCAGCGTTTCCTCATCCATAGCGGTGAAGCCGGAAACCCGTGCCACATCTGCCGGCCGCTCCGCCGTCATATCCAGTGTTTCCGGCTTGCTCAGGGAGGCGACGCGCGATTCCACCGGGTTCACCAGATAGCCCTGGATCCGATGGAACTGCTCATCGGAAAGGCGCCCCTTCAGACACACGACCCGGGCGGTCAGCACCTGGGGCCGCTCCCCCTGAGTGAGCAGCTGGACACACTGGGCGGCGGAATCCGCCCGCTGGTCGTACTGGCCGGGCAGGTATTCCATAGCAAACACCTTCCAGCCGTCCCCCAACGGGAACTCCTCATCGTATACCTTATCCGCGTTGGGCTCGGAAAACACGGTCCCCCGCGCCTGCCGGAACTCATCCTCCGTCAGGCCCTGAATATCGTAGCGGTTGAGCAGGCGAAGCGCCTCCAGTTCCCGGATACCCAGGTTATCCTTCAAATCAGCCAGCATGTGGCGGGCCTCGACATCAAAGCCTTCCCGCTTTTCCACATATACCCGGATTACACTTGACATCATTTCTCCCCCATGCCTTTCTTTCCCCTTTTTGCGGCAGCCCCTTCCGGAAGGAGCCTCAGCCGGCATTTTATGCGCCTTATCCACGAAGGAAAATTTGCGGTCTGACAAAGCAGCGGAAACCGCTCCCATCCCGTCGAATCCTCCGGCCCCTGGGATATCTCCCACCGTCAGCGCGACACATAAAAGCATGGAGATATTCTATCATACTTTTTGGGGAATAAAAAGAGCAAAAAACGCCGGATTCCCCCCGGGTGTTTCGCCGGTTTCGTGGAAAGTGTCCATTCACTCCGCGATAGGAACAGCGGATTCCGTTGCGTATACAGCAGGAATTTCGTATAATGGGTATGGATATTTCGGCAAAATCCGAAAGGAGGCGCTTTTTTTGGAGCCTTACCGCCCTACCCGCCTGCGGCGGGAGCTGGAAATCACGGAGGTGGTTTCCGTCCATTATTTTGAATACTCCTCCCGGTATGTCTTTGAGGGAGAGCGCCACCCCTTCTGGGAATTTCTTTATGTGGACAAGGGAGAGGTTCTGGTCACGGCAGGAAAGGAAACCCGCCGTTTGCGCCGGGGAGATCTGATTTTTCATCAGCCGGATGAATTCCATACGGTGGCAGCGGACGGCGTCTGCGCCCCCAATCTGGCGGTGATATCCTTTGTCTGTGCCTCCCCTTCCATGTCCTTTTTTGAAAACAAGGTGCTGCGCGTCGGCGAAGTGGAGCGGGAGTTGCTGTCCCGCATTCTGAGGGAGGCGCGGGGCGCTTTTTCCACTCCGCTGGACGATCCCCGCACCGCTTGCCTCACCCGTTCGGAAACGGCGCCTTTTGGCGGTGAGCAGATGATCGGACTGCTGCTGGAGGAACTGCTCATCGGCCTGATCCGGCGGGAACGCAGCGGAGGACGCCCCGCCCGCCTGACATCCCCGGTCAAGCGGCGGTCAAGCAATGAGGTGGTCAACCGCGTGGTGTCCTATATGGAGGATAACGTATGCGGTAGCCTAACCTTTGCGGATATCTGCCGCTATTCAGCGCAAAGCGCCACCAACCTGAAAACCCTGTTCAAATCGGTGACGGGTTTGGGGGTCATGGAATACTATCGTCTGCTAAAAATCGAGCGGGCCAAGCGTATGCTGCGGGAGGGAGAGGGAAACATCACCCAGGTGGCGGACCGTCTGGGCTATGCTTCGGTTCACTACTTTTCCCGGTACTTCAAACAAGCCACCGGGATGACTCCCACGGAATATACCCTGTCCCTGCAGCTGAAATAGTGGCCGTTTTTCCATTTTAAGCAAAAAGGCCGTAAGCACTCTCCATGTCTTTTTGACAAAAACGATCCATTTTTCTTTAAACTCCCCCCTGCACCTTTCATCGTCAATACTATTTAAGGATAAAACCTTAGCGGAAAGGGGAAATAAGCAGTGGAAAGCTACATAGCGGATGTCAAATGCTTACAACAATTCATGGAGGATGGTTCTTTTCTTATGCCGGAAATTCCTGCGGCACTGCGCGCACTGCAGGCGTTGGGCGCACCCGATTACATGGACTACGATTTTCTGATGAGCATCACAGGGATGGCGGTGCGCTTAGCTTGGCAGCCCGGATGGGCAGCTTATCAGGTGCTGCCCAATCAGGCGGTATTTCCGGATGGAACAGGATTCGATTACGCACTGCGGGCACTGGACGGGGCTGGGGCCAAATATATTGTGAAATCCTTGACAGATACCGTTCTGGCGCGAAAGGAAATACAGGCCGCCATCGACAAAGGCAAACCGGTACTTCTGGATGAACCATTCGTATGTTCCACTGTATTGGGATACAAAGAGAATGTATTGTACGGTGTATCCACATTTGCGCCTCCCGAGGAACGGACACAGCCATATCAATACAACCCTCTGAACAGCTGGTGTGAGCAAACCAAAAGATATGTGCTGATAGAACGCCTATTGCCGCAACCCGTCGATAGGCAGCTGCTGGCGCAAACCATAAAGCGCGCAATCACCATGGCCCGCACTTCAGAATGCCAGCAGCACCCCGGCGCTGCCATGGGATTGTCCGCGTTTGATGCATTGGCGGAAATGCTGGTGTGGGATGAAAGCTTCCAGATATTCAACGACGATCTGTCATATACAGGTGAAATCCCCTGGCCCTATCATCGTCCGGAAGGTTATTGGCGGGAGGATGGCGCCCATAGCCTGGCAGACAGGTTTTGGGCGGGATACTGCGATTTTTTGTGTATGCTCAATGGTTATGAAAATATGTCACGATTCCTCAACAAATATGCCGATATTGTTCCGGAATGGCGGGAGCGGGTTCTTTCAGCCGCCGGGTATTACCAAAAAGCCTGTGATTACTCTGGGGAACTGTGGAAATACGTTACCCCGGATGAAGAAGGCGTCAGGAAATTCCGGTTGCCGGAAGTGCGCTATACCTTTGCCGCTCATATGCTGCGGGCGAAAATGTATACCTTGAAAGCGGTAGAGGAGTTGGAAAAAATAGGCTAGCCACTAAATACCCTCTATGCAAAAGATGCCGGTTTTGAAGCGCGTTCCTGAAAGGGAGTGCTCCAAACCGGCATCTTTCTCATATGTCTTTATTCACTCAATCATTCCAGCCTTCCCGCTCCAACCGGAGGCCGGTTTTCCGCAGCTGGTCTCTCCGCTCTCTCCACGCGGGACAGGCCTTCTCCACCAATGCCCAAAACCGGGGGGAATGGTTGTGCTCCTGCGTATGGGCCAGCTCGTGGATCACCACATAACGTACCTCTTCCTCTCCCGCTGCCATCAGCCGCCAACTGAAATTGAGGGAATTGCGCCCGGAACAGGAGCCCCAGCGGGTTCGGGCCCCGGTAATGTGCACCGGCGGCACCTTTCCGCCGTTCCAGCCGGTACGAAGCACCTCCCGCTCCGTCAAGCGGCTGAGACGGGCCTTGGCCTCCTTCCGGTATAGCGGTTCCAGCGCTTTGCGTACACGGACCCAATCCCCCGCCGCTTGCTGGGGCAGGAAAAAGCGTCCGCTGTCAAAGCACGCCTCTTCTCCCGGCAAAACGGGGACCTCCCGCCCCCAAAAGGGGACGGTATTCCCCCACCGGAAGGGCGGCAGAACCACCCTCTCCCGTTCCGCCATCCGTGCGGCAATCCAGTCCCGCTTCTGATCCACAAATTCCTCAATAGCCTGTGGGGAAAGACGCAGCGGCGCACGCACCTCCAGTATTCCCTGCCGGGTGATGACCAAAGCCAGGGTGCGGCGCCGGGAGCGGACCAGCCGGTATGGGATATCGGTCACTTCGGATCCCCCTTTTCCTTCCCGGTCAGGCGGGCAAGAAGGAGGTCCAGCGCCTGCTCAAAAGCCCGATCCTCCTCCCGCGTCCTCTTGGCCGGCCCTTTCAGCCGGCCTCCAGCCCGCCGGATCTTCTGGGCGGCGGCCCGAGCGGAAAGCAGCGCATCAATGTTCTCCGCCGTGTATTCCAGGCCGTCCTGCCGCAGTACCGCGGCCCCCTTGGCTAGGCACATAGCGGCCAGGCCGTAATCCTGGGTAACCACCACATCGCCTGCAGACAGCCGGTTGACCAACGCAAAATCCACACTGTCCTTCCCGCGGGATACCACCACCGTTTGGGCGCCGGGCCGTTCCATCTGGTGGGAGGTATCACACAGAAGCGTTACCGGCACCCTGTAGCGGGCAGCCGTCATTAGGGTCAGTCCCACCACCGGGCAGCCGTCGGCATCGATATAAAGGCGCATGGGCCCCTCCTACTCTCCCGTCAGATGACGGAGGCCGTGGCGATCTGGCTCCAGTCGTTGCAGAAGGTATTGATGTCTTTCCGGTCCTCCTGCCCGTCAAAGAACAGCCGTGGCTGTTCCAGCTCCTCCAGCCTATCCAGCCGGCCGTCCAGGTAATCCGTCACCCGGCGGCGGGCGGTACGAACACGGCCCATAACGCCACCCAGCCGGATATCGATGATCTCAAAGCCGAAGGGCTTATTCTCCCCCATCCAGGACTGGTAGAAAGCTTCCTGAAATTCCGCCACCCTTTCCCCCAGGGCGGGGAGCCGTTCCTCCGCCAACCGGCGCAGTGCCTCACGGTCGCCGCGGCGGTAGGCCTCCGTCAGCTCCGTGCCCACCGTGGCTTTCAACTCCAGTACCCGGCACAGGGCCGCCGCATAGGAAAACAACCGGGCATACCGGGGATTGCGCTCCGCCGCAGCCGCCAGTTCCGCCGCACAGCCGGCAAAGAACGGAGGGAAGGTCGCATCCGCATGACGGTCAAACAGTCCCTGAAGCACATCCTGATACAGCAGGTATTTGCTGGGGTTCAAGCCGATGGCGGGCTGGTTCTCCGTGGTACGGTTGGGCTTATCCAGCAGCAGGAAATCCTGAAGCACCCCGCCGGTACAGGCCTTCATGCGGGAAGACAGCTCCGCGTCCTCCACCCCACGGCCGCGGTAGCTCATCTCGGCATACAGCTGGAGAACGGGCAGCACGGCAAACAGTGGACATTCCGCCCCGTTGTCCCCCCAGCCGGTGGCCATGACTTCCCCGATACCCGCATCCAGGCATTCACCCAGAGCTGTGCGCGTCACTTTCAGGCTGTACCGGATTTCCGGCAGGGTGCCGTTCCACTTCCACGCCGCACCGGCAAAAGCCACCGGGTTGTGGAACTGCAGGTGGTTGTACAGTATCCGGCGGTAGTGCTCCGCGTCGTTGCTGTAATAGTCCCAGTAAATCAGCGTCATCTCCGGCGGTACCCGGTCAATAACTTCCTGGGGAATGGCGTTTTCCTCGCCGGTGTAACCGCCCGCCGCCATATGGAAGAACATGTCGCTCCACATCATAGGGGCATAGCCGTATTTCCGGCAGATATCCATCACCCGCTCTACATGCTCCAGCATAATGTCCGCAGCTGGGCGTATACCATGCTTTTCGCGGTATTTGCCCAAACCGATCATATAGGCCTCATCCATGCCGATGTTGATGCGGCGGCTACGCAGACAGCGGGCCATGTGGGCGACCATCTTTTCCACCAGGGCGTAGGTGCTGTCCTCCCCGGCCATCATGATGTCCCGGCAATCCACCATACCGCTGTAACACGGCCAGCGCAGGGTGGTGGCCAGATGGGCCAGCGTCTGAATACAGGGCACGATCTCCACGCCTAGTCCTGTGGCAAAATCATCGATTTCCCGCAGCTCCGCCTCGGTATAACGGCCGCGCATATAGCCAAAATAGGGTTCCCCCTCCAGCTCATACACATCTTCAGTGTACAGCTGCAGGAAATCCAGGCCCATCAGCGCCATCATGCGGACCATTTCTTTCACCGTCTCCACCGTGGGGACCGCGTTGCGGGAACAGTCCATCATGTAGCCGTTGAAGCGGAAAGCCGGCTGTTCTACACATTCCAGCGCTCTTTTGCCCTGTTCCCACGCTTCGAGAAGCAAAGAAAGGCCCCGGAAAAATTCCACCCTCCGGGAAAAAGCAATCTGCGCTTCCTGGCCCTTCCAGATCACCTGCAGCCCCTTCTCCCGCTTTTCTGTTACGATACGGATATCCGCCGCTTCCGCAGCCGCCAGCCGGATACCGTGCCCTTCCAGCGCCTCCGCGCCGGGGATCAGGGGGCTGTCCGTCAACGCAATTGTCAGCATTCCGATTGTCACCCTTTCACTTCTGACTTAGGAAAGAAGCGGGGCCGATCGGCCCCGCTTCAGGCGTACCAACTATTTTTAGTCCACCGTGATCCAATGAACGGTTCCGCCATTGGAGTTGGCAAGAATCAGGTAATCCACCGTAAACTGCACGTAGGACATGGGCTCCACAGTAACGGTATACACCAGCGCCCGGTCGTCCAGCATGTCATAGAAGGGCACGCCGTCGATAATGGGCCAATAGATATTGTTATGCAGAACGTATTTGAAGGGATCAGCCGTCGCGGGCAGCTCACCGGTGTACAGGATGGGATGGATATTCATCATCGGATTGTATACCTTGCCGTCCTTGTCGCGAATGCAGGACATCAGGCAGCCACCGGTGGCGCCGGCCTTGTACACCTTGAAGGTCCGGGCCCTGGTGCCGCTGTTGACCAGGGTAATGTTGTCGTTGTAGGTGACCATCCAGTTACCGGTGTTAGCGGGTTCACCGCGACCGTCGGTATGCTCATTGTCGATGATCAGCGGATTGCCTTCGGTGTCCACGCAGTTGAACACCATCATATCCGTGCCCACGGCCGTATGGTTATTCTGCGGATTCAAGGCCGTCAACCATTCGTCATCGTTGACGGTGTGGGAGGTGCTGTTGTATTCCGCATAGGGCTCGGTGACCTTATCGGCATTATCATCATACATGGTCTCATAGGTTACCGGCAGGCGACCGGCGGGCGTCTGATCGTTGACGGTCCATTTCAGGTTGGCCTCGATCAGTCCCAGATGGGGATCGGTGCCTTTGTACTGCGCGGCATAGTTGCTGTTGTTGCGGTAATCAATCTGGCCCTGTTCCTTAGGATTGGCCTGAACCTGGGAGGGACTGGTATAGGCATAGAGGGTCCCGGTAATCTGGCCGCCGGTGACCTTAAACTGCACGGCGCCATTGGCACAACGGCCCTTGAGGATCTGCTTGTTGGCGGTATCGGCCACATTGACCTTGTTGGCCGCGTCATTGGAGGTGCCGCCCATCACATAAATGTATTCGCCCGCAGGAATGCGGTAGGTGGTGGGCTTGAAGACACGGGGGGTGTAATCTAGGAAATCCTGTCCCCGATAGATCCAGGACTCCTCACCGTTTTCATCGAAATAATCGTCCGGCAGCTCGTATCTTACGTTGTAGAAATCGCTCCAGGAGCGCTGGCCCAGCCATTCGCCGTCGACCTGAAAACCGATGTTGTACACTGTCACCAGAGCGTCCTCGGTACCGGTATTGAGCAGCTGATAACCCAGGAAAATATTGCCGTCGGAGTGATTGGAATGCTCAAAGGTGAAGTTGTACATGCCGCTCATGTCCTCGGTGCGCAGCAGGGCAGCGCCCACGTCCTCCTGAGCCAACATCTCGGGGTTGTTGGAATAGATCCACGTGCCGCCCTCGCGCTTTTTGTATTCCACCTTGCAGGGCTCCAGCGGATCGGTGTCGCTGGCCTCCACCTTCACATCCGTTTCGGTGAAGATGTTCTCGAAGGGCATGTAGGGGTTCTCCAGCCCCTCATCCCCCGCCGCCTTCACGTTCACGGTGAAGGCTTCGTCGGCTTGATTGGTTGTCACTTTCATGAAATACTCCTCTCCTTCGGTCAGGGACAGCGACACGCCGCCCGCCTCGGAGGCGAGCTGCTTGCCATTGCTGTCAAAGATTTGTACCTTAGCCGCCTCTTCGGCGGTAAAAGTATACGTATCGGTGGAGGCGGCCGTGAACTTGTATTCCCGCTGGGAATTCTCATCGCTCACATCCTGGATATCTGCCCGGATGTCCACCTCCGGAACACCCTCCTTCTGCACATCGAAAGAGTCCGCACATCCGCTGAGCACCATGGTCAGCGCCACCGCCAACGCCGGCAGAATGCTCCACTTTTTTTTCATTCCTCGGGTCTTCCTTTCACATTATGTATGGTGTATCTTTTGAAACCCCTCCCGGAAAGCCGCCATAACCTGCGGGATATCCGGGTTGAGCTGATACCCGTTGTGGACGGATCCATCCGGATTGTAATCGTTGGCGCTGAACCAAATGGCCGCCTTAATGTTGGGAAAGCGGCGCTGTGCCATACAGTCGAAGCATTCCCGGATCCAGCGGGCCTGTTCCTCAATTTTGGTACCGTCGTCCGGCCCGCAGCCAAATTCCGAAATGATCCACGGCCAGTCCATGAAAAATGGACGGTAATCGTCTTCGATCTTTGCATACAGCTTTTCATACGAATCGAAGCCGCCGTGTCCGGGGCAATAGGCCGTAACACCCATCATCTGCACATATTCCGACGGCGGCATATAGTTGATGAAATCCGCCCATCTACACGGCGGGAAACTGTCGCCGGAGGGATTGAAGATCCAGATGCAGTTGTCCACGCCTTCCTCTTCAAATATCCTGTACAGACGTACCCAGGTTTCAATAAATATGTCCGGATCCAGCATGTTAACCAGGCCGCAGTAGCTGGTCCAGTCGGTGTTCATCTCGTTGTTCAGGCGAAACAGCATCGGCTCACCGTATGCTTTGATCTGCCGGGCATAGTTCCGCAGCACCTCATCGCATTCGGCGCGGTAAATATCCAACACCGGCGTATACCCTTCCAGATGGGTGTTGTTGCTGGTGGTATACTGATAGCTCATCTGGAACAGGCGGCCGCTGTCGTGTACTTTGCGGGCCAGCTCCAGCGTAAAATCATGGGAATAATGGACATACTGGGATACCAGCTCAAACCGGTCCTCCATCTCCGCTTCCAGCCGGGGCATGGTCTCGTCCATCCCCTTGTGAAGCAGATCGGCACAGTAAATCCCCCACGGTGTATCCGTTCGGCTGCAGAGACGATCATAACATGCCCGGGTCTCCTTTGTCCAGTGGCTGGGAATCTTCACCTCAAATTTTTTTGAATAGACCGCCGTCCCCTCCACCGGGATCGGCCGGAAGGACCGGATCACCGGTTCAATATCCTCTTCGCCGCTGCTTTTGAATAAGAAAAAATAAAAATACGGGGAGTCGTTATACAGCTTGACATAGGTATAATGGGAAAGCGCGCCTTCCGGCATGGCATCCAACCGCAAATGCTGGAATTCCGCCGTATACTCCCCGATGGTTTCCGTATGGCACGGACGGGTTTCCGTGATACGGTTAGCCTTCCAAAACCCGGGATCCTTCATATGCCGGTCAAAACACTCCTGAAAAAAGAATTCCCGGGAATCGTAGATGATTTTTTCGCGGGTGACATTCAGCACGCAGTAAGAACCTGTATACCGGATACGGACAGGGCTCAGCGAAAAATCCACCTGCCAGTCCGCAGGGACATCCAGGCAATAACCATCCGGAAAATTGACTACGCACTGACGGTCTCCATGGCGAAAAATCAACTTGTTGTCCCGTTCCGGCTCCCGACAAGTTGCTGGATTCGGGATCCCATCTGTATACAGCTGGACGCTGTCCGCACACTCCAGTCCCGTCAGAGAGAGCTCCGCCTCGAATGACTGACCCATGCTAACCCTTCTCTCAGATGTGAAATTTGTTAGGCACTTCTCTTTCCTGAAAAGTCCGCGCCGGAAGGGGAGCCCCCATCCGGCGCGAATATCGAATGGACCGGGTTACTGCGTGCGTTCCAGGCCTTGTTTGAAAGCCTTCATGAACAGCTTGTTGTCCTTATCGATGGCGTAATAATTGGAGATGGTGCCATCAGCGTTATAGTCGTTTCCGCTGAACCAGACCGCCACCTTGATGTTGGAATAGCGTCCTTCTTCAAAGCAGTCGAACATCTCCTTCACCCAGGTAGCCTGTTCCTCCAGCTTGGTGCCGTCGCCGCTGCCGCAGCCGAACTCGGAAATGATCCAGGGCCAGTCCATAAAGAAGGGCTCGTAATTCTTTTCAATCTCATCGTAGATCGTGCGGAAGGAACGGAAGCTCTGCTTCCCCGACTCGTAGCCTGTCAGGCCGATCATCTGCACGTATTCGGAGTCGGGCATGTAGTTGATGAAATTGGCCCAGTTACAGGGCGGATAGCTGCCGTCAAAGGGGTTGAATATCCAGATACAGTTGTCCACGCCCTCCTCTTCAAAGATCTTGTACAGGCGCACCCAGGTTTCGATAAAAATATCCGGGTCGATCATGTTGACCATCCCGCAGTAGCTGGTCCAGTCGGTATTCATCTCATTGTTCAGACGGAACAGCACCGGATCGCCGTATTCCTTGATTTGCCGGGCGAATTCCCGCAGCGTGTCGTCACACTTTCCGCGGTAGATATCCAATGTCGGCGTATAGCCGTCCAGCTCCGTATTGTTGGAGGTGGTATATTGATAGGTCAGCTGCAGCTGGCGGCCCTCCTCCTTGACCATCTCCCCCAGCTTAACGGGGAACTCGGAGGTAGCATAGTGGACGTACTGGGAAATCACCGGGAATTTGTAGTTTAACCGCTGTTCGATAATGGGAAGCTCGTATTTCATTCCCACCTTTTCCAGCTGATTGCCGAAAAAGCCCCAATCAATGTGATCCTGATTCCGAAGCCTTTCATAATACTCCTTGGTCTCATCCGACCAGAAATCTGGCACCTTCAGCTCAAAGGTTTTGCTGTATACGCCTACACCACGGACGCGGATCTTCTGGAAGGAGTCCACAATGGGCTCCAGATCCACCTGAGCGCCGTCCTGATATTTCAACGTAAAAAACCAGAAATCCTTGGACTCACCCTGCGTAATAAAGGCATAAGTATAATGGCTCATCACATCAGCCGGGCAATCCTTCAGCTCCATATTGTAGAAGGTCGCCGTATATTCGCCCACTGTCTTGGTATACGGCTCTTTAGTCTGCTCAATGTTATTGGCCTTGCGGAATTTGGAGCTGGTGATGAATTTGGTGAAGTTCCCTTCGATAAACTCATCCATCGTCCAGTCGTAGGAATTGGTCTCTGTCGTAATGGTCAACACCGCCTGATCGGTGGTGTACCGGGTACGAACCGGACTTAGGGAGAAATCTGGGACCCAGTCCAGGCCCAGATCGATTATGTATCCGTCGCTAAAATTGACTACACGTTTCTCGTCTGCTGTGTAGTAAATCATCTTGTTGTCCTTTGCCTCTACAAGCTCGTCGCCGGCAATACGTACACCATTCTCATAGTGCTCCATTTTCGTCAGCTCGCCCAGGCCCTCCATGTGGTCGGGGTTCTGAAGCTCCTCCCGCACAGCGGTCAGCTCCTCCTCACTGGGTGCATCGCCCTGCGGCCCGTCTGAGGAATCCCCACACCCCGCCAGAGCAACACAGCTCAGAAACAGGCAAGACGCCGCCAGGACGGAAACCGTCCGTCTGAATTTCTTCATATTTTCACCTCTTCATAACAATAAGCCTGGCTCGCCGAAGCAAAATTCCCGCCGGCTTTGCCTCCTATACTTTATACCAAATCCCGCCTTCTTTTACAAGCGTTTTTTCCCAAAAAAGGGGGAAATCGCCCTCCCTTTTTTGTAGGCCTGCCAAATAGGGAGCTTTTCATTTGCCCACGGCTTCCCCAGACCCGCGAGGTATCCCTGAGAAGCGGAAAGCGGCTGCCTTCCGTTCTCCCGACCGGAAGGCCTGGGGAGCCGAAAACAGCCGCTGTGTTATGATCCGGGGATTGCGTTAATGCGTACGGGCAAAGCCGTCGCGGAACGCCTCCATTAGCAGAGGATTGTTTTGATTGATCTCATAATTGTTGCGGATGGTTCCGTCGCTGTTGTAATCGTTGCCACTGAACCAGACCGCCACCTTGATATTGGGGAATTCCTTGCGCTCAAAGCAATCAAACATTTCCTCCACCCAGGTTGCCTGCTCCACCAGCTTGGTGCCGTCATCGGTACCACAGGCGAACTCGCCGATGATCCAGGGATACTCACCGAAGAAAGGCATATATTTTTCTTCCATCGGCCCGTACAGGCTTTCAAAGGACGGGAAACCGGAGTGTCCGGAAACGTATTCGGTCAGACCGAGCATGTGAACATGCTCAGCAGGGGGCATGTAATTGAGATAATTGGCCCAGTTGCAGGGCGGATAGCTGCCGCTGGTGGGATTGAAAATCCAGATGCAGTTGTCCACGCCCTCTTCCTCAAAAATCGTATACAGTCTTTCCCAACCGGCGATAAAAATATCGGGATCCAGCAGATTGATCAGGCCACCGTAGCTGGTCCAGTCGGTGTTCATCTCATTGTTCAGTCGGAACAGCATGGGCTTGCCGTACGCCTTGATCTGCCGGGCGATGAGCCGCAGACGGTTATCCATATGCCCGCGGTACACCTCCAGGGAAGCTGTGCGGGAATTGAGCATGCTGTTGTTGGTGTCCGTGTACTGCAGCGACAGCTGGAACACCCGTCCCTCCGCTGACACCTGCTCCGCCAAGGCGGTGGGAAACACCTCCGTCAGATGGATGTAATCCGCCACCACCGGCAATTTGTAATCCGTTTTTTCCTCAAATCCAGGTACCACCGTGTCTAGGCTTCCGTTTTTCAACCCATTGGTAAAGATTCCCCAGTCCACCTCATCCTGAGAACAGAGCTGTTCATAGTACGCCTTGGTTTCTTCCGACCAATTGGAGGGAATCGTGGGGGTATAGGATACGTTGTAAACTGCCTGGCCCATGGTCTCGATCTGAGTAAAGGATTCCACAATAGAGGCCAGATCCGGCTCATCCAGTGACTTAAGCATAAAGTAGAAGAAGGTGGTGTCGTCGGGGTCATACAGAATACAGTAATCGTAATAATTAAGCGTTCCCGGCTCCACATCCTCCAGCCGCAGATGGACATATTCCGCCGTGTACCGGCCATACTGCTCCGTATGGGACGGTTTGATCATGGAAATATTGTTATTGCGCAGATACTCCGTATTTTTAATATGCCGGAAAAAGCACTCCTCCAGGAAGAAGTCGTATCCTTCGGCATAGATCATCTCTTCCTTGGTAACCGTCAGCACCGAACGTTCGTCCTCATACCGGGACCGAATCGGGCTGAGAGAATAATCCGGCTGCCATCCTGTGGGAATATCGATGTAATACCCGTCCGTGTAATTGATCACCCGTTTGACCGTATCGGTGTAATACATCACCTTGTTGTCATGGCTTTCCACCAAGCTGTCCCGATGGGAGAGCTCCCCGTTTTCATACAGCTCCACCTCGGTAATGGCGGAGAGGCCGTCCGTATACTGCTCATCCACCAGATCCATAGAACCTCCCGGTGTTGGCGCCGTAGTGCCCGTCGTCGCAGATGATGAGGTCTGGGTGCCGGAGGTCCCGGTCGTAGTGGTGGATGCCGCCTGTGTTGAGGTCGGGTCAGCTGACGGATCCACCGGCAGATCGGTGACCTCACACCCAGACAGAGTCAGACACGAACAGACCGCTGTCAGGGAAAGCAAGGCCATGGCGAGACGCTTTTTCTTCTGTTTCATACTGTTCCTCCTAAGATTTCCGGCAAATGTGTTGCCACCTTCGCCGAGGAATGCCAAACGAAAGCCATCCGTCTATGGCTTTATTGAGATAAGGTGCGGTAAGGACACTGCTCAACAGCCTGCACCACTGTAAGGTCGGTAAAGGCCTCGGACAGGCGCCGTGCCAGCTCCGCGGCAATCCCTATCTCCGTATCGAAATGCCCCGCTTCCACTACAGTTGCCCCGCAGCGGGACAGCTCCAGCCATTCGTGGTGTTTTATTTCTCCCGTGATCAGCCCCTGAACGCCAAGCTCCGCCAGATGAAGCAGGTAATCGCCCCCCGCACCGCTGCACAGTCCTACCGAGTGCACCATGGCGTTCCCCGGGGAGATTCGCACTGCCGTCCCCAGGCACCGCATCACGTGGGCGGCGAAATCTTCCGGCGCCATCTCCCGGGAAAGGGTCCCCGTGCGGCAAAGACCTTCCTCCTCCCGAATGTCGCTCAGCCCAAGTTGCGCCGCAAGGATGTCGTTGACGCCCCCCGGCGCCCGGTCCATATTGGTATGCACACATAACGCCGCCATTCCGGCCGCAAGAAGCTGTGAGGGCACAGAACAGGAATCGATGCGCCGCAGCGGAGCAAAAATCACCGGATGGTGGGCTACTACGACATTGGCCCCGGCCTTTCGCGCCTGTACGATTACCTCCGGGGTAATATCCAGGGAGGTCAGGATCCCTGTCACCGTCATTTCCCTGTTCCCCACCAGCAACCCTACATTGTCCCAATCCTCCGCTGACGAAAAGGGAGCCCACTGGTCAAGAACCCCCTCGACATCGCCTACCCGTATCACAGCGGCATCCTCTCTTTCCTGAAATAGGTGTATCTCCGACGGTTCCGGAGAAGGGCTTTCGCAATTATGCGGCGTGCTTATTCTCAGCCGCGCTCCGCCAATTCGCTGTTGTAGTCGTCGATCTCCGCCTGCAGCAAGGGCCTGACGGCATCGATTTCTGCCTGGACAGAAGTCTCGTTGGCGTTGTAGTAAATCGGGGGAACCAGCTGGGTATCCAGAATGTTGTAGCAGTCGCCAATCCCCTGGATCTTTTCCATGATGACCTGATCATCGGCGGTATCTTCCAGCATCTTCTGCTCATCCTCCGTCAGGACAGTATCCAGGTAGCCGCGGCCCGGATGGGCCTCCTTAATGTTGTTTCGAACCAGAATCTCCAGCCGGATATAAGTAGCCGCTGCTTCTGGGTGCAGGGCGCCGGAGGAAATACAGTATGCCCACAAATAAGCCGGAACGATGCGCTCCGTTTCGCCGCCTCTGTCGTAAATTGGGTACGGGGCAATGCCGAATTCGCCGCTTTCCAGTTCCTTGGCCATCTTCACGATCTTTTCATAATCGGACAGGTGAGCAAAGACCATTGCGTCAGTACCGCCCGGAAAAGTGGTTCGCCAGTTTTGCAAATCATAGCTACGGCGTCCCGCTTGATCGCGCTGATAGAAATTGTAGACGTCCGTCATCCAGCCGACATACTTCTCGTTGTCGATCTGCAGTGCGGCCTGGCCGGTTTCCGCGTCCAGGGTCAGCATCGGATACGGCGCCGTATAGGGGAAGAGCATCCAGCCAGTGAAACCATATTCACCGGCGTCCGCATCGGTCATGGCCTTGGCAGTTTCCACAAACTGAGACCACGTCCATTTGTCCCCGTCCAAATAATAATCCATAGGCGTCTTTTCGCCCAGAATCTCAAATTTGGTCCTGTTATAGACGGTATAGTACATTTGTGGCTCTTCCACGATGGCCCACTGAGGATGCCCCTGGAAATTGTACTGAGCCATCCGCTCCTTATCAAAGCCCAATTCTTCATCATCCAGATCCAGATACGGGGCAAATTTTTCATCGTCCACGTTGGCCACCAGCCCTCGGGCAGACCACAACGGGAAATTGGACGGAATGATATCGGGAGAGGTGCCGGACGCCACGGCCGTGGACAGCCACTCGGTCTGCTGAGCCTCCGATACCACGTCCACCACAATGTCCGTACCATAAGCGTTTTTCCAAATATTCGTGGCCTGAACCTGCGGCTGAGGAGCATTCTCCGTCTCCAGAGCCACGATCTGATCATAGGACATGGACATCAGGATATGGAGCTCCGACTGCTCCGTTGTCAGATTGGGCAACATGATCCCATCGGAATACTTTCCCGTCGCCTGAATGTTGTACTCGACTCCATCGCCCGACCCGTGTTTGTCCTCATCGCAACCGGAAAGAACACCGGTCATAAAGACACATACCGCTGCAGCTAAGACCGCGCTCAACACTCTTTTCATACTCATTCCCTCCGTTATATAAAAAATTGTATCGGGGACGAAGTTAGGAAAAGCGCCTGTCAATTTTTTACGGATCCTTGAATATTCCGACGAGTTCCGGTTGCTGGATTCTTTTGACTCTCTATAGCGGAAATGCTTTTTGTTTATTATACACTTTTTCATTGATTTTGTACAGCACTTTTGTTATTTTTCTTGACTTCTTCATCGCCTTTACCATAGATCATTTACTGTACTGAAATCGGGGGACAGCATATCGACTACAAAGACTATTCCTCTACAGGGAAAAAACGCGCGGGCATAAAGCCGTACCTAATTGGATAGCAGACAGAATTTTTCAACGGCAACATGGACCGTGTCTTTTCCTTTCAATACCTCTGCGCCGGGAAGCCATTCATAGCCCCTGCCCTAGCCGCAAACCGGCATTGTTTTGTCTCCCCCGAAAAAAAGAAATCCGCTGCCCCGGAACACTGTTCCTCCTGCAGCGGATTTCTTTTTTTCGGGACACCATCCAATCCGTCTCTATCAGCGATCCTGGAAGGTCGCCCCCTTGGCAATCATCTTTTCCCGAACCTCGGCACCCGCTATCTGCGATACGGGAATTCCGCTATCACAGGACATGGCGCTGGCAATCCCCGCTGCCTCACCCAAAGCACGGCATACCAGCTGAATGCGAATCGCGGACTGCACCACAAACGTAGTGGACACACAGCGTCCCGCTACCAGCAGATTATCCACCTTCTGCGGGATCATACACCGGTAAGGAACCTCCATATATTCGCCCGGTCCCATGGGACGCGCTCCCATGTCGTCGTTGACATACCCGTGTACGTCTACCGGATAGCCGGTCTGCGCCACAGCGTCATCAGCCCGAAGACGATTACTGTAATCCTCCGCTGTCAGCAGAAATTCACCCTCAATACGGCGCCCCTCGCGGATACCGGGCATAGCGGCAAAAGAACTGATGGTGCTGTTTTCGAATCCACCGACATGCTTTTTCATAAACTGATGGATTCTCAGGGCCGCCTGTCGGCATTTGAGGACGATAGCCGTCACGGCATCCGCATCCACGGTATTCAAGTCATGGGGAGCTTCGGGACAGTTGAAATAAATCAAACCGCCATAGCAGGGCGAAGAAAAAGTCTGGAAATACTCGGCATCCTCCTGCCGCAGCTCCCCGTTGCGGATCCCTTCTTTTATCAAACGGGCAACTGGCCCATCCTCCTGCAGGATCAGGGCATCCATCTCCACACTGGGCTCATCCATAGGAATGGTCGCACCGATCTGGTTCAAAAAGGCTTTGAGCTCCATTTGGTCCACGCCCTCCACGGCAAACCGCAGGGACGCCGGCTGATTTCTACCGTTTTCTTCTGCGCCCTCGCGGCAAGGGCAGCCTGCACGCCAAGCCACCAATGCATCACCAGTAGCGTCCACAAAGGTCTTCGCCCGGATGCTTCGTATGCCGTTGATGGTGTTGACATATACGCATTCGATCCGGTTGCCCTCTCGGCCAACACCGACAAAATCGGCCCCATACAAAATTTTGGCACCGGCCTCCTCCGCCAGTTTTTCCAATTCGGCCTGGAGCATCACCGGGCTGAATGCACCGCTGAACCATCCCTCCGGATGATGAGCCGACTGGTTGGCCGTCATCCGTTCCTTCAGCTTAAGGGAGAGATAAGAGTTGACCTTCCACTGCAGGCGGTTGGCCATAAGCGGAGTTACCTGGCCCATGGTGGCGGATCCCCCCAGCATATAGGACCGCTCCGCAATCAATACTTTTTTACCGCAGTCAGCTGCCGCAATCCCTGCAAAGGCGCCGGCTGTACCTCCCCCCACGACCACAATATCAAATTCTTCAGGATACGCCTCGTAGGGAAAAGATACGACTTGCTTGCTATCCATCGAATCGCCTCTCTCTTTCATCCAATAGGCATCCGGCTACAAAACTCAACGCAGCCGTCGTCACGACGACCACATCACCAAACCGGATAGGCCGCGTTTTTGTTTCACCTGTTGACCAGTTATCTAATTTTTCGGGAGGGAAGGCACTTGCTCTCCTCCAAAACAGTTCGTAATCGTTTCTTCCACGTCTTAAAAAACGGTTTGGGAGACAGCTCCCAACAAAACGTTATCAGACAACAAACAGGAGCACCGCAGCCGACATACCAGATTTTCTCTCTGCACGTCTATGCTGCGGTGCTCCCCTCATTCCGCTATTGATCAGCCGACAATACCGGTACGCTCAATACTCTGGATAAAGAAACGCTGAACGATAATATATAGAATCAGCGGCGGTAGGATAAAGAGAAGTGCAGCCGCATATACGTACACCGTTTCCGAATACCCATCGCCCCAGCTTCCCGACATATTTCGGACCAATGTCCGGATGGTACCGATCTTTGTGGACATCAACTGCTGGCTCTGCATCATCGTCTGAGCGAAATAGTAGTCGTTCCAGTACCAGACGATGGAGAACAGCGACACCACCAGGAAAGCGGAACCGGCGTTAGGCAGCATAACCTGGATGAAAGTCCGGGCTTCCGAACAGCCGTCCACGCGGGCAGCGTCCTCCAGTTCCTTGGGCAATCCCTTAAAGAACTGCATGAACACGATTACGAATAGGCCCGACCGCAAACCGGCCCCCAATGCCGCCGGTAAGTAGTAGGTTAACTCTGTATTGTTCAAATGAAGATAAACATCGCTGTTCCCCGTGATCCATTCCACCACGTTGAGGATTCCAAAGAAACTAAAGAACCGGAACTGGAAGAAGTACGGGATAATGTATGTCTGTATGGGAACGACGATGGTAAGAACAGCCACCACCATGCACAGCTTGGAGATCTTCAGGTTATACCGTCCCAGCGCATATCCCGCCATTGAACAGGAAATCAGCGTGAGGACGGTGGTCACCAAAACGATCCGCCCTGTGAGCAAAAGCGTATTGCCGTAATCCATTAGCTCATACGCCACGCCAAAGTTCTCAAGGGTAAAGGTGCTGGGAATCCAGACAATGCTGGGATTCAACATATCGGCGGAGGTACGAAGCGAACGGGACAACATAATCAGGATGGGAGACAGCAAAACATACGCCATACAGATCAGGAACACCGCCCGGAAGATGGAATACACCACCTTGGGAAGTCCCCGTTTCAGGTGATAAAGCCGCAGATCGCGCTTCACCCGCTTATCGACGGGCGCCTTGGCTGCAGGAGCGGTTGTTTTTACAGCTTCTTTCATGGACAGCCCCTCCTTTCTCAATTCTCATAGCCGCGGTTACGGCTCCGGTTAATAAAGTAGATGAGCAGCATCAGCGCACCCAGAATTGCCATGATGATCAGGAAGTAAATCATCGCACCGGCCGACGCCCAACCATACTCCAGATTGCCGAACTTCGTCATGATGTTGGACATGATGGGGTTGCTCATATCGGTAAAGCTGTCGATCATGGTGTAAATTGCCACGATCAGAATGGTAGGAGACAACACCGGAATCGTGACCTTCCAGAAAGCATCCCAGGAGTTTGCCCCTTCAATGGAGCACACCTCGTAATAGGTTTCCGGAATGGACTGCAAAGAACTCAGGAACAATAGAATCTGCAGGCCCGACTGCCAGGACAGGTCAAAAACCTGGCTGGTGACAGAAGCAAAAAGGTTAACCATATTGGAGGGCAACTCCAACTTTTCTGTCAGGAAGGACTGAATCGCGGATGTCTGGAACATGGAAGTGGCGCCGCTGCTGGTCATGGTCGAACGAAACACGTCGTTGTTCAGAATGGAAATAATCATACTGGAACCCACGATCACCGGAAGGAAGAAGAGCGCACGCGCCAGCGTCCGGCCATGGAACTTTTGATTCAGGATAATGGCAACGAACAGGGAAAACACCACAATGATCGGCACACTCGTCACCAGATCCTGCAGGCTGCTGGTCACGTTGGGGAGATAAGTCGCATCAGTGAAGAAAATATATTTGTAGTTCTCCACTCCGTTAAAAGTGATATGCAGTCCGTCACCTCTGAGGATAACGTTGCTGAACGAATACCGAATGGCCGAGATGAACGGTACGATAAAGAAATACAAGGTACCAAGAATCCACGGGATCAGAAAAATAATTCCCGCCCATTTTGTCTTGCGTTCCAAGGACATCGGCCGGCGCCGATTCGGCGCTTTCACCTTCTGTACCTTTTCTGCCTTTTGTTTCATTCCTCACTCCCCCTTAATGGACAACATAGCCAATGGCAGGAATGCTCACGCCGTCTACCGTGACCTCTTCATCGCCATAGTTGACATAAACGGTCTTACCATTGGAATAACGAACCACCGCTACCTCGCCGTCGCGTTCATGGGAAGTGATGGAAGCGTCCCCGATTTCCTTGCCAACCTGTTCCAATTCCCCGTACTGTTCAACAATCTGATCACGGAATGTGTCGTATGTGACGGAATACAAATCGGTATAATCCGTATTCATCAGCACGGTGGTTTCCGCCTCAATCAACGTGTACTTCAAATCCGCACCGTATTCAATGTGGCGCAGGAACGTTTCCTGAGACATATCGTTGATGTTGATGCTGTTGCCGGAATATCCCTTGGTTCCCTTGAGAACCATCTGTACAAAGGGAATGTCGTAATCGAAGAGAACGTTGTCACTGCTGGACAGTGGCAGATCGGTAATGTAATCTGCATACGCATACAAATACGCATTGGGGTTGGCCATTGTCAAAGAATAGCCATCCGACAGCCGCGTCATGGCCTCAACATACGCCTCTTCCGCCCGTTCACGCTGATATCCTTCCTTAGAATAATCACCGTACAGCTGCAAGGCTTCCTGATTGAAATAGAGATTTTCATAGCTGTATTTGCTCATCGCCGCCAAAATTTTATCCGCGGCTTCCGTATACTTGGAAGGAGCCAGCAAATACGTCGGCTTGTTTGAAGTATCGCGCATGTTGGTGTTCAGCAGATAGTCATACACCAGCACCGGACTGACATTAACGGCGTTCGCCACATCGGAGAAAGTGGAAAAGCCGTTGCCGCCCGTAGGCAAGGTGGTGAAGTTGGCTGCCGGATATATACCGATTCCTGCTTCAGACGCATAATTCAAAAGATTCTGCATCCCGTTTTTCCCACCAAGAGACCCTGACGGAGCAAGATTCACTTGGATGTTTCGGTTAAAGAAATCATCGGAATAGTTCTCATAAAGAACCGTAATGTTGTTTACACCCTGTCCCTTCAGATCCGTCAGGATAGACTGCGCTTGTTCAAAGGTGGTCAACTTTTCGGTCCCCTGATACAAAAATCCAATGAAGGACTTGGTTTTCGTTACACCGCCGTAAAGCTCCACAAACAGCCGGTTATCCAGGCTGTTGGTCTTGGTCATCCCTTCCTCTTGGAGAATGGTGCGATAAGTGCTCGCCAAATCGCTGTACGTAACAGCTGTCGAATCCAAGAAGTGGTACTTGACGGTATAATTCTCCAACGCGGTCGGGTTCAATCCGTTATAAATAATGTCAGACGTCGAATCCGTCTGGTCACGCATGGAAAGCCTATCGGAAATCCGATATGTCATTGTGCTGAAAATGGTATTGTAACTGGAGGTCTTCGCCGACACACTGGCTTCGATGGCGGAAACGGCCGCCCCTTCCGTGATTTCCGCCAAGAAACCACAACCATTGCTTACCAAACCGTATACCGGAAGAGAAATCTTCTGCGTTCTGGAGGTAATGGGCGTGTTGGAATTCCGGCGGGACACATCCTCTCCGTACACTTCTTTGGAATAGGCGTCCACCTTGGTTTTGCCGTTATTAAAATTGATGATGGCACCGCTTCCATCCGGGACAAACAAATATCCCTCATCTTCCATAGAACCCGCGCCGAAATACTCCAGAAGGGTGACAGTAATCAGCTGATTATCGCCTTCGGTGATCTCATTGACCAAAACACTGGCCGCCAATCCATCCTCTTCCAGGACATAAGTAACGGGAATCGTAATCCCCAGCTGGCTGAAGTTGAAATCGACACGGACACCATCGGTGATCTTCTGGCTGGAAAATGTTTCTTTTGCCACAGAACCAGCGTAACTGTTCATCTCGGATATCTGTGTTTTATTCCGGTTGGTATACGTAATACCTAGCTGGGATTTCAGATTGGTGTTCGCAATACCGCTGGCCAAAGGATCATCCTCGATCAACGGATTGGAATACCACATCGCGTTGGTTCGTTTATCCTGCACTGCAACATAGCAGTTTTGGGAATCAAAATACAGGACAAAGTTGTCGTTGGATGCCATTTCCTGGAATCCATCCGCTACCGGCACCGGCTCCCCCGCCGTTGGGGGAGCCGACGTATCAGCTGTATCTCCTTCCGCAGCATTGGCGACAGAGAAGACAGAAAGCAGAAGCGTTGCCGAAAGCAAGAGGGAAATTACACGCTTTTTCAATGTGATTCCTCCTAAAATCCTACTACCATTCTGTACATCACTTCTTTAACCACTGTCTCAATGAAGGAGAAGAACTGGATGAACAGGTTAAACATCAGGAACACGATAAAGAGCACAACCAGCATAGCCAAAATCGTACAGATGATGGAGAGTATATTTCTCTTAAAGCTGTACATATGCAGTCCCTGTAGCGCGAAGATCATCATAATAATCATCCAGCCCTGGAAAATGATGCTGATATAAGTAAGGAAAACGCCCTCTTCCAAAGTCAACACATTGGACAAAAGCACATACAGAAGATTGTAGAACGTCACCGGCAACGTGGCATAGCAAAGATATATCCACGTTTCTTTCAGCCGTCCCTTTCCTTCAAAAAAGGTAGACATCAGCCAATTGGCCAAAGCAAACAGGGCGATTACTCCCACATCCATCACAAAAGTGATGACGATATTATACCGGCTCAAATCCGTGTTGTCCACGAATATAAAGCCACCATTCAAATAGGAGATGACGTCCGTCAGGAAATAGAGGAAAATCAGCACCAGGGCAATCGCCATGGAGTACTTCTTATTGTACCGCATCTCCTGATAGCCCTCTATCGGATGGAACAAGGTATGGAAAACATATTTGATTTTACCCGATTCATCCAGGACCAATTTACGGGATTTAAGCACCCCTACACGCTTCAGGATCTTGTATACCGCCCAGAGCACCACCAATGTAACAACCACAATCAAAATGGGTGTAAACATATCCTGCATGGCTTCGGTACGGTACAGCTGGAACGCCGCGGAATAATTCTCATGATCCCCCGCCAGCTTATAATTTTCCATGGCCCCCACATAGTCCTTCTGCATATAAAGGGCCTGCCCGATGCCTTTGTAACCGAAGAGATAATTCATACATTCATCGGTTACCGCATACCAAGGTTCCAGCGACGCCTGATAGTCGCCCTTACTGTAGAGATACTGCCCTTCGCGGACATTCTGAGCGAAGGTGGTGGGCTCGAGCACCGTTACCGTTCCGTACGCCTGATCCAAAACGATCAGATCGTCGCCCCAGCTGTCCACATCCACCGGACTCCGGAACGTGCCGTTCTGCTGCCCCTGACCACCGAAGATATACATGATCTCGCCTTCGGACGTGTACTGGAACAAGCGATTCCATGTCGTATCCAATGTCGT
The DNA here is from genome assembly GCA_904395335.1 of Candidatus Avimonas narfae. Classification (GTDB taxonomy): domain Bacteria; phylum Bacillota; class Clostridia; order Oscillospirales; family Acutalibacteraceae; genus Avimonas_A; species Avimonas_A narfae. The sequence continues at coordinate 41,514 of CAJFNR010000004.1, read as the reverse complement.
AATAAAGCCCTTGTCATCTACCGTAATGGCCGCAAAACGCGTTTTTTGAGTCTGTCCTCGGACGGAAGTTAAGCCAACATCACCGAACCGCTCGGTATACTGCAGAACATTCTTGCTCTTACAGTTAATTTTCCGGATCAGCTCATTCATGTCATTGGTAGCACCGCGTGAACAATAAATAAAGCCGTCATCATCGATGGTAAAGTTGGTATATTCCGTCGGCAAAATCTGCTGCATACGGGCAATCTGATCTTCCGTCATAAAATTCCGCCAGAAGAGCGTCATCAGCACGTCACCGGTGAGTGTGACGTTGTTGCTGCCGAAATACCCTTGGAACTCACCATTCTGATCGAGGGTAACAATACCGCGGTATTCGTTCTCGACCATGATATAGATGATACCCAAATCATCGGTCAAGACCTTTACCGGGTAATACTGCGAACTGCTCTGGGACATCAGTTCGGAATCCGGCTTCCCGAAAACCTTGGTGACAACCCCATCATTGGTCGCCAGTACCACCTGTCCGGCCGTGTCGCCGGGACCACGGTCCGCTATATAAATCGTACCGTATTCGTCCACCCAGATTCCCCGCGGATCTTTGAACTGGAAAGGGGCGTCGTCCTGGGTGAAGGTCAGCTCTCTCACCAGCTCATAATCCCGGTTGAGAACGACAATGTGCGCCTGATAGGTATTGTCCATCCCTGCAATGGGGGTACGGTCCAAAATGTACAGGTAGTCCCCTTGTACAACCATATCATAAGCCAGATTCAGATTCAGGTCGGTAATTGATTCCTTGACAGAATACGGATCCGGTATCGCCATCGCATTTCCATAGTTATCGTACACGTACGACTTGCCGGTACCTTCGGCAGCGGCAGGGAAACATAGCGCGGACACCAAAACCGTCATCAGGGCAAGGACTGTCACTAATTTTTTCACTATAACACCCCTTAATCCTTAATGCCCGAATGAGCCATCGTTTCCATAACATTGGCCTGCGACAAAATAAAGACCAGAACCGGCGGAATCATCAAAATGAAGGCGGAAGCGGAACCGACACCTGCCCGGGCAATACCGGCCGAAGCAATCTGTGTCATAGCTGCCGGCAGTGTTTTCAGCGCCTCATTGTAAATGACGTTGGCACCCGTGGAATTCCAGGCCGCCTGGAACTGGAAAATAACCATGGTAAAGAGCGCCGGACGGATATTGGGCACCACAATGCTCCACCATACGCGCCACTCGCCAGCGCCGTCCATCCGCGCAGATTCCAACACGGAATAAGGAAGCGTTTCCAAGAACTGTACGCAAAGGAAAACACCCATTGTCGATGCCATGGCCGGGGCCATAACTGCCAGAGGCGTATCGATCCACCCCAGCACGGAAAGGATAATGTACTGCGGAATAGACAATACCGCCGCGGTAAACATCAGGGCCAAGGTGATCATGGAATTCAACGCAGCTTTGCCGGGGAATTGGTGCTTCGCCAGAGGATAAGCCGCCAGCGCCGCCACAATAACATAAGCAACCGTCGATATCACCGACATATAGATACTGTTAAACAAATAGCGTTCAAAGGGAACCCACGAACTCGCCAAGTTGGAAGCCAGAGCCTTGAAGTTATCCAGCGTGGGGGACTGAACCAGTATCCGCGGAGGAAAAATAAAGAATTCCTCGGGAGGTTTGAGCGAAGATGCAATTGTATAGATGACAGGCAACGCCATAAAGCAGGCAAAGATAATCAGAACCAACGCCAGCATAATGGTGCCGAATAAGGAACGCCTATGTTTTCTTAAAGCCATTTTTTCTCACCCCTCCCTTTCTACCATTTTAAGAGTCGGAAGACCAGCTTCTTAAACAGCACGATCAACACAAACAGGAACACCGCGATACAACAAGCGTAACCCATCTCATAACGAACCGTACCATAGTCGGTAATATGGTTCAAAATGGTCAGCGTAGAGTAGTTGACGGAGTTGTAACCGCCTCCCAGATTCTGGGTGATGTCGCCCACGCCGAAAATGGTAGCGATCTGCATAACCGCGCCAAACAGCATCATGCTCTTCATATTGGGGATGGTGATGTACCACAGTTCCTGAAAACGGTTGCGTATGCCGTCGATGGCACCTGCCTCATACTGAGACGGATCAATGCCCTGCAAACCGGCAATAAAGGAAAGGAAGCTGACACCCAAAGAAAGCCATAGCTGAACGATAATGATAATGGTCAGATTGTACGTGGGATTCGTCAGCCACAGAACCGGTTGCTGTATAAGGCCCAACTGCATCAGCCAACCGTTGACCAGACCGTAGGAATCGCCCGAAAACAGGTAAGTCCAGATGAAGTACACATTGCCCGAGACCGAAGGCGCATAGAAAATAACGGTCAGAAGGACACGCAACTGTTTAGGCATTTCATTGATCAGCCACGCCATGAAAAAGGCGAAAAGATAGCTGACAGGACCACAGATTACGGCAAAAATCAGGGTGTTTTTGATAGCCGTAATAAAAACCGTATCCCCGACAAACAAGCGCTGGTAATTTTGGAGACCGATAAATTCAGGCGTTTCCAACATGTTGAAGTTGGTAAAGCTGAGACCGATGGCCGCCAATACAGGAAGGACCGTAAACAAGATGAAGAAGATCATAAACGGCGCCAACATGGCATAGGACACAGCGCCCTTCCTCATTCTCCTTCCCAGTGAATGCTCATTTTTAATGGCCACAATTCTACCCCCTCTTATTCGATGCCGAACTCTTCGCGTTTACGCGTGATTTCCGCATTGATCTGTTCACTCCAATAAAGGATCTGCTGAGACGCATTCTTTCCATTTGAAACCGTTGAAACGAAAGCGCTGTTGATGGCTCGGGAGGTAAAATAGCTGCCGGGCAGCTGGGGAATAAATACCGAGCTGGCAATCTGTGTATTCATCGGCTCCAACTGCTCCTCTTCCCAGGGAAGCAACTGAAGAGCCTCCACATTCGCCGTATTGTACCGGCCGGCAGACCCCAGCACCGCTTCTACTTCAAGACCAAAGTTGGCCTGTACATCCGTGCTGATCCACCATTTCAGGAAGGTCCATGCAGCATCCAAATCGTCACAATTCTTGAAAATAAAGGCCGAGTTGACCTGTACCGCCTGACTGATATCGATGGTACCGTCTTCCTTTTCCACACCGGGAATGGGATACATCTCCCAGAGACCTTCCAGTTCAGGCAAGGCATACATGTACTGATTGTACTGAGTATAGGGAGCAATCAGAATCGGCATTTCACCCGTACGGAACCGGTTAACATCACTGTATTCCGTGGGGAACAGATAGTCGCGGTACATGGAGGCCGCTTCAGAAAAAGCTTCGAACGCCACCTGTGTATCCAATGCCGTCGCCGTCAAATCTTCGTTATAAACCGATCCACCCTTTTGATACAGCAGGTTGGTGAAGATGTTGGAGGCGTTCATGGTAGCTACCTTGGTTAGGTTTCCGATACCAATTTCCATATTGTTTCGGCTGACCACCGGATAAACCAGCTTGATCATCTCATCCCAGGTCTTTGGCGGCTCCAAGCCCAGTTCATCCAAAATATCCGTCCGGCAGAACATCATCTCAAAAGTCATTTTCTCCGGAACGGCGTAGGTACCACCCTCATACTCAAAGGGAATGAAAGCACCGTCGGGGAACAATTCTTTTATGCTGTCAAAGTCATCAAATTCGGACAAATCGACCAATGCATTACGCATAGCCAGGTTAACCGGATCCGTATCGGCGCGGGTCAACGCAATATCCGGTCCTTTACCGGCCAACGTGGATTCGATCAGGGCGCCCTGAACCAATTCCACACTAACATTGATCCCGTAATTGGGGGTAAAATCGTTGGTCACCAGACGCTTTAGAACATTCGCCTGATCCCGTCCTACCGATTCTGCCGGCAGCCACACGGTCAAGGTCGTTCCTTCCCCACTGGAGCCACTCAGGGACGTATAATCTTCCGTAAAAGAAGCAATAAAACGACGGAAACTGTGCTGGATCGACTCCAGGAAATTGGCGTCGCCCCGGCGCGCCGTTCCATTTTCACCGACCAGCTCCATACAGTCAACTGTCAGAGACTGGGAGCGGAAAGTACTGATATAAGAACCTATGGTAGAAATATTGTTCTTAAATGCCGTCAAACTTTTAGCGATATCCCGAGGATTGTCCGCCATCTTCTGAATTTGAGCAATGGTCGTATCCAGCTGGGCCACCAAGGAGTTACTTTCTCCATAATTGTTCAACACATTATCCGAAAGGGAATTCATCAAAGCGATAACGCCATTCAATCGATCCATCAGATCCGGGATCTGGGTATCCAGATTGTAGTCGCGATACGCATCCGGTACACTGCCGGTCACCATCAGAATGCTACGGTAAATATTGTTCATTTCCAGAACCGCATCCTGGAGCTGGCCCAATATTTCCGCTGAATCTCCCAGAACCGCTTCCAGCGTCAAAGTATTTTCGCCGGCTTCCAGGAGAATATAATAGTCAAACGTTAAAGACTGCCATCCGTCGGCATATGCAAAGCTGAGTTTTTCTGCTTCAGCAAAGGGCGTCACACCGTTAATATACAAACGCCGATAGGAACGAACACCATCCTGTGCGTTTTGCTTAAAGCGGAAAGAAAGACGATAAAGCGCCGTCTCCGGAACGTCAACGGTCCACGTCACCTTTTCATGGGCGGAACTCCAGTTGCCTCCGCCAAAGGCATTCAGCTTAATTTTCGAAGGGCTGTAGGGGGTTGTCAGAGGGCTCTGCATATCGTTCTGCGCAATCAAATACATTTCTGATTTGTACAGCGCATCCTCGCCCTCAATCAGGACATTATCCCCGTCATATTTCGGTACATCACTGTTCTGCGACTCATATTCTTCATAGCTGATCAGCTTCTGAGCCGATGCCAGCTCCACGTTACGTACCTGAATGGCACCGTTTTTTAGCTGCAAGCTCAGCGTATGATTTCCTTCTGTCAAATAAAAATACAGCGGCTCACTGTAATACCCCGTGGCATCGTATACCGTGATATTCTGCCACTCCAGCACCTCTACTTGAGGCGGGTTGATATCGTTGCCCAAATCATCTGTGGTGATTTCCGTTTCATTGGTCCATAACCGTGACAGCGACAGCTTATCCGCCTCTTCAAACGGAACACTGCCGTCCATCGAAACGACATATTTGGCGTTCCGGTTTCCCTTTTCCGTAAATTTGTAATCAAAGGAAAGCCGATAATAGCCTGCCTTAGAGACAGCAAAATTCAGTGTCAACGGCTGATCCGCATTGACACCGACTTCGTTCTCCTGAAGCGAAAGGACAGTTTCCTGCGAAGGATAGGTCACCTCTCCGTTCGCGCTCAGATATTCATCATAGCCCGGTACAGATTCATCAGTTGTCTCGTCCTCCGACGAGGTTCCGTCAGTTTCCTGAGATTCCTGCCCGGATTCACTCACTTGCGTAGAATCCGCTCCTTCGTTATCCGATGCAGCCAATACCGTTGTTGGAACGGCTGTGAACAACATCGCCAAGGCGCAGACAAGCGACAATAGGCGGATCTTTGTCATGGAACTCTCTCATCCTTCCTGAATTCCGAGCAAAAGAGACCAGAACTTGATGGCTCTCCTGCTGTGGAATAGTTACTTGTGCTAGGTTCTTCTGCGTGTTTCCTTTCGTAAGCGTATACGATCTGCAGCCAAACGCCCCTCGTTATAAATTGATCATAGCAAGGGGTCCGAAAGGAACCCCCGCAGTCCACAGGGTACCCGACAAGTTCCATTTGCACCTGTCGTTACGCACCGGCATGACCGCCATCCAAATTGTTTCGCAATCAAATCGGAGCCTTACGCCGTTCGCTTGGTTTCATGCGAAACCCTAACCGCACGGAGCCCAGCCAATGAAATCGTTTTATTGTATCTCCCACTGGCTGGGTCCGTCCGGTATTTGGTTTCGATTGTATGTACCCGGTAACCTTTCACTGCGAACAGTCCATACGGACAACGCCCCGTCACTGCCGAAGAGCGTTGCCCGTATGGGACTTATCATTATCTGTTCGTCAGATGGGGCATGCTACTCAGCCGCGTTCGGCCAACTCACTGTTGTAGTCGTCGATCTCCGCCTGCAGCAAGGGCTTGACAGCGTCGATCTCCGCCTGAACGGAAGCCTCGTTGGCATTGTAGTAGATCGGGGGAACCAGCTGGGTATCCAGAATGTTGTAGCAGTCGCCGACACCCAGGATCATTTCCATGATAACCTGATCGTTCGCGGTATCCTCCAGCATCTTCTTCTCATCTTCCGTCAGGACGGTATCCAGGTATCCGCGACCCGGATGGGCAGCCTTAATGTTGTTGCGGACCAGGATCTCCAGGCGGATGTAGGTAGCCGCCGCTTCCGGATGCAGGGCACCGGAAGAAATGGAATAACCCCACAGGGAAGCCGGAACAATGCGCTCCGTCTCACCGCCCTTGTCATAAATCGGATACGGGGCAATGCCGAATTCGCCGCTTTCCAGTTCCTTGGCCATCTTCACGATCTTTTCATATCCCGACACATGAGTAAAGACCATCGCATCGCTGCCGGACGGGAAAGTGGTGCTCCATTCCTGCAGATCATAGCTGCGGCGTCCCGCCTGATCGCGCTGATAGAAGTTGTAAACTTCCGTCATCCAACCGACGTACTTCTCATTGTCGATGTTCAGGGTAGCCTGACCAGTTTCCTCATCCAGGGTCAGCATCGGATACGGCGCCTCATAGGGGAAAAGCATCCAGCCGGTGAATCCATATTCGCCGGCAGCAGTGTCCGTCATGGCCTTGGCGGTCTCCACAAATTGGGTCCAGTTCCACTTGTCGCCGTCCAGATAATAATCCATAGGCGTCTTTTCGCCCAAAATCTCAAACTTGGACTTGTTGTAAATGGTATAGGTCATCTGCGGCTCATCCACGATGGCCCACTGAGGATGTCCCTGGAAATTGAACTGGGCCATCAGCTCCTTGTTGAAGCCCAGCTCTTCGTCATCCAGATTCAAATACGGGGCGAACTTTTCGTCGTCCACGTTGGCCACCAAGCCTCTGGCGGACCACAGCGGGTAGGTCATGCTGTTGGCTGGAATGATGTCGGGAGAAGTACCGGAGGCCACTGCGGTGGACAGCCATTCGGTCTGCTGGGACTCCGCCACCACGTCCACGACAATATCCGTACCGTAAGCGTTCTTCCAAATGTTGGTCGCCTGGACCTGCGGCTGAGGATCGTTCTCCGTCTCCAAGGCCACGATCTGGTCATAGGACATGGACATCAAGATATGGAGCTCCGACTGCTCTGTCGTCAGGTTGGGCAGCATGATCCCGTCGGAATAATTCCCCGTCGCCTGAATGTTGTACTTAACCTCTCCATTTGCGCCTCCCTTGTTGTTATCGCACCCGGAAAGAGCGCAAGTAACCGAGACACACACCGCTGCCGCTAGGACAGCACTCATCACTCTTTTCAAACAAATTCCCTCCATTTTAAAAATTTAATTGGGGACTAAATAATGAAAACAGCCTGCGCACTCCTAGGCTGTATGAGGGGACCACGAAACAGTTTCCAACCGGTTTCTATTCCGTATAGGTCAACATACATAGAGCGCCGATACTTATTGTACACTTTTTTCGTCGTTTCGGCAAGATACTTTTGTCAATTTTCTTGCTTTCCCCGCAGATTTTTTTGGAGATATCCTTTTTAACCATGAAAAGGCCCTGTTCAAAAGGGGATTCCCCCTTACTCTCCCAACCGCTGACGCCCTTTCTGCCTTTGATTTTCCAAGGACGAATCCGGCGGCAGAGGTTCCATCGACCACAACGGGGCTCATCATAAGGAAATCCCTACTGCCGTTCAGCCAATTCGCTGTTGTAATCGTCAATCTCCGCCTGTAACAAGGGCTTGACACTGTCAATCTCTGCCTGCACGGAGGAGTCATGAGCATCGTAATAGATCGGTGGAACCAGTTGGCTATCCAGAATGTTGTAGCAGTCGCCCATTCCCATACTCATATCCATAACCACCTGATCGCCAGCTGTATCCTGCAGCATCTGCTTTTCCTCATCTGTCAGCACTTTTTCCAAATATCCCAGGGACGAATGCTTTGACAGAATGTTCTTCCGTACCAGTGTTTCCAAACGGATATAAGCAGCTGCCGCTTCCGGATGCAGGGCCCCCGCGCTAATGGAATACCCTTCCATATGTACAGGAACAATCCGCTCTGTTTCTCCGCCCATATCATAAATCGGGTAAGGGGCGATACCGAATTCGTCGCTGCCCAGCTCTTTGGCCACCTTTACCACCATCTCATAGGAGGAGGAATCGAAGGTCAAGAGGCAAAAACACATGGCATCTGTTCCCGCCGGGAAAGTGGATCGCCATTCCTGCAGGTCATAGCTGCGGCGAGCAGCCCTGTCACGCTGATAAAGGTTGTAGACCTCCGTGATCCAACCCACATACTTCCCGCTGTCGATGCTCAGCGTCGCCTGGCCCGTCTCATTGTCCAAACCGATCATTTGATATGGTCCCATGTAGGGGAAAAGCATCCATCCGGTAAAGCCATACTCACCGGCCGATACATCGGTCATCGCCTTGGCCGTCTCCACAAACCGGGACCACGTCCAGCTGTCGTTGTCCAGATAATAGTCCATCGGCGTCTTCTGGCCCTGGTTTTCAAACTTGGTTTTGTTATAAACGGTATAATAATGAGCCGGCTCCTGTATGATCGCCCACTGAGGATGCCCCTGGAAATTGTACTGCTCCATCAACGCCTGATTAAATCCCAGTTCTTCATCTGCCAGGTCCAGATAGTTCGTGAACTGCTCGTCATCCAGGTTGGCCACCAATCCCTTAGCAGACCAAACGGGGAAAGTCATGTTTTCGGCGGGAATAATATCGGGGGAAGTCCCCGAGGCCACCGCCGTAGACAGATATTCCGTCCACTGAGATTCTGCTACCACGTCAAAAGCAATGTCGGTGCCATAGGCATTTTTCCAGATCTTCGTGCACTGCACCAACGGCTGCGGATCATCCTCTGTCTCCAATTCCTCCAACTGCTGATAGGACAAGGACATCATAATCCGCAGCGCCGACTGATCCGCCGTCAGTTCAGGCAGGAGAATGCCGTCCGCATACGCGCTTCCACTGGCCGTAATGCTGTACACTGCTTCGCTGCTTCCGCCGCCGGTCGCGCTGCACCCTGCGGTACCAGCCACACACACACTACCGAATACCGCCAGGAAGACCGTTATCCTTCTGTTCAAAACCACTCCCCCTCTTGTATCAAAGGTAACTATAATCGATGCCAACCGATCCAAAAGAAAACAAAAACAAAGTAAGCGCTATAAGGGCTCTTATCGTTTCCTGTGCTTTCCGCTCGGAATTTTACAGGCATCCCCTCTGACAGACTGTGTGGGGAATGGCCTTCCTCCTTGTCTTATACCGGCAGGTGATGGACATTGTTAAACGCTTCGCGTTTTGAAAGCGCACTGGAATTTTCCAGCGGCCTCCGCAAACAACATCCTCTCGGTGTATTTCCTTGGCAAAAGTCCAAAGCCTTGCACACTTCCGCCCATTTTCCCAATCAGGGAGGACATGCCGTATCAAACGGAACCTCATCATGTCCTCCCTGATTGGTGCTAACCACGAATATTTATGTTATTTTTTCTTCTTTTTCGAAATAACCACGCCGGCAATAATGGCAGCTGCCACTACAACAACCACAACCACAACAATGACGATGGTCATGGTGGAATCGGAAGAATCCGTCGTATTGGATCCGTTTCCGGTCGTCGCATCGGCGCCGTCCGCCTGGGTGGCAGCAGTGGTCTGAGCACTGGTAATTTCCGGCTCAGTCACCACAGGATCACTCGGATCATGGCCAAGGAAGAAGCTGTTGACCGTCAAGTTGGAGGAAGTCGCCCCAACAACCCAAAAACCGACACGGTACAGATCCACATATCCGCCGTCTTTCAACAGGTTGGCAGGGAGCTTAGATTCCTCCACTGCACCGCCCTTGATAGCATCCTCGATAGCGGCCTGCAAATCCAAGCGTCCTTTATAGGTTCCCGCCGTACCATCCTCATCATAGCCGTACGTGTGCTTTTTGGCGTCTCCCTGAGCACCCTGCGTGTACAGAATGGTGCTGTCGTCATATTTGTTCGCCATAATATAGCATCCCAGCTTGATGGCATTTTCCTGAGCATCTCCCTCACTGGAGAGATACAGATTGATATTCCAAGAACCCACGGCCCGGAAATCATAATACAGATATTTGCCGTTGATGAACACGTTTTCCAGGTTCAGATCGCACTGGGCATCATACCAGGTCCGGAGTTCTTTATTGATATCCTTGCCCATTTTGAATCGGATCGCTCCGGAATCCGTTTCGGTAATTTCCACTGTGGGAATCGCCGGATCGGACAAATAGGTCACATCGCTGGTGGTGAGCTTCTCGTCATCTGCGCTGATCTGTTTCCAATCAGCGTCAATTCCAGGAAGCAGATCCACGTCTACAACGGCCTCATCGACACTGTATGTACGGGTCGTGTCGGTCCCTCCACCGGTGGTGGTTTCGTCAGCGGACACGCCCATTACGGCCACAGAACTGGCCATAACGGCAGTGGCTGCCAACATACTGAGGATTCTCTTCATTTTCATTTGCAAAATTTCCCTCCCGCTATATTTTGGATATTTTATCAATACAGATGGAATCTGTATCAATCGCTACTCAACCAAACGCCTCATTGTTTCCTAGGCCTTGGGACGTTTCTGACGGCCGCTGATGAATTCCGCCGGGGAAATGCCGTTTACTTTTTTAAAACTGTTGGAAAAGGACTGAACGGACATATAATTCAGTCTTTCCGCCACCTGGGAAACATTCATGCGTCCCGTGCGGAGAAGCTCCTTTGCTTCTTCCATTTTTTTATGGATGATATACGTCCCGATCGTCATGTCCATTTTATCTTTAAAAACATGAGCCAGATACGTATAGCTGTAACCCAGTTCCTTAGCCACGTCCCGAATGTCGGTAATCTCCTTATAGTGCTGATCGATATACCGCACCACAGTATACACGGCACTTCCCAAACCATGTTCGCTGAAGACGGGAAACGTCCTTGTCCGCGGATCTCTCTGAAACAGCCTGCAGGAATCAATAATGATACGGCTTACACAATTTTCAACCACTTTTAAATAATAGCGATCCTGCGTCTGTAATTCACGAAAGATATCCGTAAAAAGCAGGAGCAGGTCTTTGTTATCGCGGGTAATCTCCTCTGTGCCTTTGCTATAGAATTCTTGGAGAGGGCGAAGGGAAGCATCCACCTTCTCATCACAGAAGGTAAAGGCCAAATAACAATAGCGCAGAGGCACTCCGCAATCCGCCCGGATGGCATGAGTCTGATTCAACCGATTGATATAAATATCGTTTGGGGATACCTGACATTCCTTCCCGTTGGTGATAAAGGTCCCCTTGCCTGTGACGATATAGGAAATTTCATATACCGTCTGGTTATGCGCATCAACTTGGAATCCCGATTCACAGAACAATTCCCCAACCTGACACAGCTTAACAAACCCCAAATCCAAAGGCTGATCAAAGAAATCATTGTTGTATTCATACCGCTTGCCTAGGATCAAGTGGTCTCCCATGTATTCAGCCCTCCATTATCAGCTGCACCGTGCCAGGTCATATCATTGTCACGATTACACAAATTTCGGGCTTTTGTTTCAGTCCACATTATAGATTATGCTCCTGACCATTTCACTATGCCCATTTGTCCATCCTGTTAATCCAATCTGCCTTTTACAAAACAAGCCCGTAGGATACCAGACAGAATAAATAAAATATAACTTTTCTCTTGTTTCATATGACGATCTAACCAGGAAAGTGATGTACCAAAAAGCAACATCCCAGTGTTGTACGGAAATAGTATACACTTATTCCGCAAATAGTTCAAGCTTTTTTCGTTTATATGCACAGGCCGCTGTTGTTTCTGCCCCCGACGGAAACAGGGCAGGCGATGTTCCCAAAAGGAACATCGCCTGCCCTGTTATTCTGGCAATTCCTTCTCGTTAAAAAATCTTGGAGAAAGGGTCTTACTTCACCTTTGCCTTACGGCAGAAATAGATACCAGAAGCGGAAACCGCCAGCAACATACCCGCCAGTGCAAGCGCTCCCATGCCGTAGCCGGTATCGGGAGAAGTGTGCGCCGGGGTGGAAGTAGTGGAGCGTGTTGTTTCCGTACCAGCAGTGGTGTCCATTACTTCGGTTGTCCCATCGGTCGTCGCATCCGTCGCCGTGGTATCGGTCACGGAGCTGTCCGTCGAAGAGGTATCCGTGGACTGGGTCGGGTCTGTGGAACTCGCCGTTGTGTCCGTGCTCTCCGTCGAATCCGTGGAAGAGGCTGTGGGAATTGGCGAAGGCACATTATCGGAAGCCGCATCGCACATATACAGAGCGTCCAAGGAGACGACCCCGGAATTCTGAAGGCGAATCTCAATGGAATCGATAGTGATCATATTATCGTCGGGGATGTTGCCGTTATAGCTGGGCCCTCCGATGAAGTTGACCATGCCTACATATTGTGCCTCGTTTTCCCCCTTGTCATCATACAGGCCCGCATTCAGATAACCTGATGTCCCCACACCGAAGTTGGGGCCATAGTCACTGACGATTCCTACCACGCCGGGACGTATTCCTGTATAATTGACACGGATGTCAAAACCAACTTCAGCGTCAGCCGTAAAGAACATGCTGGGCAGTTTACTGATGTTGTACTCCTTACCCACCGGGAAGGTGAAAGTCGCATCGGCAGCAGTGGAGGTAACCTTCAGCGTTTCTCCCTCATATACCGCTGTCGCGTTGCTCCCTGTGGCACCGCTCAGGTCGGAAGGAAGCAAGTTCACCGGTTCAGTGACCGGGGCCGCCGTGGGGGCCGTGGGATCGGTCTCCGGAGCGCGGGGAGTATCCAGCTTCACCAAGAACAGGCCGTTGCCCACCCGACGCTCAGAGCCATCAGAAGGCGTATTGCGGATATTGGCTTCATCGCCGTCCATGGTAACCATTTCCGTGGATCCGCCGCCGTCCAGCAGGATGGCGTTTTCACAATTCAGTTCCTCCGCCATGTAGTGAGCCATTTCGTTGGCGGTAAAGCCCTGACCGCCGCCAGCGCCGCGGCCATCCGTAGCCACGATCACCAGCTTGCCGTCCGCGGTCATGCCCACACCGGTACGGGAAGCCAGGGAGTTGAAGGGAGAACCGTCGTCATCCGGATTGTCCGGATCGTCATAGGTCAGCTCCATAGGCTGGCCGTTCTGCACAATGGAATAATGGCCGCCAATGGCAAAATCCACATAGTTCCATTCTTCCTCGACAAAGCTGAAATTCATCTCAATTCTGTCGCCCACCTGATAGTTTTCCAGGGCGTTCATAGCGGTACCCTCGGCGGAGAGAACCACCTGTCCCTCCCCGATGGGACTGTTGTCGTCTTGGTTAATCGCCACAACCTCGCCCACCAACGGGTTCGCCTGGGGGCTGACGCTGCCACTCTTCACATCGATGACAAGCTCCAAGCCCTTTGTTCCGTTTGTTTCCGTGGTCTTGGTGGAAGCGCCGTACGCTTCTGTATACAAATTGCACGCCGACCAGCTCTCCCGGGTACGGTTGATCGAATCGATCCGGACCCGGTCCTCAATGGGCGAACCCTCTTTCTGATATGTGGCAATCAGGGTGGGGTTATATCCCGTCACCACATCGCCGTCCCGGGTAATACCGAAGGAATAGAACATATATCCGTCGGCATTTTTGTCCGTCGTCGGGCTCTCCAAAATTTCGCCGTCATCCATGCTGAATCCCATCGGGACACCAGTCGTATAGGAGAAGTGATCGCCGTTAACACCGGCTACCACCGTATACCCCTCCACCTCATTGAGCATCTGGGCCATTTCCGTGACCGTGTTGCGATCACCAATATTCCCCCCGATGGCCAGATCATAGTTCGGATCCGTATAATCATAGGTCACGGTAAAAATATTTTGGCTTCCGTTATCATTTTTGGCACCCATTTCCTGCCGATAGGTAACCCCATCCGACAAGGTTTCTTCCGTGATCGTGCCCGGTTCAGTGATAACACTGGTGCTGGCCATAGCCATCAGGACACTGGTGCCACAAAAAGCGGTAACGGTCAAGCCGATTCCCAGCTTTTTCAGCATACTGCTCTTCATGCTTTTTCCTCCTTTTGATCCGTATCGCCCTCCACCGGGCCTCTCTCGTTCTGTCGCCATCCCCGGTAAGGGGCAAAAGGGCAGAATGCGAGATCCTGTACGGGATAATATCATACTCCTAATTCTTTCAGGAGGCAAGCCTAAAATTTGTCTATTGTCTTATCTCAAAGTGCCTCGTTGTACATTTTGTCGCGTTATTTCTTCTTTTTTTGCTGGAATATAGACAAATATTTCCTGCATCCCCTTGAATTTCCTTAGGATGTCGGTACTTTCTGGTCAATAGCAAGGGACGGCGCTCTTTCCCGTGAAGAAGAACGCCGTCCCCTGAAAATATCGGTTGCGTCAGTTATTTCGCCCGCGCTTTATGACAAAAGCAGATTCCGGAGATGGAAACTACCAGCAGCATGCCGGCCAACGCAAGCGCTCCCATACCGTAGCCCGTGCCGGGAGAAGTGTGTGCCGTGGTGGAAGTAGTGGAAGAGGCGGGGGAACCCGTCGTATCCGTTCCGGCAGCGGTATCCGTCGTATCAGCGGTGGTATCCGTCGCCGTTGTATCAGTCGTGGAGCTGTCTGTCGAGGACGGTTCGGTGGACTGGGAAGCATCCGTGGATCCCGTTGTTCCGTCCGTGCTCTCCGTTGAATCCGTAGAAGAAGAGGAAGGAATGGGAGAAGGCACATCATCGGAGGCCAGCTTGGACATATACAACGCCTCCAGCTGAACGGTTCCAGGAGTCTGGAGACGAATCTCGATGGAATCGATGGTGATCATCGCATCCAGAGGCACATTCCCGTTATAATTGGGGCCACCGGCAAAATTGACCATGCCTTCATAATCCGCGCCGTTTTCCTCTCGATCGTCATAGACCCCTGCCGGTAAATAGCCTACCGACATAACGTCGCTGCCAAAATTGGGGCCATAATCGCTGACGATTCCCACCACTCCCGGAACATTTCCGGTATAATTCACACGAATGTCAAAACGGACATCCGCATCCACGGTAAAGTACATATTGGGCAGCTTGTTGAGGTTATACTCCTTGCCCACCGGGAAAGTAAAAGTCGCATTGTTGGCGGTGGAGGTGACCTTCAGCGTTTCCCCCTCATATACCGCTGTCGCGTTATTTCCCTTTGCACCGCTCAGATCGGAGGGCATGAGGTTCACCGGCTCGATCACCGGAGCCGCCGTGGGCGCTGTGGGCTCGGTTTCCGGAGCTCGGGGGTCATCCAGCTTCACCAGGAACAGGCCGTTGCCCACCGGGCGCTCCGCTCCATCCGACGGCGTATTGCGGATGCTTATCTCATCGCCGTCCACAGTGACCATTTCCGTGGAACCGCCGCCATCCAGCATAATAGCATTTTCACAGTTTAATTCCTCCGCCATGTAGTGGGCCATATCGTTGGCGGAAAAGCCCACGCCACCGCCGGCGCCGCGGCCATCTGTGGCCACAATTACCAGCTTGCCGTCCGCGGTCATGCCCACAGCGGTGCAGGGGTTGTTCCCATCAAAAACAGCCGCGTCTTCCGAATAATCGAATTCCATGGCCTGGCCATTCTGCACGATAGAATAATGGCCGCCGATGGCGAAGTCCACGTAATTCCATTCTTCCTCGACAAAACTGAAGTTCATCTCAATTTTATCGCCCACCTGATAGTTCCTCAGATCGGTCATAGCGGCACCTTCCCCGGAAAGAACCACCTGGCCTTCGCCGATGGTGCTGTCGCCGTTTTCATTGATCTCGACAACCGTGCCCACCAGCGGATTGGCCTGAGGACCAACCTTGCCACTTTCCACCTGAATAACCAGCTCCAGGCCGCCTTCCGTCTTGGTAGAATCACCGTAGGCCTCTGTAAACAGGACAGAAGCAGCAAAGCCTTCACGGGTACGATTGATCCGCTCAATGCTGATCCGATCCTCAATGGGGGAACCCTCTCGCTGATAGGTGGCAATGAGGGTAGGATTGTATCCCGTCACCACTTCCCCATCCCGGGTGATGCCAAACGAATAAAACATATAGCCCGCCGCATCCTTGGAATCCGTAGGGCTTTCCAGGATCTCACCATCGTCCATGCAGAATCCCATAGGGATTCCCGTCTGGAAGGAAAAATGGTCGCCGTTGACACCGGCCAACACCGTATATCCCTCTACCTCGCCGAGCATCTGGGCCATTTCCGTGACCGTATTGCGGTCGCCAATCTTCCCGCCGATGGCCAGATCGTAGTTCGGATTTGTATAATCATAGGTCACCGTGTAAATGTTCTGCTTGCCTTTCGTGCTCTGGGCACCCATTTCCTGCCGGTAGGTAACGCCTTCCGACAGGGTTTCCGTCGTGACTGTGCCTTCACCGGTCATAATGTTGCCGCCGGCCATGGCCATCAGGGCGCTGGTCCCGCAGAAAACAGCCGCAACCGCACCAACGCTCAATTTTTTCACTACACCGCTTTTCATCCGGTATCCTCCCTTTTCTACGGTTCCTTGGCGGATCCATATTTCACTGTCCTGGTCTGATCCCAAACTCAAAACCAAACAGCTATTATATAAATAATATAGGAACACTGCTACCAAAGCAAGGCGTCGATCTGTCTATATCTTTATTTAAAAATGCTTTTATGTACAGTTTTGATCCATAAATCCTCCTCTTTTCTTTCTTTCTCTACAAAACCGGTTGGATTCGGCCAAGGGTAA
This sequence comes from Candidatus Avimonas narfae, assembly GCA_904395335.1. Lineage (GTDB taxonomy): Bacteria > Bacillota > Clostridia > Oscillospirales > Acutalibacteraceae > Avimonas_A > Avimonas_A narfae. The sequence goes on along the minus strand of CAJFNR010000004.1, from coordinate 24,574 downwards.
TAAATCCTGCATCGTTTATTTATGTGTCCGGATCCCTGCCGCAGCCGGATACAGCTTGACCCTCCCTTTCCAATTGCAAAAGAATTTCCCGCCATCAAACACTGTCTTTTTCTCTGTTTCTCCTTGGCTTTATACACTCGATATTGTATAATATCTAAGTTCCGGGGTAAGGGCGACTTGCCTGTGTTTCCCTGTTGCCATGCGAGCTTTGTTTTTTTGTTTCTTCTTCTCAAAAACAAGAAGGGGCCATTCAGCTGACAGGGATACGCTGTGGACCTAGCCCAAAATCCCGGTTTTTATGTTTTTCTTACCTAAAAGAAAAAAGGAGTGGTTGTGTATGCCCGATATGTTGGTGCGTTTGTATGACCTGGACCAATATGACGACGGAATGGAAAAAATAAAGGCGCAGGGAATCGTCATAAAGTCAGTCATGGCCCCAAACCTTACAGAGGTGCGTGAATGGATCAAGACACATTTCAGTCTCGGATGGGCGGATGAAGCCTCCAACGCCATTCTCTCCATACCCTCCCGCTGCTTTGTTGCCGTGCAGGAATCCCAGATTCTGGGTTTCGCCTGTTACGATGCCACGGCCCGCGCGTTTTTCGGCCCCACCGGTGTCGATGAAAACCAACGTGGGAAAGGCATTGGAAAAGCCCTTCTGATGCACACATTAAAGGCCATGTATGGGGAAGGATACATCTATGCCATAATCGGTGGCGTCGGACCGGATAAATTTTACGCTTCCTGCTGCGGAGCAACAACGATCGAGGGGTCATCTCCGGGATGGTACCGGAATATCCTGTAAACTCCGGCTGGTCTTTGTAATACAAAAGGCAGGGGACTTATCTACGGATAAGGCCCCTGCCTTTTTCGTTGGGAGATCCCAGCTGCTGACGGCATCCTCTTTTCTGGTTTGATCTGACAGATTGTTTGTCTCGGATATCTTGCTCCTTCCAATTTGCCGGCATAGAGGGATTCCTTTGCCCTACAAAAAAGGTCCGCACCATACAGTGCGGACCTTTTCCTACTGATCAAGAATCGTTATGCTTTCTTCTTCCGGGAAAAGACCATCAGTCCGGCAGAAGCAGCCAGCAGGGCGGCACCCAAAAGGGCAAACGCCACGTTTTCACCGGTACTCGGGCTGGACGGAGTCTTCGTAGTGGAAGTCCCGTCCACATTGGTCGAGGCAGTGGTGTTGTCGCCAGTTGCCGTCGTATCCGATCCAGTTGCCGTCGTATCCGATCCAGTTGCCGTCGTATCCGATCCGGTTGCCGTTGTATCGGTTCCGGTCGCCGTGCTGTCAGTTCCGGTCACCGTCGTATCCGAGCTGGCACCTGTAGACGGAGAAGTAGGAGCGCCTTCCTCACGGCCGACATACAGATCGTTTACCGTGATCACATCGGCATCCTCCGCGCCGCTGACCGTCCAGATAACGACACGACCGATGAAGCCGTCACCGTTTTCATCAATCAGGCCAGCTCTCATATTGTTCTTCTGAACTGCATCCTGATAAGCGGCGTACACATCAATGCATCCGTTGTAGGCCCCGGGATCGCCGTCAGTTGTATAAGGGATGACCTTGTCCTTCTCCTCCTTCATGATGTAGGAGGTCAGGTTCAGCATTTCGTTTCCATCCGCGGTATCCTTGTTGGAGCCCAGAGTCAGGGTAATGTTCCACTGACAATCCGCAGTGAAATTGTAGTACAACTTGTTGTCCACAAAATTCACGTTCTGCGCAATATACGCATACGTGTACACATAAGGATACTGTGAATAGGGGCGGCGGGTAATTTCCAGAGCGCCGCTTTCATTGTTGACCACCTTGATTTCCGGATACACCGTATACTCATAGGGCATATAGGTACCCTTGCCGTCCTTCCAGTCCTTCACATACCACGCGGCGGCATTGTTGGCCTGGAGGGAAACCTCCTTGATCATACCGGGAACCTCGGGGCCGGGAATATTCGCCGCTGTGGTGGTCGTGATTCCTTCCGTACTTTCTGTGGGAGGCGGATCGGTGGGGGTCGTGCTGCCTTCGCCCACCGTCACGGTCACTGGAGCGGAATAGATGGTGTATTTGCCGTCAAACTGCTCCACCTCATACTTCAGGATAACAGTAGCAGTACCCTGCTTATTGGCGGCAACCGTACCATTGTCGTAATTGGTAAAGGTGATATCGTCGCCAGCAATGCGCATCATACCAACGTTGACTTCCGCTTCACCCAACTCGGAGGAGAAAGCCTTGGCTTTTACATTTTCCGCGATATTTTGCTTAAGCGTGTAGCTGTCGGCCGCCTTCAGATAGGCATACTGATCCGTCATCCACTCGGCGCCGTTGGAGGTGAGGAACTGTACGCCCATACGCATATCCTCATTAAACAGCTTCATGCCGGTATAGGTCCAGGGATGGATCACAATGCCGCGATGCTTGGCGGCCTCCATCAGCTCGGAACTGTTGAAGGAGCGGTTCGGATGGTTGGTGCATTCGGAGGGGAAGTTGGTGTTGATAAGGGTCAGCAGCCTGTCGCTGACCGTGTTCCCACCGCTGGTTCCCAGGAAGCCCACGCTCATCTCCGGGAAAACCTCGCGCATGGCAGCAACCTGATTGCTGTAGAAGGTGATGGCGACCACTTTGTCCTGTACGCCGTACTTTTCCACCAGCTGCTTGAACACCGGGATAGAGTCCTCGTCACCATTCTTGATTTCCATGACAATGACAACGTCCTTGTCCTGGATATACTCGAACAGGTCATCCATCAGCGGAATGCCTTCATCGCTGAATTCGACATCGCCGTCATTCTTGCACTTGAGATCCTTGATCTCATCCCACGACTTACTGGCCACCGCACCGCTGCCATTGGTGGTGCGATCCAGGGTATCGTCGTGGATCAGTACCAGCTTGCCGTCCGTAGTCATATGGAAGTCGGTTTCGATCATGCTGGCACCGGCTTCCACAGCGCCCTTAAAGGCCGCCATGGTGTTTTCCGGATATTTGTTGGAATAGCCGCGGTGCGCAATGGTCACCGGGTTGCGGATCAGTCCGTTGGAATCGTCAAAGCTCTCGATAGCACTGATCGCCGTGGTGAAGTCATCGGTGACCAGACCGTCAAAGCCCTTGACAATCTGGGTATAGGTGTCTACTGTTTCACCGGAGGTGATACCCCAGACCGTCATCAGACGCATCTGGAAATACAGGACATCCTCCTTAGTCAGCTTACTGCTGTCCAGCACCAGGATTTTCGCCGCATGCGCATTGGCAGAGGCGATCAGTTCGTCCTTGACTTCTTTGGTGATATCCCCGCTCAGCACAGGCCAATAGGCGGTGCGCAGCTTGTTCATCGCCTCATGAGCAGCGGACAGCACATCCAGATTATCAGAGAAAATGGTGGCATCCTTCAGCGTCTTGCCATAAGCGTTGCTGAGCGCCGTCACCGTCGCGGTATCCTTGACAAAGAAGCCAGGGATAATGTCGTCGTCGATCTTGGTCATCGCCTCGTCCAGCGTAGCAATCTTCGCGCCGCTGGCATCGACAACGTTCAGGTTCTGATCCAGCGTGAACACCGCCGTCGCCGGGCGGGCGCCCTCGTTGGTCAGCGCGTTGTAGTCATCCTTGCTGTCCACCTTCTGCACCACGGTGGGAGCTACACGCAGACCGGTGTCCGGCTCGTACACGTTGAAAAGGTCGGGAGAAGTGGGGCTGACGATGTCCGTAGTTTCCGTAACCTTGATGTTATCCACACGGACCTTCATGTTGGAGGTCTGGAAGCCGATGCCGCCATTGGCGAGCCACGTAGAAGCGGATTCGTCCAGCGTTTTGTCCACCAGCAATTCGTCGTCCAGCCACTGCTGGATATGATTGCCCTTACAGATTACTTTCATGGTATAAGTGGTATTCAGCGACAGGTCGGAAGAAGCATTAACATCCGCCAGATGCGTCCAGGACTGGTTCTTTCCGCGGTAGGTCAGCTCCACGCCGCCGCCAGGCTGCGTCGCCGCATTCATGCGGACGGTGAAGTGATAGTACGGCGCATACGTCCGGTTGTTGTCCAGTTCAGTCCCCTGAACGCGATACATCAGACTGGAATACCGGGTATTGCTAGCCTGCCACAAAGGCGTATACTCCACTTCGACAGTGTAGTCGCCTTCATTCATCAGCTCGTCGCCAAGGTAAACCACTCCGTAAGGGGAATCGGTGCCGGTACCCTGCGCATCAATGATAAGCGCACCGTCCTCAATATACACCTTGCCGTTTGTGTTTTCCTTGATCTCTTTCCAGCCCTCCGGCAGGGCGGTCAGATCATCAAAATTCTCTTCAAAGAGAACCTTCGGTTCCGAAGAACCGGCCGCCGTCACCGCCAGTGCACCGGTAAAGGTACCCGCCACCAGGCAGGCACTTACACCGACAGCCAAAAATTTCTTGGCCACTTTCATTGGCATAAATGACATCCCTCTTTCTTTATAAATTATAACCGTCCTCATCGAAAACAGATGCCACGAAAATACATACCTGTACCATTTTCGATCTGTGTAGGTTATACAAACCATTATAAAGAAGAGAAAATGAGTTTCAACAGGATAGGTTGCCTATCGGGTTATTCTAAAATGCTTTTTCGCTATATTTATTCTGTCTTTTTTGGCGTTTCAGGGAAAAATAGCCAAACGATTACAACGAAGGAAAGCTCTCCTCCACTGCCCTTTTTACGCGGAGCATGGCTGCGGCCGCCTTCACCAGCTCGGGCCTGACCTTTTGCGCCATACCGATGAGCCTCCGGCGCTTTTCCCCGTCCTCCAGCATGGCCTGGGCCAACTGGAGCAGCAGATCCCCCGTCAGGCTGTATTCACGGACGGAACCGCGCGCCAGCGCCTTTGTCAGGGAGGGAATGTCCATCTGGGAACGGAACAGACGGAATTTTTCCGCCGACACCTTCTCGTATTCCAGCAGCTCACGGACAAAGCCGTCACCGGTACACACGCGCAGCTTGTTCATGCCCAGCAGACGGGCGTAATGCTCCACTCCCTCTACGGTTTCCTTTCCCCACCGCCGAAGCAAGCGGTCATACTCGGCATTTTCAAAATACATCCACGTGCCGGAAAGGCGGCCGAATGCCTTCAGGGTGTCCATATAACCCATATCCATTTTTCGCTGGGCCGTTTCCGGTTGGAACTCAAAAGCCGTCCCCAGCGGTTCCAGCGGCTTGACATAGATCAGTGATTCGGAGGGCTTCATCCCCGCCGGTAGCCCGCCGTCCCCGATATCCACCACCACAACCGGCTCTTTTTTCCGGTTCAGCAGCATCTGGACAGGGACATTGTCCACAAGACCGCCATCCAAATACGTTTTGCCGTCGATCTCGATCCGTCTGAGGCCGGGATAGGCCGCGCTGGCCATGATATAATCCATCAGCCGTCCCTCCGGGATTTTTTCCTTAAACAGCTCCCGGCCCTTTCGACCCGTTACCTCATAGGTCACCAGGCCATACTCCACCGGAGACGCCCGCAGCGCCTGTTCATCCACCAGTTCTTCCAGCCTTCTGCGCAGAGGCGTGATATCCAGGCCATGATGCTTCCACAGCTCGCGGACCAGGATGCCGGCATTTTGAATGCTGAACAATTTGTCGGGACGGCGCAAGGGAGCAGACAGCTGAAAGCCCCGCTCGATGGACATGCTTTTCCACAGGGCCTCTGCCTCGTCATACAGTCCCAGCGCTACCAGTGCGCCGTTCATGGCGCCAACAGAGGTCCCCACCACGCAATCCACGGCAATCCCCAATTCCCGCAGTGCCTTCCAGGCGCCAATCTGATACACGCCCTTAGCCCCGCCTCCCGCCAGCACCAGTCCATAGGGCATCTCCTTTTTCACGCCATCTGTCCTCCCGCGCTCTGCTCCGGTCAACCGGCATCTCCGTCCGGCAAAGCCAATATCCACTCCGCACAGCGGATCCCGTCCACTGCCGCCGATACGATGCCCCCAGCATATCCTGCCCCCTCCCCGCAGGGATATACCCCCCGCAGCCGGGAAGAGCCAGCGGCATCCCTCAGCAGCCGTACCGGGGACGAGCTGCGCGACTCCACTCCGGTCAACACGGCATCCGGGCGGTCAAATCCCTCCAACTGCCGGCCGAACGCCAGTAGCGCCGCCTGCAGCGCCGCCGTCACCTCCGTTGGCAGGCACTCCCGCAGGTCGACAGGCGTCACCCCCGGTTCATAGGAAGGCCGCACCTCCCCCCAAGCCCGGGAAGGCCGGCCAACCAAAAAGTCCTCCACTCTTTGGGCGGGGGCGCGATAGCCTCCCCCTCCCAGACGGTATGCTGCCTGTTCCATCCTCCTTTGAAAAGCGATGCCCGCCAGTGGATGATCGGAGCCGTAATCCTCCGGCCCCACACCCACCAACAACGCGCTGTTGGAATTTTCCGCGTCACGGGCAAATTCGCTCATTCCGTTGACCACCACGCCGCCCTCTTCCGAAGCGGCTGCCACCACGGTTCCGCCGGGGCACATACAGAAGGTATACACGCCCCTTTGTCCCTGAGGGCGGCAGGACAGCTTGTAATCCGCCGCCCCCAACGCCGGATGTCCGGCAAAACGGCCGTAGCGGCCCCGGTCGATCCACTTCCGGGGATGCTCGATCCGCACACCTACGGCGAAGGGTTTCGGTTCTATGGGGAGACCCGACCTGTAAAGCATGTTCACGGTATCCCTGGCGCTGTGCCCAATGGCCAGCACCGCCTGATCGCAGCGGATCTCCTCCTCCCCGGAAGGCGTGCGGACGCGCAAGCCCCGCAGGCGGCCCCGGTCTGCTAGGATCCCTGTCACCTGATGGGAAAAGCGTACCTCTCCCCCCAGCTCCAGAATGCGGTTCCGCAATCCTTTCACCGTTTCGCGCAGGCGGTCGGTCCCCACATGAGGCTTGGCCTGCCAAAGGATTTCTTCCGGCGCGCCTGCCGCCGCCAGCTGCTCCAGCACATACCGGCACCGAGGATCCCGAATCCCGGTATTCAGCTTGCCGTCGGAAAAAGTCCCTGCACCTCCTTCACCGAACTGCACGTTGGAATCGGGAAGAAGGACCCCTGTCCGGCGGAACCGTTCCACATCCTCCCGGCGCCGGTCCACGTCACGGCCCCGTTCCAGCAAAAGAGGCGCCCAACCTGCGCGGGCCAGCACCAACGCCGCAAACAAACCCGCCGGGCCCGCTCCCACCACCACCGGGCGGCAGGACGGCCTGCGCGCCGGGCTGGGAGGAAGATACGGCGCCTCCGTCACGCGGACCGCCATGCCCCCGGACCGCTGTAAGGCCAGCTCCTCATCCCCCCGGATGGATACATCCAGCGCCAGGGAAAACGAGACCCTGTCCCGGTGCCGGGCGTCAACCGACCGTCGAAAAATCCGCACGGTCTCCAATCGTTTCTCAGATATCTTTAGAATCCGCGCCGCCGCCCGGCGCATATCGGCGTCAGTATATCCCAACGGCAGGGTTACTTCCCGAATTCTCAGCATACTGTCTCTCCTTCAATCTGCCTGATTCAACAGAGAGGCCACCGCCCCCCGCGCCGCCGCATAGGCGGAGGCCCAGGCCCAATGCAGGTTGAACCCTCCGCAATCCCCGTCCGCATCCAGCACCTCGCCCGCAGCGTACAGGCCAGGACAGAGGCGCGATTCCAGCGTATGGGCACCGAATTCCTCCAGCAGAATCCCGCCGGCTGTCACCTGAGCGCCGCCGAATCCCTGTGTTCCGGTGACATTCAGCGTCCAGTCCTTCATCAGCGCCGCCAAACAGCGCACCTCACCGTCGGACAGCTCCGCCGCAGGCCGGGCGAGAGGTCCCAGCCCCGCTGCGCGCAGCAGCGTCTGTCCCACGCGCTTTTGCAGAAATCCCGTCAGGTAGTCCTCCCGGGTCCGTCCGGCCAGCTCCCGCCGCTTTGCCAAGCAGCGTTCCGCCTGCTCCGCACTCCAGCCCGGCAACAGGTCCAGATGCACGGTGAGTCTTCCCCGCCGGCGGCGTTCCCAATCCCCCACACAGCGGGAAATCTGCATCACCGCCGGTCCCGATACGCCATATTCCGTAAACAGCAACTCCCCGGTTTCCGCCGCCAGCTCCCGGCCATCCAGGCAAAAGCGGACACCGGCATCCAGCCGGATCCCTTTTAGGGAGCGCACCAGTTCGGTTTCCGTTTTCACCTGAACAATGGCGGGAAACAGCGGGGTGCGGGTGTGTCCCAAGCGGGCCAACAGGGAATACCCATCCGCCGACCCTCCCAGTGCCGGCGCCGCCGCGCCGCCGCAGCAGACCAGCACTTTCCGTGCCTGTACCGTACCTTCCTCTGTCTCCAGGAGCCACCCCTTCTTCACAGGCAGCAGCGCATTCACCGACCGGCTGCAGAACTCCTCCGCTCCCTGTGCTGCCATAGTCAGCCGCAGGCAATCCAGCACCGCCCCCGCCTGCAGGCTGAGAGGGTAAACCCGGCCCCGATCTTTTTCCACCGATTCCACCCCAATGGATGAAAAGAATTTGCGGGCTTCTGCAGCAGGAAAAGCCTTCAGTACCTGTGCCAGCACGGCCTGTCCACGCTGAGTAGGCTCTGCTTGATGATAGCGGGAAGGGGCCGCCTCGCTGTTGGTGAGGTTGCAGGTGCCGTTTCCGGTGGCCAACAGCTTTTTCCCCGTGCGCGGCGCTTTCTCCCAAACCCCCAGCCGGATCGTTTTGCCGAACCGGCGCGCCTCCCGGCAGGCAAAAACGGCGGCAGATAAACCTGCCGCCCCTCCTCCGATAATGGCGATATCCACATTTATACCCGCATATGTTCCCATATAATATCCTCCGTTCACCAGCTGAGCAAGGCCGCCAAGCCATAGGTGATCACAGACATGATCACACCCGCGATCAGTACGCCCAAAGCGATAACCGGCAGCGATTTTTTCAGCGGCATATCCAACATAGCCGCTACCAATGCGCCGGTCCAGGCGCCGGTTCCCGGCAGAGGAACTGCCACAAAAAGCAACAGTCCCAGCATCTTGTACTTCGTCACCTTATCCTTATTCTTTTCAGACTTTCGTTCCAGCCATCCGGCAAAGCCATGAAGCATACGCGTTTTTTTCAAATAGTTGATAATCCGGCGGATAAACAGCAAAATAAAAGGGATGGGGAGAATATTTCCGATGTAACAGATAAGAAATGCCGGTCCCAACGGCACATGCAACAGGCTGGCAGCAATCAAACCGCCCCGGAGCTCTAAAATGGGAAGGAGAGAAATCAAAAAGGCAATCAGTTCCCCAGGAATGGAACCTCCCAGCCATTCGGTCAAACCCTGTACCAAACCATCCGTCATTTATATCTTTCCTCTCCAATCCCCTTCGCACCCTTTGCAAAGTTTCCGTTCGACTGGACGGCACAACCCTCGTTTCTTCCCGGTTGTACCTTGCCACATATCTCCCTGCTTCGCAGGTACCCTCTCTCGTAAGAGAAAGGACCCTCTAGGGGATGACTTTTAAAGGCGCTTCTTCATCCATGCTTTCAATATACTCTGTCTCCGCATCGCTTGCTATCCCACACACAAGCCTAGAGCCCATTATACGGTATCCCGGTTTGTTTGACAAGCGCCGGCGAATTATCGCCAACAATCCCAAAGAAACGCCGTTGTGTTTGTTTTTCCGCTTTCCAAACCCTTTAACCAGGTGTATACTGGAAACAGACTATCCCCTTGATTCGTCAATTTGTTTCTTTTCCTACCAAAGGAGGTTGTCCCTTGATCTGGCACAGCGAACCCTTGGACAAGATTTTGCGGGAACTGGATACTGACCCGGCCACGGGCCTGTCGGAAGAACAGGCTTCTCTGCGCCGTACCGCTCTGAGGAAGCAGCGATCGTCAAAAAAGGGGAGGCGCTTCTTTTTGCAGCGCTGCCGGGTGCGGCTGCACAATCCTTTCCTGTTGCTGCTGTTTATCGCCCTGGTTGTTTATCTGGCTTTTTCCATCATTCAGACCATACAGGGAGGCGACGCCGAACTTTCTTCCGCCGTCAGGCTGACGCTTTCGCTTATGGCGGTCAATTTGTTGATTCTTGTCGGCGGGGCAGGGATGGATGCCCGGGCCGCGGCCTATCTGGCAGGACGGCGGGATATTTCTTCCGGAGTTCGTGTGATCCGCGACGGTGTGGAACGGACAATATCCTCGGAAGAAATGGCGCCGGGGGATATCCTTTTGCTGAAGGCAGGGGATCTGATTCCCGCCGACTGCCGGCTGCTGGACGGAACCTCCCTGCTGTGCGATGAGTCGCCGCTTACCAGGGACGAACAGCCAGTGGAAAAAAATTCGGAGGCCGTCCCGGAAGCCATCACCCCCCTAAACAAACGGGAAAATATGCTGTACGCGGGCTGCCTGCTCCTGCGGGGGGAGTGCCGGGCTGTAGCGGTGGAAACCGGGGAGGATACGGAACGAAGCCGTCTGGCATCCCTGAACTCCCAGGGAGATGCCGTCCCTTTTAAGGAGCATCTGAAGAAATGGGACCGTATCGGTCGCTTTTTGATCCTGGCCGCCGGTATTCTGCTCCTTGCCATAGGGCTGCTTTTCTCCGCAACTCTACCCGAACTTCTCTTCACTATACTGTCAGCGGCAGCGGCCCTATCCTCCGCCGGCCTCCCCTTCCTGTCGCTGGTGTTTCTGTCCCGGGGAATCCGGCGGATGGAGCGCGACGGGGTGATCCTGAGACGCCTCGCCGCCGTCTCGGATCTGAACCGCGTCAATCTGCTCGCCACAGATAAATCCGGTATCCTGACGGAGGACAGACTTTCAGTTATCCGCTTGTTTGCCGGCAATCAGCTGATCAAAGCGGACCGAAACCGACGGCTGCCGGAGGCGGCCCTGGCACTGTTGCGTCTCTCCCTTCTATGCAGCGGCGGCCAACCCAACGCTGCCGACGATGCCCTCCTGGCCTGTGGAAAACGAAACGGTTTTTCCCGAAAGATCCTGGAGCAGGAGCATCCTCAACTGGTAGAGCTTCCCTTTGAGGCTCACCACAAGCGCATGGCTACAGTCCATCTTGTCGACGGCCGCCCTCTGGTCATCGTCAAGGGGGCACCGGAGACGGTGTTTCCCCTATGTACGGCCAGCGACACCCGGGCCGCCCTGCTTACCGCCGAGGAAATGGAGCAGCAGGGACTTCAAGTCCTGGCAGTGGGCTATCGGTTCCTGGAAGAAGCCCCCACCGACCTAAGAGGCGGCGAGTGGGAAAGCAACCTGACATTGGCGGGACTAATCGGCATGGCTGACGCTCCCCGCCCTGGTACCGCGGAAGCCGTGCGGCTTTTCCGACGGGCTGGAATTCGGGTGGTTATGTTCACGGGCAATCCCCCGGCCGCCGCCGAGGCGGCTGGCAGCCAGCTGGGAATCCTCTCCTCTCCGGAGGAAACCGTTGTCACCTCTGAAAATCTCCGCGAACAGGATGCTCGGGAAGGTCGCGTGTTTTCCCGACTGTCGTTGGAGGATAAACGAAACCTCCTGGATATCTGGAAAGCACAGGGAAACCATGTGGCGCTGGCGGGGGCCACTTCCGCCGATATTTCACTGTTTCAAAAAGCCGAGGTAAAATGCAGCCCCTCCTTTGGTGCGGACGCGGTCAAGGACGCCGCCGATTTGATATGGCAAGACGGCCGCTTCGCTTCGCTGGCGGGGGCCGTTCGGGAAAGCCGGGGCATTGCGGATAATCTGCGCCGGGGAGCAGGATATCTGTTTTCCTGCGGAGGGGGGATCTTGCTTTCCCTTCTGCTGGGGCTCCTCCTCTCCGGCTCACTCGTGTTTGATTCCTTGGCCCTGGCTGTATCCGGACTGGCAATCAGCGCACTCCTGTCGCTCCTTTTCGGTGGCCGAAGGGCGGACAGCAGCGTGATGCTTCCCCGTTCCCATCGGTTTCCGCTGATGCCGTCATTGGTTGGCGCCGCCAGCTTTGCGGCCGCTGTGCTGCTGTCCAATCCAGCGGGAAATACGGCGGCCACGGTCACATTGTGGTTTTCTCTCCTGACCACCGCCCTGACACAGCGTTCCGGCACTTTCCTCATTCGCTCCTTCCGTTGGCGGGAAGCCGTAACCCTGGGCGTGTTTCTGCTGTTGGCGGCGCTCCCTGTCGCTCTACCGGCCGTTTTCACCGCTGTGGGCTGGTATCCCCTCTCTCTCTCCGAAGCGGCAGCAGCGGCGGCTTGGTCTCTTCTACCTCTGGCTGCTGGGGAAGCCGTCAAGGGTATTCTTTGTCTGACCCGACGGAATTCCTCTCACAAAAAGCATTCATGATTCGATAGATTCGGAAGATTTTATAAAGTTTCCGGCAGTGTGCTTGACGCTCTTTCGCCGGGCTGTTATAGTGAGAAAGGCAAAAACGGGAGCAGCCTTGGTGCGGCATTGGACAGGCTGCGGCTGTTTTATTCCATGAGGAGGCGGACACGTGTGAAACACAGCATCAATGTATTTTCCAGGGCTTTTACTGTAAAAGGCCAGGGAGTCGCCTCCGCCCACGACGAACAGGTGGGACTGATCCGGGAAGGGCTGGCCGACAAATTCACTATCCGGGAAAATGTATGGAAACCGGCAGACATTACCCATTACCATACGGTGAATTTCCGCTACTACCTGTCCCAGCCTTTTGCCAAACATCATGGCGTAGCAGTGGGGTATGTGCATTTTCTTCCCGAAACAATGGATGAGAGCCTGAAGCTCCCCTTTATCGCCAAAAAGGTATTTTATAAGTATCTGATCTCTTTCTATAAACGCATGGACCGTTTGGTGGTGGTCAATCCGTATTTTATCGACCGGCTGGTAGCATACGGCGTCGACCGGGAAAAAATCACCTACATCCCCAATTTTGTCGATGTCAAGGATTTCTATCCCTTGGATCCCGACTGCAAACCGCGCCTGCGAAAAAAATACGGGTTGGATCCGCACCGCTTCACGGTTATGTGCGCGGGACAGTTGCAGCGGCGCAAAGGGGTCTTTGACTTTGTGGAATGTGCCAAGCGGCTCCCGGACATACAATTTATATGGGCCGGCGGCTTTTCCTTCGGCCACATGACCGACGGGTATGAGGAAATCAGCCGGATGCTGGAACACCCGCCCAAAAACTGTGTGTTTCCCGGCATCATCGACCGGGGGGAAATGAACGAGATCTATAATCTGGCCGATATGCTGTTTCTGCCCTCCTATGATGAGCTGTTTCCCATGATTATTCTGGAAGCGATGAACTGCCGTTTGCCCGTGCTGCTGCGGGATATTGAGCTGTACCGCAACATTCTGTTCGATTTTTACCGCAAGGCATCGGATGTGGACGGCTTTGTGGAAGAAATTATCCGCCTCAGGGACAATCCGGAGCTTTATCGGCAGGCAGCGGACAGCTCCTGGGCCGGACATCAGTTCTACAACAAGGAACATGTGCTCTCCCTGTGGGATTCGTTTTACTCCGGTCTCGTGAAAAAAAGCGAACCCAAAAACACCCGTCGCGGCAGATGATTTCATTTGTTCCGGCGGCAATTCCGCAGGGAAAGGCCTGGTACCGTATATGAAATGGAAAAAACTAAATGCCGTTATCATTGTGCTGTCACTGGTGGTGCTGTTTGTCTATATTTCCCTGGTGGATGGCCTGTCCAATGTTCTGCAGGTGCTAACCACCGTCAGCCCGCTGTGGCTGTCCGCTTCTCTAGCGATGATGGCGGTCTATTGGCTGCTGGAAGCGGTCATTCTTCACGTGGCGGTAAAGAAGCTGCATCCTCTCCAGCGCTTTGGTTCCACCTTTCACACCTCTATGATCGGTCAGTTTTTTAACTGTGTCACCCCTTCCGCCAGCGGCGGGCAACCCATGCAGGCCGTGCATATGGTGAAATGCGGTGTCCCATTGGGGGTTGCCTCTTCTTCGCTGCTGGTCAAGTTCATCGTCTATCAGGGTACACTGACCTTGTATTCCCTGGTGATCCTCCTGTTTTATTATCGTTCCTTTGCCGAACAAATCAACGGCTTTGGATTCCTTATTCTGATCGGCTTCTTTATCAGCGCCGCCGTCATGGCCGGGCTGATCTGTATCTGCTTCTTCCGCCGTTTCACCCGGCGCATGGCAGAAGGGATTGTTTCCCTTCTGGCCCGGATACGTCTGATAAAGGACAAAGAAGCCCGGATGGACTACATCCACCGAGAACTGGATCAATTCCACGAGAGCTTTCAGATCATGCGCAAAAACCTTTCCATGATCGTCTGGATGGCCTTGCTCAGTGTTGTTCAGTTGACCGTCTTTTTCCTGATTCCTTATGGCATTTACCGTTCTTTCGGTCTTCAGGGAGCTTCCCCCTTTACGGTATTGGCCGCTCAGGCATGCGTCTCCATGATGTCCTCCTTTGTTCCTTTGCCCGGCGCCATGGGTGGGGCAGAATTTAGCTTTCATACCCTTTTCGGCTCCTTCATGCCGGAGGAATTCCTCAACATGGCCATTTTGTTCTGGCGCATGGTTACCTTTTACCTCCCTATTCTGGTGGGCATGTTTTTTGTGGTGCAGTTCCGCCCTCGCCGCCGCGGCGAAAAAGAAGAAAGCACAAAAGAATAGTCACAGTCTGCATATAACCAACGACAGCCGCCGGACAAAAAATTGTCCGGCGGCTGTCTGGCATATTCTCCTGTCCCTCCACCTGTGGCGAAAGAAAAAATACGGCGATAGGGCGATTGATTCCTCCGCAGTGTCCCCGGCCCGGCACCACGCGGTAAGCCAAACATACCGGGAATATCGCTGTAAACAAGCGCCATCAAGCCTCCCATACTGGCGCCGCTGAGTATCAGCAAGTTCGTATTGTCCCCGGACGTCTCTACGATTTCACCGACATAGGACATAGGCTATCGCCTGACGGTTCATCCAGGACTAAGGATTGGTGTCAGAAATTAGTTCAGCCCCCTCCTTTGCCTAGCAGATACTTGAAGCGTATCCTCACGGTACCTATTCTGTCCTAAGAAATTCAAAACAATCCCCCGGATTCCCGTCCGGCACAGCCGGTCGTTGGAATGAGCAAACCGGGCAGCTTCGGACAGAGGGTAGCCTCACCACGCAATTTCTTCCTTAACCGGCCGGTTTTATATCAGCTTTTTCAGCGCGGCTGTCAGCACCCGGCCGGCCCGCTCCTGCCCTGAAACATTGGGATGGGCCCCGCCTCCGTTCTGATCCATAGGTAGGGTTACATAAGTATAGGGAACCGCATCTCCCTGAGCTGCCCGCTCCTCCATACACTCCCGGACCACCTGCTCCACGGATCCCCCCGCCGTGCCCATCAGGCCGTAGGCCCAGACGATCTGTGCCTGGGGATAATGGTCCCGGATGTCAGCAAACAGCTCCAGCACCTTAGCTTTCAGGGTCTCATCGTCAACAGGCGTCGGAATCCCCTTGTCGTTGGTGCCCAAATTGATCACCACGATATCTGGCTGCCAGGAGGAAAAATCCCACTGTTCGCTGGTGTGATTGCGATAATAGGACCGGTATCCATAAGCGTTTTCGATAGCGGCATCCTCCGGCGGCGTCAGCCATCCTCCGGCGACTCCCCATCCTGAAAGGGACACAACATGCGCATCAGCATTGAGTGCCCGGGCGGTAAACGCCGCGTAAGTGTGATAGCCGTCCTGATCGGCCAGCCCATTTGTTTGCCGGTCCATACTGGAATTCCACAGATTTCCCAGCCCACTGGTGATGGAATCGCCGATAAACTCGATTTTCAGTCGGTCATCCTCCGGCAGTTCCATCAGCTGACCGTTGATCGTCAGGTCATATACATCCAGCAGCCCCAACTGTGCCTCAGTCAGCTTGACAAGCTGTATGTCATGTACTCCCGCCGGCACGTCCGTCAGCACAGTATACGCCTTTTTCGTCGTCACTTTCACCCGGCGGTCCAGAATGTCCTGAGCAGAAAGCGTCTCCCCGTCCAGCACGGCCACCACATAGGAGGGGTTGGAGATATTCACCGCCTTCATCGTCACCTGAATATCCCCCTGACAGTCCGCGCGAAAAGTAAAACCGGAATAGGTCCAGTCGATACCCACCCGATCGTCCAACGGGGTAACCCTCCCGTCATAACGGAGGCCTTCCGTTACCTCCGTAAGGGCCAGGGTGCGCTGCGTATAGTCTCCCAGCGGTTCCGGCTTAGTCGGGGCCGTGGTGGCGGCAGTTGTTGTCCCGTCCCCGGTGGTGGACCCGGTCTCCTCGGTTGTTTGCGTCTGCTGGCAGCCTGTCAGCAGGGAAAGGCTGAGCGCGCATACCACCGCCAGCGCCATCAGCCGGTGTCCTCTTTTACTGTTGTGTGACATAATAATCCTTTATCCCTCCCTGATTCTTCTCCAGAATACCTCTATGCGTAGCATAACATGAAGCCGTCCAATTGGCAACGGCGTTCCGCCGAAACCTCTTTTCCTTTACCGTACAACAAGGATCATGGAATCAACGAACCGGCCATTTTACGCACTGGGCCGGCTTCCGATCCGGGCATTTTTCTCACATGAGGAGTCCTCATTTTGGGATCCTTCTTCCGTAACTGCCGGCGGATACCCATTTCCTCCCGGAATGTCCTCCCTCTCCGAAGACAGCTGAACCACCACGCAGCGGTTTCCAAATCCCTCCACATGAATCCGACGGCAATCCTTTTCTTTCCCATCGGAATCTTTTCTGCTCAGAAAAAGGCAAAGGGTACAGATACCGGAAAGGATCGTGAACACCGAAGCAACAGCTCCCAAGACCGTTATCCAATTCACCCCATATCCCCCTCCTCATGACATCCCCGCTCTTCGTACCGGGAAGTTTCCTCCCGGAGACGCTGGCAGGTTTCCCGCAGGCAGAGAGCCATTTTCAGCTCCGACTCCTCCGCCTCCACAATGTTGACCCGGTCCGCCAGCTTGGTCAGCTGTTCCTGCGCCCGCAGCAACACGGCCGCCGCCTCTCTTTTCAGTTGGGCGGCAGTATCTTCCGTCTCTTGCAAGACGGCAGGCGGGAGATATTGGTAGACTCCCCGCCGGACAGCCCGACAGCCGTTCCAAGTCTCGGTCAGTCGCCTCACGGCACCGGCCCAGGTGCCGTGAGAATATTCTTCACCTGTCTGCTGCATAATCGTCTGTTTCATTTCCATCAGCGAGTGCTCCTGTTCGTCTCGGAGCAGCTCCTTCATCAAACGCATCAGCAGCTGGGCATGGCTCTCCCCACGGATCTGTTCGTTTCCATTCACTAGACTCATAAAGCCGCCTCCAGCATATAAAGGTTTTAGTTTGATCTCACGATCATTTAGATTATGATCATATCATATGATTTTTGAACTTTCAAGATATTACTCAAACTTTTTATAAAAAAAGAACCTCTCCCGCAGGAGGGTTCTTCTTTTTCATATTTCCTTGCGCAAACGCTGGGCCAGCAGGCGATCCGGCGTTACATAGGCTGTGCGGTTGGTATCGTAGATAACCATACCGGGCCGGGCGCCTGCCGGCTTGCGCACATGCCGCACCTCCGTATAATCCACCGGCACCTGCCGGGAATCCGCCGCCCGGGAATGGAGGGCGGCCAAAATTGCCGCCTGTTCCAGTGTCCGTTCCGGTGGCGTGCGTCCCTCCGTCAGCACAATGACATGGGAACCCGGAATGTTTTTGGTATGGAACCAGATATCGCTGCCCCGGGCGGTTTTCAGCGTTAGCCGGTCGTTTTGTACGTTGTTGCGTCCCACCAGGATCCGGAAACCGTCCTCCGAGAGGAATTCCATGGGCCCCAGGGGCTTGGGAGGCTTTTGCTTGGAGGCCTGCCGACGCAGATACCCACCCTCCACCAGCTCCTCCCGCAGCTCGTTCAGCTCCCGCAGGGTGGACGCGCGGGAGAGGGCGTCGAATACCGTGTCGATATATTCCAGCTCCTGCTCCCCCTTCTCGATCTGTTCCTGAAGGATTTTTTCCGCATTCTGGGCCTTACGGTATTCCTTGTAATACTTCTGGGCATTGCGTGCGGCGGACAGCGCCGGATCCAGCGGCACTGTTACCGTGCGGCAGCCGGGGTCATAATAATCCACCAGCTCCGCCGATGCGGCCCCGTGGGGGATGGCGGCCAGGTTGGCGTTGATCAGGTCGCCCCAAATCCGCCACTTATCCCGGTCGCCGGAACGGGTCAGCTCCTCCCGCTGATGGGCAATTTTCCGCGTCAGGCGGTCAGAGGCGTTGGTCAGCACCCTCAGCATGTCGTGGGCGCGTTGACGGCTGCGCTCCGCCGCGTCCCGCTGGGCATAAAAGGCGTCCAGCAGAGCGGAAAAGCTCTCCATCTCCCGCCCCACGGCGGAAAGTCCATATTGAGCAATGGGGACAAAGCTGAAATCCAGCGGCGTTCCGTCGGATCTATACAGAAAATAAGGCACCCGTTTTTCTCCGGTCAGTATGGCCGCCCGGATGCGCCGGAGGAAAAAGAGCAGACGGTCTTTTTCCTCTTCGCCCAGCTCATGTGCCGCCGTATCCCGGCCGCGGCAGGCGTAATGGGACGCCTCCCGGCAGATTAATGGAGACAGGCCGTGTGCCGTCGAAAGCAACGCCTTGGACAACGGTTCGTTTTTTCCGCGGCTCAGTGCGGGCAAAAATCCCTCTGGTTCGCTGCGGGACAGATCCAAACGCCCGGCCGCCGCCGGTGGCGGGGAATACCGAAGGCCGGGCAACACCGGCCGCACGGAGGACATTTCCACATCCACCCGTTTGATGGCATCCACCACCAGCCCCTCCTGATCGATGAGGATAATGTTGCTGTGGCGCCCCATAATCTCCACCGCCAGTGTCAGCAGCACTCTGTCCCCCAGCTCATTGAGGCACTCGAATGTGAAATACAACGCTCGTTCCAGCCCCTCCTGACGAATCTCCGTCAGCCTTCCGCCTGTCAGCCGCTTGCGCAGCAGCATACAAAACATGGGGGGTGACGCCGGATTTTCCAGCGTGATATCGGTAAAATGGACGCGGGGTGAATTGGCCCGCGCCGACAGATACAGCTTTTCGGTCCCTCCACGATGACGGAGGGAAACAATCAGTTCCTCCCGGGAGGGCTGATGGATCTTGTCCACCCGTGCATCGGGCAGACGAGCCGTCAGCTCCTCCCTCAGACAGCTCAACAACGCGCCGTCCAGCGCCATGCTGACCGCCTCCTTTTTTCCCTTATCGAAATAATGCGCACGCGACAGCTTCCAGTTGTCGGGCTTCCAGTACCTTGCGGCTGTCCCGCGCCTCCCGCAGCCCCTGGGCGCGGCGAAGCAGCCGGTCTTGTTGATGCCGCAGATAAGCGCGCCCTTCCGGGGTGTCGCCCTGTATCGCTCCTCGAAAATCCATGACGGAGAACCCCTCCGGCGTCAGGGGCCCTTCTTCTGCTGCCGGCACCGCTTCCGGCTCATAGTGTGCCCGCAGGATCGAGTAAAGATGGCCGCCGTCTTCCACTGCCGGCTCCGCCTCTAACAGGAAACCCGCCCTGTGTAGCCACCGCCGCAGAACCTCCGGACGGGACATGGGCTGAAGGATCAGCCGGAAATGGGATGAACGGATCCAGGGGGCCTCCCCCAGAATGGAGACAATCGTCTCCCCGCCCATTCCAGCAATCACCAGATCGTCCGCCTCCTCTGGCTGAAGCACCGACAGGCCCGGCCCCAGCCGGACCTCAATCCTGTCGGCCAGCTGCGCCTCTTCCACCGCCCGCCGGGCC
Source organism: Candidatus Avimonas narfae (assembly GCA_904395335.1). Taxonomy (GTDB): domain Bacteria; phylum Bacillota; class Clostridia; order Oscillospirales; family Acutalibacteraceae; genus Avimonas_A; species Avimonas_A narfae. Next base: position 4,882 of record CAJFNR010000004.1, on the reverse strand, counting down.
CGTTCGGCCGGATCTGTACGGATGTCGGAAGCCACCGCGTATGGGCAAACGCCGGAGCGAACCAATGCAACGGGAAGCAGGGCGTGGTCGGTTCCGATATCCGCCAGCCGGCTCCCCATTCGCACCTGGCGAGCCGCACACTGCAGCCGCCTATCCAAAGTCTCTCCCTGCATTCGCCGTTCCTCCCATAAAAAAGCGGGACAGGTTCTTCCGCCGACGCGGCGCCGCCTGTCCCGCCCCTATGCCTGCTCTCTCAGTTCTTTGACTGCAGATGGGCGTTGATCTTTCGAACCATTTCATCACAATCGACACCGTGGACCTCACAGGCTTCGCCTAGAGATTCCCCCCTGGCAGAAGGGCAGCCCAGGCAGTGCATACCCATTTCAAAGAAATATTCCGCCGTTGTGGAATCGTGATCCAGAATATCGCCAATCAACGTCTCCTTGGTAACCGTGTAAGCCATCAATCGTTCCTCCTGTCTGATGGAAATCCTTGGGGCGCCGCCGGCTCCGTCCGGCCGTTTTTCGCCGGAACAGCCTTTTCTGTCATGGACATAGGGTACCGGCAGAGTCCCTTAGTATTATATCACCCGCTGAAACAAATGTACAGCGAAAAAATCGGGAGATTTCTCCAAAGTCCTGTAAAATCACAATTTAGAGATGGATATAATTCTCACCGGAAGAGGTAGAGCCATTCCTGTGGACAGGTGGCACGCGTAGTGCCTGATGAAGTGGATAGAAGGCGCTTTCTAACTCCGATATCCATTGAAAATCCGAGTTTCCCACTTCTTTCTTTACCCACAGAGAAACGCCCCGGCCGAGTGCCGGGGCGTTTGACAGGACACGATTAGTTTTCGCCTCTCATCGCGGCGAAGCACTCGCTGCAATAAACAGGACGGTCCTCACGGGGCTTGAAAGGAACCTTCGCCTCTTTGCCGCAGTTGGCGCAGATAGCAGTGTGCATTTCACGCTCCGTCTTGCCAGCGGCCTTGCGGGCGTCACGGCAGGCCTTGCAGCGCTGCGGCTCATTGACAAAGCCTTTTTCAGCGTAGAATTCCTGCTCGCCGGCGGTGAAAACGAATTCAGCGCCGCATTCCTTGCAGACCAGAGTTTTGTCTTCGTACATGGATGTTACCTCGCTTTAAGATAAAAAATTTGCCCCGCGACGGATTTGGACCGACACCTTTGTAAACCAACGCTCTGCTTAAGCTACCCGGGCATATACTCAACGCCTTACAGCGTCAAAGACAGTTTATCAGAAGAAAATTGCTCTTCAGCCGTCGGCAAGGACGGCGGTAAGTTTGCGGCGAACGCGTTGCAACGCGTTATCCACCGCTTTGGAAGTGGAATGCAGCAGCTGGGCAATTTCCTCATAGCTGTAAGCCCCAAGGTATAGCATCAGCACCTGATATTCCAGTTGAGTCAGCGTTTCCTTCAGGCGGTTCTGGAACCGGTCCGCATCCTCCCGCTGCTGCAACAACACAGCTGGATCGGTGGGAACAGCAGGCTCTTCTAAGGAAGCCCCTCCCTCGTCCATACTGATCAGTTCAGAAGAAGGAATCTGCTTAGCTGCACCCGCCCGTCGAACTGCACTGAGCATCCGACGGCGAATGCAGACAGAAGCATAGGTACGGAACGAGGCGCCCCCACTTTCCTGATAAGTCCGCACGGCAGACAACAGGCCGACCAAGCCTTCCTGCTCCAGATCTTCCGCTTCCAGCTGAACACTGCGGTACATGGCAGCATGCCGGCGGACAATCGAAGCACACCGCTGCACCAGCTGGGAAAACGCATCCTCACAGCCCTCATGGGCCAAAAGCGCCAATTGCTCATCGGTCAATGCCTCAAGATCAGCGCCCTGGAATACGGACATTCCCTCACCTCACCGGTGAACTTGAATCCTTTTGAATTCCTCCCTACTATAACCGATGAGAGAGAAAATGTCAACACTTCTTTGAAAAGAATTATGAAAATTGCAAAAAACGACAAACACCTTCCGAGTATTTACCGATTTTTCCCAGGATCAGACCTTTTGCCCCTCCTTTTGACGGATATATTCGTCAATGGAACGGGCAGCGTGTTTACCGGCTCCCATAGCCAAAATGACGGTAGCTGCCCCCGTAACGGCATCGCCGCCGGCATAAACACCTTCCCGTGTGGTGCGCAGGGTATCCTCATCAACCACCAGACAGCCCCGGCGGTTGGCTTCCAGCCCCGGCGTCGTGGAGCGAATCAGCGGATTGGGGGAATTGCCGATGGCGGCGATGGCTCCATCCACCTCCAGCACATGGTTGCTCCCCTCTACCGGCACCGGACGGCGGCGCCCGGAGTCGTCAGGTTCGCCTAGTTCCATCGTCACGCATTCCAATCCGGTGACGTGGCCGCTTTCGTCCCCCAACACCTGAACCGGTGCGGTCAAAAAGCGGAATTCGATGCCCTCTTCCTTGGCGTGATGAATTTCTTCCAGCCGGGCGGGCATTTCTGCCTCGCCCCGGCGGTATACGATATACACATTCTCGGCTCCCAGGCGCTTGGCACAACGGGCGGCATCCATGGCCACGTTTCCGCCGCCTACCACCGCCACGCGGCGAAAATGCGGGATCGGCGTATCGTATTCCTCGCGGTACGCTTTCATCAGATTGATACGGGTGAGAAACTCGTTGGCCGACATGACCCCCAGCAGCCCTTCGCCCGGAATGCCCATAAAGCCGGGAAGTCCCGCACCGCTCCCGACGAAAACCGCCTCATATCCCCGTTCAAACAGCTCATCAATGGAAAGGACACGCCCCACCACCATATTGGTCTCAATCTCCACACCCATACGGCGCAGATTGTCCACTTCTCGCTGCACAATGGTTTTGGGAAGCCGGAATTCCGGAATACCGTACATGAGGACACCGCCGGCCGTATGGAAGGCCTCAAAAACCGTCACGCTGTAGCCCAGCCTAGCCAGATCCCCCGCACAGGTGAGACCGGCGGGCCCGGAACCCACCACTGCCACCTTATGCCCATTGGGAGCGGCAGCCGGTGGCTGAAGGCCGTCCTGAACCGTATCGGCCGCCATATGCCGGTCGGCAACAAAGCGTTCCAGACGGCCAATGGCTACCGGTTCCCCCTTAATACCGCGTACGCATTTGGCTTCACACTGTGTTTCCTGAGGGCATACCCGCCCGCAAACCGCCGGAAGAGAACTGGTCTGGGCGATGGTCTGGTAAGCGCCTTCATAATCGCCGGAGACGATCCGATCGATAAAATCGGGAATCTGCACATTCACCGGGCAACCGGAGACACAGGGGCGGTTCTTGCAGTGCAAGCATCTCTGCGCCTCGTTCACCGCCATTTCTTCCGTATAACCCAAGGCCACCTCTTCAAAGTTGGAGGCACGGCGCAGGGGATCCTGCTCGGGCATCGGCGTCTTTTCCATTTGCTTATTGACAGCCATTGTTTCTTTCCCCTTTCGCTCCGGAAATCAGCCGCGCTGTTCAAACATCAGACGGCACTCGTGTTCTTGCTCACGATACTGAGTCAGCCGTTTCATGGACTCCTCCCAATCGATGGCGTGGGCATCGAATTCCGGCCCATCCACACAGGCAAATTTGGTTTCCCCGCCCACGGTCAGACGGCAGCCGCCGCACATGCCGGTGCCGTCGATCATAATGGGATTCATGCTGACCAAGGTTTTAATTCCATAGGGACGGGTCAGCTCCGCCACCGCCCGCATCATGGGCAGAGGACCGATGGCAATGACCAGATCGTAATCCTCCCCGGCATCCAGCAGCTCCTGGAGCTTCACCGTTACAAATCCCTTGTTGCCGTTGGAGCCGTCGTCCGTCATAACAAAAAGGCGGTCGCTGACGCGGCCCATCTCCTCCTCCAGCATGACGATATCCTTGTTGCGGAATCCCGCGATCATATCCACTTTTGTCCCGTTCTCGTGAAGAGCCCGCGCCTCGGGATAGGCGATGGCACAGCCCACGCCACCGCCAATAACGGCGGCATGACGGAAACCCTCCACCTCCGACGCACGGCCAAGCGGTCCCACAAAATCCAGCAGGGCATCTCCTACTTCCAAAGTGTCCAGCAACAGCGTGGTCTTACCGACCTTCTGGAAAATAATCGTCACCGTCCCTGCCGCCGGATCCGTTTCCGCCACAGTAAGCGGAATGCGTTCGCCCGTCTCGTTGACACGCAGGATAATAAACTGCCCGGCCTTCGCCTTCTGAGCAACCAGGGGCGCCTCGATCTTCATCAATGTCACCGAAGGATTCAGCACCCGTTTGTAAACAATAGGAAACACCATGCGTCGCCCCTTTCAGAAATTGGCCTTTGTTTTGCCGCATTATTTTATCATTATTCGGCACGAAAATCAAGCAACCGCCTTATGGTTGTATTTGTGCACAAAAGAAAAGACCCCTTTCCTTTTTTATTGGAAAAGGATGCTCAGGTATAAAGGAAAATCGGTATTCATGGATTTTTTGCACGTTTTACTCCGGGCTGTATTCTCGCTGATTGGAAAACTCAATCCCCTATTGGGAGATCGGAAACCATAGTAATCAGCCAAAACAAAAAATGTACTGTATCCGCGTAGAAATACTTGCCATCAGCAGAAAAAGCACTGTCCTTTTGGAGACAAATAAACAACGCTCGTTTGCATTTCACGCCGTATCACCACACGCTTCATTTTATAGATACGGAAAGGCTTCCTCGTCCCTTGGTCGCGGCATTTCTTGGGAATGTTGCCGATAGACGTAGGCTGAGGACCACAAGGGGCAGCGTTCATGGTATACTGTGCCCAGGGCCTTTATGCCTGATAGTAAACGATGTAGAATGTCCCTGGGCCTGGAGCCGTCCATCCGGGCCGGTTCCTTCTACCATAGTGGTGT
>CAJFNR010000003.1 GCA_904395335.1 Candidatus Avimonas narfae | reverse complement strand
CGCCGCTCAAACAACTTCCCCATGAGACCGCTCGGTTGGCTTTCTCCTCTTGAGTTCGCTGTCCAATATGTTTGACAAACCTACAACCTCTGTAATTCTTCACTTACAGTCCTGTAACCATTTGGGAAAGGAAACGTTTCCCTCCCGGTTGCCAGTAATCGGTATGAGGGTATATCCGGAATTGTTCTGTGGAATACTTTTTGAGTTGTAATTTGAATATTTAATGATCAAATAAGATTAAAGAAACGCCTATATTGATGATAAAACAACAAATAATGCACGCATCTCACAAATATTGTGTTGTGAAATGGTCATTTCCTGGTTATAATTGACTACAACCGCCGCGCTTTTGGCGGCAATCTTCGTTTTGAATCGGGGGTGGAGGACGCGCTCCGCTTCATAGCCATCACGGAAAAAGGGGGGTAACCGGATGCCGTTCAGCTATAAACCGCTGTGGAAACAGCTGGTGGATCTGGATATGACCCGCAAGGAATTCGCCAAGATGAGCGGGATTTCCGTCAGTACGTTGACACGAATGGGCCGCAACGATTACGTTTCGCTGAAAATCGTGGATGATATCTGTTCTTTGCTGAACTGTACGCCAAACGATGTCATGGAGCACGTGACGGAAGAAGAGCTGAAAAACGAAAAGAAACGCAATCGGGAACGGCTGCTCAAGGGGCCTAACGCATCCGGCGGGGAATCGGGCCAAAACGAATAGGATTTCGGTATACGAAATGCAAATCTCCAAATGGATTGGCGCTTTGAAGATGGATGAGCGGTGCCCGCAGGCTTCCTGTAGGGAAAAAGCCGAGCGATAAGGGAAAATGGTTCTGACCCGAGGCCGCCGCTTGAAGGCGGCTTCCTCTCTTTACGGCGGATGAAAGCCGTAGGCGGAGAAGTCTTGGTTTCATCAGCATTTGAAAAGCCCCCAGGCGGACGGCGGAAAGGCTACAGCGCCGGTTGAGCGGAAGGGAACCCTTCCATGAAACATAGCGGGCATACGATTATCCGTATGCCCGCTATGTTTCGTTTAGCGACTCTTTATATTCGGTACCCCAGTTCCGCATGGCGTCCAGTATCGGCTGCAAGCTCCGCCCGAGATCGGTAAGCGAGTACTCCACTCTCGGAGGAACCTCCGCATAGACCTTTCGGCTGACAAGGCCGCTGTCCTCCATATCCCGAAGCTGTGCGGTCAATACCTTTTGTGAAACGCCGCCGACGGATTTTTTGAGTTCCCCGAAGCGCTTGGTTCCGTCAAGCAGATCGCGTAGAATGAGCACCTTCCATTTATCGCCGATGAGCATCAGGGTGGTTTCCACCGGGCAGGCCGGCCATTCGTTTGCTTTTCTTTGACTGCTCATGCGGATTTCCCCTTTCCACGGCTTGGGCTTGAGACCTTGTTTCTAAGGATATCATACAGCGGTCCCCCCGTCAAATTTGGAACGGACACAAACCGGAAAGATTGTCTATCAAAAAATTTTTGGGAGATCCCTTTGAGGTAAAAATGCCCGTGATGCCGCATTGGTTTCCTCCTGGTAACCGCGCTATAGTTCCCTGCCGGTAACTATCCCACAAAAAAGTGCGTACTTTACGGGGAAAACCGGTGGGCGTATACTGTGGTCAAGGGCGAAGGAGAACGGCCGTTCCCATGCTGCGAAACCAAGGAAATATCGGGAGGAAACCGCTATGAACAAAAATACGTATCAAACCGTAAAGCTTGACAAGGGCGAAATGAACGTTTACGATTTTGGATCGGTAAAGCTGCACGCGTATAAGACCAACGATTATATTGACGACGAAGTCTTTGTTCTGGAAAAGAACGGCAAGGCCGTGATCATCGAATCTCCCTGCTTCTTTGACAACAACCGTGAGCTTGCCGAATATCTGAAGGATAAGACGGTAGAGGGAATGCTCATCGCCTATCACGGGGCAGGGGGAAGCTTTTTGCCGGAAGTGCCGAAATACGCCACGCAGAATGCGGTGGATTATTCCGAAAACGGCGGCGGAAAGGCGCTCATCGAAAACTTTGCCCGGACCTTCGGCGAGGTTTTCGACAGCTCCCTCCATAAAATTACCGATACCATCGATGAGGGAAAGGTGACCATCGGCGGCATGGATTTCCTTATCAGCCGGACGGCGGAGGCCTTTGATGTGGAGATCCCGGAGATCAACGCTGTATACACGCACATGCTCGGCCATGACTGCCATTCCATCGTAGCCGGTGCCGGCCATGCCGACAGCATCATCGCGACGCTGCGCAGGTATATGACAAAGGGGTACGACCTGATCCTGACTTCCCACTATACCCCGGAGGATCTGAAGGATGCCGAAACCAAAATTGCCTATCTCGAAAACCTGAAAAGGATTGCGGCAGGCTGCACGGATGCCGACGGCTTCAAGGCGGAGGTGCAAAAGCAGTATCCGTCCTACAGCGGTCAAAACTATCTGGATATGACGGCGGGATTTTTCTTCGCATAGGCGTTGAGCGGGGGCTGCCCCATGGGGCAGCCCCTCACCGCTGGTTCAGAAGGGGTGTGCCATGTTACAAACCGAAAGAAGACAGTATTTGATCAGAAAATTGCTCGCGGAACAGTCCCGCTTTGCCGGGATGCAAATCCCCGGAGACGAACACGAGCAGAGGAGGCTTCTCCGCACGCTTTTCAATATCCGGCCGCCGCGGCCCGCAGACGGGGCGTTCCTGGAAATTCAGGATGCCTATCTGCAGGAGGAAATCCGGCGCAAGGGCGTGACCGACATCGCGGATCTGCAGCCGGTGCAGGAGGGCCTGTATCTCTGGCAAGGGGATATCACCACGCTGAAATGTGGGGCGATTGTCAATGCGGCCAACAGCACTCTTCTGGGCTGTTTTGTACCCTGTCACGCCTGTATCGACAACGCGATTCACACCTATTCCGGCATTCAGCTTCGGGCGGCGTGCGCGCAGATCATGGAGCGGCAGGGCCGCCGGGAAGAAACCGGCGGTGCGAAAATCACACCGGCGTTTAATCTGCCCTGCGATTCGGTGCTGCACACGGTGGGGCCGATTATCACAAGGCAGGTGACGGCACGGGATGCCGCCTTACTTGCCTCCTGTTATCGTTCCTGTCTGGAGCTCGGCGATGAACACGGGATAAAAAGCGTGGCGTTTTGCTGTATCTCCACCGGGGAGTTTCATTTCCCCAATGAGGCGGCGGCGCAAATCGCACTGAAAGCGGTGAGCGACTATAAAAGAGCAACCGGCAGCGCCATCGAGGTGGTTTTTAATGTATTTCAGGACATCGATTATCAAATCTACCGGAACTTACTGGGAGGCAGTGCGAAAGCTCCAAAAGGAGCTGCAAACCGCTGACGCCGTTGTCGTTGGCGCGGGGGCGGGAATGTCTACATCGGCGGGGCTGACTTATGACGGAGAGCGGTTTGAACGCTATTTCTCGGATTTTCGGCGGAAATACGGAATTACCGATATGTATTCGGGGGGATTTTATCCTTATGACACCCTTCAGGAATACTGGGCGTGGTGGTCGAGGCAGATTTATGTGAACCGCTATGACCAGCCCGCGGGAAAGCCCTATACCGATTTGTTGGAGCTTGTACGGGACAGGGATTTCTTTGTGATCACCACCAATGTGGATCACCAATTCCAGTTGGCCGGTTTTGAGAAACAGCGGTTATTTTATACGCAGGGGGACTACGGCCTGTGGCAATGCTCCAAAGCCTGTCACGACAAGACCTATGACAATGAACCGGCTGTCCGGGAAATGCTTGCGGAACAAAGGGATATGCGCATTCCGGAAGAGCTGATCCCCCAGTGCCCTGTCTGCGGCGCGCCGATGACGATGAACCTGCGCTGTGACGATTCCTTCGTGCAGGACGAGGGATGGTATGCCGCCGCCGGCCGGTACGAGGCGTTCCTCCACCGTCTGGAAAACCGGCATGTGCTGTTTTTGGAACTGGGGGTAGGAGGAAATACCCCGGGGATCATCAAGTATCCCTTCTGGCGAATGACCGCGGGGAACCCGCAGGCCGCCTATATCTGCATCAACCGGCAGGAGGCCTTTTGTCCGCGGGAAATTCAGCAACGATCCCTTTGCCTGGGGGAAGATATCGGAAAGGTCCTAGCCGATTGTCTCCTCGTACAAAAGGGAGAGGGCAGCCGCCTTGCCTGAAAACAGGAGGCGTCCCTTCGGGCCGGTTCTCTCGCCAGGGCCTTTATGTTTGATGGCAAGCGATGTAGGAAGTCCCTGGGCCAGAAGCTGTCCTTTGGAATCTTTCTTCGAGCTGATATGGATAGCAAATGAGTGTTGTATAAAAAACTATTTTGCGGGAGAAGTTTCTCCCGCTTTTTTCTTTCCGGGAACGTTTTGAATGCTCGTGAGGGGTATCCCGAAGATAGGATGGCGATATAAAAGGCAGTTGAAGCATCGAAGAAAAATATCTGTCGTGCCCGCGGAAATGCGGGTTGGACCGGGTACACTATTCCTATGAGACGGGCACAATGGTTGACACTGAATGCCGCCCCTGATATACTTATTTTATTCATGGGTGCAATTTCCTGGAAAGAATCCGTGAGGTCCCATGGGTAAATTTAATACAACAGGAGTGGGCCCGGACAGGCCGGGACAGCCTCCTTTTATAGGTGAGATAAAGGAATCGGATGCTATGAAAAAAATGAACTCGCGTAAACTCCTGCTGATCATTATCGATTTTTTGACTCTGATCTTGGCCTGCTTTGCCGCGTATTTCTTATCCAACTCCCTGACGATTGTTCATCTGGAACCCCATCATGTCTATTGGCATATCTTGAATTTTACCGTGTGCAACATGCTGGCGCTGGCGATATCGGGTGCATACCGCAGCATCTGGCGGTATGCCAATGCCCGGGACTTTGTGCTGTGCATTTTCAGCATTCTCATGGGCAGCAGCGCCAGTTATCTCATCACGGTGGTGACGGTGGAGAAGGATTACCGCTCCAATATTTATATGGTGCTGTCCCTGCTTATTGCAATGGTACTGGTGGTGGGGCTGCGTATGCTGTACCAGTCACTGTATGTGGTCACCAGCCGGCATTGGAGCAAGCCGGTGCGGGACCGAACCATGATCATCGGCGCGGGACAGGCCTGCAAGTCCATCCTCACCGAGATGCTGGGCACCGATTGTCCGTATTATCCCGTCTGCATCGTGGACGACAGCAAGCAGAAAATTTCCCGCAGCCTCAATGGGGTGCGGGTATACGGGCCCACCAGCCGTATTCCGGAACTGTGTGACCGTCTGCACATCGACACCATCCTGCTGGCCGTCCCCTCCATCGATGAGGCGTCCCGCAAGCGTATCCTACAGATCTGTTCCTCCACGGGACGTCGGATCAAGACTTTGCCCTATATGCACACCATGTTGGAGGACGGAGCCCTGCTCAACCAGGTGAAGGAGGTCCGGATCGAGGATCTTTTGGGGCGCGATCCCATCCAGTTCGACAACCGCGATATCGCCTCCTTTATCGAGGGGGAGGTGTGTATGGTTACGGGCGGCGGCGGCTCCATCGGCTCCGAGTTGTGCCGTCAGATTGCCCGTTATCGCCCCCGGCTGCTCATCATCGTGGATATTTATGAGAACAATGCCTACGACATCCAGCAGGAGCTGATCCGGGAATACAAAGGCGGCCTGCCCTTTACTACCCAGATCGCGTCGGTGCGGGATTTCAAGAAAATGGACCGCCTGTTCCGTCTGTTTCGCCCCACGGTAGTCTTTCACGCCGCGGCCCACAAACATGTTCCGCTGATGGAGACCAATCCGGAGGAAGCGGTAAAAAACAACGTCATCGGCACCTTTAACGTGGCCAATCTGGCGGATCTGTACCGGGTGAAAAAGTTTGTGCTGGTATCCACTGACAAAGCGGTCAATCCCACCAATGTCATGGGCGCCACCAAGCGCTGCTGCGAAATGATCATGCAGTACATGGCGGAGCAGTCCACCGGCACCGAATATGTGGCGGTGCGCTTCGGCAATGTGCTGGGGTCCAACGGGTCTGTAATTCCTCTGTTCCGTAAGCAGATCGAAGAGGGCGGGCCGGTGACGGTTACCCATCCCGATATCATCCGGTATTTCATGACCATTCCGGAGGCGGTATCCCTGATTCTGCAGGCGGGCGCCATGGCCAAAGGCGGCGAAATTTTTGTGCTGGATATGGGCGAGCCGGTGAAGATCGTCACCCTGGCGGAAAACCTCATCCGTCAGTACGGCAAGGAGCCTTACCGCGATGTCAACATCGTGTTTACCGGTCTGCGTCCAGGCGAGAAGCTGTATGAGGAGCTGCTGATGAATGAAGAGGGGCTCCAGTCCACCATGAACCATAAGATTTTCATCGGCAACCAGATCCCGGTGAAAATCGAGGATTTCATCGAGAAAATGAACGCCCTCAAGCAGGTGATGGACGGGGACGATATCGACCTGATCCTCACCCGGCTCCACGATCTGGTTCCCACCTTCCACCATGAGCTGGGCGGCCCTGACGGCGCTCAGGTCCGGCAGGCGGAAAAGGAAGGGGACCAAACCGCCTGAGCGGAGGCGATAGCGGAGAGTTCCCGGCATCCCTGCGGCCTTGTCTGTAGGGGGCCGGGAAAATGATTTTACAGAGGCAGCTGCACAAGGGATAAAAGGGACGTTCTGAGTGGGGCGGCACCGCTGTCCGGATATAGGCGGTGACAAACGAGGTGGATATAAAAAGAGCCTTCGGAATTCCAATAGCTACCCTGTTGTATCTTTCCGTCTCACTCCGGTGGAAGAAGTCGTTAACTCCTATAGTGGCATAAAGAAGACCTGAAGTTCCCCTTGGGAGCTTCAGGTCTTCTTTATGCCGGAAGAGGGAATGCTTGCGGTTTTCATAAGGGGGGCAGGGGGAAAAAACTGGCGCAGTATCGCCTCGGCCGATCCGTGGGAACAAAAGCCGGTGAGGCGCTGTTGCCCGGAGGGGCCCTTCCTTTCAGTCGAACAGAGAGGTTTGCCCGACGCGCAGGGATGCGGCCGTGTAGGGGATGATTTCATCCTCCGGTCCGGGGTGCCCCAGCAGCAGGGGGGAGGAGGGATCATGGCGTTCCCATTGGCGCCGCACCGCTTCAGGACCTGGGTTGGCGTAGCAGTACCGGCAGCCGTGGGGACAGGTGCCGTAGGTACCGATATCCACGCTTTTGACACAGTGGCAGGCAGCCCGCTGCCCTGTATCTCTGCCCACTTTTAGCGGAAAGCCCGTGATCCGCTGGATACGTTCCCTGTCGATGCAGGAGGAGGCGCTGATTCCCAGGCGGGAAAAATCCCGTTCGCAGCAAACGGACGCTTCCATGCCGTGGGCGCGGGCGGAGCGGACGAAGGCGGCGGCCAGGGATTCCTCTTCCTCGGATGAAGGGCACCGCCCCTGCACTTCCCGCATCCGCTTTCCCATTCCGGCATACCAGTCCAGAAAGCTGAAAACCACCTGGTCCGTACATCCCTCCAGCGCGGAAGCCAATCCCTCAAAAGCGCGCTGATGGGCTTGCACCGTCCACTGAGGTGACAGCAGCACGGGGTCGTACCGCCAGACCACCTGCCCCGGCCACAGGACTGAAGCCAGGCGTTGAAAGACAGCGATCCGCTCCGTTACGGCAGGCACGCCGGGCTCCCATTGAGAGCCGTAGGGGGTGAGGGTTATCTGAAAATAGAAGGAGTAGCCGCTTTGCTCCAGCTCCCGGAGATGGGGAAGGAGAGGGGTGGGGTTCTTGGTCCAGAAAACTAGGCAGTCCACCACATCGGGGGTGAGCGGTATTCGGCTCAGCCGATGAGGATGCCTGGGGGAAGGGACCAGCACCTCCCCTTCCCCCAGGCGGCGGAGCAGCCAGGGGGTGTAGAAAGCGGGCAGATCGGTCCGACGGCTGGCGCTGACAATCATGAAACGGCCCCTCCTCTGTTACACAAAATGGATTTGCTCCGCTCATCATACCGCGTTTTGGGAATCACGGCAAGTCCGACGGAAAAGCTCCGGTTCATCCCGTGGGTGATGTGCCGGCTTCGCCGCCGTCCGCGCCGCCGCTATCCGAAATGCCGCCGGGGGACTCGCTGTCCATATCCGCCTCCCGGTAGCCGTATACCCGGTTATAGTCTTTGGTTTCCGGGTTTTTCACCACTTCCGACCGGTTGCGGTACAGCAGCCGGACGATGGCATAGACGTCGATCCAGATTTCGTTGTCGCTCTCCTTTTGGGATTCGTCAAAGACCAGTTCCATGCCAAAGTGGAGATGGGGCTGGTTGATGTTGTTGGTATTTTCCGTGGTGCTGTAGCCGGTATGCCCCAGGTAACCGATGACGTCCCCGGCCATCACCACATCCCCTTCCTCCAGATCCAGATGATAGGGGAAATTCTGGCGCAGATGGGCATAGTAATAATAGCGCTTGCCGTCAAAGCTGCGGATGCCGATGCGCCAGCCGCCGTATTGGTTCCAGCCCAGTGCTTCCACCGTGCCGCTTTCCACAGCGATGATGGGAGTGCCGGTGGCGCCCATCATGTCGTGGCCCAGATGCTTGCGTTTGTAGCCATAGGACCGGCTGCTGCCGAAATCATCGTAATCGTTGTAAGGATAGTTTTTGGCGATGGGAGAGAATGCTTTCAGCCCATAGGTGCGTTCCCATCGCTTACCGCCCTCCACCCCCGGGTCGTCCACCTCCACCTCATAGGTCCCCAGAAAGCCCCCCAGCACGGCGCTGTAAGCCTCGTAATAATAATCGTAGGTTTTGATCCCTGCTGCTAGCTCTTCCATGGGCACACCCTCCTGCAGGCGGGCGGCGATATCGTCCAGACGGGCGATGGTAAAGCAGGAGGAATCCCCTCCGAACTTGGCGGCCACATAGGCCAGCAGCTCCACCCAGTCCAGTGGAAGGGAATCCCCGCTGCTGTGGGACTGAATGTCCAGCTTCATAGCGTGTTCCAACGCTTCATATGGCACATTAAAATCCACCCATTTGATGAAATCCTGTGTGCTGCTTTCGCCGCTTTCGGCGGTACGGCTGGCGGCGCGGCTGAACAGCATGCCGCAGCCGGTACACAGCACTGCGGCGGCTAGGACCGCGGCCCCTATCCGGCGCAGTCCTTTTCTGGCGATGACACAATACATACAGGCGCCTCCCTTTTTCCCGCTCATAGGGTATGTATATGTGGAAGAGGGGAAAGAAAGACCGTGCGGTCCTTAGAGGAGCCGGGTACAAAATGGGGCCCGGCCGCTGGAAAGCGGGACAGCGGCCCGTGATAGGCGCCGGGAGCGGTGCAGGGGCGTATCGAACGAAGCCAGCCGGTGTTCTATCCGTCATGAAAAACAGCAGCCTTTGGAATCAAAGGCTGCTGTTTCCAATACAATATGCACGAATGTCTTTCGATGGGTTATCCCTTCGGGGCACCGTTCTTTTTCTTCCGCAGGATGACCACCGTGATGACGACACCGGCGACGATGACCACAGCCACAGCGGCGATGACCACCGGCAGAACCCAGCCGTTGCTGTCCGTGCCGTCAGCATCCCCGGCGGATTGTCCACCGCCTGTGGTCGCCGTGGTACGGGCAGTGGTGGAAATCTTGGTGCGGGAAGGAAGGGTTTCGCCGTCCACCTTGTCCCAATCCTCCGGCCACGGTTCATCATCGCCTGTCACCAGAGAAAAGCTGAGCGCCGGTCCGGACTCCATGCTCTCATCGTCATTGCCGATGGACAGCTGATTGACGGTGAATTCGCTTCTAAAACTGTTCAGGCTGGAGTCCACGACATACAGCGTGACGTGGGGAATAAACATTTCGTCCAACCCACTGATCTGCGAAAAAGCGGATTCGCTTTTCAGATACTCCCTCAGATCAAATTTCCCCTGATAAGTACCCGCCTTGCCGTCGCCGTCCCACCGGCTGACCAGGTTTTTGCCACCGTTGTTGCAGATGGGCTTGGCGATGCGTACGGTCACGCCGTTCAGGGTCAGCAGGATATTCCAATCCCCTGTAGCGGTGATGTCGTAATAGAGGTAGGGGCATTCGTTCAGGTTGAAGGTGGGCCGTTTTTCCACGGGAATACTGCGGACTGCCGCCCAGGGATCCTTCGCCTTGTCCGTGCGCTTGAGGGTAATAGAACCGTCCTCCGCGATGGTAGTGGTCACCCACGCTTCGTCGTTATTGAGGGTGTCATAGTCCTCTCCGTCCCCGGTCTGCACTTCCCAGAAATCCGCATCCACAATCGGAATGGCGGCTTCGCCGCTGTCCGGCTTAGCGGATGCGGCAAAGGGAAGGGAACAGGTGAGCAAAGCCGCAGACAGCAGGATGCTCCACACCTTTTGCAGTCTCTTCATAATAACCTCCTGATTGAGCGGGCTGGACAGGCCCCCAAGGCTCCCTGGCCAATCGAAGGGAGGGAAACGATTTCCTCTGTCGATGACCGGGCTGATTGGGGGGGATTGCGTCCCTTTACCCTAATGGCCATATTATAAGGAACAGCGGGTGAAAATTCAATGAGAATGCACAAAGGGCGTAAAATAGTTGAAGAGTGGCAAAAAATAGTTAAACGAAAAGCCCAATAAGGGCAAAGCGCCCCTGATCCTACTTTTTGCGGGGGATATCTCTTTCCTTCTGCGCTGGGGAGAAGAGGGAGAAAATGGGTTTTTTATTTTTTCTCCGACACGATTTCCAGCCAATATCCGTCCGGGTCTTGGATAAAGTAAATGCCCATCTGGGGGTTTTCCAAGCAGATACAGCCCATCTCCCGGTGTTTCTTATGGGCGGCCTCAAAGTCATCGGGGCGGAAGGCCAGATGAAACTCTTCATCTCCCAAGTCATAGGGCCCCACATGATCCCGCAGCCAGGTCAGTTCCAACTCAAAATCGGTTTCTTCATTGCCGATATAGACAATGGAGTAGCTGCCGTCCTCCGCCTCCATGCGGCGCAGTTCATGCAGGCCCAGGGCTTCGGCGTAAAAGCGCAGGGATTGATCTAGGTCCTGGACATTGTAGTTTTCGTGAATCATCTTGAATTTCATTTGTCGGCTCCTTTTGATAATAAAAATTCCTATTTTATGTTTACAAATTAGACATGAAATGCTAAAATGAATGAAAAGAAATATTCACATATTTACAAAACAAAGAAGAACGTGTATTAGAAAACTGGGATAAAAAGCAGCAAAAAAGATTCTATACGATCCAGGAGGAAAAATCAACCGGAGACAATACCCGGAGTGTTTCGGAACAAACGGGCCCGTTTCGTGTGTTTTATGAGTTGCGTGGGCTGTTTCCAACTGAGCGTTGGGATAAAAACTGGTTAAGGAAGGGCGTGTTTCCCATGGGCGGTTAAAGGCATACCCGGGTTAAACATTTCCGAAAGGAGACGACTATGAAAAATTCAGTAAAATTATTCAGCGCTTTTATGGCCATTACCATGCTGGTGGCTTCTTCTATCGGCCACGTATCCGCGGATTCCGCCCTTGCTTCGCCGTCGCTGACAGCTGCTTCCAATTCGGGTCCCTTTACCTATCTATACCCTGTTTCGGAAAATATTAGCTCCACACCGCTGGAAGAGCTGTCCGGAATCACCCGGTTGAATTTCGCCCGAAACGACCGGCCGATTATTTACGCCAATTATCCGGAGCAGATCGGCGTAAACGGCAAGAGTATGCCTTTGGCCGAATACGGATATTGCGTAAACCAGCAAGTGATCACGGCGGGGGAAGCGCATGTCTTTTTTTCCCACTGGAATCGAAGCGGCCGTACAATCAAGTATCGCGTCCATGTTTTCAACATGTCGGTGGGGGACACGGATGTGCAGGTATCCAATATCGGGTACAGCAGCGGCTGGTCCGATCCCGGTAAAACGGTCAAAGATTTCTTCAGCAACAGCGGCTCTCAAATGACCCTGGCACAAGGTGCTTCCGGCTGGCTCTCTCCCGAATACACCATAGCCAATAACCAGCCCTTTAACGGATTGATCCGCTTCACTTGCAGCCAAGCGGTTATTGTTACCATATATATGTATTATGACGTTAGCGCCGTGGACGGTTATGAAGTGGTTTATCCTTACAGCGAGGAGTATTCGGATGATTTGCAGGTATATTCCGGGGTCGGAACCGGATATTTCCTGACCGCAGCGCACGGAACCATTAAAACCAGCGAAATGCCCTATCGTTATGTAACCAACAAGCTGCACGCCAACGATAACGAGATCACGAGCATAAACCTCGTGGGTACGAATTTGCAGGCCAGTGAGGACGCCGCAGTACCTCTGAACAATCTGGGCAATTGGTGTACGCAAAACTATCATACCATGACCATTCTGAATGATACCGATACTCTCAAAACGGTGTATGGGTATATAGGAAGCAACGCCATCGGCAACACGGCTGTTGTTCAAAGAGGGGCGGTGGCACAAAGCGCCCAGCTGGAGAACGGGCAGCGTACATGGAAGTGGTGCAAGATCGAATTGGATCCCGGTGAATCGTATACGTTTGATTTTCAAACGATTTTGGCGTCCTATGGAGCGGCGCCTACCTTCCACGAATGGGATATTGTTGACAGAATGGCGTAACTATTGCTATAATAACTGTATAGAAAGCCGCACAGCCGTCCCTGGAGGGGGGCGGCTATGCGTTGTTACACGATTTGTGGTTGGTTTTCTCAAAATTGGAGCAGCGCTCCAGAAGAGAAGGGGGCAATTATGAAAAGGATTCTTTCCATGGTGCTGGCGCTGGCGCTTGTGCTGACGGTGCTCAGCGGCTGCACGGTAACACCTTTAGAGGAGGGCGGGGAAACACCGGGAGGGAACAGTGAACCAGCGCCTGAGGCAGACAATACGGAGGCGTTCCGCCTGTCGAGCATCGAGGATGTCACCGACGACCAAGGGGAGCGGGTGTACCTGGTGACAGCGCCGTATACGGATAGCTACAAGTTGGTATCCGAAAATACCGCTTCCCTTAAAGTGTATGACGGGGATAAAGTAATTGCGGAAGAGGCGGCCGAGCTGACGGTGGACCTGACCGAAGGCACGGACTATACCCTTGTAGTGAAAACGGCCGAGGCCAACGCGGACTTTGCGCTGCATACCGAGGCGGTCAATCACCAGATCACCCTGCCTTATGGTGTGGATACGCCTGCGGATATCACGAACATATCGCTGGAAGGCGGCGGCACCGACCCTCTTGTTCCCGCCGAAGTGAACTACGTCAAGCGGGAAGGCGGCACCTACATCTACTCCAATAATCCCGAGCAGATTGCTAGAAGCCACGTCGGGAAGGCCTTTATGCGCAACACCGGCCTGGCGGGCGAGGTGTACGTCACCTTTGAACATGCCAATTATGCCAATGAAAACATCTACCTCGGCTACCAGCTGAAGAACGACAGCGATCACGATGTGTATGTCACGGTCACCAACGTCGGCTATCAATGGACCGGAACGTGGTTCGGTCAGCTGGCGTGGTACGATTTTTACAACACCTCGTTTGAGCTGCCGGAGGGCTACTACGACAGCAACGGCAATGTGTCGAGCAAGTATTCCAGTTTCCCCGACTATGCCTATCAGGACTACGAGCCGCGCGTCTATCAGCCCACCACCTATCGCCTGCCGGCGGGGGAATATTTCTGGGTCATTGGCGGTACGTCGGAGGATGCCTATCGCCACATCAATGTGGACGACTCCGCCAACCAGTACGTCAATCCGGTCCGCTGCGCCAACGGCAACGTGAAGTTTACTGTTACCGGCGGCGAGGTGACGGGAACAATGTACTGCTATACGGATGCCGAACAGGTGGCGGAAGAGCCTGATGCACTGGGCTATGTAGCGTCCGGCTATGCGCTTCAGTATTCCGGTATTGCGGATCACCACGGTGTCATTGACAACCATATGACATGGACATTCAGCGATGAGACCAAGAACGGTGCGTTGCCGGTGACCTACACCAATTATTACGACGACAACCTTCCGTCCTACAGCGTTCCCTATACGGAGTACAACAGTACCGCCCATACGGTTGAACGGGCTACCTCCTGGATGACCCACCTCAATCCCCAGAACGATCACGGTGCGGTGGGTATGGATATGGTGGAACTCCTTTGGGAGAACCGGGCCGGCAAGGAAATTGTCTTTGACAATAATCACGCCGACGGCAGCGGTAAGCCCGCCAACACCGCCAACTGGATGATCGAGTATCAGGATCACTTTACCCTTGTGAACCAGGGGGATACCGACCGTACGGTCAAAGTGAACTTCAAGGACAACGGTACGCTGGCCATGCTAGTCCGCGACAGTCAGACGGGGGAAGTGCTGGAAGCGCGCTACACTATGGGTCTCTGCGAAAATGGCAACAGCTTTACCTATACAGTGACGGTTCCCGCGCACAGCGTGAAGCAGATCACGTTTGACTACCTGCTGGTTGCCTGTTCCTACGGCAGTGTGAAGCATTCCGCCACACTGGGGAGCGCCCAATAATCAAATACTCAGCAGCTGCAGGATAATGGCGTTGGATACCAGAAACCCCTCCTGCGTAAGCCGGATGCCGCCTTCGTCGCTGATAATCAGGGACGGGGGCAGCATTCCGGCTTTTTTGCGCCACGAGAGAGGAAGCGGATGGCCGAACCTCTGTTGAAAATCCCGCTCCGTCACCCCTTCGCGCAGGCGCAGGCGGAGCATCAGGTATTCCTCCTCGCTGTTTTCCCGCAGGTCATCTGGTCCGGGCTCCTCCTCCGGTTGAAGCGATCCGTCGAGAAACGCTTCCAGTGAGCGGGGATTTTTCAGCCGGCGGCCGTCCAGGAAGGAATGGGCGGCAGGGCCCAGGCCTAGGGTATCCTCCGCCAGCCAGTATTTGCGGTTGTGACGGCTTTCAAAGCCGGAATGGGCAAAGTTGGAGATTTCGTACTGAATTAGCCCGGCTTCCTCCAAGGCGTGGCACACCGCCAAATAGCGGTCGGCGGTTTCCTCGTCGTTTGGCAGAGACAGCCGGTCCCGCTGCCGGTAAAAGGGGGTGCCCTCCTCGATTTTCAGCAGATAGGCGGATACATGGCGCGCACCTAGTGCGGCCGCCGTCCGGGCCGATGCCACGGCGGTGTCCTCCGTCTGGCCGGGGATGGCCAACATCAGATCCAGGGAAAGGTTGGAAAGCCCGGCCCGCTGTGCCTCTTCCACGGTGCGCCGGACATCAGCAAAGCGGTGCCGCCGCCCCAGCCGAACCAGCTCATCGTCCCGGGCGGACTGCATCCCGACGGATATCCGGTTTCCCCCGGCTGAGGAAAAGGCGGAAAGCGTTTCCTGCAGTCCGTCGCCGGGGTTGACTTCCAGCGTAATTTCCGCCTCCTGCGAAAGGGAAAACGCCGTGGCTGCCGTTTCCAACAGGCGGGTCAGCCTTCGGGCGCCCAAAAGGGAGGGGGTGCCGCCGCCGAAATACAGCGTGTCGGCGCCCCGGTCCAGCCGTTCTCCCCAGCGGCGCAGGTCCCGTTCCAGGGCGGCAGTGTACCGGTCCAGCAGCTCGCCGTCCGGTTCCCGCCCCAGGGAGAGGGAGTAAAAGTCGCAGTAGGGGCATTTGGATACGCAGAAGGGTACATGGAGGTACACCCCCAGAGGAGCGGCGCTCATTCGTCGTCCAGCTTGAGCACCGCCATGAAGGCTTCCTGGGGAACCTCCACGCTGCCCAGCTGCCGCATGCGCTTTTTGCCTTCCTTCTGCTTTTCCAGCAGCTTCTTTTTCCGTGTGATGTCGCCGCCGTAGCACTTGGCCAGCACGTCCTTGCGCATGGCCTTGACCGTTTCCCGGGCGATGATTTTGCCGCCGATGGCGGCCTGGATGGGCACCTCAAACAGCTGGCGGGGGATGTTGTCCTTGAGCTTTTCGCACAGGCGCCGGGCCCGGGCATAGGCATTGCCTTCGAAGACGATAAAGGACAGGGCGTCCACCAGCTCACCGTTGAGCAGGATATCCAGTTTGACCAGCTGGGAGGGTTCGTACCCCTTCAGCTCATAGTCAAAGCTGGCGTAGCCCTTGGTCCGGGATTTAAGCGCGTCGAAAAAGTCGTATATGATTTCGTTTAAGGGCAACTCGTAATGGATGTCCACCCGGGTGGGATCCAGGTATTTCATGTCCTTGAACACGCCCCGGCGCTGCTGGCAGAGCTCCATGATGTTGCCCACAAAATCGGTGGGAGCCAGGATATGGGCGTTGGCGATGGGTTCCTCCGCCAGGGAGATGGTACCGGGGTCGGGGTAATTGGTGGGGTTGTCGATAAGGTGCACGGAGCCGTCGTTCAGCGTGATGCGGTAGATGACGCTGGGGGCGGTGGTGATCAGGTCCAGGTCGTATTCCCGCTCCAACCGCTCCTGAATGATCTCCATGTGCAGCAGGCCCAGAAAGCCGCAGCGGAAGCCAAAGCCCAGAGCAACGGAGGTTTCCGGTTCAAAGGTCAGGGATGCGTCGTTTAGCTGCAGGCGCTCCAGCGCCTCCCGCAAGTCCTGATAATGGGCGCCGTCGGCGGGGAAAATACCGCAGTACACCATGGGATTGGCCTTGCGATAGCCGGGCAAAGGCTGTTCTGCCGGGCGGGCCGCCAGCGTGACGGTATCGCCCACCCGGGCGTCGCCCACCGCCTTGATGGAGGCGGACAGGTATCCTACTTCCCCAGCGCGAAGTGTTTCGCATGGCTCCAGACGACCGGGGCGTAGGATTCCCACCTCCACCACGTCGAATTCCGCTCCGGTGGCCATCATGCGGATGCGGTCCCCCGCCTTTACCTGGCCCGCCATGACGCGGAAATACACGATGACGCCCCGATAGCTGTCGTAATAGCTGTCAAAGATCAGTGCCTGAAGCGGGAGGGCATCGTCCCCCTGAGGAGGGGGGATCTGATGGACCACCGCCTCCAGCACCTCTTCGATGTTGATACCCGCCTTGGCGGAGATCAGGGGGGCGGAGGAGGCGTCGATGCCGATGACGTCCTCGATCTCCTGGCGCACCTTTTCCGGTTCCGCCGAGGGCAGGTCGATTTTGTTGATGACGGGGACGATCTCCAGTCCGTGTTCCGCCGCCAAATAGGTGTTGGCCAGCGTCTGGGCCTCGATGCCCTGGGAGGCATCCACCACCAGCAGGGCACCTTCACAGGCCGCCAGGGAACGGGAAACCTCGTAATTGAAGTCCACGTGGCCCGGAGTGTCGATGAGATTGAACAGGTAGGTGCGGCCGTCCTTGGCCTCATAGGACAGGGTGACGGCGTGGGCCTTGATGGTGATGCCCCGCTCCCGTTCCAGGTCCATGCTGTCCAGCAGCTGGTCCTCCATGTCCCGCAGCGCGACGGTCTTGGTTTTTTCCAGAAGCCGGTCCGCCAGGGTGGATTTGCCGTGGTCGATGTGGGCGATGATGCAGAAATTGCGGATCAGCTCCCGGGGAATGTTGTGCTTATCGGACAAACAGATCACCTCACGGGCGTGAAACCGCCCTTGTCAGAATTTTACAGGGATTCGCAGTCGCGGGGCCGGGGCACATCGACGGTGATGTCCGGCAGGATGGTGATGGTCACGGTTTGCGCCTGAAGATAAACAGGCTGTCTATCGGCGACCGCTGCCGCGGTGCTGCCGTCGGTGCCATCAGAGGAATCGGCGGCCTGCTGCCGCTGCTCCTTCAGTTCAAAGTAGGCATCCATCACGGTGCGGCCCAGGGCGGTGGAGGGGGCGGAGGTGCCGTCCTCCAGCAGCACGGCGACCGCGATTTCCGGATCCTCTACCGGGGCGTAGGCGATGAATACACCGTGGTCGGAGCGGGTTTTGCTCACCTCCGCCGTTCCGGTCTTGCACGCCACCGTGTAGGGGACGTTGGAGCCGAACGACCGCTGCGCTGTGCCGGACAGGGCGGCTTGGATCATGCCCTGACGCACGGTGTCAACGGCCTCCTGAGTCAGGTCGGCCTGAGCGACGATCTCCGGTTCTATCGTGGTGACAGTTTTGCCGTCGTAGCTGCGTACGCTGTCGATCAAATGGGTCTTGTACCGCACGCCGTCGTTGGCAATGGTCATGCAGTAGGTTGCCAGCTGCAGAGGGGTGAACAGGTTATCCGACTGGCCAATGGCCGCGGATACTGTGTCGCCGGGGTTCCAGACAAGGCCCTGGGCCTCCCGTTCTGCAGGGCCTGCCAGCACGCCCTCTGCTTCACCGACCTCAATGCCGGTCTTTTGTCCCAGTCCGTACAGGGCGCTGTAGGCGTTCATTTTCTCGATTCCCAGCTGGAAACCCGTCTCGTAGAAAAAGATGTTGCAGGATTTGGCTAGAGCGGTAACCACGTTGATGGTGTAGTGCGTGCCCATACAGGTGGGCTTGTAGTCGCTGAACCGGTTGTAAACCTTGTGGCAGGTGTAGGTATAGCCGGGGGTGATGACCCCCTCGGTCAGGGCGGCCAGGGCCACCCCGGGCTTCATGGTGGAGCCGCAGGCAAAGGCGCCGTCCAGCGCCCGGTTGAACAGCGGCTGGTCCGGATCGTTCAACAGGGCGGTGTAATTTTCGTTGTAGGTGGACAGGTCAAAGGTGGGCCAGCTGGCGCTGGCCAGGACACCGCCGTTTTTCGCGTCCAGCATGACCACGGCGCCGCTGCGCACGTCCTTGCCGTTGTATGTGGTGTTGGTGCCGTTTCCATTGGCCTTCAAGTCCTGAATGGTGGCGTCCAGGGCTTCCTGTATTTTCTGCTGGAGCTCCAGGTCAATGGTGAGCACCACGGAGTCGCCCGGCACAGGCTCCTCGGTGATACTGTCCTCAATGATGGTTCCCTTGGAATTTTTCACCAGCGTACGGGTACCTGCCGTACCGCGGAGATAGTCTTCTGCCGCCGCCTCGATGCCGCCCCTGCCGATGGTGTCGTTGAGAGCATACCCCTTGGCTTTCAGCTCCTGATACTCCTCCGCATAAATGGGACTCACCGTACCGATGAGGTGGGAGGCCAGGTCGCCGTTTTTGTATTCCCGCACCGGCGTGGTTTGCACATCCACGCCGGGATATTCCGTATTGTGTTCCTTGATCTGGTAGGTGGTTTCCGCCGACACGTCGTCGGAGAAGGTGAACGGGTTCTTGAGAGCGAACTCCCGCACCTCCATTTCGTACCGCACGCCCGCAATGCGCCGCTGCTCTTCGGCGGAATAGTTTTCCAGGGAATACCGCTTGACAAGCTCGGCCATGCAGTTGTCTGCGGTGGCATATTCCGCCATGCGCAGCAGCTCCTTGAGCTTTTCGATATCGCCCTCCCGATCATCCGCAAAGGAATAGGGGGCGCTGTCGCTGATGGGAAGGGTGTCGTTCCAATCCTCCCCGGCTTTTTCCAGCAGGTTGGTGAGGGAAAGGATGATCTGGTTCTGCTGATACTGCTGTTCCGTGTCCTTTCCCCGTGGAAAGAAGGCGTAGTCAAACACCACGGAATAGCTGGCCCGATTGACCGCGATGGGATTGAGATTCCGATCCAGAATCTCGCCCCGGGAGGCAGCGATGGTCAGTTCCGTTGTGGTGTTGCGTCCGGCCAGATTGGCGTATTCCTCACCGTCCACAATCTGGACCTGAAACAGCCGCAAGCCAAACAGAAAGAAGACAAACACGATTACCGCCGCGGTGGCGACCACCCGGCGGCGGACGGACTGATTGAGCGGATGGATCATGGCGATTCCTTTCTCTTAACGGCGGGAAAAGTTATTCCCGCTTGCGTAGAATGTGGGCGATAAGGCGGGTGAGGCCGTACAGCAAGGGGGAGAGAATCAAGGTATATAAAGCGTTGGGCAGTGTCAGATGCAGCAGCATGTACCACGGCTCGCTTCCCCTCAGCAGGACGTAGTTGAAAAACCAGTCCATCAGGCCCTGGAACAGCAGAGCGCCCGCCGCCAGAAGCAGGGCGGACAGCAGGTTGTTGCGGATCAGCAGCCGCACCAGCAGGCCGCAGGCACAGCAGATGATCAGCAGTACAATGGCGTTGAAGCCCAGCAACCGGTCGGAGTAGAGGTCCCACAGCAGCCCTCCCGCAATTCCGGCCGCCGCGCCACCGATGGGGCCGGTGAACATGGCGATGAACACCACTGTGGGCACCACCAGCAGAGGACGGGCGCCGAAAATTTCCGGGATTAAATAAGGCGCCGCCTGCAGTAGGCACATCAGCAGAAGGAACAGCCCGTAGGCAGTCCATTTCAGATACCGGCCGCTGAGTTTTCGGACGGGGTCGCCACTTTCGATTTTCTGAGGCTCGGCCATGCTTCGACCGCCTTTCGGTTGATTAAGTAAAGGAAGCGGGATGTTATTCCACCGCTTCCCCCTGGCCGCTGAATTCCGTGATGACCAGCACCTGGGACAGACGGGACAGGTCGGCGTAGGGTTTGACCACGCCATACAGGGTCATGCCGTCCGATTCCGGCAGCACCTCCTCAATTTCGCCGATGAGCAGGCCGGCAGGGTAGATGCCGCCCATGCCGGAGGTGATCACCATGTCCCCGGCTTCGGCGCCGCCGTCACGGGACAGGAAGCCCAGCTTCAGCTTACCCTCCTGGGCCAGGGACAGGGTACCGCCGGTGACGCCGTTGTTGCGGGTGCGGCTGACGGTGGCGCTAACCTGGGTCTCAGGATCCAGGATGGAACGCACCTTGGAATAGTTGAGGCCAGTCTCATACACCACGCCCACCAGTCCTTCCGGCGTGATGACCGGATCGTTGACGCTGATGCCGCTGAGGGTTCCAGCACTGATGGTGAAGTTGTTGTATTTGTCCGCCGGGTCGATGGCGATGACCCGGGCGTCGGCAAACTGGTAGTCGTTGTCCTGTTCGATGATGTTCAGGTATTCTTTAAGCCATTCGTTCTGCTCCCGCAGGGCGTCCAGCTCCACCTGTTTGTTGCGGTAGTCGTTGAGTTCGGCCTGCAGCTCGTCGATTTGCTTTTGCAGCTCGGTGGAGCTGCCGAACATACCTGCAAAGCTGTTGAGGCCATCGGATACCGCCGAGGCCGCCGACTGCAGCGGCGTGAGGATCGCGCCCGAGATCATGGAGGGGATGGTGGCCATCCCGCCGGTGGAGGCCGCGTAAATCATCACGCCCACCAGCACCAGGGCAATGGCGGCCAGCACTTTGAAGCCGAAGCTCTTAAAAAAATCCTTCATGATCCCGGAATCCTCCCGTGAAAGCCCAAAAGGGCGAACCGCAAACAGACGGTCGCCCCTCGGTAAAAATCTCGTTGTTTACCCGTGCCCGCCGTCTTATTTGACACGGCTGGAGCGGAAGTTGCTGACAACGCCGGTTTCCAGGCATTTGCCCGTACCGATGGCCACGCAGTCCAGCGGATCGTCCGCTACCCGGACCGGCATGCCGGTTTCCCGGTTGACCAGGATATCCAGGCCGCGCAGCAGGGCGCCGCCGCCGGTGAGCATGATGCCGTTGTCGATGATGTCGGCGGACAGCTCCGGAGGCGTCCGCTCCAGGGTGGAGCGGATGGCGTCCACAATGGAGCCGATGGGATCGGCCAGCGCCTCCCGCACCTCCTCGGAGGAAACGGTGATATTCTTGGGCAGGCCGTCCAGCAGGTTGCGGCCCTTGACGTTCATGCTCTCCTCACCCTCGTAGGGGAAGGCGGAGCCGATCTTGATCTTGATGTCCTCGGCGGTGCGCTCGCCGATGAGCAGGTTGTATTTTTTCTTAATATAGGAGATGATCGCGTCATTGAAGTCGTCGCCGGCGGTGCGCACCGAGCAGGAAGTGACGATGTCGCCCAGGGAGATGACGGCCACTTCGGAGGTGCCGCCCCCGATATCCACCACCATGGAACCGGCGGCCTCCTCCACGTTGAGGCCCGCGCCGATGGCAGCGGCCATGGGCTCCTCGATCAGCTCCACGTCTTTGGCGCCTGCGTTGCGTGCAGCCTCCTTAACGGCGCGGCGCTCCACCTCGGTGACGCCGGAAGGGATGCACACGATGACACGGGGATGCCGCATGAAGGTGGACTTGGTCGCCTGCTTGATAAAGTAGCGAAGCATGGTGGAGGTGATGTCGAAATCGGCGATGACGCCGTCCTTCAGCGGGCGGATGGCAGTGATGGATCCCGGGGTGCGGCCGATCATTTCCTTGGCTTCGGTGCCCACGGCCACCACAACGTCCTCCTTCACATCGGCGGCCACCACCGAGGGCTCCCGGATGGTGATGCCCTTGCCCTTGATATAGACCAGGGTGTTGGCCGTCCCCAGATCGATGCCGATGTCATGGTTGAAAAACATAACGAACTCTCCTTTTTCTTTATCGCACCCGTGCTTCGCCGGATTTCGGTTTCAGAATAACGGGCCAGAGGCCTCCAGATTTCTTTATTATATACTGCCCGTTTTTTTTTCTCAAGAAGGAAAGCACGATTTCCTGGAAAATCTTCCTTTTTTATAAAAACTTAAGAAAACAGACGGAGAAATCGACGGACCCGCGCGCCGGGAAGCCCCATGACGGTATAATAGTCGCCGGAAATGTCCCGAATATACCGCATACCGAAGCCTTGGATGCCGTAGGCTCCGGCCTTGTCCATGGGCTCGCCGGTGGCGATGTATTCCCCGATTTCCCGCCCACTCATGGGATAGAAGCGCACCCGTGCCCGGGAGACGAAGCCGCCGGAAGCCGGGCGTCCGGGCACCGGGGGAGCGCAGACCCACACAGCGGTGAGTACCTGGTGTTCCCGCCCCTGCAGGGCGGTGAGCATGGCCCGGGCATGGCGTTCATCCCTTGGCTTGCCCAGCAGTGTCCCCTCCAGGCAGACGGCGGTGTCCGCCCCTAGCACGACAGTGCCGGGATGGCGTTCCGCCACCTCCTCCGCTTTGCCCCGCGCCACGGCCAGCACCGCTTGCCCGGCGGGAAGAGAGGGATCCGGCGGCAATTCCCGCCGGGTGGGATCGACGGCAAAGGACAGCCCCAGGCGCTCCAGGATTTCCTTCCTCCTCGGGGAGGCGGAGGCCAGGATCAGCGGACAGTTCACGGCGATTCCTCCTTTACCGGACCTTGCGGTACAGCAGCAGGGCGCCAGTGATCAGCAGTACCTGCAGCACGTTGACCTTCATATGGAAGGAGAAGCTGAGCTGGATCACTGCCAGATCCAGATTGACGGCGTCAAAGCCCACGCTTTCCCCCCAGGTGAGCCATTTGAGGTATTCCACCCCGGAGGTGAGCTGGCCGATGAGCGCCGCCAGCACAACAGCTGCCAGCACCAGAAAGATCAGCAGCAGGGTATTTTTTGTTTTGGTCATAGTATAGCCGCCTTTTCACGCCGTCAGACACGGCGGTAATGAGAACTTTTACAACCGTCCGGTGGAACCGAAACCGCCGGCGCCGCGCTCGGTGTCGCCCAGTTCATCGGTCTCCTCGACGTTGGGCAGACAGACGGGCATGACGGCCAGCTGGGCGATGCGTTCGCCGGGCTGGATGGTGTAGGCCTCCTGAGACAGGTTGACCATGCCCACCCGCAGCTCGCCGGTGTAGTCGCTGTCAATGACGCCCACGCAGTTGGACAGGGTCAGGCCGTGTTTGACCGCCAAGCCACTGCGGGCGAAGATCAGCCCCACTGTTTCCGGGGA
Source organism: Candidatus Avimonas narfae (assembly GCA_904395335.1). GTDB lineage: Bacteria > Bacillota > Clostridia > Oscillospirales > Acutalibacteraceae > Avimonas_A > Avimonas_A narfae. The sequence continues at coordinate 34,932 of CAJFNR010000003.1, read as the reverse complement.
GGGTAAGCGGATGGCGATGCCGGTGGGGACGGTAACGCGGCCGCCAGGGGCCACGGTCAGCGGCTCGTCCAGCAGGGCGCAGAGATCCATCCCGGCACTGCCGGCGGTGGAGCGGGTGGGAATTTTGGCGCGGGGATCCAGTTTTTTGATTTTCATAGTCATAAGGTTTTTCCTTTCTCTTCCGATGGATTTCTATTTCATGGAGAACGTTCTCCGGGAAAACGGAGGAAAGCCCCGCGATATTTACAGCACGCCCCGGCGGTACAGGCCGCGGGTGAAGCTGTCCGGCGGAGGAGATCCTTCCCGGTGGCGGCGGAGCAGGGCAGAGGCCTCTTCCGGAGTTTCTGTGGTGAAATGAAGCAGCAGAAAGTCCGCCGGCGGAAGCTCGTCCAGCCGGTCGGCCCAATACAGGGGGCGGGAATTGAGCAGCTCCGCACAGCTTCCCGGCCCGTCCTCGCACATCACAGGGAAGGCCACCCCCTTGCGGTCGATGAGCCGTCCGTTTCCTTTGCAGGAGGGACAGGGAGCGGCTTCCCCCGCCCGCTGTGCCGCTGCCTGTACCGGGCAATTGCGGGTGAGCATCAGCGGCTGACGGCCGTAAATGAGCAGGCCGGCGGGGAGACTCAGCGGCAGGGAAAGCCGCTGGATCTGGCGGAAGGAGAGCTCCGGTGACAGGGTCAGGGCGCCCAGGCCCCGGGACGCATACCCCTCCGCGGTTTCCCGGTTGGTAACGTTCAGGCCGAAGCCGCCAAGGGGCGTCATGCCTGCCTCCCGCACCAGGGGAAGGGCGCCGATATTGCCGCACAAAGCGGCGCGGATTCCCGCCCGAAAGGCCGTCTCCAGCCGGCGGCGCAACTCCTCTTCCCGACCGAAAAGGCCGCGGGGAAGCTCTACGGCAACCGGCCCCGCCTTCACCAGATGGTGCAGCTCCTCCTCTGGAAGGGACAGCGGCACGATGAGCAGGGAGGGCTTCTCCGCCAGCACGGCCTCCGCTTGGGCGGCAGTGCGGCACCGGGCCGCCAGATGATAGGGGCGGCCTGCCTCCCGCTTTAAAGGCAAATAGGGAACACAGGCGGAAACGGGAGGAAGCGCTTCCCGGTCAAAGGGCGGAGACGTGCGGCGGCACCGGGCCTGTGTCAATTGGTCCAGCGCTTCCCTCCGCAGGGCGTTGAGCGCAGACAGGGGGAGGGATAGATCGTCCCCCACAGCGGATTCCACCGCTTCGGCAATATAGGGGGTGCCGCCGGTTTTGGAGAGGGCCCCCTCCGCCTTTTCCGCTGTCAGAGGAGCACGGAGAGCGGGTTCGGGAATCGGCCCCTCCACCACGGCGGCGCGGCCCTCTTTGTCCCGGGCGGTCAAACGGCAGGGTTGTCCCGCTTCTACCATCAGGGACAGAGCGACCGGCACCCGAGGGGTTTCCTTGTGGTACAGGCCGGCCAGCCGGCCCAGTACCGGGGCGGCTGCCTGTACGTCTTCCCGCCGCCGGAAGCCGAACATCGCCCCGCCGTGTTGCGATGTGTAATAACCATCAGTAAATCCGGAACGTGAAAATACGGCTTGTAAATCACGCTCCAGTGAGACGGTGTTTTCCTGCCGCACGGCAGCGGCATAGGTGGAAACAGCAGCGGCGACATATTCCGGGCGCTTCATCCGCCCCTCAATTTTCAGGGAGGCCACGCCCATCGCTGCCAGCTCGTCTACATACCGGCGCAGGCTCAGATCCTTCAGGCTCAGGTCTGCATCCCCCTCGCCGGGGAGCACACCACTGCCGTCCCTATCGGCGCGGAAGGGCAGGCGGCAGGGCTGGGCGCACATGCCGCGGTTGCCCGACCGGCCGCCCAGAGCAGCGGAGAGCAGGCATTGGCCGGATACGCACATACACAGTGCCCCGTGGACAAATACCTCCAGCTCACAACCCTGCCCCGCGCAGGCCGCAATCTCCTCCCGGCTCATTTCCCGGGCCAGCACCACCCGGGTAAAGCCCAAACCACGCAGTTCCCGCACACCGGCGGGCGTGTGGCAGGACAGCTGGGTGGAGGCATGCAAAGGCAGCCCGGGGACAACGGCGCGTAGCCTCCGGGCCAACCCCAGGTCCTGTACGATGAGGGCGTCCACCCCCTGGGCGCAGGCTTGCTCAGCCAGCTCCAGTGCCGGGGTGAGTTCCTCCTGCCGCAGCAGGGTGTTGAGGGTGAGATACAAGCGGGCGCCCCGGACATGGCAGGCCTCCGCCGCCTCGCCCAGGGCGTCTCCTGAAAAATGGGAGGCGTTTTCCCGGGCATTGAACCGGGAGCCTCCCAGATAAACGGCGTTGGCGCCGCAGCGCAGGGCGGCGGTCAGGGCCTCGGGGGATCCCACCGGGGCCAGCACCTCCGGACGCTGATCCGAACGGGCCACCTCAGCGCTTGGCTTGGCCGCGCAGCTGCTCCAGCTCTCGACGCAGCTGCGCCGCCTCCCGGCGGGCGTTTTCCGCCTCCTGCCGGGCCTTGGCGTTGTCATCCAGGTAGCCCTTCATCTGACTGCGCAGGTTGTCCGCCGCTGCCTCCGCCTTACGGGCGCGGTCGGCGTTGGTCAGGGCGGTCATCACCGCAGCCATGGTGGTGGAGATGCGGGGATCGCTGTCCAGCAGCACCCGCATGTCGTGATCCACTTCGCCACCCAGCTCCCGCATATAGCTGTCGGGTTCATCGGTGGTGAGCACGTAATCGGTGGCGCAGATGTTCAGCTTGATTTTGTTGACGGACGGCATGGCGCGCTCCTCCTTTTTTATCTCCGCGGCCCCTGAAGCGCAGGGCGCCGCCGGTTATCCTTCCTGTTCCGGCCCTTTGACGTGAAGATCCATTTGCGGATAGGGGATGGCAATGCCCTTGGCATCCAGAGCCGGCTTGATGCGGGCGTTGAGATCGTACTGCAGATCCCAGTAATTTTCGTTGCGGCACCAGACCTGCAGGGTGAGCACCACGGCGGAGTCGTCATAGCGCTTGACCTCCGCCCGGGGGGCCACTGGCTCCCGCAGCACCAGAGGATGTTCCTCCGCCAGGGTGCGCAGGATAGTTTTGGCTTCCTCCAGGTCGGTATCGTAGCTGACCGTCACCTCAAAATCCTGCCTCCTCAGTTCATGGGCGGAGTAATTGAGGATGGAAGCGGTCATCATTTTGGTATTGGGGATGGCGGCGCGCATGTTGCCCACTGTATCCAGATAGGTGTGCATCAGCTCGATTTCCGTGATGGTGCCGGACAGGCCGTCTACCTCGATGAAATCGCCGGCCTTAAACGGCTTGGTAAACAGCAGGACGATGCCTGACGCCAGGTTAGACAGATTGTCCCGGATGGCCAGGGCCACCGCCGCGCCCACCGCCGCCACAACGGCCAGCAGGCTGCTTACCGGAACCCCCAGCTTATCCAGCGCCATGACCGATACCAGCGACCAGATGACAATGCGCAGGGCCCTCAGCAGGTACTTGACCGCCACCGGGTCCATGTTGGTGCGTTTGAGCATGGCGTTGAATGGACGGGGAAGCAGCCGCGAGGCGATTAGCCCCAGCAGCAGGATCAGAGCCGCCGAAAGCAGATGAGGAAGAAAGGAGACCAGACCCGACCAAAAGGCTTCCAAAGCGGTGCGGAGATGCTCCATTTGTGTTCCCATTCCTTTCCACAATTCCTCCATCGGCTTGTTCCCCTTTCATTGTAGGAACCGCAGCGCTCTTTGTCAATACGCGGCGTTTCAATTTCAGGTATATGAAAGGGGAAAATCCAATACGACCTCAGAGGTAAAAAGAAAAGGGGGGAGTTCCCGGGAACTCTCCCCCTGCCTTTAACACCATCGGCGAAGCGATAGGATGTAGGGCTAATCGGTTAACAGGGCGTTTTGCAGCCGTGCTGCCTTGACCGTGTTTTTCAGCAGCATGGAAATGGTCATGGGGCCTACGCCGCCGGGTACGGGGGTGATGTACGAGGCTTTTGCCGCCACGGGAGCATAATCCACGTCGCCGCATAGCTTGCCGTTTTCGTCCCGGTTCATTCCCACGTCCACTACGACGGCGCCTTCCTTCACCATGTCCGCGGTGACGAATTTGGCGCGGCCCACCGCCGCCACCAGAATATCCGCCCCGGAGCAGATCTCCTGCAGGTTTCGGGTTTTGGAATGGCAGATGGTGACGGTGCCGTTTTCATGGAGCAGCAGCATGGCCATGGGCTTGCCCACAATGTTGCTGCGGCCGATGACCACGCAGTTTTTACCCGCCGGGTCAATGCCCGCCCGGTGCAGCAGCTCCATGACCCCTGCCGGGGTACAGGGCAGGAAGGAAAAATCCCCGATCATGATATGGCCCACATTGGCCGCGTGGAAGGCGTCTACGTCCTTGAGAGGGGAGACCGCTTCGATGATAGCCTTCTCCGACAGGTGGGAGGGCAGCGGCAGCTGACAGAGGATGCCGTTGATGTCGCTGCGGCCGTTGAGGCTGGCCACCAGGGCCAGCAGCTCCTCCTGGGAGGTGTCCGCCGGCAGGGCGAACTCCTCCGAATAAATTCCCACCTCGGCACAGGCCTTTTTCTTGTTGTTGACATAGATGCGGGAGGCGGGGTCGTCACCCACGATGATCACAGCCAGCCCGGGGGTGATCCCCTTTTCCTTCAGCGAGGCGACCTCCTCCTTGAGCTGGGCGCGCACCGCGGCCGAAGCCGCCTTTCCGTCGAGAATTTCCGCCATAGGGTATGTCATCCTTTCTCTTTAGGTTCTTCAGCATGCATCGTATCGGAATCTTCTGCCGGTTCCGCTTCCGACGGAGCGGCTTCGGTTTCCGCGGTTTCCTCTGCTTCCGGCCGGGGATCCTCCGCCGTATCTATTGCTTCCGTCAGGTCCTCGGCCTCCCCGGAGGAAACGGTTTCCAGTGAGACCTCACCCTCCCCTTCCACGGGAAGGACTTTGGGCAGCCGGCGGGAATAGGCGCGGAAAGTGAAGAGCAGCAGGATGCCCGCTGCCACCGACAGGGCCGCCACCACCTGGGAAACCCGGATGCCGGACACGCCGATGAGCAGGCTGTCGGTGCGCAGCCCCTCGATCCAGAAGCGGCCCGCGCCGTACCAGATAATGTACAGGGCAAAGAGCTCGCCCTTGAATTTATAAAATTTCTTGGAGAGAATGTGCAGCAGGATAAAACCCAACAGACACCACAGGGATTCGTACAGGAAGGTAGGGTGTACCGGTAGGTCGGCGTTGTAGCCCATGCCGTGGCTCCCCTGTTGGATGATGGAGCCGGTCATGCCCCAGGGCAGATCGGTATTGGTTCCGAAGGCCTCCTGGTTGAAAAAGTTGCCCCAGCGGCCTACGGACTGCCCGATGAGAAAGCCCAGGGAAGCGATATCGAACATGGCCAGGGTGTTGACCTTGCGCAGCGGGCACATCCACAGCGCTGTGCCGAAAGCGAAGATCACCCCGCCGTAAATGGCCAGCCCGCCGTCCCATATGGCGAAGATTTCGCTGGGCTTCGACCAGTCGTATCCCCCGTAGAACACCACATAATACAGCCGTGCGCCGATAAAGGCGAACAGCGCGGAAACCAGCACCACGTCGATCATGCGGTCGGGGTCGATGCCGAAAAACTTGGCGCGCTTGAAGGCGTAGATCATGGCCAGCAGAAAGCCGATGGCGATGATCAGCCCGTACCATTTGATGGAAAAGTCAATGCCGAACAGGGAAAATTCCACCAGGGTGGGGTCGATGTAAAACGTCCAGCCCAGTTTGGGGAAGGAAATAAAATTTTCGGCCATGCACAGGGCCTCCTTTGCCGTTTCCCGCCGGGAGGCGGGGCAGTATGCCAGCGGGCTATGCCTCGGGACGGATAACGGATATGGCGGAACGCTCCGCCCGCAGGTTTTCCCGCAGCAGCTTTGTCACCCATTCTACCCCAAGGGCGGCGGTTTCGTCAATAAGGGCGTAGGGCTCCCGGCCGCTGAAATAATCCGCCACCACCGCGTCGGCGCAGTTTTCCACGTCGTTATAGGCGGCGGCCAGCCGGCCGTACACGGCCCGGCGGGAACGCTCGAACGCTTGCTGGTCCAATCCCTCCCGCTGCAGTCGGGCCACCTCCTCCCGAATGGCGGCGCACACCGCATCGGGGTCGGCGGATTCGCCGCCGAAGAGATAGCAGCCGAAGCCGGGGCCGGAGAAATAGCTGGCCCCGAACTGCTCGTTGATCAGCCCCTGTTCCATCAGCCGGGCATACAGGGGAGACGCCTTGCCGGCCAGCAGCTCCAGCAGCACAGCGGAGCCCGCCTCCTCCGCGGCGGTGGGGTAGCGCCCCGCCTCATTCTCCGGAAAAAGGGCCTTGTAGCCGAGATAGAACAGGGGAGCGGCCACGGGCATGGCCTCCTCCACCCGCTCACGGGCGATCTCCGCCGGTTCCCGGAAGGACTCCACCGGCGGCTTTCTCAACAGGGCAGGGGAGGGCGTGTCCGGAGCGGGTTTCAGCAGGCGGTCGGCCACCGCCAACACTTCCTCCGGGGAAAAATCCCCCGCGACGGCTAGCGCCATGTTCCGCAAGTCGTAATAGGTATGGTAGCAGCTGTACAACAGCTCCGGCGTGATACGGGAGATGGATTCCACCGTGCCGCCGATGTCCACCCGTACCGGGTGGCGGACATACAGGGCACGCAGAAGGTTGAACAGGGTGCGCCGGGCAGGGGAATCCTCCAGCATGCGGATCTCCTGACCGATAATGCCCTGCTCCTTGGCCACTGTTTCCTCTGTGAAATAGGGGGCTTGGACGAAATCCAGCAGGATTTCCAGCGAATCCGTCAGCCGGCCGGTACAGGTGAACAGGTAGGCGGTGTGGTCAAAGCTGGTATAGGCGTTGGCCGATGCTCCGGTTGCTGCGTAGCGCTGGAAGGCGTCGCAGTCTTCGTTTTCAAATAGCTTGTGCTCCAAATAGTGAGCGATGCCCTCCGGCACCGGTACCACCTTCCCCTGCGCATCCCGGCAGGTGGTGTCCAAAGAGCCGTAGCGGGTGGCAAAAACGGCGTAGGACGACCGGTACCCTGGCTTGGGGCAAAGAAAAATGGGTAGGCCGGAGGGATGATCGATGCGCACACAGGCTTCGCCGATACGCCGGCAGCGGATTTCCTTGGTGGGGTGGGAAACCATGGAAAGGCTCCTTTCTCTATATACAATCAGTACAAAATGAGAAATAATTTACAACGCTGACGGCGTTCCCGCCAGCAGAAACACCGTCTGCAGCGTCAGGCTCCGGGCGGCGGCGGCTGTCTGCTCGGCGGTGACGGCGTCGATTTCCGCCGCAGCCTGCTCCGGGGAGGACAGGGGGAGCCCAGTGGCGGCCTGCCCCAGATACCAGCTCTCCAATGTGGAGGGGAGATCACTCAGGGAGAGAAATTGATTTTTCACGCTCAACCGGGCGGATTCCAGATCGTCCCGGGTGAAGTCCCCGCGGGAAGCGCGATCCAGCTGTTCCAAAACGGCTTCCTCCGCCCGGGCCGCGTCCGTTTCTTCGACGCCGCTGTCGATGAGAAAGACCCCCTTGTGCCGGTCGTAGCTGGAGGCGCAGTAATAGCATAGGCTCATTTTTTCCCTTACGTTTTGGAACAGTAGCGAATGGGGCGTGCCGCCCAGCAAAGCGTTCATCAGCCGCATAGCGGCCACCTCCTCCGGCGAGGACAGGGAGGCAGTCACCGGTGCGCGCAGGCCCATGACCAGCTTGGACTGATTGACATCCAGCCGCTCGGTGACACGGCGGACGGCCGCCTGTTCCCGGGGAGGCTTAGTCGGGGAAAGGGAAACGGGGACGCGGTCGATTGCGGCGAAGCCCTGGCGAAAAGCCTCCTTTACGGCTCCGTGATCGCCGCTTCCCTGGCAGATCACGATCACCCGGGCGGTGCGTAGGGCCTCGCGCCAGAAAGCCGTCATGGCTTCCGCTGTCAGGGCCGCCGCCTCCTCCACTGTGCCGTTCAGGGGAACGGCGTAGCCGTCGCCCTCGCAGAGGAGCTGGTTGCAGCGGCGGCGGGCGTACAGGCGTTTGTCGTTGATTTCTGCCTGGATGCGTTCGATAAGGCAGCGGCGCTCCCGTTCCATAGCCGAGGTAGGAAAAACACCGTTTTCCCGGGAGGGATCGAACAGGAGGGAGCGCAGCAGGGCAGCGCATTCCGCCGTCACCGGCTCCCCGCCAAAGGCGAAGCGGTCCTCCAGAGATACCGCCGTCAGGGTCAGGGCTTGGATTTCCCCGATACGGGAGACGTCGGCAGTTATGCGGGCTCCGTACAGCTCGCCCAGACGGCCGTTAAGGGCGGTGAGGGTTGGATAATCCTCGCAGCCGCTGCGGAGCAGATGGGGAAGCAAGGCGCCAGCGGCGGCGGTTTGTTCCTTCATCGGCAGCAGCAGGGCCGCCGTCAGTCGGGCGGTTTTGAAGCGGTCGTCGCGCAGGGAGTAAAACTCGACGCCCTCCGCCAGTGTTTCCCGGCAGGGCAGGGATGAACAGGTCATAATCGCAACCTCCTTGTTCAGAGTGGAATGATGAGGAAATAACGCTCTTGGAAAATACAGGGCCTGACCTTTTACGGCGGCGGAGGACTCGGAATCTTTGTATCTAAGAATACCAAAATTTCCCTCATTTCACAAGCCCCCTGGCCGACGCTTCGGCCTTGAAACGAGCCGTTCAATCGTGCATACTGGAGGGAGATATCGAAAAACGGAAAGGGAGGAAATCGTGGACGATAAGCGAATACTGCTTGCCCATATGGATAACCTGCATACCACTGAAGGGGGGGATCAACCGTATCAGGAGGAACCTGAAACTGGATACGGCCGATGTGGTGGCCTACTGCAAGCATATAATTCTGGAAGAAAACTGCAGGATTTCCCGGAAGGGTAAAAACTGGTACTGTGAAACGGATCATATCAAAATCACGGTCAACTCCTCCAGCTATACCATCATTACAGCGCAATGCATAGATTGAACCGGGAAAAATTGGTACAGACAATACGGCGGGAGGCTTTGCCTCATAGATATAGGACCGCCAAAAGGGTATCTCCAGCCGAGGGGAGGTACCCTTTTGGCGTTTTCGGTTGAGAATGGGATAAAGAGGCCAGGATCAGCACGGATACACTGCTTCGTGGGGACGGCCGTCCAGAGGAATAAATACGGCGGGCTTTCCATCCACGGTCAGCTCAGGTTCGCCCCGGCGGCAGCAGAGCTTCAGCGGGGTACCGTTCAGGGTCAGGGTGAGCGAGTAGCCGTTCCAGGAGGAGGGCAGGCAGGGAAGCAGTTCCAGCCGGTCGCCCCGGGGCCTCAGTCCCAGTAGGGAACGGAAGACGGTGGTAACATACCATCCCGCCGACCCGGTGTACCAGGTCCATCCCGCCCGGCCGGGGATTTCCTCGTGGGCGTAAACGTCCCCGGCCAGTGCATAGGGTTCGCCGCCGTACAATCCGGGATCCCCGGCGTATTTGGCGGCGGGATTGAGCATCCGCAGCAAGGCGGCCCCCTCCTCCGCCCGGCCGCTTTCCAGAAGGGCCATAGCCAACCACACCGCCGCATGGGTGTACTGCCCGCCGTTTTCCCGGATGCCTGGGGGATAGGAGGAGATATAGCCCACCGGTGCGTCCCCGCCTCCGGCGGTAGCGGACGGCGAGGAGAAGGCGGGGGCAAAAAGACGCACGACCCCGTGTTCCCGGTCCACCAGCTCCCGGAGGGCGGTGTCCAGGGAGGTGCCGGCCCGGACGGCATCCAATCCCGCCAGCACGGAAAAGGACTGGGTCAGGCTGTCCAGCGCGCAGGCGGGCTGTCCGGCCCGCCCCAGCGGCGTGCCGTCGTCGGCGAAAGCCCGCAGGTAGCGATCCCCGTCAAAACACGCCTCCGCCGCCCGGCGGTATTCCGCAGCAGCGGTGCGGTACCGGGTGGCCCGGCCCTCGTCGCCGCGCCGGTGGGCCACCGGAGCGAAATGGTCCAGTGTCAGGGATAGAAACATGGCTAGCCAGACACTTTCACCCCGGCCCTTGACGCCCAGCAGGCTGAAGCCGTCGTTCCAGTCGCCGCTTCCGATGAGGGGCAGCCCATGTTCCCCGGCGGTGAGGGCCCGGTCCAGCGCCCGCGCCCCGTGCTCGTACAGCGGTTCACGGCAGTCGGAGACGGCGGGCTCGAAATAGCGGTCGTCCTCTTCTTCCCGCAGCGGCTCCGCGGTGAGGAAGGGGACGGGAACGTCCCACACCGCCTCGTCTCCGGTAAAAGCGGTGTATTCGCACAGAGCGTAGGGCAGCCACACCAAATCGTCGGAGCAGCGGGTGCGCACGCCATGGAGGCCCTTTCCGGGCAGCCGGTGCCACCAGTGAAGTACATCGCCCTCCTCAAACTGGGCGGCGGCACAGCGCTGAAGCTGACGGCGCAGCAGGACCGGTTCGGTCCAGAGCATGGCTAGGGCGTCCTGAAGCTGATCCCGGAAACCCCAGGCGCCGCCGCTTTGATAAAAGCCGGTGCGGCCGAAAAGACGGCAGCGTTTGATCTGTTCCAGCAGGAAGGGGAAAACCGCGTTCAGGGCGGCGTCTGGGGTGGAAAGGCGCGGCGCCGTGCCGGCCTTGGGCGCCGGCAGCGCATTCGCTTCCGCCAGTCCCGCCAGCCGTACCGCCGCCGGGTCCCGGGCGGCAAAGCCAAGGACGAAGGTGACTTTTTCCCGGCGCTTGGGGGGAAGTTGCTTTTTGACAATGACGGCGGCGCAGGGGTCGGGCAGGGGAGCCAGAGTACCGCTGCCCCATTTGCCCGACAGGAACGCCCCCCGGTCGCAGTCACAGCCCTCTGCCCCACCGAAGGCGGTGAGGATCAGGCTACCCGCCACAGGGGAAAAGGGGCTGCTCATCAGCAGGGCACCGTTTTCCCAGCGGGCGGTCAGGTGCCGGGCGTTGTCCCGGTTCACCCCCAGTACCGGTTCGGTATAATAAGCCAACTGAATCTCCGCCTCCTCCTTGCCGCTGTTTTCTATCTCAATTTCCACCAGTTTGACGCTTCCCTTTTCCGGCACGCTCAGCGTCACACGGGTGCGCAGAGGACCGGCGGCCCCGTCGTATCGGGCGTAGCCCGGGCCAAAGCGCGCCCTGGCTCCCTGGATCAGATCCACCGCCACGCTTTGACCTGCCAGCCGCATCAGCAGCCGCTCCCCGCGGTTGTCCGAAGCGGTGTCGTTGTCCCAGGGAGTCAGGCGGTTTTCCCGGGCGCTCACTGCCCAGGTGAAGCCCGCTGAGGCGTCGGAAACCAGAGTGCCGAAGGCGGGATTGGCCAGCAGGTGGCACCAGGGCAGGCGGGGAGCGGGAGACTCCACCGTGAAGGAGCCATCTTGCTCAAAGCGGCCGCCGGGGAAGGACAGCAGAGGATCTTCCGGTGTGCGCTCCGGCCGCCCTACCGGTAGAATGGGAAGCGGACGGTAATCGGCCGGCGGCGGGGCAGCCCGCTGCAGATCCCGGGCACCGTTGTGAGCGGCCACGGCGGTGAGCAGGGTCAACGCCTCCTCCCCGTGGATCGTCAGATTGACGGGATGGATGCCACCCCGGACCCCCAGCAGGCTTTCACACAGGGCGGATCGGGCGGCTTCCCGGATGGCATCCAGCAGCGGGGTGTCGTAGCCGGGCTCTTCCCGGTAGGCCAGGGCCAGCTCGGTGGTTACACCGCCCAGGCGAAGGGAACGGTGCAGGCGCATATACGGCTCCGCTCGGGAGGCGTCGGCGGCGTTGTGGATCTCCAGCAGGAGCAGAGGATCGTCGCCGGAAATCCCCAGGGACCAAAGAGCGGACTGCCCGCGGCGGTTGTCCCGGGCTGCCGCCGCCCATTCCCGGGACATGCGGGGCGGATAGAACAGATCGGGCAGGGTGTGGGCGGCCAGCTGGGCCTCCACCCCGCCAAAGGGGCTGCGCGCCGCCCGGTCGGCGGTGAGCCCTCCTTCCCGGCGCAGCTCGATGAGACGGGTGGCGGCTTCGCTTTCCGTAGGGGCGGCGGCCAGGAGCAGGGTGACGGTGCGCTGGGCACGGGGCGGCAGCTCCACCGTCACCCGCAGCGCGGCCGCGCAGTCGGGGACGCCGCTGCCCTGACAAGAGAAGGGACGTCCCATCGCCTCCCCTAGGGAGAGCGTTCCCTCCGGCCGGGTCAGCAGACGTTCCCGGGAGGGCTCGTAGTCAAAGGGACCACCGTCCAGCAACCCCGCCGCCAGGCATACCGGTGGTTCTCCCTGCCGCTGACGGCGGGTGAAGAACAGAGCGGAGGAGGCCTCGTCCCGGCGGACGGAGAGAAACAATCGGGAAAAGGCGGGATGGGCAGCGGCGTCCTCCCGGCGCGCCAGACAGGGCTCGAAATAAAAGAGCAGCTGGCAGGTCAGCCGCCGGTTGGAGCGGTTTTTCAGTGCCACCTGACGCTGTTCGCTGGGCAGGCGGGGGTGGACTGTGACGCGCATCCCCGTTTCCAGGGAGCCCTGCCCGGCGAAAAAGGCGGCGTAGCCTTCGCCGAATTCCGCCCGGCGTTCCACCCTTGCAGGGCCGCGTTTAGGGAAAGCGGTATACCGGTAATCCGGAGCGGCGGTGAGGGAAAAGGGCCCCTCGCCTGCATCCGCATAGGCAAAGATTCCCTGAGGGCGGCGCAGCAGGTCGCCGCTGCGCATGTGGATATCCAGTCCCCGGCACACGGATATACCGGCGCCGGAATCGGTGATGGCCAGGGACCATTCGCTGCCGGTGAGCAGATGCATGCGCGGGGTGCGGGGATTGATCACGGGAATTTCCTCGGTGGTGGGATGGGCCCGGCCGGGCAGCTCGGGCACGGAGCGTTCCTGGGCGCCGCTGAATACCGCGCCGTTGGCCGGGGCGTGCTCCGTCAGCAGCTCCTCCGCCCGGGCCATACTCGGATCGCGCAGAAAGCGGCGGACAAACCGGTCGTCCATGACGGCGTTGACACACGCGACCAGGCTCATCCCCACGTGGTGTGCCATGTAGCTGCGCACCACGGAATAGCCACCCCGGGCGGTGCGGCCCGGGGTGAAATCCGCCGCTTCATAAAAGCCGCAGCGTCCCGTCATGCCCAGCCGTTCCAGCCGGGCTAGGTTGCGCAGGGAGCCCTGGGGGTCGGTGGTCAGGGTGAGGAAGGAGGAATAGGGCGATATGACCAGCTCGCTGCCCAGCCCGCGTTTGAGCCCCAGCCGGGGTACGCCGTGGGCCTTGTATTGGTAGTTCAAATTGCTGTCAAAAGCGTAAAAGCCGCTTTCGCTGACCCCCCAGGGTACCCCGCGGGGCGGCCGCCGCTTCTGGCAGTGCAGGCAAAAGCGCAGCGCCTCGTAGCTCATGGAGCCTTCCTGGGCGGGCAGAAGCAGACGGGGCATGAAGTATTCGAACATGGTGCCTGTCCAGGATACCGGCCCCACATAGCCGCCCGACCGGGCCAGTGTGCGGCCCAGGGCGCCCCAGTGCTTTTTGGGGACTGCCCTGGTGGCGATGGCAAAATAGCCGGTGAGGCGGCTTTCGCTCATGAGCAGGTCGTAGTAGGAGGGGCTCGCGTCGCCGGTATCCGGGTCCAGGCCGATGTGGAACAGGGCCCGGCGACGATTATACAGAGGGGTCAGGTCCATGGCTGCGATGAGTGCTTGGAGTCGGTCGGCCAGCGGCCGCGCCCGGTCGCTGCGGTGCTCCAGCACCGCCTGGCGTGCCGCCACCAGACAGCAGGCCAGGTTGCCGCTGTCCACGGTGGAGATATACCGGGGGGAAAGGGGGCGCAGGGTGCGGGTATCGTACCAGTTGAGAAGATTGCCCCGCCATTTTTCCAGCTTTTCCACCGTGCGGATCGTTCGGTCCAGCCGCAGCAGCATGCCGTCCTCGTCGATGAAGCCGAAGTCCGCAGCAGACACGATACAGAGAAGGTACAGGCCGATATTGGTGGGGGAGGTGCGGTGTGCCACCCGCCAGACCGGGGATTCCTGCAGGTTGTCCGGGGGAAGATAATGATCCTCCGGCCCGCACAGTTCCTCGTAATACCGCCACATGGCGGCGGCGTAAGCGCTCACCGTGTGTTTTTCCCCGGGCGACAGAGTCGGCCGGCCCGGCGAGCGGGGCGGCCGCGAGGACAGGGCGCTCAGCGGGATCAGCAGCAGGAACAGCAGTCCGGCCAGCCGGGTTAACCCACCGCCCCAGACGATGAGCACCGCCGCCACCGGCAGGGTGTACCACAGACGGCGGAAGGATACGGCCCAGCCGCCCTTGTCCGCGTCGGCGGCGGTGACCCACTGCAGCATCCGGCGGCGGGAATGCAGCCGCCACAGTGCCCGCAGTACGGCGTCCAAGCCGGACAAGGCGGAGGCGGGAAGCATGACCAGCTGATAGGCTGCCCGGGTCAGCGCTCCCAGCGCCCGGGGGAGGGTGCGGGAGTAATAGCGGCCGGTCAGGGTGAGCCAGCCGCCGTGGATCAGGGACAGCACCGCCGCCAGCAGCTCGCCGGATACCGCAGACAGTAGGGCAACCCCTGCCAGTAGCGCCCCTCCCCTCCCCGGCAGAAGGGGAGACAGCAGCAGGCACAGCAGGGCCGCCGCCGGTGTCACTGACCGGCGCAGGTTGTCCAGCAGCTTCCACCTGTCCAACCGCCGCAGGGGCAGCCGGTGGCGGAACAGGAAGGGGGCGTTCTGCCAGTCGCCCCGGATCCAGCGGTGAAGACGGGACAGCCAGCCGGGCAGGGTGGCGGGGACGCCGTCGGTCATGGCCACATCGGACACCAGCCCCGCCCGCAGAAGGGAGCCCTCCAAAACATCGTGACTGAGGACCTGTTCCGCAGGGAAAGGATCCTCCTCCAGCAGCCGGTGGAACGCCCGCACGTCCAGCAGGCCCTTGCCGGCGAATATCCCGGAGGCAAAGCCGTCCATGTACAGCTCTCCGGCGGGCACGTCATAGGGGGTAATGCCACCCGCCCCCGCCATAGCGGAGGAGAAAGGGGTACGCCCGGCGCTTTTCAGTTCCGGTTCCATGCGGGGCACCAGCACGCCGTAGCCCGCGGCTACCCGGTGATGCTCTTCGTCCCATACCGGACGGTTGAGCGGATGCAGGGCGGTGCCCACCAGTCGGGCGGCGGTGTCCATGAGCAGCCCGGTGTCCGCGTCCAGGGCCAGCAGATAGCGGCAGCGGCGCAGCGCCTCCAGATCGCCCTCAAAGGCGAGAAAGCGGTTTTCGCCGCCTCGGATGACACGCACCAGTTCGGCGATGGCGCCGCGCTTGCGTTCCCGGCCGGTATACTGGCCCATGGTTTCGCTGTATTCCCGCCCGCGCACCGCCAGCACCAGAGCGGGCGGCTTTCCTGCAGCGGACAGGCGGTGGTTGAGGCGGCGGATTTCCCGTTGGAGAGCGGAGATGTCCGCGGCGTCTCCGGGCAGGGTGGGAAATTCCGCGCCCCGCAGATCGGCCAGCAGGCAGACTTGGACCGCTCCCTGACCGTTGGTATTGTACAGCTTGGCCAGTCGTTCCGCCGTCTCGCGGGCCTTGTCGGCCGGGGGAAGCAGAGAGGACACGGCGATGACGGTGCGCCCCTCCTCAGGAATGACACCTTCCAGCTCTAGTCGGGGCAGCCGCAGGGGAGGCACGCCCTTGAGTCCGAAATGCTCCAAAATAGGACGCAGGATTTCAAACAGAGGGAGATAAAAAAGCGGCAGGATCCAGACCTGGCCCGCCGCCACCGCCAAACCGATTGATGCGGCGGCGGGTAGCAGAAATTCCAACAGCAGCAAGATCCGTCCGCGCCGATGGCGCTGGGGACGGTCGTCGGGCAGGTATGCACCCACATGACAGCGCCGGGGGGAGGAGGGGCCGGTTATATCGCCGGCGGTGGGAGCGGAAGCGGCGGCTTCGGCTGCCCGCTCCACCAGGTCGGCGGCCACGGAGGCCTCGCTTTTCTCCGTGTCCATGGCCAATTCCCCCACCCGGCGGCGGTAATCGGCCCGGGAAGATTCGTCCATGCGGGGATAGATGCCGGAGGGGTCCTCCGCCAGGATGCGTTCCACGATGCTGTGCCGCTCGGCCAGACGGGCGAAGTCCGTGTCCGCCGCCGTGCGCAGCCCCTTCACCGCCCGGGACAAGGAACGGACTGCCTCTTCCCCCTTTTGGCTGCAGGCCTCCGTCGCCAGCGAGATCAGCGCCGCCCGCAGGCAAAGGGACAGCTGATCCAGCTCCGGTACCGTCAGAGGGCGATGCTGCTGGGCGGTTTCCAGCAGGGTATCCCATTCCGCTTCCTGAGGAACACCCTTTTCCCGGGCTAGGCGCAGACAAAGGCGGTACAGGGCAGGACACCCGTCGTCACAAGGCTGAGGCCCGGCGTATTTGAGGTCCTCTAACACGCCTTCCCCTTCCCGGGAAAGAAGGTGGTAGTTGTCGGCCAGCCATTCCTGTAGGGAGCCGGGGGCCGCCCGCCGGTGGGAGGTCAAAGCCTCCTCGTAGTTCCTCCGCAGCGTACGCAGATCCCGCCGTACCCGGCGGCGCAGGGGACGCAGCGAACCGGGATCGTAGGGCTCGGCCACATACGTCCGGGCCAGAGCGTGATAATACGCCTCTCCCGAACGGGTTTCCGCGGGAGCGGCGGCTTCGGTTGTTTTTTTCTGGGTATGCTCCTGATGTCGCGACATAATCGGGTTCCGCCTTCCTTGTCAACCTCGGCCGCTTTCACAGACCGCGGCTTCTTTGCATCGGGAATTTTCTCCGGTATTTTTCCCCCGGAAGGCTAGGAAAATACAGGCAGAAGAAAAGTGCTTGTCCCTCTGCTTATTTGATTTCAGGTTGTAATAAATTGTGGTATAATGTGCCCAGGGCCTTTATGCCCGATGGCAAACGATATAAGAAGTCCCTGGACCTGGAGAAATTGGCTGTCGTTCGGAACGACCTCCTCCCGCTTTGCGGCACCGCCAATTCTCCCTCCACGCTTATGGTAAAATAAAATTATGGATAGAGATGCGTCTTGGAAAGCTTCCCCTTGAGGTGTGCTTCCTCTTACGAAGAAGGGTACCTGTAAAGCGGGGGGATGAGGTAGAGAACAGCGATCAAATCGCTGCCGAGACGGGGAAGCCCGGACGCCTTTAAAAGTGGATGAAGATCCCCATAAGCATTCTGATTCACTAACACGGACAAGGAGTAAAACATGGATATTCTCAAACAGCTGGCAGAGGAACTTCATCTGGAACCCCGGCGGGTGGAAAGCGTGGTCGCCCTGCTGGACGACGGCAACACGATTCCTTTCATCGCCCGCTACCGCAAGGAACAGACCGGGGCAATGGACGATCAGGTGTTGCGCTCCCTGAGCGAGCGCCTGGATTATCTGCGCCGCTTACAGGAGCAGAAGGAAAAAATCCGCGCCTCTTTGGAAGAACAGGAGGTGCTCAACGAGGAGCTGTCGGAATCCCTGGACCGGGCGGTGACCCTGGCGGAGCTGGAAGACCTGTATCGTCCCTACCGGCCCAAGCGCCGCACTCGCGCTTCCCAGGCGAAGGAAAGGGGATTGCAGCCTCTGGCGGATACACTGTATGCCCAGCCGGCCTCCGGTCCGGCGCCGGAGGTCTTGGCCGCGGCGTACCGGAATCCGGAAAAGGGGGTGGAGTCGGAGGAAGCCGCCCTTCAGGGAGCCCGGGATATTTTGGCAGAGCGGATTGCGGACGACCCCGCCGGCCGGGCAAGGCTGCGGGCCTTTTTGGCCGCCTCCGGTGAACTGACCTCCCAGGCGGCGAACGAGGATCCGGGGGTGTATGCGCCCTACGGAGACTACCGGGAGATGCTGAAAAAAATCCCCGGCCACCGCGTGCTGGCGGTGAACCGGGGAGAACGGGAAAAGAAGCTCCGCGTTGGTGTGGTGTGTGATGAGGGGCGTGCGCTGTCCCTGCTCACTGTTGCCCACGTGAAGGCGCCCTCGCCCTATGCCCCCCTTGTCCGGGAGGCGTGCGAGGATGCGTGGTCGCGCCTGTTGTTTCCCGCCCTGGAACGGGAGGCGCGCAGCGCACTGACCGACCGGGCCTCGGAGGCGGCCATCCGGGTATTTTCCCAGAACCTGCGCCAGCTTTTGATGCAGCCGCCGGTGCGGGGGAAGGTGACCCTGGGACTGGATCCCGGCTACCGCAACGGATGCAAGTGCGCGGTGGTGGATGCCACCGGTCGGGTGCTGGATACCGGTGTCATCTACCCTGCACCGCCCTTTGAAAAAATCGAGCAGGCCAAACGGCAGGTGGCCCAGTGGATCCGCCGCCACGGCGTACAGGTGCTGGCTATCGGCAACAGCACCGCATCCCGGGAAACCGAAAAATTCGCCGCTGAGGTAATCCGGGAGCTGGGGAACGGCCTGTCCTATCTGGTGGTCAGTGAAGCCGGGGCCTCCGTCTACTCCGCTTCGCCGCTGGCGGCCAAGGAATTCCCCGATTACGATGTCAATCTCCGGTCCGCTGTTTCCATCGCCCGGCGGCTGCAGGACCCTTTGGCCGAGCTGGTCAAGATTGATCCCAAGGCCATCGGCGTGGGGCAGTATCAGCACGATATGCCCCAGAACCGGCTGGCGGAGGCGCTGGACGGCGTGGTGGAAAGCTGTGTCAACGGGGTAGGGGTGGATCTGAATACCGCTTCCGCGCCACTGCTGTCCCGGGTGGCCGGAGTCAGCGCCACCGTGGCGCAGAACATTGTCGCCTACCGGGAGGAGCACGGCCCCTTTTCCTCCCGGAGTGAGCTGAAAAAGGTGCCCAAGCTGGGGCCCCGGGCTTTTGAGCAGTGTGCGGGCTTTCTGCGGGTGCCGGAGAGCGGGGATTATCTGGACCGCACCGCCGTGCATCCGGAGAGCTATCCCGCTGCCCGGGAGCTGTTGGCCCTGTGCGGACTAGGTAAGGGCCCGGCGTCGGGCTCCCTGACGCCGGAGCAGGGGGAGCGCCTCATCCGGACGGTGGAGGATACCGGTTGGGCCGCCCTGGCCGGCCGATTGGGAATAGGGGAGCCCACCCTGCAGGATATGGTGGACGAGCTGCTCCAGCCCGGCCGTGATCCCCGTGAGGAGCTTCTCCCTCCGCTGCTGCGCACCGACGTGATGGGAATCGAGGATCTGACCCCCGGCATGGAGCTGGAGGGCACGGTACGCAACGTGGTGGATTTTGGGGCTTTTGTGGACATCGGCGTGCATCAGGACGGCTTGGTGCATCTGTCCCGACTGTCATCCCGCTTTATCCGTCATCCCTCCGAGGTGCTGAAGGTTGGCGACCGGGTGAAGGTGTGGGTGCTGGCCGTGGACAGGGAGAGAAAGCGCATCTCCCTGACCATGGTGCCGGAAAAGGGCGGAGCCGCTACATAAGGGCGGCCAGCAGCAGCATCTCCCGGGTTTTCCGGTAAATCGGCTCAAAATCTTCCAAGGGCAGAGGATTTTCCCCAAACCCGAATTCGATGGTGAAGCCCGGCCGGCCGAAGGCGGAGATGAACCAGTCCTTAAAGCCGCCGTGGGAAGCCATTCCCTCCGGATCCGCCACCCGGTAGCCGCTGGAGGCCCCCAGAATGTCCGCCATGGTCCGGGCCCGGACCGGCGTGCGGTCCCCGTACCGCCAGTAGATTTCTTCCCCCTGGGAATGGAGGGCCAACACATGGCGGAATTTAGCCCGGTGGCAGAGTTTGACCAGGGCGGCGGTTTCCGCCTCGCTTTCCGGAGCGGGGCCGCACCACTGCCGGGGGGAGGGACCGTGGATGCCGTTTTCCAGCTCCATGGCTTTCAGCTCCTTCCAGCCCGCGTCGAAGTTGTGGTTGATATCGACGCCCCGAGCATTGGCCTGCCAATGCTTTCCCTCCGGGTCCAGGGCGGAGACCAGGGGCATATACCGCCCCGCTGTTTCCGGCCCGTGCAGGGCGATTTCCACGCCGTCGGGGTTGACCTGGGGCACCATTACCAGGCTGCGTCCGGCCAGGGCCTGCTGCAAATCCATGTCCGCCAACACCCCGTCCCCGTTCAACGCTGCGGCCATCTCCTCGCACAGGCGCAGGAGGATCAGCGAGGTGATCCATTCCTGTCCGTGGAAAGCGGCAGCGTACAGCACGGCTTCCCTGCCTCCTCCCAGCACAATGCCGTAGATATCCCGGCCCAGGGCGGTTTGGCCAATGGGCAGGGCCTGCAGAAAGCTATACCGCCCCCGCAGGGCGGAAATCATCCCCCGTACCGCGCCGCTGTCGGCGGGCTGGGGTGTGACGATCGGTTTCATGCCGTGATCTCCTTTCCGGCGCTTTTCCGGAGGGGAAAGGTCGCCGGTATCACCATATGAGCAAGGAGAGAGAATTATGAATCTTACCGAAAAGCCTCTGTCTTCGGAATATCCCTACCGGGGAAAAATCGTCAATATGCGGGTGGATCAGGCGCTGCTGCCCAACGGCCGTCAGGCCGTGCGGGAGGTGGTGGAGCATCCCGGCGGGGTGTGCGTGGCCGCCCTCACCGACCGGGAGGAGCTGTTGTTTGTCCGGCAGTTCCGCTATCCGTATCAGGAGGCGATTCTGGAACTGCCTGCGGGCAAGCGCTCCCCCGGAGAGGACCCGCTGGAATGCGGCATCCGGGAGCTGAAGGAGGAGACCGGGGCTGTGGCGGCCCGGGTGGAGCCGCTGGGAAGGCTGTATCCCTCCCCCGGCTACACGGATGAGATCATCTATCTGTTTCTGGCCACCGGCCTGTCCTTCGGCGACAGCCATCCGGACGATGACGAGTTCCTGGAGCCGGAGCGCCTGCCCCTGGAGGAGGCGGTGCGCCGTGTCATGGACGGGGAACTGGACGATGCCAAGACACAGATCGCGGTACTGAAGATCTGGGAGCGCAAACGGCAGGGAAAGCTGTGAGAAAGAAGGGGATCGCACCGTGACGTCTGTGACGGAGGAGGAGCGCCGCTATTTTGATCAAATGCCCGCCATGTTCCCTGTATATGTGCAGCTGAAGGAAAGGCTGGAACAGCGGTATGAAAATATCCGGGTGAAGGTGACCAAAACCCAGATTTCCTTTTCCAACCGCTATATTTTTACCGTGGTATCCTTGCCGTGGCGGAGGCACAAAGGCTGGCCCGAAAAATATCTGCTGGTTTCGTTCGGGCTGGACTATAAAAAGGATTCGCCGCGAATTATTCAGGCAGTGGAGGCGGGCCGCAGGCGCTGGACACACCATGTGTTGGTGGAGGGCAAAGACGGGATCGATGAGGAACTGATGCAATGGATTGACGAGGCCTATCGGTTTTCGTTGTTTAAATAAGAGGGCAACGGCGAGAGGATGTTCCTTAAACAGGGAAGCAATAAGATCTATAGATGGCGCCATCGAAAACCGTCCCCTAAAGGAGCTTTTCCCTTTACGTGGGAAGCGCCTGTCCCGTGGACGGGAATGGGGGGAGAATGATAGCCTGTTGGTATAGAGGACACCCTATTTATTTGGTTCATCAGGCATCTAGTGTGCCCTCTGTCCGCATAACAGGTCCCCCAAGGGGAAAGCCTTGGGGCATCCTGTGTGCTCCGCGTACATTGTCCATTCAGAGAGGGGGAGGAAGAAACGCCGGTATCAAACTCTCGGAAGGCCGCTGAGTGCCCCTTCTGGTGAAAGCAGAAAGGACACCGCCAACATTTGATTTATGGAGAGAAAACCATGCATTACGAAATCGAGCAGAATTATTCCCTGGCCGAAAATGAATCGGGAATTATCAAGGTCTATAAGCAAAAGCTTCCCGCCTTGCGGTTTATCGGAAAAAACTACGGCTGTGTAAATCATCCCGATTGGGGCGACGCCTTTGGCACTGACGTGTTCGGAAAAATCGAGAGAGCTTCGGGTGACGAGAAGAAAATTCTCACCGTATACGAGGACGCCAACGCCTTTCTCGGCCTGCATTACCGGAATGCTGAAGCCGACGGATATGACGGCTGGATAGGCATGTTTACGTTTCCGGATACTCCGGTTCCGGATGGGCTCGGACATATCGATTTCCCGGAACAGAATCTGGGCGTTTGCTGGATTTACGGCAGCAGGGATGAGGTTTACGGGCATGTGTCCCAGTGCCCGGATTACCTCCGGTCGGCCGGGATGGAGATACGGTGCGCCGGTGAGGGCTATCTGGGCTTTTTCGAACGGGATCTGTGCCCGCGGTATACCATCCCTGACGAAAAGGGGAATATCATCCTGGATTACTGTTATTTCGTTAAATAGAAAGATTAATTCCTGTTTTCACCGGGCTGGCGGCTTATCTTAAAAGAAGAAGCGGGTGTCCTGCGACCT
Organism: Candidatus Avimonas narfae; assembly: GCA_904395335.1. Classification (GTDB taxonomy): domain Bacteria; phylum Bacillota; class Clostridia; order Oscillospirales; family Acutalibacteraceae; genus Avimonas_A; species Avimonas_A narfae. Next base: position 12,694 of record CAJFNR010000003.1, on the reverse strand, counting down.
GCCGTTTCTTCTTTTAGTTTGAAGGGAGTCCCTGTAATCTACCCATGAAGCCGTTTCTCCGACGATGGGCTACGGCAGGTTGTCCGCCACAGCCTCCCGAAAATGAAGAGGGGAAAGCTGGCAGCGGTTGAACGTTTCCACCATGTTCTGAGCAAGCCGGCATTCTGCAGTCACGTCGTGGATACACTCGATCAGAACAAATCCATCCGCTGTTTCCCGGCCTACCTGCAGCCCGTATGAACGGTACTGACCGAGCTCGGGGGACTTTCCGGCTTCCTCAATATACCGGTAACTCCATAGAACCTTCATGAACGCTTTCTCCTTTTTATCCGCTGTCCGGTTTTGCGGCTTCGCCACTCATTTTCCCTGGACAGCGTACGGCGCTTTCTCATGGGAGATGGTATCATGCCTTCACCGCAAAAATGCGCGTCTATTGGGAAAAATTGTCATACACCGTTTTTTACCTGCATCGGTCTTTTCTACCTCATGGAGGCGGCCGCCTCTAAGGAAAGCGGCATACCCGTTTGGGTATGCCGCTTTCCTTAGAGCTCTTTACTGAGCCATAAATTTTTGTTTGACAGCGTTGATCTTATTCTGTTCCGCCTGTTCGGCGGGATACCAGCCTTTGGCCGCCATCTTGTCATACAGCGTGTCCTGCATGCAAAGGGAATCGTTCAAAGCGGTGTTGAACGCCTGGTGAACATTGTCCGTGGACGACTCGATTGTTCCGTGCATATACAGGTCGCACACACCTTTTTCGAGCAGTAGGATACCTTCCATCAAATTTTTATCATCCATGTTCGCATCTCCTTAGAGCAAATTCAGAAAGCTTTGATACAGCTGCTGATGTTTCTGCGCCATCTGCTGGACACAGGCTTTCAGATCCGCGTCCTGAACCTGATCGGCGGTCTCCTGGCACTTGGTCTGAAAATACTTTTCATGCCCCAGCGCGTCCTCCACGTACAGTAATTCTTTTGATGTCATTGACCATACACCTCCCATACGGATTTCGCTGTTAGTATCCGCCGTGCTTTTCAAATTATTCCCTCTTTCTGTTCCATGGTAACGCGGGAATCCGCCCGCGCATAGGCTGGAGAGAACAGGAGGTATGCCGTATGCCGTGCAGTCAGCCATTTAGTGACGTAACCCAAAAATATTTGTGCCGTTTCCGCGAAATCCTAGAAAACATGATGACGGGGATGACCGAGGCGGAGATCACCGACAGCTTGTCGCACAATTTCATTGTGCAGATGATCCCCCATCACCGGGCGGCGATAGAAATGTCGCAGAATCTTCTGCAGTATACGATTCTACTTCCCCTGCAGAAAATCGCCCAGGAAATCATCAAGGAGCAAACCGAAAGCATCCAACATATGCGGGAAATGCTGCCGTGCTGCAGCCGGCAGGCCAATTCCCAGCAGGATCTATGTCTGTATGAAAAAAACAGCCGTCAGATTGCCCACAACATGTTTTCCCAGATGAAAAATGCCCGCTCCTGCAACGATATCAACGCCAATTTTATCAGGGAGATGATCCCTCACCATGAGGGAGCCATACGGCTGTCGATAAACGCTCTGCGGTATCCCATCTGCCCGGAGTTTCTCCCTGTCCTGCAGTCCATCGTCAAATCCCAGGAAAGAGGTATCCGGCGAATGAAGCGACTGCTCCGGCATGGTGGATAAAGCGCGGGGCGTTCTGTTGAGCGAACCGACTGTAGCTCCGTCGGTATATAAAACAAAAAGGGGGGAGGTGCTAAGGGTCCTCCTCCTTTTGTTATCCATATCCTTTTCTGGATACTTTTCAGCACCATTCTTGTTCTGAACGGCTTTTTCCGCATCTTTTTCACTTCTGTCCAATGGGGCATCCGGCGGCGCGTCGTTTTTCTGCTGTTTTGGTGGGTCCCCGTGGCGGGTCTGGTACTGCTGGTCGGCACCTGTCGTCTGGTACGGCAGGAGTACGAGATTGAGACGGAAAAGCAGAAGCTCAATGCCCTGCGCCGGGAGGAAGAAACCTGCCGGACCCATTATCCTCTGGTCCTGGTGCACGGGGTCTTTTTCCGCGACCGGAAGCATTTCAATTATTGGGGGCGCATTCCCGGGGAACTGATCCGTAACGGGGCGACTGTGTATTACGGCGGCCAACAGTCCGCTGCCAGCACGGAGAATGCGGCCAAGGAGCTGCGGATTGTTGAGGAAACCGGCTGTGGCAAGGTGAACATCATCGCCCATTCCAAGGGCGGGCTGGAAGCGCGCTGGGCCGTCTTCCGCAGGGGCTGTGCCACTGGGTCGCTGCCCGGTACAACGGGGCGTTGCGGCGGCTGGGCGACCCCCATTCCGATTTCCTCGCTGCCGTTTACGATCTGACGGCGGAGCGCTGTGCAGCTTACAACGGTGAGCTTCCGGACGTCCCCGGCGTACTGTATCAGAGCGTCGGCTCTAAAATGAAGGGATGGATCAGTGCGCCCTTTCCGTTGAATCTGGCTTACCTGTATGTGCGCCGGTTCGAACGGGAGAACGATGGCCTGGTGGGGGTGGAATCTATGAAGTGGGGAGAACGCTTCCGTATGTTGACTGCCTCCGGACGGAGGGGCATTTCCCACGGAGATATGATCGACCTCAACCGCCAGAATTTCCGAGGCTTTGATGTCCGGGAATTTTACGTGGAGCTGGTACGTGATCTAAAGGAGAGGGGCTGCTGAAGCCCCTCTTTTTCTTTGTATAAAAAGCGTTATCGAATGGAAAAAGGGATTAGCAGAAAATGTTATGTTTTTGTTAACATTAGCACTCTAGTGTTGACAGTGCTAAAATCAGAGCTATACTATAATTGAACCTTGAGAGCGGGAAGAAAAGAAATCCCCCCTAAGGCGGTAGGCAAAAGCCCCCGTGCAAAAGTACGAGGGCGGCGTAAGAGAAGCCCGCCAAGAGCCGGAGAGGACTCCGGGAGAGCGGGCACATAACGAATGGAGGTATGACTTATGCTGCCTGTTGTTTTTGGTGAAAATCTTTTCGATGACATGTTCGACGATGATTTTGACCTGATGCCCTCTTTTGGTCGACACAATCCCCTCTACGGCAAGCACGCCCACAATCTGATGAAGACGGATGTGCGTGAAACAGATCAGGCTTATGAACTGGACATCGACCTTCCGGGCTTTAAGAAGGAAGACGTCCAGGCCAAGCTGGAAAACGGTTATCTGACAGTCAGCGCGTCCAAGGGCCTGAATAGGGACGAAAAAGACAAGAAGGGCCGTTACATCCGCCGCGAGCGTTATGCCGGGCAGTGCAGCCGCAGCTTCTATGTGGGAGACGATGTGGAGCCCGAGCAGGTATCCGCCAAGTTTGAGGATGGTATCCTGAAGCTTACCGTCCCGAAGAAAGCAGAAAAAAAGCTGCCGGAACAAAGTTCCATTCAAATCGATTAAGATGGAAAAAGAAGCCCTCCCGGGCAATCTGGGAGGGCTTCTTTTGTTGTTTGATTAAGCTAAAAATGATAGAACCAGAAGTAGAAAGACTTTGGCGGAAGGCATCCAAAGAAAAGTCTGCATTTACGAATCAAAAGCATACATAGCATACAACGGTTAAGTTGCCACTAACGGATTGAACTCGTTTACGGGTAGTATGGTGTGTAATGCGATGTATTCTTCGGTGGTGCTCCTTGAGGGGCTAAACTGATAGCAGACCTTTCTCCATTTGGCTATGTAAATGATATTTAAACATGGCGCCGCAGCTGTGTTGGGCATCGGTAAAAGTGGACCTATGGCGCCGCCATAAGTCAACAATGCCATTGCCTAACCTATTTTTGGATTTTGAAGAGTATTGTCTGTATCTTGCCTTTCTAGAGATCGCTTATGCTTTTGATTTTCCCGCGGATTTTGACTCCGCACTGACTGTTGGAAAGGAATGCAGGGATTTTACACAGATTTTACACAGCCGCGGCTTTGCATTTAACACGCGACCCGTATGATGAAACCGTACCGAGAAAAAGACGAAAAACAAACGAAGGAGTCTGTTACGTATGAAAAAAGTTCTCGCCTGTGCGGTATCCGCCCTGATGCTGACGGCCCTGCTGGCCGGCTGCGGCGGAGAGAATACCAACAATCCCTCCGGCACCGACACCACCGACCCCAGCAGCGGCAGCAGCGCCATGTCTGGCGCCATCACTGTCCTCTCCCGTGAGGAAGGCTCCGGCACCCGCAGCGCTTTTGAGGAGTTGTTCGGGATGGAGGAGACCATTGCCTCCGCCGAAACCACCAACAGCACCGGCGTCATGATGACCACGGTGGCTGGCAATAAGAGCGCCATCGGCTACATCTCCCTGGGTTCTCTGGACGATACGGTGAAGGCCATCTCCATCGACGGAGCGGAGCCCAGCGTGGCCAACGTGGAAAACGGCAGCTATAAGGTATCCCGTCCCTTCAACATTGCCACCAAGTCGGGGCTGAGCGAGGTGGCTCAGGATTTCGTCAACTTCATCATGAGCGATGAGGGCCAGAAGGTCGTGGAAGATGAGGGCTACATTCCTCAGGAAAGCACCGGCGCCTTCAGCGGCACCAACCCCAGCGGCACCGTGAGTGTCAACGGCTCCTCCTCCGTCACTCCCCTGATGGAGAAGCTGAAAGAAGCCTATGAAGCAGTGAACACCAACGCTACCATCGAAATCAACCAGACCGATTCCTCCACCGGTATGAGCACCGCCCTGGAAGGCGTCTGCGACATCGGCATGGCTTCCCGTGCCCTGAAGGACGAGGAGCTCTCCGGCGGACTGACCGCCACCTGCATCGCCACGGACGGCATCGCCGTGATCGTGAACAAGGAGAATTCGGTGGATGGCCTGACCAGCGACCAAGTGAAGGGCATCTATACCGGTGAGATCACCGACTGGTCCGGTGTCGCTGAATAACAAAAATTCACAATCAGCGGGAAGGGCTTAAAGGAGCAATCCTTAAGCCCTTTTGCCCTGTGACAGGAGATAGGGTATGAAACAAGTGAAAGAGAAAGTTATGCAGGGGGTTTTCCTCATCGCCGCCTGTGTTTCCATACTGGCGGTGGCGCTGATCTGCATTTTCCTGTTCGCCAACGGCATCCCGGCTATTGGAAAGATCGGCGTGGGCAATTTCCTGCTGGGTACCGAGTGGAGGCCCCTGAAAGAGATCTTCGGCATTTTTCCCATGATTGTGGGCAGCCTGTATGTGACGGCGGGCGCCATCCTGTTCGGCGTGCCCATCGGCCTGCTCTGCGCGATATTCATGGCGCGCTTTTGCCCCAAAAAGCTGTATAAAGTGCTCAAGCCTCTGGTGGATCTATTGGCGGGTATCCCCTCCATCGTCTACGGCTTTTTCGGCCTGATGGTGCTGGTCCCCCTGATGCAGGATCTGTTCGGCGGCAGTGGAAAGGGGATTTTGACCGCTTCCCTGCTGCTGGGCATCATGATCCTGCCCACCATCATTTCGGTATCGGAATCTTCCATCCGGGCGGTGCCCGAATCCTATTATGAAGGAGCCTTGGCCTTGGGAGCCACCCGGGAGCGCAGCGTATTCGCCGCCATTCTGCCGGCTGCCAAATCCGGCATCCTGGCCGGTGTCATCCTGGGAGTGGGGCGGGCCATCGGTGAAACCATGGCAGTGGTCATGATCGCGGGCAACCAACCCATCCTGCCCACCAGCATCCTGAGCGGCGTGCGCACCATGACCGCCAACGTCGTGCTGGAAATGGGCTATGCCACCGGCCTGCATCGTGAGGCGCTGATCGCTACCGCCGTCGTTCTCTTTGTCTTCATTCTCATTATCAATCTGTGCTTCTCGCTGCTGAAACGGAGAAAAGAGTCATGAAAACGATTAAAATGAAAGCCATCAATCAGCAGACCCTCCGGCAAAAGCTCCGGGACTATCGCCGCCATCCTTTCTCCTTTATTCTTTTTCTTCTGGTCAGTCTGGCCACGGTTATTACGGTGGGTATCCTGATTTTTCTCATCGCCTATATTCTTATTATGGGGATCCCCAATCTGTCACTGGACCTGTTTGCCTGGGAATACAACAGCGAAAACGTCTCCATGATGCCTGCCATTATCAACACCCTGACCATGACGTTGCTGTCCCTGCTCATCGCTGTGCCCCTGGGCATCTTTTCCGCCATTTACCTGGTGGAATACGCCAAACGCGGCAACAAGCTAGTGAGCCTGGTGCGGATCACAGCGGAAACGCTTTCCGGCATTCCCTCCATCGTGTACGGCCTGTTTGGTTTCCTGCTGTTCGGAATGGCGCTGGACTTCGGCTATTCCCTGCTATCCGGCGCTCTGACTCTGTCCATTATGATCCTTCCCCTGATCATGCGCACCACCGAGGAAGCGCTAAAGGCGGTGCCCGACACCTATCGGGAAGGCAGTTTCGGGCTGGGGGCCGGCCGGCTGCGCACCGTGTTTAAGATCGTGTTGCCTTCGGCCATGCCGGGGATCCTGGCCGGGATCATTTTGGCCATCGGCCGCATTGTGGGGGAGACGGCGGCACTGATCTACACCTCCGGAACCGTCACGGGCATACCGGATTCACTTATGGGTTCCGGCCGTACCCTGTCGGTACATATGTATGCCCTGTGGAACGAGGGGCTCAACGGAAAAGAGGCCTACGCCACCGCGGTGGTGCTGCTCATCCTGGTGGTGGGGATCAACGCCCTTTCTGGCTTCGTTGCCAAAAAAGTAGGAACGAGGGACGCAAATGGATAAATTTACGATTGAAAACCTGGATCTGTGGTATGGGGATTTCCAGGCTCTGAAATCCATCAACCTGAACATGCCCGCCAACGAAATCACCGCTATGATCGGTCCGTCCGGCTGCGGAAAATCCACCCTGCTGAAAACACTCAACCGCATGAACGACCTGGTGGAGGGCTGCCGCATCAGCGGCAGCGTCCGGCTGGACGGTGAGGATATTTACGGGGATATGGACGTCAACCATCTGCGCAAGCGGGTGGGGATGGTGTTTCAGAAGCCCAATCCTTTCCCCATGAGCATTTATGACAATGTGGCCTTCGGCCCCCGCACCCACGGCATCCGCTCCAAGATCAAGCTGGACGAAATCGTGGAAAAATCCCTGCGCAGCGCCGCTATCTGGGAGGAAACCAAAGACCGGTTGAAAAAAAGCGCGCTGGGTATGTCCGGCGGGCAGCAGCAGAGACTCTGTATCGCTCGCGCCCTGGCTGTGGAGCCGGAGGTGCTGCTGATGGACGAGCCCACCTCCGCCCTGGATCCCATCTCCACCTCCAAAATTGAGGATCTGGCCATGGAGCTCAAGAAAAAATACACCATCATCATCGTGACCCACAACATGCAGCAGGCGGCCCGGATCTCGGATAAGACGGCCTTTTTCCTGCTGGGTGACATGGTGGAATTCGGCGAGACCGAGCAGATCTTTTCCATGCCGAAGGACCACCGCACCGAAGATTACATCACCGGGAGGTTCGGATAATGCGCAACCATTTCGACGAACAGCTGGAAAAGATGCATGTGGAGCTCATCACCATGGGAGCCCTGTGCGAGGAGGCCATCTCCGTCTCGGTCAAATCCCTGCTGGAGGAGGATATCGCCCTCACGCAAAAAGCCTCGCACATTGAGGAGGAAATCGACCAGAAGGAACACGAGATCGAAACCCTGTGCCTGCGGCTGCTGTTGCAGCAGCAGCCGGTGGCGCGTGACCTGCGGGAAATCTCCGCGGCGCTGAAGATGATCTCGGACATGGAGCGCATCGGCGATCAGGCGGCGGATATTGCGGAAATCGCCTCTTTTATGAAGGGGAGCAACGCCCAAAGCAAGGTGCATATCAAGGATATGGCGGAAGCCGCCATCAAGATGGTCATCGACAGCGTGGATTCCTTTGTCAAAAAGGATCTCGAGCTGGCACGGGCTGTCATGAAATACGACGACGTGGTGGACAATCTGTTTGTCCGTGTGCGCAAGGAGCTAGTTCAGCTGGTTTCCGCCGACGGCGGCAACGGCGAGCTGTATCTTGATCTGCTTATGATTGCCAAGTATCTGGAACGTATCGGCGATCATGCGGTCAATGTGGCGGAATGGGTGGAATATTCCATTACCGGCATTCACCGCAGCGACGCTGTGCCGCAGCCGGAAGAATAACCTTCCGCCACTGCTCCAAACTGGATAAAACTACCGCTGGCCTTAAAAGGGGCCGGCGGTATATTTTTACGCGGACTCCCCACGCTATGGACGAGGTGATTCCGTATGCGCTATGACAATCTGCAATCCCTGCTGCAGGGCAGCGACAGCGCCAGGTCGTTCTTCCTCACACTTCCAGTGGCCCACCAGCTTACACTGCACCGTCAGTTCGATCCCTATATCCACACGGCGGCGGAGCTACACCTACAGGCGTCGCGCCTGGAAACCTACCAGCGACAGGTGGAGGTCAGCGAAGCCCTCGGTCATAGGCGGCGAAAGGGCTGAAACGGGGATTTATCAGGGCTGCAGAGCTTTTGGGGGGTATCTTCGGATTCCACCTGAGCCGAGATGAAACGCACAAGCACCCGCCCATCCGCTGAAGAGTATAACCAGTCATGGTTTGAAAGCGTCAGACACGGGAATTTCTGCGGCAGGGAGAGTGCTTAGCAGGGAAATAAGGTTAAAGTCAATCCGCGCAACATTTGACTACCCTTAAATTTTGATGGGCTTGTCGAAAAGCCGGAAAAAGAGCACGCCGCCTGTACAGACGCAGGCGGCGTGTTCTTTACCTTTTGTCTTCTATAAAGGCCGCCGCACGAACGGCCAAAAGCCGATGGTCAGGCTTCGGTGCGGACGTCGTCGAATTCCTTCTGAATCTCCTCGGAGGGAGGAGCCGTCAGCAGGGAAACCACTACGATACACAGGCAGGAGAAAAGGAACGCGGGCAAGAGCTCATAGATATCCCATATGCCGCCCAGCGGACGGATGAGAAGATTCCAAACGAATACCATACCGCCGCCGCCCAGCATGCCTGCGATGGCTCCGGCGCGGTTTATCCGTTTCCAGAACAGGCTCAGGAGCATCAGCGGGCCGAAGGTCGCGCCGAAGCCCGCCCACGCAAAACTGACAATGGTAAAGATGACACTATTTTCGTCCAGAGCGATAAAGATGGCAACAACCGTGATAACGAGAAGCGTGATGCGCGAAATAAGCATGACCTGCTTGTCAGTGGCTTTCCGATGCAGAAGGCCCTGATAGATATTTTTTGAGAATGAGGATGCGGCAATAAGCAGATACGAATCGGAAGAGCTGATCGTAGCGGCAAGGATACCGGCCATCACCAGCCCAGCCAGCAGAGGCGGCAGCAAATTTGTGGAGAGCAGTATGAAAATGTTTTCCGCCGAGGACGCGGTGGTCAGTGCAACAGGATACAGCGTCCGTCCGACAACGCCGATAAACACAGCCACGGTGAGGGATATCACCACCCATACCGTCGCAATACGCCGGGAGCGGGTGAGCTCGTGCTCGCTGCGGATGGCCATAAACCGAAGAAGGACCTGCGGCATGCCGAAATATCCAAGACCCCATGCCACGGCAGAAAGAACATTGAGGAACCCATAGGTCCCGGCGGCCCCGAACTGCGGCTCGCCGTTCACCACCTGCTGGACCCCGTCAACTGTGGTCGGTGTGGCAATCCCGAAAAATTCAAGGAATCCCGGGATGGATTCGGCATTGGAGACGACAGCTCCCAAGCCGCCGGCCGCCACGGTGCCCGTCACCACGATAACGATAAGCGCAACGATCATGACAATAGCCTGCATGAAATCCGAAACACTTTCCGCCAAAAACCCTCCGATGATCGTATAGACAAGAACAAAAACAGCGCCGATGATCATCATGGGGATATAATCAAAGCCAAATAACGTGGAAAACAATTTCCCGCAGGTCACCAGGCAGCTGGCCGCATATACCGTAAAAAAGATAAGGATAAAAAGAGCCGCAATGGTCATAACGACCTTTTTCTTTTCATGGAAACGGTTCGAGAAGAAATCCGGCAGTGTGATGGCATTTCCGGCTTTTTCGCTGTACCGGCGCAGTCTTTTTGAGGTGATGAGCCAATTGATGTATGTTCCCGCCGCCAGGCCGATAGCTGTCCATGTGGCGTCCGCGATACCACACCAATAAGCAAGCCCCGGCAGCCCCATCAGCAGCCATCCCGACATGTCTGACGCCTCTGCGCTCATAGCCGTGACCCATGGTCCCAACGACCGTCCGCCGATAAAATATGCTTCGGAGCTCTTATTCGCCTTCCTCGCGAATGCAACACCGATCACGATTACCGCTGCCATATAAACAGCCATCGTAATCATAATCTGAATCGTGTTCTCCATTTTTTCCTTCAACCCCCCAACAAAATTATGAAGAATCACGAACATTATACGTTACTGTGGTTGGTAAATCAAGATCAATGGCAATAAAGTCCGCCAGCAAAATTGTCGGATGGAATATCTCGCCGGGGATAACCGCAAAATCGTATGAACAAAAACAGGGCGAGTTCCGCCAGTGACGGACCATTGTCGTTAATAATAGGGAAATAACACCCGACTTAAAATAAAAACACCTTCGGTGCGCAATTGGCTCACCGCAGGTGTATCCGAAGACGATAAAAAGACATTTTTCAGATTATGCTGTGGAAAATCCGGTTGGAGTAAAAGAAGGGGATGGTTTGAGAACTTGGACCATCCGGGCGGGAGAAAGGGAAAAGATATTCCATCAAAACAATGGAAATGAAGCGGGCGCTCCCCTAAATTATTCGCACAACAGCCGGATATAGTGGTTGGCCTCGCGCAGGACGTGATCGGCCAATAAGGGAAGGATGATGGAGCGTATTCTGCACTCCTCAATTCCCTTGACGCCTGCTTCTTTAAAATCCCGAAACTGCTGAGTTTCAAGCAGGGATTCTTTCCGTACGATGGTCTTATCCTGGACCACCCGCGCGCGTGCCAGCAGGGTGTTGAAATCGTTTGCAAAGGAGTCGGCGGTTTCTATCAGTTCGTTCTCCGACGGATCCAGCAGGCCGCGGATAAACAGCGCGTGCTCCATCATGATCTGGTTCCAGAACTGTTCCATTCTTCCCATCGCCTGAGGATCCAGATCCCCATCGTTTTCCAGACAGCATACATACTCCCGGTATAGCTTTGCTTCCCGGAGGATATGCTCCAAAAGCAGCGGGTAATTCATTGTAAACATGCGGCAGCTCAATACGTTGGACAGTATCCGTTCTTTTAGATCAATCAGCCCATTCAGCAGCCGCAGCGCCGTCTGGTTGATCTGCTGTACCTGCCGGTTCATCCGGGGATTGGCGCTTTCACAGATGGCAGGGCGCAGAAGTTTTTCGCGCGCAGTGATGCCTTTATTTATGGGTATGCCGGTAAAGCACTCGGTCTGCTGTTCAGCGGCGGCCGTGAAGGGGGTGACAATTTCGCCGGAGTTCAGAACATCGCAGCCTACCACCTCGTTGCTGAGGGCAACGGTACGGCTGAGCAGCGCTTCAAACTCCGCTTTGTAGTGCAATTGCCGCTTTGGCGAAAGCGGTATTCACAGGCGTAAAGCCTGCTGCAAGGAATAGCGCGTGTTCTTTCATGATTCGGGCAAAAAATAGGTGTAGTTCTAAAGAATTAGCGGCATATCGGTTGCTTGGATACATGTGGTCTCCTCCTCTTTATGGGGTGCTGTGCCATACCTATACTATGCACCCCTGCCGCTTCTGGTGTGCTTGTTCAGCAAAGAAGCTGGAGACAGTTGTGGAGCAAGGCCCGCCCCCTTTTTCCCCAGGTATTTCTATTGGTGTCCATGTCATAGGGGTTTCAACTGTCCCAGGTACGACCAAAACCGCCGCCGGCATTTTAGAAAAATGACAACGCATGCAGAACAGCTTTATGGATTCCGTTCTCCATACTATTGCTTTGTCAGACCAAGTGTTTTTGCATTTCGGAAAGAAACCTTCCTGCCTTTTCAAACGAAGCCATCTATTTTTACCGGCGCGTGGACAGATGGGAAAATAAAAAGCCCGTGAATCCTTGATTTATCAAGGACTCACGGGCTTTTGGACTTGTGAGGGCGGATGCAGGCCGATCCGGAGTTTGATTTCCGCGATACCCGCGTATTCTGTGTGGAATGCTCATTACGCAAACAGGCCGAGCGGGAGGGCGCAGCGGTTAGGGCTTAAAGCCAAAGCCCCCGGGTGTTGGGCCGCATAAAAAGGGCCGTGGCGGATACCACGTGCCCCCATAAAAAAGCGAAAATGTTTAGAAACGGAAATTCAAAAGAGCGGGCAGCCAATCCCACACAGGAGAGGCTTACCCGCTCTATTTGTTGCCTTTTGTAGCCTTCTTAGGGCTTCGGGAATCTTGGGATAGACCGCCGCTTGCCACCGTTCAGAAGGGTGTATTCGGTTATCTTCTTTGCCCTACATCAGCCTCACGGCTGAGACTAGGTCCAGACGAAATTTCCGTCGAACCATTATCCACACAGTCCTTACGGATGGAGACACCCGCCGATCAAAGTCCACCAGGATGTTAGTGCCATTTCAACCCACGCCATCCACAAAGGACAGCGGCCTTTTTACTTCGCTATACGCAGCTCTTTAATCTGCGAGGTGTTGTCCCGAGTGACGGCCTCCAAAGCGGTGACTTTGGCCTTGATTTCTTCCACGTTCTCCGCCACTTGGTCTAGCTTCTGGAACTTCTCG
>CAJFNR010000002.1 GCA_904395335.1 Candidatus Avimonas narfae | reverse complement strand
GTCACGGTCTTCCAGTTCCCTAATTAAATCCTTCGTTGATATATTTTTTAGTTCATCTGTAAGCGGATTGAACTCCATTGGCACTTCGAATTCATCGCGAAGGAGCCGAACGCCATCCTGAGTAATTATCACCGTACAATGCGGATCGCCATCTGTCCAAAGCAGCCTATGGATCGGGATACTTAGCTCACGCAGCTTGTCTGCCATTTTCTCATTGTCCATCCGGCCATTCCCCTTTCTTCTTTACTATGTACCCTCCCACCATCAGCGCCACGCCTGTCCCGCCCACCAGGGCGATCACCGACAGCGGCGCGTTTACTAGGCAGGTCGATATCCACGCTAGTATTAGGCCTATCGCGATTAGTGCTCCTGACATTTCAACTCACTTCCTTTCTTTGCCCGACCAGCATGTCCAACAGCTGGGCAATATCTACCGGAGTGGACATCGGTAGCTCTCCCCTCCGATATCGGATTAACCGCTGCCGGTTAATGGTGTAATTCCACCTGTGCGGAGACATCCGCACAGCGGCTCCGAAAGGACAATCGCCGTCCTGGCACCATAAGCGTATGTATTGCGCCGATGGGTCGCCGCCCAAAAAATCCGACGCCTCTTCAGGTCCTACTTTTGGCAGGGATAATAGTTCCTGTTCGGTCATGTTTTCACCTCCTCTTTTTTAACTATGGATGGATTTATGCTGGCCTTTTTGTGCTAATTCGGTCTTTGTCTTATGTCACCCCAATATCTGTATAAGTTAGGTATTTTATGCCTTTTCTCATTTTTTCTTTTCCAAATTGAACATCTGAAATACCAATTAAAATTGGTTCGAAAAATGCGTGAGAGTATGAAAGTAATTGTTGCGTGGGATTTTTACCATCTACTTTGAGTTCAATTATTACGTGTTTATTAGTCAACCGATCCTTCGCCAGTATGTCTATACGTCCTATACCTTTTACGGGAATTTCATTGCCGATTAAAGTAAATTCGGGAAATATTCGATTAAAGTTTCTGCATATTTTTCTTTGTAGTTCGGCTTCTTTGTTTTTTCTGTATACTGGATTTTTACAAGGCAACACTTTTTCACAGATCACAATATCTTTCAAATAAGTAATCGTTTCCACTCCATACATCCTATTGAAATGATCTAAGGCTTCAAGCAATAACGTTAATTTATTCGACGAAAACTCCACCTTTAATTTACAAACAGCAACAAAGAATTCCTGAAAAATAGGGTATTTTTTTAAGTATTGTAATATATCGTCTGCCGTCTTAAATTCATTCATGATTTTTGCTCCTTTGTTGTTTCATAATTTCAACTTCCGCTTTGAGCATGGTTACATCCCGTTCCAGCCTGTCCATTTTCCCGGCGTTACGTATGGATTCCCGAATCTGTAACGTTAGCGCAACAATCAACGCAATTTGTAATAGCTCACGAATGATGTAAAGGACTATTTGTTCCATGGAATTGTTCCTCCTCTCTCCCGCTCCTATGAGCGGGCTTTTGACATCCGTTAGATGTGCGTGTATACTGAGCTTGTCACTATTCTGCCTGATTGCCGTCAGGCCTTTTTGTGTTGTCCGGCGTTGCCGCGCCGAACAGTTTGCGGGGGTCATCATAGTTGAATAGGTCCAAGAGTTTGACAAGAACATCATAGGATGGCTTGCGCTTTCCAGTTTCCAGCATTTGAACAGTGGCCTTTGATGTGCCTATTTTTTCGGCCACGTAAGACTGCGACCATCCTTTTTCTATTCGTTCTTGCCGTAAGGCCAATTCCATCTTTCCTCCTTTCTCTTGACCGTTCACTTTGAGTGAACTACCCTAAGTATAGTTCACTATGCGTGAACTGTCAAGGGGGCATTTTATGTTTGACAAAAAGCGTTTCGGCGAACGGCTGGCCTCCCTGAGAAACAGCCGCGCCGTATCCCAACAGGCAATAGCAGATGTTTTGGGGGTCGGGAAGTCTGCTGTAAGCATGATGGAAAGCGGAAATAGGGCTGCATCGGCTGACGTTCTCATTGCCCTTGCGGACTATTTTGACGTGTCGCTCGACTATTTGTGTGGTAGATCGGACGATCCCGCTCGACATTGATCGTTTATTTTCGTGTTTTTCTTGCACTACCTTCCACAAGCTGTTATAATGTAATAAATTTTTGTGGAGGTGCATCATGAAAAAGTTTCTCATTGCGGCCATGTCCGGGGTAATTGCTTTGTCTCTGTGTGCATGTTCTGTTCCATCGTCTTCCGATTATGACGGTGGATCGGGAGGTAGCAATAGCTCTAAGTCTACAACCACCACTACGACGGCGGAAAAGAGCGAGGCCACTTACGGCGACACCATTACTTTTGACGATCTGGAAATTACCTTTAGCGATCAGATCAACTGGGTTAAACTGGACAATGAGTTCAGCGATCACAACGGGGCTGATGTCATTGAAATCCCTGTAACTATCAAGAACACGTCCGCTGAGACCCATGGACTGAATATGTTCTACTATTCTCTCTATGGTCCTGACGGTACAAAACTTGATATGGTATCTACCTATTTCGACAACGACGTATATTCCGCTGGGGACATGCGTTCCGGTGCAACTCAGAATACTTTCTTCCACGTCCTCTACACCGGCGATGGCGATTATTATGTTGAGTTCAAAGCCGTTGTTGGAGATAAAGTAGAGGTAAAGCTCCCTATTCAGAAATAACTGAACCTTATTTAAGGAGTGAGGGTATGTACTGCCAAAATTGCGGAAAAGAAGTCACTGGAAACTTTTGTCCCGATTGCGGAGCTGCCGTATCTGGTTCGGCCCCGGCACAAGCTGTTGCTACTCAACCGCGACCCGATCAGACCAATGCTCAACCTACCATTATTATCAACAACACAAACACCAATGCTAATACGAACATGAACCCACAAATGTTAGGTAGAGAGAAAAATAAGTGGGTTGCTTTTCTTCTTTGCCTGTTTCTCGGCGTGGTGGGGGCTCACAAATTCTACGAAGGCAAAATCGGCATGGGTATTTTGTACATCTTCACTGGTGGCTTGTTCGTCATTGGATGGATTATCGATTTGATCGCTTTGCTAGGAAAACCGAATCCGTACTACGTGTAATTTCGTTGCCACGTAAACTTATCGGACAGCCCGCCCGCTCTCACGAGCGGGCTTTTCTTATGCGCTGTGTTGGTTTGGATAATTCGGCTTTTCGCTTTGCTCAAATAGATAATTAAATTCACAATGGAAAATTTCCATCAGTTTCACTATTTGAGGCCTAGTAAACATCCCGTTTTTCTTTTTTGCCTCGTATGTGGCACGTGATACACCTAATTGCTCGGCTACTTGTGAATTTGTCATTCCGTATCTCTTTTGTTCTGCTTCAAGGTTTCGGAACATAAAGCATCCTCCTTTTGTTTGCGTTTCGCGTCCTTACAAAATAAATATACTCGCATATTGCAAACTTGTCAACCCCTTTTTAGCCTTTTTGTTTTCGTTATGCAAACTTTTCTGTTGACTTGCTATGTTTGTGCGCATATAATCTGAGTATAAGGAGATGATGTTGTGACTTTCGGTGATAGATTGAAAGAAGCTCGAAATAAAAAACATTTGACCCAAGAACAACTTGCCAATGAACTTGGCATTGCAAAATCTACTTTAGCCGGGTACGAGAAAGGAAACCGCGAACCGGATGTATTTAAAATAAAAAAAATAATTGAAATACTAGATATTGACGCCGATTATCTTTTGGGCATAGAAAAAACCTCTTCTTCCGACAATTCGGATGAAGAGGCTTCTGTACAAAATATAATAGAGGAGCTCACAAATTTATTTGTGCGAAGCGGGTATATCGAACCTGGAGGCGACTTGACTGACGATCAGTTGAGATTTTGTATCGGTGTTATTGATATGTTTAACGCTTATTTCGATAATAGCAATAAACTTTGACGACGCAATATTTTGTTTATGTATATACCTAGCCAATTTTTCTATATTTGTCACTGCACTTGCCCCTCCCGCTTATTTTTTATTTCAAATGTCTAATAATCCGCACAATTTAGAACATTTGTTTGATTTTGCTCTATTATACTCTCGCCGCATCAAAAAATCAACCGTAATATATTACGCGCCGCCCGGATGATCATCGTGCTTTGAGCATAGCCATTTACAAAACGCGCACTAAAGTTTACATTGCATGACCTTATGTGTCAATTATAAAGCATTAAATGGTAGAATAACAAGGAAAAATATTCCATCGAGTAAAATTTTCACATTCAGATTTGTGGAAAATGCTGGATTTGCGAATTCTATACAAGATCATGGGTTGAAATAAATATGGAAAGGGGATTACACATGCCCAGAAAAGCAATAAAACGAGAAAATGGGGCGGGATCAGTATACAAACGTAAAGATCTAAAGCGTCGCCCATGGGTGGCATCCGCTCCGGCCACCACCCAGCGCGACGATGAAAGCAAAAGGTATACCACCAATCAGCAGATCATTGGCTATTATGCAACGGCGCAAGAGGCAAAAGACGCTTTGGAAAACTACCGTAGAGCGCCAACCACTAAGCTAAATATCACGCTAGAAGAACTTCACGAAGAATGGGAACCAATAGCCTATCGCTCTATCTCAAAACAGACACAGGACAATTACGACGCCTGCTGGGTAAAATTAGAACCGCTGTACAAAACGAAGGTCCGCGATATACGGACTGCGCAGATGCAAACGATCCTGGACCGGTACAGTAACCCCCGGCCGGGGACAGATAAAAAAGGGAATCCGGTAGAGCTGCCCCCCATGTCCCATTCCACCTTATCCAAAATTAAGGCCTTGCTTACCCAGCTGTTTGATTATGCCCTGCAAAACGATATTGCGATCAAAAACTATGCAAAGTTTCTTGTCCTCCCCAAGCAGGAGAAAACAAAAAAAGACTGCTTCACGGATTTGGAACTACAAAAGATCCGCAAAGCAGCCGGGAATATCCCTTTCGCTGATGTTATTCTCATGATGTGTTATACTGGCTTCCGCATATCGGAATTTTTGGAGCTGACTCCTTTTAGCTATGATTCGGCTTTAAACGCCCTTAAAGGGGGCAAAAAGACAGAAGCCGGGAAAGGCAGGGTTGTACCCGTCCACCCAGCAATCCGGCCATATTTGGCCTCCTGGCTGGCCAAGAACGGAAAAACAATTATTTGCACCGATGACGGAGCCCCGTACACAGCAGATTCATTTCGCCGTCAATGCTATTACCCCGCGCTTGAGGCTATCGGTGTCCGCCGCCTCACTCCTCATGCTACCCGCCATACCTTCGCTACGCGCTTATCCGCAGCAGGGGCGAGAGTGGAAGATATCCAGGCCCTAGCAGGACATGAAGATTACGACATGACTGCTAATACCTATATACACCAGGATATTGACACCCTAAGAGCCGCCATTGAAAAATTATCCTAAACCGCAGTATTTCAACGTGCATCCTCTCGAAAAACACGTAGTAACCCCGTAGTAACGCACGGAATAAAGGGAGAAAAAACGGAAGAAAACTGGGAATTCCATAATATTCCAAGCAACACAAGAACCCGCATGAACACTGGATTTTCCAGTAATCATGCGGGTTCTGATTGGTGGAGATAAGCGGGATCGAACCGCTGACCTCTTGAATGCCATTCAAGCGCTCTCCCAGCTGAGCTATACCCCCCTATTATTGTACCGTCGAAGCACTATGGCTCACCGGCGACGCAATATAATTTACCACAGCCCGTCCTGTTTGTCAACCCTGAAAATACATTTTTTGTTTGGTATTTTACCGTGGCGTTTCCCGTCTGCCGAAGCTCAGCAAAAGGGCTTGCCATCCGCCGTATACACATCCATCCGGGTAACCTGCGGCGAGGGTATTTCCCGGCCGATAAAACGACCATAGGCCCCCCAAATCAACAGGGGATTGACGGTGTCGCTGCTGGAACAGGGAAGCAGCAGGGTCAGCTCCGTCTGCCCCGGAAGCTCCTTTATCTCCCTTTCCAGCAGGGCCGGTTTCAGATCCAGAGTTTTCATCGTCCCCTTTTTGGTTTTCTTTTCCGCCGGAATCGTTTCCTGATCCAAAAAGTGCCGCATTGTCTCCCTTTCTCCGGGGAAAATCAGCCGATACCGGGCGGAAGCGATCTCCCCCGGCTTATGCACTGCATCGGCAGCTGACAAAATGGTGATCCCCTCGGGAGAAGCCTCTCTCAAGCGGCACACCAACTCTTCGTCGGCCATCTCCTGCTCCAGACGGATATCCATGGTTTCCTGCAGCCCTTCAAAGCCCAAAGACAGCGGGGCGGCAAAAGTGACGTACGGATGGCGGTTGAACCCCTCCGTATACCACAGGGGAATGCCCGCCCGCCGGAGCGAACGCTGCATCACCCGGCTCAGGTCCAAATGAGAAATATACCGAGCCCGCCCTGTCTTACTGAATCGAATCCGCACGTTTCTCAAAACAAACGCCTCCCTTCCAGACCGACGCCCCACAGCCGGAACACTGCTGTCGGCAATGCGGCGTTGTCCGGCTCTGATAAGCTTTTTCATTCTCGCGCATCAAGAAACCTTTGGTAACGCCGTAATCCAGATGGTCCCAGGGAAATACCTCTTCAAAGGAACGGCGGCGGTTGGCATAGAAGGCCGGATCCAGCCCCGCCTCCTCCAGTGCCTCCATCCACGCCGCAAGGGAAAAATACTGGGACCAGGAATCCAGCTTGCAGCCACGGCGCCAGGCGCCCTCGATAACGGGGCCCAGCCGCCGGTCGCCCCGAGCCAGCACCCCTTCCAGGAAGCTCACATCGGCATCATGCCAGCTCAGGGAAATCTTTCGGGTGGTCAGCGACGCGCGCAGATGGGCCTGCTTTTCCTTAAGCTGCTCTGCGGTGTCCTGAGGCTCCCACTGGAAAGGGGTAAACGGCTTGGGGACAAAGCAGGAAACACTGATCGATACCGTAACCGACTTTCCCTTGGGCTTGTTGGGATTGGCATAGTAACAGTCCACGATCTTCTGCCCCAGTGCGGCGATACCCGCCACATCCTCCAGCGTTTCGGTGGGCAACCCCATCATAAAATACAGTTTGACGGTGGTCCAGCCCCCAGCGAAGGCCTTGCGCGCCGTATCCAGTATCTCCTCTTCGCTCAGGTTTTTGTTGATGGCGTCTCGGAGACGCTGTGTGCCTGCCTCCGGAGCAAAGGTCAAACCGCTGCGGCGAAGCACGTTGAGGCGGGCTGCCAGTTCCTCGGAAAAACCGTCCACACGCAGCGACGGCAGAGAGATATTGGTGTGCTCCGGCTCCGCCCAGTCCAGCAGCCGGGGCAGCAGCTCACTCAGCCCGGTATAGTCGCTGGTGGACAGCGAGGAAAGGGAAAATTCTTCATATCCCGTGCTTTCGCAGAGTGCGCGGCTTTGACGGTCGATGGTATCCACGGATTTTTCCCGAACCGGCCGGTAGATAAACCCGGCCTGGCAGAACCGGCAACCCCGGATACAACCGCGGAAAATTTCACTCATCGCCCGGTCGTGCACAATGTCAATGAAGGGTACAACCACCTTTTCCGGGTAATAGGCGGCATCCATATCCACCAGAATGCGCTTACGCACCCGTTGGGGCGCACCGTCCCGGGCGGTTACGGAAGCTACCGTCCCGTCCTCGCGGTAGGACACCTCATACAGGGAGGGGACATACACCCCTTCTATCCGGGCGGCCTGGCGCAGGAATTCCGCCCGGCGGAACCCCTTCTGCTTATGCCGGCGGTAGAGGTCAAAGAGTTCCAGGTTGACCTCCTCCCCTTCCCCCAGAGTAAAGAGGTCAAAAAAGTCCGCCAGCGGCTCCGGATTGCAGACACAGGGCCCCCCGCCCACCACCAGCGGACAATCATCTCCCCGTTCGGCGGCGTGGAGCGGGATCCCTGCCAGATCCAGCATGTTGAGCACGCCGGTATAGCTCAGCTCATACTGCAGGGTAAAGCCCACAAAGTCAAATTCCCGGATAGGGTCCCGGCTCTCTAGGCCGAACAGCGGAATCCCCCGCTCCCGCATAAGGGCCTCCATATCCGTATCCGGTGCAAATACCCGCTCGCACCAGACATCCTCCTGTTCATTAAACAGGCCGTACAGAATCTTCATTCCCAGATGGGACATGCCCACCTCGTACAAATCGGGAAAACAGAAGGCAAACCGAATCCTGACGCCGGCGGGGTCCTTTACCACCGAATTGAGCTCGCCCCCTGTATACCGCGCAGGCTTCTGCACCTGCAACAGCACCTGCTCCAGCTCTTTTGATACGTTCATATTCTTATCTCCATTTTTTCAGATCAATTCCCGTCCAGTGCCAAATGGCCCCTGTTCGGACAACTGATCGCATTATATCACAGAATGCCCCTTTTCACAAACCCTTCGATGCTTTGAAAACAGTGGCGGGAATCGGGTCCGCAATGTCCTCTTCTTTTCTTCTTTTTGCCATGAACGGTATTTTAATTTTACCAGAGAACATGTATACTAGTGTTGAGATCCTCACAGGATATCCATCATTCTGAAAGCGTGTGCCGGATCAAAGCGGCAAACATCAGGCGCACCGCAAATAAGCGTTGCGACACCTTGTTCATCCTATCATTCGATGTACAAAAAGCTGTGGTTAACGCTCGGCCGCATGACCATAAGAAGAGGGTTGCATGACATGAGGATGACAGCCAGAAACAAGTACAGGAGACATTCGTTAGTGGTAACTGTCATATTGATGGTGCTGATGGTGAGCGTCTCCTTATTGGCACTCCGCTGGATCAGCCAGTTTGAGGAGGGCGAGTGCTTCGACCGGCTGTATGAGGAAACGGGCAAATTGGCACGAAGCATTGAACGCAATACGGTAAGCGATGCGGAAAAGCTAGAGGTTATGGCCGCTTTAGCCGCCGAGGCCGGGGATCTGTCCGATCCTGAGTTTTGGGAGGCGCTGGATTCTTCTTCCATGACCGAAGGAATCACCCATCTGGCCATTCTGCTGCCGGACAACAGTATCCTCACCGCAGAAGGCCGGCAGCCCGCCGGACAAAACGGGCTTTCGTTTGAACAGGAGGCGGCGCTGGGAACGCATATTTCCGACCGCGAAACGGATGAGGCGGGGCGCTATGTCATCCGCCATTATGCGCCGGTGATCAAAAACGGCGAAACGATTGCCATGCTGTTCTGCACCATCGACCTGCCTTCCCTGTCGGAAAAGATGAAAGCCTTTGCCTATGGCGGCCAGGGAGCCGTTTACATAATCGACGGAAACAACGGGGAATTTCTGATGGACACCTGGCATAAGGATTTGGGAAATATCTGGTCTCTCGGTGAAAGAAAGATGGCTCCGGGCTACAATCATGAACAGCTGAAACAGGGGCTGAGCGACGGCGAGCGAAACTATGTCGTATTTGTGTCGGAGACCACCGGGAAATACCTCTATTTCTATTACGAGCCGCTGCAGATCAACAATTGGCGCATCGCAGTTTCCGTGCCGGAAAATGTGGTATTCAGCAGCGTGAACAATACCCGGCGCATTTTGATCGGCTTCCTCGTATTTGAGATTGTGTGTTTCCTCCTGTATTTCCTGTGGATACTGCACTACAGCCGGCATGAGGCCAATGAAAAGCAGCGTCAGCTGGATTCCCTCAACTATATCTATGAGGTGGAAAAGCTGCTGTTCAACGCCCATGAAAAGCGGGATAATATCGATCTGGCACTGGAAAAAATCGGCTATATCACCTCAGCACAGAGAGTCTCTCTTTGGTCGACGAATCTCCAGGAAAACGTCTCCTTTGTGTGGAACGAGCCGGGGAACCGTCTGCCGCAATCAGACCGGGATGACAGACGCCTGATCGACGGGCTGAAAACCTATTTTTCGCTGGGAAACAGTGAACTTGAGGCCGAAAGTGCGGATGTGTTGAAAGCCAAACTCCCCGGTATGCCTCCGGACGGGGTCAAAAATCTGCTCGCCGTACCTGTGACCGACGTGGACGGCACCTTGTGCGGAATCCTGGTATCCTATAACCAGGGCCACCGCCAGATGAGCACCCTGGCCTTGAAAAGCGTCAGCTTCAGCTTCAGTATGTTTTTCCATAACCTGTTCCTGTACAATACGCTAAAGGAGCAGAGCGAAAAGGACAGCCTGACTGGTCTGCAGAACAGAAACCGGTATGAGCGGGACCTTCAGGAGCTCCGGCAGATTTACCGGCATTCGCTTTCCTGTATTTATGTAGACGTCAACGGCCTGCACGAGCTGAACAATACCGAAGGCCACGAAGCCGGAGACCGGATGCTGTGTGCCGTGGCGAACCAGCTGCTCAAATGTTTCGGCGAACAACACACGTACCGGATCGGCGGAGACGAATTCCTGGTATTTTCTCCGGATATAGAAAAAGAAGAGGTGGAGCGCCTTTGCCGGGAGCT
Organism: Candidatus Avimonas narfae; assembly: GCA_904395335.1. Classification (GTDB taxonomy): domain Bacteria; phylum Bacillota; class Clostridia; order Oscillospirales; family Acutalibacteraceae; genus Avimonas_A; species Avimonas_A narfae. The sequence goes on along the minus strand of CAJFNR010000002.1, from coordinate 48,351 downwards.
GACAGACACATTGGAGAGGGAAAAAATCCACGTCTCCGTGGGGGTTGAGTGGATAACCGGTGATTTCTCCATAACCGACCTGATTAAGACAGCTGAAAAAAAGATGTATGCGGCAAAAAGAGCCTTCTATACAGACAATGCCGAGGACCGCAGACAGCAGAGGAGAATCCCGTGAAATCCGCCGTACAGAAGTGCAAAGCGCCGGAGGCTTTTTCGTTCCTCCGGCGCTTTTATCAATAAGGGAGAAAGTGCCCCTTTTTATTGCTCAATCCCAATGGGATTCGAATCCCTGCACGATGGCTGTTATTGGGATCCCTCTCCCCCGCCTCTTCGTGCAATCCAGCCGGCTGCCCAGGAAAGCAGGACGTCGGAGTAGCGGCGGAAATCCGGAGCCGGAAGCTCCCCTTTCCCGCCCCTGAGCTCCTGGGAAAAGGTCAAAATCCGCCGTTCTTCCGGCTGCAAAAGAGCGGCAAGCGGTTCCATCCGGCTTTCGTAACGCCCTGTTTTCAGATAGGCAATCGCCCGAAGGGTGAAAGCGGCGGATTTGTACAATCCCCTCAGAATATCCCCGTTCCTTTCATGGATCAGGTTGTGGGCACACAGATGATAGAGAGTACAGACACCGGTCCAGACAGCCCGCTGAATATCCGAAGAGGATATCCGGGAACGCAGTTCCTCCAGAGAGCCGATCAGCGGCACGGTGTCCATACAGAGAGAGAACAGATCGGAGGGATCCCAGTTTTGGAGCTCCGTCCTCCCGCACACAAAACCGCAGGTCTTTTCCCTGTACGGCAGCCGGTCCAGCAGCCCACTGTACCGCTGCAAATCCTCCGGATCCACCCGGTCCAGGATCACCACCGCATCGATGTCGCTTTCCGCCGTCCCTTCTCCCCGTCCAAAGCTTCCCTGCAGCCCGAGAAACCACAGACGGGAACCAAACTCATTTTTCAGCTCCTCCGCCAGCTGCTCCATCCAGGACTGGATATTGCACATGAATAGCCGCTCCCTTCCCTAAGCTCCGCACACACGCCATCCACGGACATCCGCTGTGGTTCTGCGCGAGCCTCGTTTATTCCATTCTTCTGTCGTTCAGTGCAACGGTATACAGGTACATGGGCTTGCCGTCAGCATAAGGCTTTTCCTCCGTGCGGTGCCCTCCGCATCCCTCGATGGTGCGAACAGAGGCCGTGTTGTCGGCATAGCAGCCGAGGCGCACCTCCGTCATACCCAGAGACCGGCAATAGGACAGGGCCAACCGCAGCATCCGCCGGGCATAGCCCTTCCGTCGTTCTGAGGGGCGTACCGCGTAGCCAATGTGCCCTGCGTACTCCCACAGAAACGGGGTGCACAGACTGTGGCGCACATCGATCATGCCCAGCAGCCGGTGATCCGCCCGGCGAAAGGCAAAAAAGGTGGTGGCCACCGACCAACTGTCCGGGACTTTTCGGGGATCACTGCAGAGGCGCGTGTGCTCCAGCCAGGGATCAAAATCCATCTGATCAAACAAGGCGCTCCCATTGATCACCGGTTCACCAGCGCGAAAAAATTCCCGCTTCATCTCTTCCGCCGCCTCCCGGTGACAGGCGGCCGCCTGCTCCAGACGGAGCTCTTCCTCCTCCAACGCGGTACCCGGTGCAGCGCAGCGTGATCCCCTTTCCATTTTTTCTCCTCCTTTGTCCACACTTTTAGGAATAGACCCTATTATATAGGGAATCCTTTCCTTCTGCAATGTCCTCTAACCGACTGGGTGTTTGGGCAAGTGCTACAGAAAAATGCTGCAGATAAAAAGGGAAGCAATTAAATTGATAATTCTTTCACAACAGGGTTGGTAAATTCAGACAGGCGTGGTATACTAATATACAATCTCAGAGATATATTTCTATTCTACAAACAAATCGCGTGGACAGATATCCCCTGGGGACCGCGGACGGTGGGGCTGCCATCACATATTTTTGTAGCCGTGTCACAGAGGACGTTTTCACGAAAGGCTTCCCCGTGAGAGGAAGTACCTATAACAGGGAAAATGGAGGGGAAAGCCTTTGCACGAGCAACAGATAATCCTCTTCTGGGTTGTATCGGAACAGACGATTTCAGTCTAGCAGACAGAGGGCTATGCAAGCCCTAAGCATAGAATGGTAAAGAAAAGGAAGGCGATAGCATGCACTGCACACGTCAAATCACCGATTCCATTGTCTGGGTAGGCGGGAGCGACCGCCGTCTGGCATTGTTTGAGAACCTGTTTCCCCTCCCCCGGGGCGTGGCGTACAATTCTTATTTGATACTGGACGAAAAAACAGCGCTGATGGATACGGTGGATTCCTCCATTACCCGTCAGTTCCTGGAAAATATCCTGCACACCCTGAACGGCCGATCCCTGGACTATCTGGTGGTCAACCACATGGAGCCGGATCATTGTGCCAGCATTGAGGAGCTGTTGCTGCGCTACCCGAACCTGAAGGTGGTGGGCAACGACAAGACCCTCAAGCTCATCGGTCAGTTCTATGACATGGATCTGGAGGGCCGCACCCTGACGGTGAAGGAAAACGATACCCTGGATCTGGGCAGGCACACCCTGCATTTCTATCTGACACCCATGGTCCATTGGCCGGAGGTCATGATGACCTTTGAGGAGCAGGAGGGCATCCTCTTCTCCGCTGACGCCTTCGGCAGCTTCGGCGCCCTCAACGGCAATATTTTCAATGACGAGCTGGATTTTGACCGCGACTGGCTTCCGGACGCCCGCCGCTATTACAGCAACATCGTGGGCAAATACGGTCCCCAGGTACAGGCGGCGATGAAAAAGCTGGCCGGTCTTTCCATCCGCATGATCTGCCCCCTTCACGGTCCCATCTGGCGGAGCGACCTTGCCTATCTGCTGGAGAAATACGACAAATGGAGCCGGTACGAGCCGGAGGAACGCGCCGTCACCCTAATTTATGGTTCCCTGTACGGTGACACAGAAAACGCCGTCAACCTGCTGGCGGCTGGTCTGGCCGGTGCGGGGGTGCGCAATCTGACCATTTATGACGCCTCCAGCACGCATGTTTCCACCCTGATTGCGGAAATCTTCCGCTGCAGCCACCTAGTGCTGGCCACCCCCACCTATAACAACGGCGTGTATCCCTCCATCCTGAATCTGTTGCACGACATGCAGGCGCTCAATGTGCAGAACCGCACGGTGGCATTGCTGCAGAACGGTTCCTGGGCACCGGCCGGCGGAAAACTGGCCCGGGGCATGCTGGAGGGGATGAAGGATATGCGGATTCTCGATCCCATGGTCACCATCCGTTCCACCCTGAAGGAAGACTCCCTCTCCGAGCTGGAACAGCTGAAGGCAGCACTGCTGTCCTCGCTGAACGAGAACTGACCTTAACGCTAAAGAACGCCCGGCTGTCCCTACGGACAGCCGGGCGTTCTTTAGCTTACACCTCCGGATCGGTCGTGGCCGGCCCCTCCTCCCGCACAGGAGGAAGCTCCGGCATCAGCTCACGGGAAACAATATTCAGCATACTCTCCAGAGCCTGCTGTTCTTCAGGGGAAAAGCGTCTGTCGATCCGCTCCATCACCGTATGGAGGTAATGATAGCTGATATTGTAATAGTCGCAGTATTTTTGGGTAGGCACCAGGCGGTATTCCCGCTTGTCCTCCTGGCTCTGCACCTTTTTCAGATACCCCTTACGAATCAGGCTGTTGACCTTGTAGGCAGCGTTGGGCGGCGAAATTTGCACAAAGCTGGCAAACTCGTTGACCGTGGGCCGGTCCAGGGCATAGATGATCTCCATACAAAAGGTTTCCACTGTGGTCAGTGTCGCCTCCCGGGATTCCCACCGTTCAAACACCTTACGGTAGAAATGCAGCTTGAATTTGGTATATACCTCGGAAAAAGCAGTTTCCAGCACGCCGCTGACCTCCTTGCCTGTCCTGAAATGAGTATACAAAGAATCGTACCACGCAATAGCAGAAAGCCACTCCGACCGCCAACTTTTCCCGGCCATATTGTTTGCCCCCCTAGGTACAGAGGGAACCGTTCCGAAAGGACGGCTCCGAGCCCAGGGTCTTCCCACATGGTTTGATCGGAAACCTTACGATCCCGACACATTGTATCGCAAACCTGACGGAATGGCAACGGCTATTTTTCCACTGCAAAGGTCAGCTCCGCCGTCGCCGCTACCTGTCCATCCACGGTGGCGGTGGCTTTGCCGATCCCCACCGGGCCATGGCGTCGGATGAGCTCACATTCCAGCCGCAACACGTCCCCGGGCTGCACCGGCCGGCGGAATCGGGCGTTTTTGATACCGCCGAAGAGCGCGATCTTTCCCCGGAATTCCTCCAGGGTCAGCAGAGCCACTGCCCCCACCTGAGCCAGCGCCTCAATGATGAGTACGCCGGGCATCACGGGGTGGCCGGGAAAATGGCCGCAGAAATACGGCTCATTGACACTGACGCATTTGATACCGGCCGCTTTTTGTCCCGGCTCACATTCCGTAATGCGGTCCACCAACAGAAAAGGATACCGGTGGGGCAGGATTTCCTCAATTTGCTGCGCATTCAGCTCCATGGCTCATTCCTCCGTTTTCCGAAATACCAGGGTGGCGTTGTGACCGCCAAACCCCAAAGAATTGGACAGGGCGCAACGCACCGGCACTTCCCGGCCCGTACCGGGCACTACATCCAGATCGCACTGCTCATCGGGCACGCGATAGTGGATGGTGGCGGGAACAAAGCCGTCCCGCACCGCCAGCAGCGTAAAGATGGCCTCCACTGCACCCGAAGCACCCAGAAGATGCCCGGTCATGGATTTGGTAGAGCTGATCATCAGCCGGCGGGCATGATCCCCGAAAGCGGCCTTAACCGCCGCCGTTTCGCAGGCGTCGTTAAGAGGGGTAGAGGTTCCGTGGGCGTTGATGTAATCCACTTGCTCCGGCGCGATGCCCGCATCCTCCAATGCGGCGCGCATACAGGCCGCTGCTCCCGAGCCGTCCGGAGCGGGAGCCGTGATGTGATAGGCGTCGCAGTTGGCCCCATAGCCGGCAATCTCCCCATAGATTGCCGCCCCACGGGCGCGGGCGTGCTCGTACTCCTCCAGCACCAGAATCCCGGCTCCCTCACCCATGACAAAGCCGCTGCGTTCCTTGTCAAAGGGGATGGAGGCGCGTTCGGGATCCTCACCGGTACACAACGCCTTCAAGGAGGTAAATCCCCCCACGGCAAAGGGGGTTACTGTGGCCTCCGCCCCGCCGCAGAGCATCACCTCCGCGTAACCGTCCCGGATCTGGCGGAAAGCGTCCCCGATGGCGTTGCTGCCCGATGCACAGGCGGTGACGGGACAGCTGCACATACCCCGAAAGCCGAAGCGGATAGCGATGTGTCCCGCCGCCATATTGCTGATGACCATGGGGATAAAGAAGGGGGAAACCCGGTCGAAGCCCTTTTCCTCCCCCTTGGTGTGCTCCGACTCCATGGTTCCGAAACCGCCCACGCCGCTGGATACCAGCACCCCGCAGCGGGAGGAGTCCTCCCGCTCCATCTCAAGGCCGCTCATGGCCATGGCCTCCACAGCCGCGCCCAGGGCCAGCTGCGCGAAGCGATCCATGCGGCGCACCTCTTTTTTGTCGATGACGGTTTCCGGGTCCCAGCCCTTTACCTCACCGGCCAGCTTCACCTTCTGCCGGGAGGTATCGTAATGGGTGATGGGCGCGATGCCGCATCTCCCCTGCCGAACCGCCGCCCAGGATTCCGGTACGCTATTGCCCACCGGGGTAAGGGCGCCCATGCCGGTCACCACTACGCGTCTTTTCATCTCGCCGCCTCCTTTCACATCGCCATGCCGCCGTCCACGCACAGCACCTGACCAGTGATATAGCCCGATCCGTCCTGTGCCAGGAAGGCCACTGCCCGGGCCACCTCCTCCGGCAGCCCCAGCCGGCCTGCCGGGATGGAGGCGAGTATCGCCTGCTTCACCCCGTCGGAAAGGCCTTCAGTCATGTCCGTTCCGATAAAGCCGGGAGCCACGGCGTTCACCGTTACGCCCCGCCCCGCTAGCTCCCGCGCCAGGGACTTGGTCATACCGATCAGTCCCGCCTTGCTGGCGGCGTAGTTCACCTGTCCGGCATTGCCACGCAGGCCCACTACGCTGCTCATGTTCACAATGCGGCCGCTGCGCTGCCGGACCATCAAGCGGGCGGCCTGCTTCATACAGAGAAAGGCCCCTCGAAGGTTGACCTCCAGTACCCGGTCAAAATCCTCCTCGCTCATGCGCAGGAGCAGGGTGTCCCGGGTGATACCCGCATTGTTCACCAGAATATCCACCCTGCCGTAGAGCTCCGCCGCCTGCCCGAACAGGGCGGAGCAATCCTCCGCCCGGGACACATCTCCCTGCTGAATTTCCGCGCGAACACCCTTTTCCCGGCACAGAGCCGCCGTCTCCTCGGCAGCCTCCCGGTTACCAGCGTAATTCAGAAGCAGGTCCGCCCCCTGATCCGCCAGTTCCAGGCATACCGCCCGTCCGATGCCCCGGCTGCCGCCGGTGACCACCGCGCATTTTCCCTGCAAGCTCATGACGCTTCTCCTTTCAGAGCGGCCACCGCCGCCGTCAGCGAAGGAACATCCTCCACCGCCCAAACCCGGATCCCCGGGGCCGTTTTTTTCACAAAAGCGCTGAGGGCCCGTCCCGGGCCGATTTCCACCGCCGTGTCCACGCCCTGATCCTCCAGATACCGGAGGGAATCTTCGAAGTATACCGGGCTCTGCACCTGGCGGATCAGCAGCTGGTCGATTTCCTCGCCTTGCTGCGCCGGGCGGGCCGTGGCATTGTGCACCACCGGGAAGGCCGGGGCATTAAAATGAACCTCCCGGAACCGTTCCCGCAGCGCCTCTCCAGCCGGGGCCATCAAGGAAGTGTGAAAGGGTCCGCTGACCTTCAGCGGCACTGTCCGGCGGGCGCCTGCCTCCCGGGCCAGCCGGGAGGCCTCCTCCACCGCGGCGGCATCTCCTCCGATTACCAGCTGGCCGGGGCAGTTGTAATTGGCGATCTCCGCCACGCCCAGTGAGGAAGCCCTCCGGCAAATATCTGCCAGCGCTTCCCGGGATAGGCCCAGCACAGCAACCATGCCGCAGGAGCGGTCCCGTACCGCCTCCTCCATCGCCCGGCCGCGGAAGGACGCCAGGGAAACGGCTTGGGCGGCGTCCCACACTCCGGCAGCGTGCAGGGCGGAGTATTCGCCGAGACTCAGCCCCGCCGCCAGGGAGGGGACGATCCCCTCCTCCCGCAGCACCGCCGTTATCCCGGCGGCAAAAGCCACCATACACGGTTGCGTATAGCGAGTCTGGGAGAGTGTCTCTTCCGGCCCCTCCCAACACAAGGTTTTCAGATCAAAATCCACGGCAGCGTCGTCCCATACGGTCCGAAAAGCCGGATAGGCTTCATAGAGGTCGCGGCCCATCCCCACCTTTTGGCTTCCCTGTCCGGCATACAGAAACGCCAGCTTCATCCGATTCCCTCCTCAGTCCTCTTTCAGAGCTTCCAGCGCGGTGCGGTATCCGCTGTACAGCTCTTCAAAAATGCGGCGAAGGGGCTTGATCTCCCGGCACATGCCCGCCACCTGGCCCGCCATCAGGCTTCCCCTGTGCACGTCCCCGTCGAAGACGGCGCGGCGCAGGGAACCCAGCGTATACTGCTCCAGCTCCATTTTGTCCGCCCCCGCCTTTTCCCGCTGCACATATTCCCGGGCCATGGCATTTTTGAGGATGCGCACCGGCACGCCGCCGATGCGCCCGGTGACAATGGTGTCGCTATCCTTGGCTTTCAGCACTGCCTGCTTGTAATTGTCGTGGATGGGGCACTCCTCGCTGACCAGCAGGCAGGTCCCCAGCTGGACGCCTACCGCCCCCAGGGCGAAGGCTGCCAGCAACTGCCGCCCGTCCGCAATGCCTCCCGCCGCAATCACGGGGATACGCACCGCGTCCGCCACCTGCGGCACCAGCGCCATAGTGGTCATCTCGCCCACGTGGCCGCCGCTTTCGGTCCCCTCCGCGATGACAGCGTCCGCGCCGGCCCCTTCCAGACGGCGGGCCAGCGCCACCCCCGGAATGACGGGGATCACCAGGCAGCCCGCCTTTTTCCACATCTCCATATAAGGGGCGGGATTGCCCGCCCCGGTAGTGACCACGGGGATCTTCTCCCGTGCCACCAGTTCCGCCATAGCCGCAGCCTCCGGATTCATCAGCATGATATTGACGCCGAAGGGCCTGTCCGTCAACTCTCGGCAGCGCCGGATATGCTGCTCCAGCTGGGCAGTGGTCATACCACCACTGCCGATGAGGCCCAGAGCCCCGGCGTTGGATACGGCGGCGGAGAACTCACCGGTGGCGATGTTGGCCATTCCGCCCTGGATAAAGGGGAACTCGGTCCCCAGCATGTCGTTCAGTCGCATACGTCTCTCCCTCACCATTCCAGCAGGGCGCCGCCCCAGGTATAGCCGGCGCCGAACCCCACGCAAAGCACCTTCATTCCCGGCCTCAGGCGACCTTCTTCGGCCATTTCATCCAAGGCGATGGGAATGCTGGCGGCGGAGGTATTGCCATATTTGTGTACATTCAGGTAAAACTTTGCCGGATCGGCCTTCAGCTGACGGATCACATGGGAGATGATCCGGGCATTGGCTTGATGACAGACCACCGCGTCCACCTGATCCAGCGTCAGTCCTGTATCGGCCAGCAGCTCTCCGATGCAGCGCGGAACCGCCTCCACGGCAAAGCGGAACACCGCCCTACCGTCCATACGGAGGAGGGATTCCCCCCTCCCCGGTCCCGGGCAGTACAGGGGCTCACGCTGACCGTCAGCGCCCAGACGGATCGCCAACAGCCGTCCTTCGTCCCGGGCCAGCACCGCCGCCCCTGCCCCGTCCCCGAAGAGCACGCAGGTGCTCCGATCGGTGAAATCCAGCACTCGGGAAAGAACCTCGGCGCCGATGAGTAGAGCATAAGGCCGGGTCAGACTGGACAGCATCCCGCGGATCACCGCCAGACCGTAGACAAAGCCGGAGCAGGCGGCGTTCAGGTCGAAAGCCGGAATGTCCCGGGGCAGGCCCAGCGCCTGCTGGACCAAGCACGCCGTGGACGGTGTCAGATAGTCGGGGGTAAAGGTGGCCACCACACACAGCCCCACCTGATCCGCCGTGATACCGGCTTGCTCCATAGCCCGCCGGGCGGCCTCGGCCGCCAGCTGTACGCCGGTTTCCTCCCGGCAGAAACGGCGCTCCCGGATCCCGGTGCGGGAGGCGATCCATTCGTCGCTGGTATCCACCCGGAGGCTCATGTCGTCGTTGGTCACCACGGAGGCGGGCAGGCAGCGCCCCGTCCCCAGAATCCGCAGTCCGTTCATTCGTTCACCGCCCCCATCCGTCGGAATTTTTCATACCGCTGCCCGGCGACATCCACATGCCGGAAACGGGCCAGCTCCCGCCGCAGCGCTTTGTCCAGCCGGGCGTATACAAAGGACGGCTGGCGGTGGGCGCCCCCGGCCGGCTCAGGGATCACCTGATCCACCATGCCGCTTTCCAGCAGCTCCGGAGCCGTCAGGCCCATGAGCTGGCACGCCTCGCCGCTGCGGGAGGCGTCCTTCCACAGGATGCTGGCAAAGCCCTCCGGCGACAGGATGGAGTACACGGCGTTTTCCAGCATCAGCACGGTGTTGGCCACTCCCAACGCCAGGGCGCCGCCGCTGCTTCCCTCTCCAGTGACCACCGCCACCACCGGCACGGTCAGGGCACTCATAGCCGCCAGATTGCGGGCAATGGCCTCGCTTTGACCCCGCTCCTCCGCCTCCACGCCGGGATAGGCCCCCGGTGTGTCGATGAAGGTGATTACGGGGCGGCCGAATTTCTCCGCCTGTTTCATCAGGCGCAGGGATTTCCGGAAACCCTCCGGTCCCGGCATCCCGAAATTGCAGTGCATATTTTCTTCCAGATTCCGCCCCTTGCGGTGGCCAATCACCGTGACCGGCGCGCCGTGGAACAGAGCGATCCCTCCCAGGATACTGGAATCCTCCCTAGCGTAGTGGTCTCCCTTGATCTCAAAAAAGTCCTCAAACAGCGCCTCGATATAATCCGACACGGTGGGACGGCGGGGATGACGGGCCAGCCAGACCCGATCCTCCGGCGTCCGCACCCGGCAGAGAGCCAGCAGTTCCTCCCGGTCCCGCCGCAGCTGCCGGAGCCGCAGCTGTCCCGTCTCCTCCGGCTCCTGTTTCTCCAAAGCCGCAATGGCGGCGTCAAGCGCGTCGATCTGCGCATCCAATTCTCGAATCATGTCCGCCGCCTCCCCCTTTCGTGGAGTCTGAGGAGCAGGATCAGCGTATCCCTCAGCTCCCCGCGGGGCACGATACGGTCCACGAAGCCATGTTCCTCCAGATATTCCGCCCGCTGGAATCCCTCGGGCAACTTCTGACGGATGGTCTGCTCGATGACGCGGGGACCGGCAAAGCCGATGAGCGCCCCCGGCTCCGCCAAGGTGATGTCTCCCAGGCTGGCAAAGCTGGCGCTGACGCCACCGGTGGTGGGGTGGGTCAGGCAGGAGATGAACAGCCCACCCGACCGCTGGAAGCGCTCCACGGCCGCGCTGGTTTTGGCCATCTGCATCAGGGAATGGATGCCCTCCTGCATACGCGCGCCGCCGCTGGCGGAAAAGATGATCAGCGGCAGCCGCTTTTTCTCGGCATATTCAGTCAGTCGGGTGATCTTCTCACCCACCGCCGCGCTCATGCTGCCCATAAAGAAACCCGGATCCAGCACTCCTACCGCCACTTTGCGGCCTCCAATCTCCCCCGTACCCGTCAACGCCGCCTCGGTCAGGCGGGTGCGCTGGCGGGTCTGTTCCAACTTTTCCCGATAGCCGGGAAAGGACAGGGGATCGGCCGAGGATACGCTGCGGTTGAGCTCAGAAAAGGTGCCCGGATCCAGGATCAGCTTCAGACGGAAGGCGGCGGATATCCGGTGATGAGCGCCGCAGGCCGGGCACACATGGGCATTATCCGCCAGAGCCCGGCGGGTCACAGTCGCCCCGCAGGCCTTGCAGACAACAAAGGGCGATGGCTCCTCCTTCGCCTGCCCGGCCGGTTCCCGCCGGGGCGGGCGGCGCTGATCCCGTAACCGAACCAGCCGTTCCCGCTGCCGTTCAAAGGGATTGTTCACGGATTCTCCTTTCCGGCGGCGCTCCACTTCAGCAGTTCATCCAGATGCTGCCCGATGAAGCCGGTATCGTACGCGCCTTTGATATAATCGGGGTGATACAGGATCAAATGGGCCAGCTCAGCGTTAGTGGCGACCCCTTCCACCACTAGCTCCTCTAGCGCCCGCCGCATGCGGCGGATAGCCTCCAGGCGGGTGGGCGCGTGGACAATCACTTTGGCGATCATGGAATCGTAAAAAGGACTCAACGTACAGCCCGTATACAGGGCGGAATCCACCCGCACCCCGCAGCCGCCTGGCAGATGCAGGAAGGACACGGTGCCCGCACCGGGGCGGAAATCCGCCGCCGGATCCTCCGCGTTGATGCGGCATTCGATGGCGTGGCCGTGAAGGCGGACCTCCTCCTGCTTCACCGACAGGGGCTGTCCCGCCGCGATGCGGATCTGCTCCCGAATCAGATCCAGGCCGGTGACCATCTCCGTGACCGGATGCTCCACCTGGATGCGGGTGTTCATCTCGATGAAGTAGAAATGCCCCTGGCCGTCCAGGACGAATTCCACCGTCCCCGCGCTCTGGTAGCCGGCGGCCCGGGCCGCCTCCACTGCCGCCTGACCCATAGCCTCCCGCAGGGAAGGGGTCAGGGCCTTGGAAGGCGCCTCCTCCATCAGCTTCTGATTTTTGCGCTGGATAGAGCAGTCCCGCTCCCCCAGATGCACCACATGTCCGTGACTGTCCGCCAAAATCTGGAATTCAATGTGCCGGGGATTGACGATGAGCTTTTCCAGATACATTTCCCCGTCGCCAAAGCAGGACAGCGCCTCCGCCTGAGCGGTGCGAAAAGCGGCGGGCAGCTCGTCGGCGCTGTACGCCCGGCGCATGCCCCGTCCGCCGCCGCCCGCTGCCGCCTTCACCAGCACGGGATAACCCAGCTGCTCCGCAAGGCGCACCGCCTCTTCTGCCGTGTCTACCCGTCCCTCTGAGCCGGGCACCACCGGCACGCCGTGGGCCTTCATCAGACGGCGGGCAGCGGCCTTGTTACCCATGGCGTCGATGACGGAAGCCGGCGGGCCGACAAAGCGCAGCCCGCATTCGGTACACAGACGGGCAAACTCGCTGTTCTCCGACAGAAAGCCGAAGCCCGGATGGACGGCGTCGCACCCGGTGGCCCGGGCCGCCTCCAGCAGATTCGGCATATTCAGATAGCTGTCCGCCGCCTTGGGCGGACCGATACACACCGCCTGGGAGGCCAGCTGCACATGCAGCGCCTCCCGGTCGGCGGTGGAATAGACCGCCACCGGTTCGATCTCCATTTCCCGGCAACAGCGGATAATCCGTACGGCGATTTCGCCTCGGTTGGCAATCAACAGGCGTTTGAACATATCAGCACTCCCGCAACCGGAACAGCGGCGCGTCGAATTCCACCAGCTCGCCGTCCTGTACCAGCACCTCTTCGATGACGCCGTCCGCCGGGGCCGGAATCTCGTTGAGCATCTTCATGGCCTCTACCAGACACAGGGTCTGTCCCTTACTCACCGTCTGGCCTGCCCGGACAAAGGGCGTTTCCCCCGGGGCAGGAGCGGCATAAAAAACGCCCACTAGCGGCGCCTTTACCAGAATACCGGCTTCCACAGCGGCCGTCCCGGAAACGGGCGCCTCCGGGGCGGGTGAAAAGGCCGGGGCGGATGCCGGCGGAACCGCCTGCGGGAAGTTTACGCCGCAGGCCTCCGCCTTTTTCATCTTTACCCGGCCGCCCTCGGTCTCCACTTCCAGATATGCTAGGCCGGAGGCGTCGAAGCAATCCATCAGTTCCCGAATCTCGTTCATGGTCATGGGAATTTCCTCCCGCAGGTGATCAGACGTTGGCTTCCACATAAGCGGCGAGATCGCCCACCGTCTTCATGTTCGCCAGCTCCTCGTCCGGAATGGAAACATGCAGTTTATCCTCCAGCGCCATATTCAACTCCACCGCGTCCAGAGAATCCGCGTTCAGATCCTCAAACAGATTGGTCTCAGGTGTCACCTCGTCCCGGTCACAACTCAACGTATCCACAATAATATCCCGTACCTGCTCAAACATGGCAAAAACTCCTTCGCATTAATTTGTTCAAATAATTTAGTTAAATATTTTTAATTAAATTATTTGAACAAATAATAGCAAGCTCTCCCCCTCCTGTCAAGACCTCATTGGGAAAAAGCGGAGCAAGGCGGTTTCCTTTTGCCTCTTGTATCCTTCGACAAAGACAGGCCGCACAGCGCTTTGCCGTGCGGCCTGTCTTGCCTTTTACCATTATTCTTTGGGAGGGCGCAGGGCGCGGATAGCATTGCAGATGGCGATGACGGACACCCCTACGTCGGCGAATACCGCTGCCCACAGGTTGGTCATGCCCAGTGCCCCCAGCACCAGCACCACGGCCTTGACCCCCAGGGCAAACACGATATTCTGCCGGACGATCCGCATGGTCTTGCGGGCGATGCGGATCGCCGTCACCAGCTTGCCCGGTTCGTCGGTCATGATGACCACATCCGCCGCCTCGATGGCGGCGTCGGAGCCCAGTCCGCCCATGGCGACACCCACGTCCGCCCGCGCTAATACCGGTGCGTCGTTGATGCCGTCGCCGACGAACACCACCTGTCCCCCCGGCGTCTTTTCCCGGAACAGTTCCTCGATTTTTTCCACCTTGTCACCGGGGAGAAGCCCCGCATACAGACGGTCGATGCCTACCTGCTTCGCCGCCTTCTCCGCTGCAGCCCGGCTGTCTCCGGTGAGCATTACAGTTTCCCGCACCCGGGCCTCCTTCAGTCCGGCGACAGCCCGAGCGGCATCCTCCTTGAGCTCGTCCTCGATGAGCAGGCGGCCGGCATAGACACCGTCCACCGCCACATACACTGTGGTGCCGCCGGCAGGCCCCTCCTCACAGGAAATGCCCGCCTGTTCCATCCAGCGGCGGTTGCCCGCCAGTACCGTGCGGCCGTCCACCCTGGCGCGCACGCCGTAGCCGGCCCGCTCCTCTACCTCCTGCACACGGGAAAGCTGCAGCGAAGCGGAGGCCGCCTTCTGAATCGACTGGGCAATGGGATGCAGGGACTGGCTTTCGGCATAGGCCGCCAGCTCCACCAGTTCCTCCCGGCTCCAGCCGGGCGCCGGTTCCACCTGTGTGACGGTAAAGCTGCCCTTGGTCAGGGTGCCGGTCTTGTCAAACACCACGATTTCCGCGCGGGACAGGGCTTCCAGATAATTGCTTCCCTTTACCAGCACGCCCTTCCGGGAGGCGCCGCCGATGCCACCAAAGAAGCTCAGCGGCACCGAAATTACCAGGGCACAGGGGCAGGAAATGACCAGGAAGGTGAGCGCCCGGAAAATCCAGTCGCCAAAGGGATGCCCCGGTAAAAACAAGGGCGGCACCACCGCCAGCAGTACGGCGGCAATGACCACTGCCGGGGTATACACGCGGGCGAAGCGGGTGATAAAGTTTTCCGCCCGGGCCTTTTGCGCCGTGGAATTTTCCACCAAATCCAGAATGCGGGCCACCGTGGATTCCCCATACGCCCGGCTGACCCGGATCTGCAGGCGACCGGTGAGGTTGACACAGCCGCTGATGACCGCCTCCCCCTTCTTCACATCCTGGGGAACCGGCTCCCCTGTCAGGGCGGAGGTATCCAGGGAGGAATGCCCTGCCTCCACCGTACCGTCCAGTGGGACGCGTTCGCCGGGCAAAACCACAATGGACTGGCCCACCGCAATCTCCTCGGGGTCCCGCCGAACCAGCTCGCCGTTTTCCTCCACGTTGGCGTAATCGGGACGGATATCCATCAGGGAGGCGATGGAACGGCGCGAACGGCCCACCGCATAGGACTGGAACAGCTCGCCCACCTGATAAAACAGCATCACCGCCACGGCTTCCCGGTATTCCTGCAGGCAGAAGGCGCCGATGGTGGCCACCGTCATCAAAAAGTTCTCGTCAAACACCTGGCCGTGAGCGATATTGCGCACGGCCCGCCACAGCACATCCCAGCCGATCAGGGCGTATACCGCCAGATAGACGATTAGCTGAGCGATGCCCTCCAAGGGAAGCAGCCATGCAGCGATAAACGCTGCGGCGGAAATCAAAATCCGGATGAGCATCCTTTTCTGTTTCATCAGGGATTCCCCCTCTCTTCAATAGGAGCCGGTCAGGCGTGGACCTCCACGTCCGGCTCAATTTTGTGGATAACGGCACAAGCCCTGTCCCAGGCAGCCGCATACTGTTCGTCCGGCGCTTCAAAGGTCTGCTTTTGGGTCAGAAAATTGACGGATACCCCGGTCACCCCATCCAGTTTTCCCAAAGCGGTTTCCATTTTGGCGGCGCAGTGAGCGCAGTCCAGGTTTTTCAGGCGATACGTCTTTTTCATACCCATTCTCCCTTCGATTTATTTATTAAACAATCACTTATTTGTTTATGCGTTTATTATATACTCATCCTTCTTATCTGTCAATAGGATTTCCGTAAAACAGCAATCTATTTTTTCTCACTTTATCGTATTCACTTTTTGCCGCCGCATGATGGTCTATTGTCGGGAAAGACTAGTTTTATAGTAAAAGGGGGCGGCATCATGTCATCCAAAGCCATCGCTATCGTCACCGGAGCCAGCAGCGGTCTGGGAAAAGAATTCACCCGACTTCTGGCCCACGAACCTGGACTGGAAGAAATTTGGGCGGTGGCCCGGCACCGGGAGACCCTGAAACACTTGGAACGGGAATTCGGTTCTTCTATTCGCCCGTTTGCCGCCGACCTGTCGCGCCAGGAAGAACGGCTCAAACTTTCTGCGGTGCTTCAAAATGAACAGCCTCATCTGCGCTATCTTGTCAACTGTGCGGGATACGCTAAATTTTGTTCCTACGAGGATCTGAGTCTACAGGATTCCCTGGATATACTCTCTCTTAATATAGATGGGGTCGTGGCCATGGGGCTCATCGGCCTTCCATATATGCGCCGGGGCGATCATCTGATCAATATCGCCTCTCAGGCCGCTTTTCAGCCACTACCCTATCAAAATCTCTACAGCTGTACCAAGGCATTCGTCCGTCATTATTCCCGTGCCCTGAATCAGGAACTGAAGGAACGGGGAATCGTCGTCACCGCTGTCTGTCCGGGATGGATGGACACAGCTCTTTACCAAAGGGCTGACATCGGCGCAGACAAAGGGACGCGGCATTTTCCCGCCATGGCGTCTCCGGCAAAAGTGGCCGAAAAAGCACTGCGGGATGCTTGGAGGGGCCGGGATCAGTCCGTGTACAGCCTGTATGTTAAATCCGCACACATTGCCGCCAAGCTGCTGCCGCAGAAAATGATGATGGCCCTGTGGCTTCGCCAGCAGGGACTGTGATCGTGGCTGCTTCCATAGGAAAAGCGGGATTGATGCTTTCAATCCCGCTTTTCCTATGGACATTGTCTATTCACAAAGCTTTCCCCTCAAATCGGGGCAAAGGGCTTTTTTCCCGGTCGTTTACCTCGTACACCGCCGCGATGATTTCTTCCCGGCGGGACCGCTTTTCTTCTTCCGGCAAATCGACGTGGACGTCCTCCAAAACATATGGACCGTTTTTGAAATGCCCCCAGACCACACCGGCAAGCACGCCGTCGATCAGAAGATACTGCAGAGAATCGTAGGTAGGATGCCGGTATGTCTCCCGCAACCGCTCCTCCTCGCATTTGACCAGAAAATCGTTGCGGTGAAGCGCGTAAATTCGCCGGGGGACCTCTGGCTTCTGCGCCGGCAGGCGTTCCGCATCCTCCCGGAGCACCAACCCTTCCCCGTCCGGTACCAGGGTTCCGTCATCGGTCAGCGTTTTCAGCGCTTCACGTATTTCCTTGATTGGGCGGCGGAAAAAGGACTTGGCCATTGCCGGGGTAAACTTCACACTGCGATAGGCGAATCGCTTCATCAACCGGATCAGCGCTTCCCCTCGGTCCACCCGTTCCGGATTCGTCTCCGGAAACATTTCCTCAAAGCGGTACCAGCTCCGGTCCCATTCGCCGTCATACTGATCCTCATAGACCAGGAATGCCTCTTGCAGACGGTGTAACACCGGTGTGATCTCTTTTACCAGCATGCCGGTGGCTTCCTTGATGAGCTGAATGTTCAGCGGCCCCTCTCGCTCCAGCAGCTCCAGAACGGCCCGCTGCCTGTCGCTGAACCGTTCCAGCGGCTTGCGGTAAAGGCCGGCGTACAGCTCCCAGTCCCGCCGGTCCACCCATCCCAGGTTGCCGCCCTGGAACCGGCCCTTGAGCAGTTCGCGGCGACGCTGGCGCTCCCGGTTATACGAAAGGTCGTCAAACGCCGCACGAAAGGACAGCGTGGGCGGCTGCCCAAAGCCACACCAATACACGTTGAGCCCCGGCTGAAGATCCCGGTACAGCGCCTCATAGGCCGTCTCATCCGCCGGCCGGAGCAAATGTTGCCGCTCCAACCTCAACCCCGCCATCTCTCTATCCGTCAATTTTGTCACACTCCTTTTCCTGTTGTTCAGCCGGATGTGTCATCTGCTTTCCAGATAACCAATACCCCCGCAGTTTTTCCGACCTCTACTGATCATTTAAAGGTAGGATGGTACTCAAAGTACGTTCGTATCCCCAGGCTTCCCCCGAAAGGAAAGCCTGGGGATGGTTTGTCCCGATACATAAAGGCCCTGGGCACAGTATACCATGAATGCTGCCCCATGCGGTTCTCACCCTACGTTTATCGGCAGCGTTCCCGAGAAATGCTGTCGCATTTCTCCCGACCTTTATTATACCAAAGTTAGGGATATCGCAGATACATACGTATCAAAAGGCTTCCCCTCAAGGGGAAGATCTTTCAGACTCTGCGACATCATGCATGTGATCATACCACAAAGCCCGGGGCATCGCCGGTACATTCGTTGTCCCATGGCTCCCCCTTGAGCGGGAAGTGCCCATCCTTGGACAGGCGGCACGCATGGTGCCTAATGAGATAAAAAAGAGGGCTTTTTCATATAAACAAAGCATAAAAACCGCCCTCCGCCTCCATATTGACACGAAAAAACGGAAGCAAACAGGTTGCTTCCGTTTTTTCTTACTTTCCGTTTTTGAATCCGTCCTTCAGGGATACCGCACGGTTGAACACCAGGTGTTCCGCTGAGCTGTCCCGGCTGTCCACACAGAAATAGCCCAGCCGGAGAAACTGAAAGGCACAAGGCGCCTGAGCGTCCGCCAGGGAAGTCTCCGCCTTGCAGCCTGTCAGGATCTCCAAGGAAGCGGGATTGACCAGCTCCAAGAAATCGCCCTCCCCTGCCTCGGGATTGGGCTCGGTAAACAGGGTGTCGTACAGCCGCACCTCCGCGTCCACTGCCGTTTCCGCATCCACCCAGTGGATGGTACCCTTGATACGGCGGCCGTCCGGCGTATTGCCGCCCCGGGTCTCGGGGTCGTATTCCGCCAGCACCTCGATGACATGGCCGCTTTCATCCTTCACGCAGCCCGTACACCGCACCACGTAAGCGCCCTTGAGCCGAACCTCCCGTCCGGGAGACAGCCGAAAATACTTACCGGGGGGATTTTCCAGAAAATCCTCCTCTTCAATCCACAGATGGCGGGAGAAGGTCACCTGTCGGGTACCCTCCTCCGGCCGCTCCGGGTTGTTTTCCACCTCAAAGGCCTCCGTGCGGCCCTCCGGATAGTTGGTGATGGTCAGCCGCACCGGCCGCAGCACCATCATAGCCCGGCGGGCATTGTGGTTGAGATCCTCCCGCAAACAGTGCTCCAGCAGTGCCAGCTCTACGGTGTTGGGAGTCTTGGCCACGCCCACCCGCTCCAAAAAGTCACGGATGGAGGCCGGAGTATACCCCCGGCGGCGCAGGCCGGACAGGGTGGGCATCCGGGGATCGTCCCAACCGTCTACCACGCCCTCCTCCACCAGGCGGCGCAGCTTGCGCTTGGACATAACGGTATAGCTGAGGTTGAGCCGGGCGAATTCAATCTGTCGGGGAGCCGCCTCCAGCCCGGAGTTGTCCCGCACCCAGTTGTACAAGGGACGGTGATCCTCAAATTCCAAGGAACAGAGGGAATGAGTGATTCCCTCGATGGTATCCTCCAACGGATGAGCAAAATCGTACATGGGATATACGCACCACTTGTCCCCCTGGCGGTGATGGTGGGTGTGGTTGATCCGGTAAATTACCGGGTCGCGCATATTGAAGTTTCCGCTGTTCAGATCGATTTTCGCCCGCAGCGTCATGCGTCCGTCCTCGAATTCCCCCGCCCGCATCCGGGCAAAAAGATCCAAGCTCTCCTCCATGGGCCGGTCGCGATACGGGCTGACGGCGGGATGGGTCAGGTCACCCCGCATCTCGCGCATTTGGTCCGGCGTCAGCTCGCAGACGTAGGCGAGCCCCTTTTTGATCAGCCCCACCGCCACCTCATACATGGTTTCAAAGTAATCGGAAGCATAGTAGAACCGGTTATCCCAGTCATAACCCAGCCAGCGGATGTCCTCCTGAATGGCGTCGACGTATTCCACATCCTCCTTGTCCGGGTTGGTGTCGTCCATGCGCAGATTGCAGACCCCTCCGTATTTTTCCGCCGTGCCGAAGTCGATGCAGATGGCCTTGGCGTGGCCGATATGGAGATAGCCGTTGGGCTCCGGCGGGAAGCGGGTATGCACCCTCTTCCCCTCACAGCGCCCGCCGGGGGCCAGCTCCTCATCGATGATATCGTGTATAAAATTCCCGGCGCGTACCGCCGCTTCCTCGTTTCTTTCTTCCGGCATATTGTTTGCCCCTTTCGTTTTTCATGCTCCTGTAAACGGTTGCAGGCGGCTCTCAGCCCCTTCGGGCCTGCCGCAGGCGCTGTCGCACCTTCTCCGTACCCAGCAGGCGCATGATGGAGCAGAGATCGGGGGTGTTGCGCCGGCCGGTCACCGCCAGGCGGAGCACTGTACTCACATCGCCGGCATGCCCCTTCCATCCCTCCGGATGTGCCTTGTACTCCTTGACCTCAGGGCAGAAGCCCAGGGACGGGCACAGGGCCTTGATGGAGGCGAACCACTGCTGCTGATCCTCCTCGGGACGGTACACGGAAGGATAGGCGTCCAGAACGGCGTTGATATCCTCCGCCGCCAGCTGCTCCGGCGCCTCCGCCATGGAGGGAACGTACAGTTCGTCGTAAAAATAGGCGGCATAGGTCTTGGCGTCGGACCAGCGGGCAATATCCTTGCGGGGCTTTTTCCCGCCCCGGTCGATGGTGAAGATGGCCTCGGCATAGGCGGGATCCCGCTCCAGCAAGGCGGAAAATTCCGGATCGAAGCGGCGCGCCCATTCCCGCACCGCGCCGGTGACCTGCGCCGCATCCATACGGGAAATGACGTTCTTGCTCACATCGTCCAGCTTATCCATGTCGAACAGGGCACCCGACACGCTCATTTTTTTCAGGTTGAAGGGGAAGGTGCCGCGGGGCTGATCGGGGTTGCGGCGGCGCCATTCCTCGAATTCGCTGCTGGCGATAGTCATCAGGTATTCCACCACGCTGTCCGCGGGATACCCCTGTTCGGTGTAGAACCGCATGGCCGCCTCCGGATCCTTGCGCTTGGACAGCTTGCGCCGGCCGCCGGCCTCCTCCTTCATGATGGGGCTGACATGGGCGTATTTGGGCGGCTTGAAGCCCAGCACCCGGAACAGCTCCAGATGCTTGGGAACAGAGGAGATCCATTCGTCACCGCGGATGACATGGGTGGTACGCATCAGATGGTCGTCCACCGCGTGGGCAAAATGATAGGTGGGGATGCCGTCCGACTTAAGCAGCACGATATCCTCGTCGTTTTCCGGCATCTCGATGGTACCTTTGATCATGTCGTCAAACTTGATGCGCCGCTCCTCGCTTCCGGAGGAACGCAGCCGCACCACAAAGGCCTCCCCGGCCTTCACCCGGCTCAGTGCCTCCTCCTCCGGCAACAGGCGGCAGTGGGCGAATTCCCCGTAATAGCCGGTACGGAGCTTGCGCTCCTCCTGTTTTTCCCGGTCTGCCTGACGCTGCTCCTCACTACAGAAGCAGGGGTAGGCTTTGCCCTCCTCCACCAGTCGCTTGACATAGGTGCGGTAAATCTCACCCCGCAGGCTCTGCTGATAGGGACCGTAGCCGCCCCTGACTTCGCCGGGGGCCACAAAGCCCTCGTCAATGGCTAGGCCGTATTCATTGAAGCCGCGCAGGATATCCTCCGCGCCGCCTTCCACTTCTCGTTTCTTGTCCGTGTCTTCCAGGCGGAAATAGAACACGCCCTTGGAGGCATCGGCTGTCAGCCGGTTGACAAGAGCGGTGAAAAACACCCCCAGGTGCAGGTATCCCGTGGGGCTGGGCGCAATGCGGGTCACCCGCGCCCCCTCCGGAAGGGAGCGGGGCGGGTACAGTGCCTCATATTCCTCCGGCGTACGGGTAATGTCCGGGAACATCGCCGCCGCCAGTTCTTCGCGTATGGTCATCCTCTTCACACTCCGTTTGACTTCCCGCCCCATTCCGGAGCCGGGGCTTTCCTCTAACTTTACCTTCTCCGGTTGAAAATGTCAATAAAAGGGTGGTATAATGGGCCCAGGGCCTCTATGTCGCATAGACAATTCATGTATGAAGCCCCTGGGCCTAGAGCTTCCCTTCGGGAATCTCCCTCTTCGCCCGTATAACAGATCTGGGGCCTCTATGTCGCATGGACAATCCATGTATGAAGTCCCTTGGCCTGGAGCTTCCCTTCGGGGATCTCCCTCTTCGCCCGTCAGCGGCTCCGCAACCGCATATTCCCGCCCGTGCGGGCGGTTTAGAAAGGATGGAACCCTCCATGCAATACCGTTTTTCCGACAATGTGGTCTCCCTGAATCCCTCCGCTATCCGGGAGATTCTGAAGTACGCCTCCGATCCGGAGGTGGTGTCCCTGTCCGCAGGGAATCCTGCTCCCGAAGCTTTCCCGGTGGATGCGGTGCGGGAAATCACTGCCCGCCTGATGGCAGAGCATCCCATTGATGCTCTGCAATATTCCACCACCGAGGGATATACGCCCCTGCGCACCCGCTTGACTGCCTATATGAAGGATAAGCATCAGGTGGGAACAGAGGATGACGATATTCTGATCACCGCCGGCGCCCAGCAGGCGCTGGAGCTGGCGGCCAAGGCCCTGATCAACCGGGGCGATGCAGTTATCTGCGAAGCTCCCAGCTTCGTGGGATCTCTCAACTCCTTCCGTTCCATAGGCGCCCGGCTGGTGGGGGTGCCGGTGGAAGCGGACGGCATGAACATCGAGGCGCTGGAACGGGCGCTCAAGGAGAACCCCAACGCCAAATTCATTTACACTATCCCCAATTTCCAGAATCCCTCCGGTGTCACTATGTCGTGGGAAAAGCGCCGCCGCCTGTACGAGTTGGCAAAGCAGTACGGCGTGATAGTGGCCGAGGACAACCCCTACGGCGAACTGCGCTTCGAGGGGGAAAACGTACCGGCCATCAAAACACTGGACCGGGATGGCGTGGTTCTGTATGTGGGCAGCTTTTCCAAGGTGCTCTCCCCCGGCCTGCGGGTGGGCTATGCCATCGGCCCCAAGGAATTGCTGAAAAAGATGACCGTCTGCAAGCAGGGGGAGGATGTCCATACCGCTATTCTTCCCCAGATGATCTGCGACGAATTCATGGGCGGCTACGATTTCGAAAAACATCTGGAGCATCTGCGCGCCATCTACCGCCACAAAGCCGGGCTGATGCTGTCCCTTATCGACCGGCATCTGGTGCCCGCCGGCGTCACCTACGACCCCGTTCAGGGCGGACTGTTCGTGTGGTGCCGGCTGCCGGACGGCGCGGACATGCCCCGCTTCTGCCAGGAGGCGGTGAAGGTGCACAAGGTGGCGGTGGTGCCGGGCAATGCCTTCCTCACCGACGAAAAGGAGCCCTGTCAAGCCTTCCGCCTCAACTACTCCACCCCCACCGACGAAGAGATGGAAGTGGGCATGGAGCGGCTGGGAAGGTTCGTCGCCGAATATTGCCGCTGACCGCTTGACAAACCGTACAGCCAAGCCTACAATAAGTAAAAAAGAAACCCACGATCGGGAGCAAGTACCACCGGCGCAGACGTCCTCAGAGAGCCGCGGACAGGGTGAAACCGCGGCGGCGGCGGCCGGAGGGGAATGGACCCGGGAGGGCAAACCGATGCCGGCCATGGCCGGAGGTAGGGGCGACGGTTGATCCGGCCGTTATCCGGACACCGCGCGGTTGGCGCGGAAAGAGGCGCGTCCGTCCAGGCGGACGAACCCGGGTGGTACCGCAGGAGACAACGGCTCCTGTCCCAGGCATGGGACAGGAGCTTTTCTGTTGCATTTGAAAAGAGGAGGAACCGTATCATGGAAAACACCGCTCCCCGCAAAAAACGCGCGCTGAGCTGTATTCAGCCGTCCGGCGTCCCCACGCTGGGCAACTATCTGGGCGCCCTGCGCAACTGGGTCGGGATGCAGGACGAATTTGAGTGCTTTTTCGCTGTGGCGGATCTGCATGCCATAACCGTACGGCAGGAGCCTGCCAAACTCCGGCAGCAGATCCGGGAAATGTTCGCCCTGCTCTTGGCCATCGGCCTCGACCCGGAAAAGAGCCTGCTTTTCGTCCAGTCTCAGGTGCCCGCCCATTCCCAGCTGGCCTGGCTGCTGGCCTGCCACACCCAGTTCGGCGAGCTGTCCCGCATGACCCAATTCAAGGACAAGGCCCAGAAGCACGCGGACAACATCAACCTGGGGTTGTTCGCCTATCCCTCCCTGATGGCGGCGGACATTCTGCTGTACCAACCGGATGTGGTGCCGGTGGGCGCGGATCAAAAGCAGCATGTGGAGCTGACCCGCAACATTGCGGAGCGCTTCAACGGCCTGTACGGGAATGTGTTCACGGTGCCTGAACCCTATATCATGAAAACCGGCGCCCGGGTCCGCTCCCTGCAGGAGCCCACCCGGAAAATGTCCAAGTCCGATGAAAACCAGTACGCCTACGTCTCCCTGAAGGATGATCCCGACACCGTGATGCGCAAATTCCGCCGGGCGGTGACGGACAGCGAGGCCCAGGTGCGTTATGCCGAGGGCAAGGACGGCATCAACAACCTGATGGAGATCTACTCCGCCTGCACAGGCGACAGCCTGGAGGCCGTCGAAGCTGCCTTTGCGGGCAAGGGCTACGGCGATTTCAAACAGGCTGTAGGCGAGGCGGTGGTGGAAGTGCTCCGCCCCATTCAGGAGCGCTTTGCCCGGTACATGCAGGACAAGGGCCAGCTGGATTCCCTGATGAAGCAGGGGGCGGAACGCGCCTCCCTGGCCTCCCGCCGCACCCTGGACAAAGCGATGAAAAAGATGGGCTTTGTGCTCGTCTGAGACAAACGATCACGAACCCGTGGATCGGTAATGCCGCAGGCCGATCCGCCAGATCAGGGCGCAGGGCAGCAGAAAGAGCAGCGCTGCCAACGGCAGCAGGCCGTAAAGCGGATTCTCCTTCTCCCCGATCAGGTACAGCAGCGGATAATACTGAACGAGAGCCAACGGCACCACATAGGTCAGGAATTTCAACACCCCTTCCCCGTACACGGATAAGGGATACTGTCCGAATTCCCGTCCGCCGTCGGTAAATATGTTCATGAACTCCAGCCCCTGGGTGGTGAAAAAGCTCAAGGCTGCATAGATCACGAACAATCCGGAAAACAAGAGAGCACCACAGGCGATCATCAGGACCACCACTCCCACCTTGTCCCAGGTCCAATGGATCCCGCTGCCCGTCACGCCGTAAGCCAGCATGGCCACTGACGGCAGGAACCGGCCGATGCGGGACAGCTCCATTTTGGCCGCCAGCACCTGAAACATCAGGTTTCGCGGCCGCACCAGCATCCGGTCGAATTCCCCGTTGCTCAGAATGGTGGGAAAGGTGTCGAATCCTCTGACAAAGCATTCGGCCAGGGAGAAGGCCATCAGCACCACGGAAAAGCACAGCAACACCTGAGGCAGGGTAAAATCCTTCACCTGATGAAACCGGTTCATGAGAAAATAGATGCTAAGGAAGGCGCAGCCAGTGCCCAGCAGCTGACCGATGACGGTCAGCAGGAAAGAACCCTTGTATTGCATCTGGCTGCGCAGCAGAATGGACAAATACCGCACATACAATCTCATAACTTCACCCCCCCTGAATCACGACACGCCTTAGCGCCCGCTTCATCCACAGCCGCCCCAGCAGAATCAGCACCGCCAGCCAAAACACCTGCAGCACCGCCGTCCAGAGCAGCTCTTCCCCCGCCAGCTGGCCGGTATACGCCCGCAGCGGCAGATTCTGCATGGCGGCAAAGGGGGTCAGCTCCAGCACCTTCTGCACCCCCTCCGGCATAAAGGGCAGGGGAATCAGCCCACCCATGAGCAGATCGCCGACAGCGGACACCACTAGGCGTATTCCCTGGGAGGACAGGGTATAAAAGGCCGAGATGTACACCAGCATGCTGAAAGCCACCACCGTCAACAGCCCCAGCACCAGGGTCAGCGCGAACCAGCCGAAATCCGCAGCATTGGCGGGGGCGGTCAGCCGGAAGGGCTCCGGCAGGAAAACGGCCACCACCAGAATCGGCATGCAGCGCAGCACCGCCCGGGACAGCCGGTTGGCCGCCGAACGGGTAAACCACATGACGTACAGGTCGGTGGGCCGGGCCAGTTCATAGGCAATGGTCCCGCTGAGAATGCCGTCAAATATTTCGTTCTCGAAAAACCAGAGCATAAACAGAGCCAAAAACGCCTGCTGCAGCCAGACATATGCCGCCAGTTGGGAAAACTCCATGGGAAAAGCAGCGGGGTCCGTCTGATAAAAGGCATGAAACAGCAGAATTTCCATAAAGCCCCAAGCGAACTGCGTCGCCACCCCGGCATAGGCAGCGGCGCGGTACTGTAGGCCGTTGATAAAACGGAGCCGGAAAAAGCTCCCGTACACCCGCCCGCTCATAGGTGAAACTCCCTGTACAGGGAAACCACCAATTCCTCCGCCGTGGGTTCGGTGACGGTCAGGTCGCGGACCTCACCCAGTTGGGACAGTGCCGCCATGGCCTCCGATACGGAAAGAAGGGCGGTGTCCACCTCATACAACTGCCGGCCCTCCGCCTTCCCCGCCGCGGACAGTCCGGCAGGGAGCAAAACGGTCTCATCGGGACCTTTCTCACCGTAATCCACTGCCAGCCGTTTTTGTCCCCCGTGACGTTTTTTCAGCTGCTCTAGGGTACCGTCCAGCAGGATGCGCCCCTTGCCGATGAGCAGGATGCGCTGCGCCAACGCCTCGATGTCCTGCATGTCGTGTGTGGTGAGGATCACGGTGGTTTTCTTCTCCCTGTTGATCCGGCGGATAAACTCCCGTACTGCCCGCTTGGATACGGCGTCCAGCCCGATGGTGGGCTCGTCCAAAAACAGCAGCCGGGGGCTATGCAGCAGGGAACCGGCGATTTCACAGCGCATCCGCTGGCCCAGGCTCAGCTGGCGGGCCGGTGTCCGCAGGATTTCCCCCAGATCCAGCAGCTCGGTCAGCTCGTCCAGCTGGCGGCGGTAGGCCTCCGGCTCCACCCGGTAAATATCCCGGATCAACTCGAAGGAGTCGATGACGGGCACATCCCACCATAGCTGGGAACGCTGCCCGAATACCACCCCGATACGGGAAACGTGTTCCTTACGGCTTTTCCAGGGAACCAGCCCGTCGATGACGCACTGACCGCTGTCCGGGGTGAGAATACCGCTCATCACTTTGATGGTACTGCTCTTCCCCGCCCCATTGGGGCCGATGTATCCCACTATCTCCCCATCCCCGATGGTGAAGGACACATCCTGCAGCGCGTGCACCAGCGTATAGTCTTTCCGGAACAGGGCCCGCACCGCTTCGCCGAACCCGGCGTTACGCTGAGCTACCCGAAAGGTTTTGCAGATGTGGTGCATTTCGATCATGTTCATCCCTCCGATCCCGACACGTGGATTTTCGGTCGCGCAAAAAAAGACGCCATTTCCCCTTCGCCTCAGGGAAAAAGGCGTCTACCAGGCAAAACCGGACCGTTTTCCGGCTTTCCCTCTCTATTGCGTTTTTATAAGATAACGCGGTTCAGACAATTTGTCAAGGGGGGCCCAGTGAATTTTTTAGCAACCGGCGTTTGCGTTATATTTCCAAAGCCCGTTGCCCTTATCAGGAGACTATTCCTTCCCGTCCCAGCAGTAAGTGCACAGCTTGCAGCGGTCGATACCCACGGAATCGATCATGTCGTCCAGCCGGTGATACCGCAGGGAGGTGAAGTTGAGCTTTTGGCCGATGCGCTCGATCATGGCGCGGTACTGCTCCGATTCGGGGTCGGCATACGGCTCCAGATCCACGTCCTCCCGGTCCCCCTCCAGTTCCCGGATCACCTGACGGGTAATCAGATCCATTTCAGATGAAGAGCGGGAAAAATTGAGATATTTGCATCCATACAGCAAAGGCGGGCAGGCGGGACGGATATGAACCTCCCGGGCGCCGCTCTGATACAGGAATTCCGTGGTTTCCCGCATCTGCGTCCCCCGGACAATGGAATCGTCGATAAGCAGCAGGCTTCTTCCCTGGATCAGGTCGTGTACCGGGATCAGCTTCATCTTGGCGATGAGATTGCGCCTGCTTTGGATGGTGGGCATGAAGGATCGCGGCCAGGTGGGCGTATACTTAATAAACGGACGGGAGAAGGGAATCCCCGACTCATTGGCATAGCCGATGGCGTGAGCGGTGCCGGAATCCGGGACTCCCGCCACAATATCCGGTTGGGCGTCGTCCCGGCGGGCCAGCCGTGCGCCGCAGTTGTAGCGCATCTTTTCCACACTGATCCCCTCATAGGAGGAGGAGGGATACCCGTAATAAACCCACAGGAAGGTACAGATCTTCATCTCCTCCCCGGCCTTAGCCAGGGTTCTGACCCCTTCCGGCGTCATCACCACGATTTCGCCGGGTCCCAGTTCCCGCTCCTCGGTATAGCCCAGATTCAGATACGCGAAGCTCTCAAAGGAGGCGCAGTAGGCATCCTCCTTCCTGCCGATGGAAACGGGCGTACGGCCCATCCAGTCGCGGGCGGCGTACAGCCCCCGGGGCGTCAGCAGCAGCATGGTCATGGACCCATCGATGAGCTCCTGAGCGTACCGGATGCCCTCGATAAGGTTGTCCTTCTGGTTGATGATGGCCGCCACCAGCTCAGTGGCATTGATGTCGCCGCCGCTCATCTCGAGAAAATGGGTGTGGCCGGTATGGAAGATCTTCTCGACAATGTCGTCGGTATTGTTGATCTTCCCCACTGTGGTAATGGCGTAGGTACCGTGATGGGAACGGACAATCAGCGGCTGCGGCTCGTAATCGGAGATGCTGCCGATGCCCATGCAGCCCTTCATATGGCCGATGTCGTTGTCGAATTTGGTGCGGAAGGGGGCGTTTTCGATGTTGTGGATCGCCCGGTCAAAGCCCTTCTGTTCGTCGTATACCGCCAGTCCGGCCCGTCTGGTTCCCAAATGCGAATGATAATCGGTCCCGAAAAACAAATCGAAGGTACAATCCTCTTTCGATGCCACGCCAAAAAAACCGCCCATAGCTTCCTCCTGTGTGTTTGAACTGTCTCCGGTCCCCACAGACCGGTTTTGCTTTATCCAACCTCTATAGTATACATCATCCCATCGGGTTTGTCACAGGGTTTTCGTTTCCTTTCCGCTCTTTTCTCCAAAAAGCCCCATCCGCCGTCCCCAACACTGTGTCCTCCCGAAGTCTGCCCTGCCGGCTCCTAAGCCGGCAACCCTGCTTCATTCAAATATCTTGTACCGCGCCAAAAGGCCCCGCTCCCCTGTCCGGGAGCGGGGCCCACCGCTGCTTCACCGCGTGCGTCCGATATCCTTGCGGTAATGGGCATTCTCAAACCGGATTTCCCCCACCGCCTCATAGGCTTTGTCCAGCGCCGCATCCAGCGCATCGGCGGTGGCGGTCACCCCCAGGACCCGTCCGCCGGCGGTGACAAACCGCCCGCCTTCCCATTTGGTCCCAGCGTGGAACACCGTCACATCTGCGCTGCCAGAGGACAGCTGCCCGTCAGCGGCCAGCCCCTCGATGGGTAGGCCCTTGGGATAGGAACCGGGATAACCGCCGGAGGCCATCACCACGCAGGCGCAGGCTTTTTCCGACCACTGAATCTGCATATCGGCCAGCCGTTCCTCCCGCACCGCCTGAAGGATTTCGATCAGATCGGTCTTCAGCCGCGGCAGCACCGCCTGGGTTTCCGGATCCCCGAAACGGCAGTTGTATTCGATGACCTTGGGACCGTCCGGCGTCAGCATCAGCCCGAAGAACAGGCAGCCCTTGAAGGGCCTTCCTTCCTTCCGCATGGCGTCCACGGTGGGCTGGAAAATATGCTCCATACACCAATCGGCGTCCGCCTGTGTGTAGTGCGGGTTGGGGCTGATGTTCCCCATGCCGCCGGTATTGGGACCCCGGTCCCCATCAAAGGCCCGCTTGTGGTCCTTGGCGGAAACCATGGGCTTCACCGTCTTCCCGTCGGTAAAGGCCAGCACGGACACCTCCGGCCCGGTCAGATACTCCTCCACCACCACGCGGCTGCCGGAGGCGCCGAAAACCTTATCCTCCATCAGGCTCTTCACCGCCTGACAAGCCTCCTCATAGGTGTCGCAGAGAATCACGCCCTTGCCCAGCGCCAGGCCGTCCGCCTTGATCACCGCCGGATACCGGTCCCGCTCACGCACATAGGCCAGCGCCTCCTGCGGCTGATCGAACACCGCGTAGTCCGCTGTGGGAATGCCGTATTTCTTCATCAGCTCCTTGGAGAACACCTTACTGCCCTCCAGAATGGCCGCCGCCTTCCGGGGACCGAAGGCCGGGATGCCCGCCTCTTCCAACGCGTCCACCATACCGGCCACCAACGGGTCGTCCGGGGCGACAAAAACCAGATCCACCTTCTTTTCCCTAGCCAGCGCCACCATTCCTTCAATATCGGTGGCCGCCACATCGCAGCACACCGCGTCGCGGGATATCCCCCCGTTTCCGGGCGCACAGTAGAGCGTCCCACAGTGGGGACTTTCCTTCAGCTTGCGGACAATCGCGTGCTCTCGGCCGCCGCCGCCCACCACCAAAATATCCATTGTCGTCCCTCCGGCTGTCAATGATGGAACAGGCGCTGCCCTGTAAAGGCCATAGCCATTCCATACTTGTTGCAGGTATCGATCACGTGGTCGTCGCGGATAGAACCGCCCGGCTCGGCGATATACGCCACGCCGCTTTTGCGGGCCCGCTCAATATTGTCCCCAAAGGGGAAGAAGGCGTCGGAGCCCAGGGAAACGCCGGACTGGGTGGCCAGCCATTCTTTCTTTTCCTGTGCTGTAAGCGGTTCAGGCTTTACAGCAAACAGTGTCTGCCACACGCCGTCGGCCAGTACGTCCTCGTATTCGTCTGAAATGTACACGTCGATGGTGTTGTCCCGGTCGGCGCGGCGGATACCGTCCACAAACTGCAGCCCCAACACCTTGGGATGCTGGCGCAGATACCACACATCCGCCTTATTGCCCGCCAGCCGCGTGCAGTGGATACGGCTCTGCTGGCCGGCCCCCACGCCGATAACCTGACCGTCCTTGGCATAGCAGACGGAGTTGGACTGGGTATATTTCAGCGTGATCAGCGACAGGATCAGGTCCCGCTTCGCCTCCTGGGGCAGCATCTTGTTTTGCGTCACCAGGTTCTGCAGCATGGCTTCGTCAATGACCACTTCGTTGCGTCCCTGTTCAAAGGTCACGCCGTAAACGTCCTTCTGCTCTACGGGAGCAGGGCGGTAACTGGGATCTATCTTCACCACGTTGTAGTTACCCTTGCGCTTGCGCCGTAGGATTTCCAGCGCCTCGTCGGTGTAGCCCGGAGCGATGACGCCGTCCGACACCTCCCGGGACAGCAGCAGTGCCGTCTCCTTGTCGCACACATCGGACAGGGCCGCCCAGTCGCCGTAAGACGACATGCGGTCCGCTCCACGGGCTCGGGCATAGGCGCAGGCCAAGGGCGTCAGTTCCATATCCTCCACGAAATAGATCTTTTTCAACGTATCGGACAGCGGCAGGCCCACCGCCGCCCCAGCCGGGCTGACGTGCTTGAAGGACGCCGCTGCCGGCAGGCCGGTGGCCTCCTTCAGCTCCTTAACCAGCTGCCAGCTGTTAAAGGCATCCAGAAAATTGATGTAGCCGGGACGGCCACCCAGCACCTCGATGGGCAGTTCCCCGCCCTCCTTCATGAAAATGCGGGATGGCTTCTGATTGGGATTGCAGCCGTATTTGAGCAGCAGCTCGTTTGCCATAATGCTCCCCTTCTCCTTTACTGATTCTTGTTGACCAGACGGGTTTCCGTCTTCCCGTCGGAAAGGCGAATATACCGGGTGAACAGCGATACGCGGTTGTCCGCGTTCAGACTGTTCCACACCTCCTCAGTGAAGGCGTCGATGTCCCCTTTGAGGGTTATCTCCGCCGGTTCCCCCTCAAAGGAGGGCAGTGGATTCCCGTCCCCCTGATAGGTGTGGATAAAATGGCCGCGCCCCGCCTTGGGGGCGGTGTATTCGTAAAAACAGCGGCGGACGGAGGAAGGATCCCCGTCGGCGGATTTGAGAATGGACAGGCGGTACCGGTCCTCCCGGGGCTCCGCCAGTCCGGAAATCCGGGGGGTATAGTTGGGGGCGTCCGGCTCAAATGTCCGGGTGCGCAGGGCATCCTCAAAGGTCCCCCCCTGCTTCATGGTATCATAGACCGTGTCCGTCTGATCCCCGTTGGTGACGATGGTGACCTCTCCCAGCACCCGCACCGGCGCGTAAATGATCAGAGAGGGATCGGTCATCCGGCTCTCATCAAAGGCCTTGGTTTTCAAACCGTCCCCGTCTGGAATAAAAACACGGTTGCGGCTGTTTTCACTGCGGCCCATGATAAAATAGGCCATGACCAAATACTGGCCGTCATCGCTCTTTCCCAGCACGATGCCGCGGCCAGGATAGGACGTGGCGCCCAGTTCCTCTTTCAGACTGCGTAGGATCATTGTCCTGCCTCCTTTTCTTCCACCGCGAAGGCCCGGCGGCCCTCAAAGCGTATCCTTCCCTCACAGAACAAGGCCACTGCCCGGGGCAGCAGCTTCCATTCCGCCTGCTCCATCACCCGGCGCTGCAGGGTTTCCGGCGTGTCGTCCGGCCACACCTCCACCGCCTGCTGCAGCAGGATGGCCCCGCCGTCCGGCACCTCGTTGACGAAATGGACGGTAGCCCCCGTCACCTTGACACCGTACGCCAGCACCGCCTCGTGCACCTTCAGACCGTAGTAGCCTTTCCCGCAGAAGGAGGGGATCAGCGACGGATGCACATTGAGGATCCGGTCGGCATAGCGGCTCACCACCGATTCGCTCAGGATGCTCAGATAGCCCGCCAACACCACCAGCTCCGCGCCGCAGCCCTCCAGCTCCGCCAGCAGGGCGGCATCAAAGGCGGACGCGTCGGCGTAATCCTTCCGGCGCACCACCGCGCCGGGGATGCCCGCTTTTTTTGCCCGTTCCAGCGCCCCGGCGTCAGGCCGTGAAGCGATGACCCGGACGATCTGCCCTCCGGAGAGCTCCCCGCGGTTCTGCGCATCGATGAGCGCTTGGAGATTGGTTCCGCCGCCGGATACCAGCACCGCGATCTTCAGCATAGCTCCACACCCTTCTCCCCGGCGCGGATCTCACCCAACAGCACACCCTCCTCGCCGGATTCCTTCAGCACACGAAGGGCCTCGTCGGCCTTGTCTGCCGCCACCGCAACACACAGACCAGTGCCCATATTGAAGGTGTTGTACATGTCGTGCTCCGGGATATCCCCTGTCTTCTGCAACAGCTGGAAGATGGGGAGCACCGGAACGCGGCTCTTTTCGATGACCGCCTGACAGCCGTCAGGCAGCATCCGGGGAATGTTTTCGTAGTAGCCGCCGCCAGTGATGTGGGAGATGCCGTGGATACCCACCCGCTCATTGAGCGTCAGGATGGCCTTCACATAGATTTTCGTGGGCGTCAGCAGGGCCTCCCCCAGGGTGCAGCCCAGCTCGTCGTAATAGACGCCCAACGTCTTTTCCGACACATCGAACACCTTGCGCACCAGAGAAAAACCGTTGGAATGCACCCCGCTGGAGCGAACGCCGATGAGCGCGTCGCCGGGGCGCACCCGGCTGCCGTCCACCAGCCGGTCGTAATCCGCCAGCCCCACGCTGAAACCGGCCAGATCGTATTCCTCCTGCGGATAAAAGCCGGGCATTTCCGCCGTCTCACCGCCGATGAGCGCGCAGCCGGACTGCACGCAGCCCTCCGCCACGCCGGCAACAATGGCCGCGATCCGCTCCGGCACATTCTTGCCGCAGGCGATATAATCCAGGAAGAACAGCGGCTGGGCGCCCGAACAGGCCACATCGTTGACGCACATAGCCACACAGTCGATGCCCACAGTATCGTGCTTGTCCATCAAAAAGGCGATTTTCAGCTTGGTGCCCACGCCGTCGGTGCCGGAAACCAGTACCGGCCGCTTCATACCCGCTAGATTGGGCTCAAACACGCCGCCGAAGCCGCCAAGTCCGGACAGCACGCCAGGAATGTTGGTGCGCGCCACATGCGCCTTCATCAACTCTACCGCCCGGTAGCCGGCAGTGACATCCACACCGGCGGCGGCATAGCTCTTGCTCTCGCTCTTCATATAACCCCTGCCTTTCCACATCACTCAAAAGGCCGCCAAGGGACAGCGGCGGCCTTCTGCAAGGATTCCGCCTGATCCGACGGAATCGGTATTCCGGTTGCTTATTCCCCCATCAGGCGGCGCATAACCTCCTGATACGCTTCTACTTCCCCGCCCATGTTGCGGCGGAAGCGGTCCTTGTCCAGCTTCTCATGGGTGTGCACATCCCAGAAACGGCAGGTGTCGGGGGAAATCTCATCCGCCAGCACAATGGTGCCGTCCGCCGTCTTGCCGAATTCCAGCTTGAAATCCACCAGCTCGATGTCCATTTTCAGCATAAAGGCCTTGAGAAGTTCGTTGATCTTGAACGCATAACCCGCAATGACATCCAGCTCCTCCTTGGTCGCCAATCCTAGGGCCAGGATGTGGTAGTCGTTGATCATGGGATCGCCCAGCGCGTCGTCCTTATAGCTGTATTCCAGGGACGGAGTCTTGAGTACCGTTCCCTCCGCCACGCCGAAGCGCTTAGAGAAGGAACCCGCCGCGATGTTGCGGATAATGACCTCCAACGGCACGATGGACACCTTTTTCACCAGCGTCTCCCGCTCGGAAAGCTCCTTGACAAAATGGGTGGGTACGCCGTTTTCCTCCAGCATCTGCATCAGCAGGTTGGACATGCGGTTATTTACCACGCCCTTGCCCAGGATGGTCCCTTTCTTTTCGCCATTGAAGGCAGTGGCGTCGTCCTTGTAGTCCACGATCACCAGCTGAGGATCGTCCGTGGCAAAAACCTTTTTCGCTTTTCCTTCGTACAGTTGAGCTCCCTTTTGCATGCTTGTTTCCTCCCCGATTGTCTTTCAAAATATTCCAAAAATTTGACGCGTTGTGCCGGGACGCTATCACCAAATCCCGTTGCCGATATATTCTTTTATGCGTTGAGGCTCTCCGCCAGCTTGCGGTCCTTTTCCCGGACCCCTTCGGCCATCGTGCGCTTCATCTCGTGAAGCGCTGCGTTAAGGCCGCCGTCGGACAAGGCCAGCATCTGCGCCGCTAGGATCGCAGCGTTCTCCGCCCCATCCACCGCCACCGTGGCCACCGGGATGCCCGAGGGCATTTGGACCGTGGACAACAGGGAATCCAGCCCGTCCAGGGTGGAGGATTTCACCGGAATGCCGATAACCGGCAGCACCGTGTGGGCCGCCAGCACGCCGGCCAGATGGGCGGCCTTCCCCGCCGCCGCAATGATAACGCCGAAGCCCTTTTCCTCCGCGGAGGAGGCAAAGGAGGCGGCTTCCTCCGGCGTGCGGTGGGCGGACATGACGTGCGCCTCCACCGGTATACCGAACGCCTTCAGCTTATCTATCGCCTTGCCCACTACGGGAAGATCACTGTCGCTTCCCATAACGACCGCCACTTTTTTTCTGTCCGCCATACTATCATCATCCTTTCCCTGTGAGCGCCCGACCCCGCGCGGCGGTGGCGCCATAAAAACAGGCTGCGGCCTATGCGCACCGCAGCCCTATTTTCACCTGTTTTGGCCGGCACGAAGGCTCTGGCTGGCGCGGCCGGTGCTCCCATCCGCCTGGAAATACCCGCCTGCGAAATCCATCCCACAGCCCTCCTTCTGCCAATTGCTTCTATTGTAGAGCATTCCGGCATTGAATGCAAGCCCTCCGTCCCGAACGCAGTCAAAATTTGTGGGAGAATGCGGCAGGCAGTCTATCGTCCCTCCCCTTTTTAGCTATTTTGTAGAAAACGGGAATTCCGTCCCCTCCCCTTTACCGAAAACGACAAAGCCCCCGGGAAGAAGGGGTGCCTTCTTCCCGGGGACCATTTCCGCGCAGGGGACAAATAGGACGATTAATACATGCCGTCCATACCGCCGGCCGGGGCCGCCGCAGGAGCCGCCGGCTCCTTCTTGTCGGCCACCAGGGACTCGGTGGTCAGGATCATCGCCGCCACGGAGGCCGCGTTCTGCAGGGCGGAACGGGTCACCTTGGTGGGATCCACGATACCGGCCTTGAACATGTCGGTATACTCACCCTTGGCGAAATCATAGCCATAGTTTTCCTTGTTGGCGGAACGGATCTTGTCGATGATAACGCTGCCTTCCATACCGGCGTTGAGGGCGATCTGACGGACCGGCTCCTCCAGGGCACGCAGGACGATCTTCATGCCGGTCTTGATATCGCCTTCCGCCTTGTCGGCCAGCTCCTCCAGGGCGCGGGAAGCGTTGATCAGCGCCACGCCGCCGCCGGAAACCAGACCTTCTTCCACCGCAGCCTTGGTGGCAGAAAGAGCGTCCTCGATGCGGAGCTTCTTCTCCTTCATTTCCACTTCGGTAGCCGCACCAACCTTGATAACTGCCACACCGCCGGCCAGCTTCGCCAAGCGCTCCTGCAACTTCTCACGGTCGAAGTCGGAAGTGGTGTTTTCGATCTGAGCGCGGATCTGGGCCACGCGGTTCTTGATTTCCGTGGGGTCGCCCATGCCGTCGACAATGATGGTGTTTTCCTTCTGAACCTTAACCTGACGGGCACGGCCCAGCATATCCATGGTAGCGTCCTTCAGCTCCAGGCCCACTTCTTCGGAAACCACCTGGCCGCCGGTCAGGATGGCAATATCCTGCAGCATTTCCTTGCGGCGGTCGCCGAAGCCAGGGGCCTTGACGGCCACACAGGTAAAGGTGCCGCGCAGCTTGTTGACAATCAGGGTGGACAGCGCTTCGCCTTCCACATCCTCCGCAATGATGACCAGTTTCTTGCCCGCCTGCAGGATCTTCTCCAGCAGCGGCAGCAGATCCTGAATGTTGGAGATCTTCTTATCCGTGATCAGCAGGTAAGCATCGTCGATGACGGCCTCCATCTTCTCGGTATCCGTGCACATATAGGGCGTGATATAGCCGCGGTCAAACTGCATGCCTTCCACGACCTCGGAATAGGTTTCCGCCGTCTTGGACTCCTCCACCGTGATGACACCGTCGGCAGAGACCTTTTCCATAGCCTCGGCGATCAGCTTGCCGATGGTCTCGTTGCCCGCGGAAATGGTGGCGGCGCTGGCGATATCCTCGGAACCGCTGACCTTCTTGGAGTGGGCGACCACATCGTCCACCACGGCGTTAACGGCATCCTCGATGCCCTTCTTAATGGCCATGGGGTTGGCGCCAGCCGCGACGTTCTTCATCCCCTCGCGAACCAGAGCCTGGGCCAGCAGCGTAGCGGTAGTGGTGCCGTCGCCGGCCACGTCGTTGGTCTTGGTGGAAACTTCCTTTACCAGCTGAGCGCCCATATTCTCAAAGGGGTCGTCCAGCTCGATTTCCTTGGCGATGGTCACGCCGTCGTTGGTGATGAGGGGAGCGCCGAATTTCTTATCCAGCACCACGTTGCGGCCGCGCGGGCCCAAGGTAATTTTTACGGTATCGGCCAGCTGATCCACACCGGACTGCAGCGCCTTCCGGGCATCCTCGCCAAAAAGAATCTGTTTTGCCATGATTTATTCCTCCCAATTCATCTTGATCACTGTTTGGCCAGCGGACTTATTCCACCACAGCCAGGATATCGCTCTGACGCACGATGGTGTATTCCGTGCCGTCCAGCTTGACTTCCGTGCCGGAATATTTGCTGGTCAGCACCTTGTCGCCCACCTTTACATACATCTGGACATCCTTGCCGTCCACATTGCCGCCGGGGCCCACCGCGATGACCTCCGCCACCTGGGGCTTCTCCTTAGCGGAGCCCGCCAGAATGATGCCGCTCTTGGTGGTCTCTTCCGCCTCCACCAGCTTGATAACAACGCGATCCGCAAGAGGCTTGATGCTCATGCTAAAATCTCCTTTCGAAATTGTGTGTCAGTTTTAGCACTCTTTTCTCCCGAGTGCTAACATAACCCTATTGTACCGGAAAAATTGGAAAAATCAAGAGGGAAAAAAGCAAAAAATCAAAACTTCACAATTTCTTTACAAAAGGAATGGATTCCCCCTTTTCCCCATCCAAAACTTCCGTCCCGGCGGGGGCTTGGCACAAGGGTAATGCGGAATGTCACCCGGACTGTTCCTCAAGGTATTTGTCGGTCGCATTGCTCTATTCAGGCATCGGCATGAACAGACACGCAAAAGCGTTCTTTGTTCATATTGAATCATTATTAATTTCTTAAAGAACCATAAAACGCGATCTTTTCTCTTGATTTTGTTCACCATGTATGATACCATGACAAAAAATCAACAAATCGAGACCCGGGGGAAGCGGTGCCTTTTTGTTCAATTTTGCGCCTATAGCCTGGATATTCTGTCTTTGTTCTGCGGTACCTGCCCCGTTTCCTGTCTCCGTTTGCTTGAGGGAGGTTCACCATATGAAAAAGGCCCTGTGCGTATTGGCCTCGGCGGCCTGTCTGTGCGGATTGCTCAGCGGCTGCTCCGGCGGCAATAAGGAAAAGGTAGTCATCTATTCCAGCGCGGAGGATTTCCGCAACGAGCACCTGCAGACCCGGCTGGAGGAACAGTTCCCGGATTATGAAATCGTGGTGGAATACCAGTCCACCGGCAGCAACGCCGCCCGCTTGAAGGCGGAGGGAACCAGCACCGAATGCGACATCATCTTTGATCTGGAAACCGGCTATATGGAGCAGCTGAAGGATATGCTGGCCTCTCTGGACGACTATGATTTCAGCAATTACCTGCCGGAGCTGGTGCCGGAAGAAAAGAAATACGCCCCTCTCTATCACTGTAGCGGCGCGGTCATTGTCAACCCGGAACTGCTACAGGAAAAAGGATTGGCCGCCCCGACCTCTTTTGAGGACCTGCTGGACCCGAAGTATAAGGGCCTGATTTCCATGCCCAATCCGAAGGCATCCAGTACCGGCTATATGTTCCTGAAAGCACTGGTCAATTCCATGGGCGAGGAAGAAGCCTTTGCCTATTTCGACGCCCTTTATCCCAACGTTCTCTCCTTCACCTCGTCCGGTTCCGGCCCGGTCAACGCCCTGGTGCAGAAAGAGGCCGCCATTGGTTTGGGCATGACCTTCCAGGCGGTCAACGAAATCAACAAGGGCGTTGATCTGGATCTGCTCTATTTTGAAGGCCCGGCCCCCTATCCGTCCGGCGCCCCCTATTCCACCGGTGGCACCGCCGTTATCGACGGCAAGCTGGAACGTCCGGCGGTTAAGGCTGTATTCGATTACATATACAATACGCTGATTCTGGAAGATAAACAGCTCTTTATGCCGGAAGCCATTTATAAGGATCAGAATACGCCCATCGAGAATTATCCCACCGATATTGTGTACGCGGACATGACCGGCGGCAGCGATTTCGCCGAGAAGGACCGCCTGCTCTCCAAGTGGAAGTATTGAGGCTTACCCATCGGTGGCAACACCAGAAATTCCCTGGATAATCCATTTTATATGACTGCGGAAGCGGCCGCTTCCGCAGTAAGGGGGACAGCTAGCTGTCCCCCGATTTGCGCGTATCTCCCCTTGTTATTTACGGAAAAGGAAGGCGGTTCCTATGGAAAAGAAATTGGCTGTTCAGGACCTTTTCATGCGATTTGGTGATAAAACAGTATTGGATCATCTGAGTTTTGATGTACAAAAGGGGGAATTCCTTTCCCTACTGGGCCCCTCGGGATGCGGCAAGACCACGATCCTGCGGATTCTGGTGGGCCTCCAGGCACCCACCTCCGGCAAGATTTTTAAAGACGACCAGGAGATTACCGGACTAGCGCCGGACAAGCGTGGGATGGGGATCGTTTTTCAGAATTACGCCCTGTTCCAAAATATGACCGTGCTGGGAAATGTGGAATACGCGCTGAAACTGCGTAAAGACTTGAAGCCCCGCTCCCGGGAAATCGCCCTTCAGCTCATCGAGCAGGTGGGGCTGACCGAGCACAAGGACAAAAAACCGGGCCGGTTGTCCGGCGGCCAGCAGCAGCGGGTGGCCATCGCCCGCACACTGGCCCTCAATCCGGATATCCTGCTGTTTGACGAACCCATGTCCGCCCTGGATGTGGCCAACCGGCTGACGCTTCGAGATGAGATCAAGCGCATCCAACGGGAGTATCACTCCACCATCCTGTACATCACCCATGATCAGGAGGAGGCTTTCGCCCTCTCCGACCGGATCATGGTGATGGGGAACGGACGCATTCACCAATTGGATA
Organism: Candidatus Avimonas narfae; assembly: GCA_904395335.1. Classification (GTDB taxonomy): domain Bacteria; phylum Bacillota; class Clostridia; order Oscillospirales; family Acutalibacteraceae; genus Avimonas_A; species Avimonas_A narfae. The sequence goes on along the minus strand of CAJFNR010000002.1, from coordinate 8,292 downwards.
CGCCGCAGAATATCATCGATCACCCCGCCGATGAATACGTGGAGGAATTTGTCATCCGCAATCTCAACAAAAAGATCGAATCCCTCATGAAATACCGGAAACCGGAATAAGGAGGGGATATCATGGAAACGAAACGTTCGGCGGGAAGTCTCGCCCTCAAGGCCGTTCTGGCACTTTTCTTTCTTTTTGCTGTTTTGCTCCCCCTAATCCGCATGCTCTCGAACATGGCCACCACCGATGTGGGCGGAATTCTGAGCAGTCCGCAGTTCCATTCGGCGGCGCTGCACTCTCTGCTGTCGTCCGGCACCGCCACTCTGATTTCGGTATTCCTTGCTTTTCTGCTGGCTTGGTGCATCACCCGCAGCCGTATTCGCTTTAAGGAAGCCTGGTGTGTGCTGTTCACTCTACCCATGCTGATCCCCTCCATCTCCCACGGCATGGGCCTGGTCATCCTGTTCGGCTCCAACGGTATTCTCACCAACTGGCTCCATTTGCCTTTCACCATTTACGGCTTTGGCGGCATCGTGATCGGCTCCGTGCTCTACTCCTTCCCTGTGGCCTTTCTGATGCTGCTGGATGTGCTGAAGTATGAGGACGGCACCGCCTATGAGGCGGCAGCTGTCCTGGGTATCTCCAAGGGCCGCCAGATCCGCTCCCTCCTGCTCCCCTATCTGCGCAAGCCGCTCATATCGGTGATTTTCGCCACCTTTACCCTCATCGTCACCGATTACGGCGTCCCGCTGATGGTGGGCGGGAAATACACGACGCTGCCAGTGATGATGTACAATGAGGTTACCGGCCTGCTGGATTTTGGGGAAGGCAGCGTCATCGGCGCCTGTCTGCTAATCCCCGCCGTCGCTGCTTTTCTCATCGACCTGTTCACTAAGGAAAGCAACGGACAGAATTTTGTCACCCGCCCCCGTTCCGTTGCCCCCGGTAGAGGAAGGGATGTGTTCTGTACCCTGTTGTGCATTGTCGCGGGTGTGCTCATCCTGCTCCCTATCGCGGCCTTTGTGCTGCTGACCTTTGTCAGAAAGTACCCCGTCGACATGTCCTTCACCTTCCAGAACATCTTAAAAACCATGGATCAAGGCGCGGGAGACTATCTGATAAACTCCCTGATCATCGCCTTTTCCGTCGCCTTGATCGGTACGGCGGTTTCCTATCTCACCGCCTATCTGACAGCCCGTTCCCGCGGGATATCCTCCGGGCTGCTCCACCTCATCTCCATCACTTCCCTAGCCATCCCCGGTATGGTGCTGGGCCTCTCCTATTCCTTGTTCTTCGGCGGCAGCTTCCTGGCGGGGACGCTGTCGATCCTGATTCTGGTGAACATGGTCCATTTCTTCGCCTCCCCTTATCTGATGGCCTACAATTCCTTGGGCAAGCTCAACGAAAACCTGGAGGCTGTGGGCCGTACCCTGGGTATCGGCCGGGTACGTATGGTACTGCGGGTATTTGTCCCTCAGACCCGTTCCACCTTGTGGGAAATGTTTTCCTATTTCTTCGTCAACTCCATGATGACCATTTCCGCCGTGTCCTTCCTGAGCCGGCGGGAAACGATGCCGCTGTCCCTGATCATCAACCAGTTTGAAAAACAGATGCAGCTGGAAAGCATCGCCTTCGTGTCGCTGCTGATCCTGGCGGTCAACCTATTAATGAAAGGAATCATTGCCCTGATCCGCCGGCGTGCCGGCAAAAAGGAAGCCGCCTGAACCTATTGCCCTATGACCGCCTTCGGTGGAGAAACCGGGGGCGGTTTTCTCGTTATTCTGACTGTTTTTTCCTTGACGATGTGGAGATTCCTTTGTATAATAAAGACAGAATCCCCTATCCGAGAACGGTACCGTTCTCGGCAGGAATCCGTCTCCCGGCGGTTTTCTCCCCGGGGATATCAAGGAAAGGGTGTGGAGTCAGTATGAAGAAAGCCATCGTCACCATCGGACGTCAATTCGGCAGCGGTGGCCGGCAGATCGGCAAACGGCTGGCAGAGCTGCTGAACATTCCCTATTACGACCGGGAACTAATCACGGAAGCGGCGCGCAAAAGTGGCGTCAGCGAAGAATATTTCCAAAAAATCGATGAAACCGCCGCCAGCAGCCTGTTGTACACCCTGTCTGCCGGATCGTATATGATGGGAACCCAGATGGCCTCCATCAACGATCTTCCCGCCAACGACCGCCTGTATGTGATACAGTCCGAAATCATCCGAGAGAAAGCGGCGCAGGGCCCCTGCGTGCTGGTAGGGCGCTGCGCAGACTACATTCTCCGGGATCACCCGGAGCGGATCAGCGTGTTTATCCATGCGGGCGATACTTTCCGCCTCAAACGCATTGTGGAGGAGTACGGCGCCGACCCCAAAAAAGCGCCGGACATCATGCGCCGCACCGATAAAAAGCGTGCCCAATACTATCACTATTACACCGATGGAAAATGGAGCGATGCCGCTAACTATCAGCTTACCTTCGACAGCAGCCTCACCGGCATTGAGGGCGGAGCCGCCCTGATCTGTTCGTTTATCGAACACGCTCACCCTCTGAGCAAATAGCCCATCGTTACGGGAAAGGAAAACACCATGAACCGACTCGAATCCTGCCTTTGCCCCAACTGCGGCAAGGAGCAGCCCGCTGCTGCTACCAGCTGCAGTTTCTGCGGCGCCCCTCTGTGCTTCGGCGATACCGAACGTAGCCGCCGTATCCGTCAGCTGTTAGATGGAGAAGATGCTGTTCCAGCGCCTCCTGCCGCCCCTTTTGTTCCCAATGCCCCGCAACCTGAGCCGGTACCGACTGAGGAACCGGAGCCCGCACCGGACGCCGCTCCCCCCAAAGGGGTGCGGCAATGGATACGCCGCCACATCCGGCTGACCATTGCCATCGGAGTGGCTGCCGTCGCCCTGATCGCCCTTGTTGCCATCCCTCTGCGCAATACACTGCTGGGGTACCACGCCTCGCCGCAGGCGCTGGTGGAGGGCCTAAACATCGCGGTAGAGCAAAATGACCGGGAGGCCCTCAGCGATCTATTTTGGACCGAGGAGGGAACCGCTTTCCGTGCTGAACTATACACCGGCTGGGGAGGGCTTTCGGAATACCAGCGCCCTCTCATCTATGTTTCCCAGGTACATGATTTCGGCAGCCCCTACGCCGTTATGACGGTGTATTACGGGGAACTGGATACCTCCCAAACGGAATCCTTCGTCGATTCTCCGGAAATCACGGCGGAACGGTACTGCTCCGCCTATCTCTTCACCGTGGCCGCGATCAAACAGGACGGCCGCTGGTATTTCTCCTCCGGCGATTACGACAACTTGATGCGGGCATCCTTCTATTGACATTGCTCCTCTTGGCTTTAAAAAACAGCCCCCATCTCCCGGTTTATGGGAAATGGAGGCTGTTCTTTTGGAAGAAAGATATATAAAATTATACCGCTTCAGGACGCTCAAACTGCGCGTTGTACAGCCCGGCGTAGAAACCGCCGGCTTCCAGCAGCTGTTCATGGTTCCCCTGCTCGACGATGTCGCCGTCCTTCATGACCAGGATCAGGTCCGCGTCACGGATGGTGGACAGACGATGGGCGATGATGAAGCTGGTTCGCCCCTTCATCAGATTGTCCATGGCCTCCTGGATCAGCAGCTCGGTCCGGGTATCCACCGAGCTAGTCGCTTCGTCTAGGATCAGGATGGGCGGATCCGCCAGAATTGCCCGGGCAATGGTCAGCAGCTGCTTCTGCCCCTGGGAAATGTTGCTGGCTTCCTCGTCGATTTCCATATCGTATCCGCCGGGCAGCGTTTCGATGAAATGATGGACATGGGCCGCTCTGGCGGCGGCGATGACCTCCTCATCGGTGGCGTCCAGCCGTCCGTAACGGATGTTGTCACGGATGGAACCGCTGAACAACCAGGTATCCTGCAGCACCATACCGAACATCTGGCGCAGCTCACTGCGGTTGAAATCCCGGATATCGTGACCATCCACCAGAATGCGTCCCTCATTGACATCATAGAAGCGCATAAGCAGCTTGACCATAGTGGTCTTGCCCGCGCCGGTGGGGCCGACGATGGCCACCTTCTGTCCGGCCATCACCTCCGCATTGAAATCGTGGATAATGATCCGGTCCGCGTTGTAGCCGAAACGCACATGCTGAAACTCCACAGCGCCTTTGAGCCCATCGATGGAAACCGGATGCTCCACCGTCTGGTCCTCCTCTTCTTCGTCGAGGAATTCAAAAACCCGTTCCGCCGCCGCTGCGGTGGACTGGAGCATATTGGCCACCTGGGCCACCTGGGCGATAGGCTGGTTAAAGCTGCGGACATACTGGATAAAGGACTGGATATCGCCCACCTCGATGGTGTTCCGGATCGCCAGCCAGCCGCCCAGGATGGAAACCATCACATACCCCAGGTTGCCCACAAAAGACATGAGCGGCTGCATCAGCCCGGAGAAAAACTGGGATTTCCAGGCGGATCCGTACAGGGTGTCGTTATACCGGTTGAACTGGTCAGTCACAGCCTTTTCCCCGTTGAAGGCGCGGACGATGTTGTGTCCGCCGTATACCTCTTCCACCTGTCCGTTGACGTGTCCCAGATACTCCTGCTGAGAACGGAAATACTTCTGGGAGTGTTTGACGATGACGGAGATTAGCGCCATGGACACCGGCAGGATCACCAGCGCCACCAGGGTCATCAGCCAACTGATGGACAGCATCATCACCAGCACGCCGATCAGGGTGGTAGCGGAGGTGATGATTTGAGTCATGCTCTGGTTGAGACTCATGCTCAGGGTATCCACATCGTTGGTAACCCGGGACAGCACTTCACCGTGGGTGCGGGTCTCAAAATACTTCATAGGCATGCGGTTGATTTTTTCCGATATCGCCTTGCGGAGGTTATAGGACACCTTCTGTGAAACGCCGGTCATGATATAGCCTTGGATAAAGGAAAAAAGCGAGCTGACCGCGTAGAGACAAAGCAGGAAAATGAGAATATTCCCGATCTTGCCGAAATCGATGCCGCCGCCTTCACCGGTGATCTTGGACACCAGACCGTTGAAAATTTCCGTAGTGGCCTGCCCCAGCACCTTGGGCCCGACAATGGAGAAAATCGCGCTGCCGATGGCAAACAGAACGACAAACAGGATGGCGATCCGGTATTGTCCCAGATATTGAAACAGCTTGCCCATGGTTCCCTTGAAATCCCGGGCCTTTTCACCGCCTCCCATAGGACCGTGAGGGCCGCCGTGGCCCATGGGCCTACGCATACCGCCTTTGGGATTACTCATGAGACAACTCCTCCTTTGACAGCTGGGATGTGGCGATCTGACGGTATTCCTGACAGGTCTCCATCAGTTCGCTGTGGGTGCCGCGGCCGACGACCCTGCCTTCGTCCAGCACGAGGATCTGCTCCGCATGGAGGATGGTGCTGATGCGTTGGGCAACGATCAATACGGTGCTGCCCGCCGTTTCGGACTTCAGCGCGGCCCGCAGCGCCGCGTCTGTTTTGAAATCCAGGGCGGAGAAGCTGTCGTCAAACAGATAGATTTCTGGCTGCTTGGCAACGGCCCGGGCGATGGACAGCCGCTGCTTCTGACCACCCGATACGTTGTCTCCTCCCTGGGCAATGGGGGATTGATAACCCTCGGACTTTTCTCCAATAAAGCCGTCTGCCTGGGCAATGCGCGCCGCTTCCTCCATCACCTGGCCCGGCGCTTCGGGGCAGCCGTATTTGATATTGGATTCGATGGTACCGGAGAATAGTACCCCCTTCTGCGGCACGTAGCCGATCCGGTCGCGCAGCTCATGCTGGGGCACCTTCCGCACATCGACGCCGTCCACCAGGATCTCTCCTTCGGTCACGTCGTAAAAGCGCGGAATTAGATTGAGCAGGGTGGATTTACCGCTACCTGTACTGCCGATAAAAGCGGTGGTCTCCCCCGGTCGGGCGGTAAAGCTGATATCCGTTAGGGCATCACCATCGGAACCGGGATAACGGAAGGACACATGGCGGAACTCCACCACACCCTTCATGTCCTCATGAAAGGCCTCGGTACTTGAAGGTTCCGGGTCCTCCACCGATACCGGCGTATCCAGCACCTCTCGGATACGGCCGGCAGCCACGGAGGCGCGGGGCAGCATCACCGATACCATGGAGATCATCAGGAAAGCCATGACAATCTGCATGGTATACTGGATAAACGCCATCATATTGCCCACCTGCATCTCACCCGAATCGATGCCATGAGCGCCATTCCACATGATCAGGATGGTGATGCCGTTCATGATCAACATCATCAGCGGCATCATACCGGACATGATGCGGTTGACAAACAGATTGGTCCGGGTCAGGTCCCGGTTGGCCTTGTCGAAGCGCTCCTCCTCATGCTTTTCCGTACTGAAGGCGCGGATCACGGGAAGACCGCTGAGAATTTCGCGGGTCACCAGGTTGACGCGGTCCACCAGCTTTTGCATGATCTTAAAACGCGGCATAGCCGTGAAGAACAGCACCGTCACCACGGCGAGCACCGCCAGCACCGCCACAGCGATGATCCAGGTCATGGAGCTGTTGGTCTGTACCACCTTGAGCACTCCGCCCACCCCCATGATGGGCGCATAAAACACAATGCGCAGCAGCATGACCATCATCATCTGTATCTGCTGAATATCGTTGGTGCTGCGGGTGATCAGGGTGGAGGTGGAAAAGCGGTCAAACTCCGCCTGGGAAAAGGATACCACCTTGCCGAAAACCTGGCGGCGCAGGTCGCGGCCAAGAGAAGCCGCCACCCGGGAGGCCAGAAGGGTCACCAGCATGGCCGCCACCATGCTGACCAGTGCCACCAGCAGCATTTTAGCGCCGGAAATCAGGATATACCTCGTCTGGATCCACTCCGTATCCATCCCCACCGCCGCGTACTCTTGTCTGACGTACAGCACCGCGCTCTGGGAAATCATGGTTTCCGGCAAATCGGTAAATTGGTCGCTAAACTGATCCGCCATCTCGTCCCGGGCTTCCTGAGGCATGGCGGCCAGCAGGGAGAACAGCTGCTCTTCGGTGAGCGTCAGCGCCGCTTCCGGCTGCCCGGCTGTCAGTGCCCCGGCGATCTGTGTGCGGATTGCCTCCGCCTGCTCGCCGGTACCGGTGAGAGCCGATACCGCCACAATGGGCTTAGCAAACAGATCGTTGAGCTGTTCCAGCTCTTCCCCGCCGTTCACTTCCCGCAGGTACAGGGCCTCATCTGCCAAGGCCGGATATGTTTTCACCAAGTCCCGGTATTCCTCATCGGAGAGCGATTCCCGGTCCACCAGACGGTAGGCCTGTTCTGCTTCCGTCTGCTGTTCTTCATTCATAAAAAGCAGCAGACGATCAAACTGGCTTTTCCGGATCACCTGAGGCGCCGTATCGCTGACTCCGCCCTGCTGGATGCCGACGTTGACAATGTCCGAGGTGTAATCGGGCAGGGACAAGTCACTCATAGCCTGAATAAACAGCAGAAGCAGAATGCAAACAATGGACAGCACCGAATGCTTCATATACTTGAAAATTTTCAACATGGCATGCCTCTCTTTCCCGGCTGGGAGGTAGGTTCCTCCGCCGCTTCCAGATTTTGCATGATCTGAAGGAACAGCCTTCTCAGCAGCAGCCGTTCCTCCGAAGAGATCCCCTCAAACATTTCCCTGTCCAGTTGCTGCATGACCTGGGTCACCTGTTCCCGGATCTGCCGCCCCTCCTCCGTCAAGCAGATGCGCGTCACTCGCTGATCCTTATCATCAGGCCGCCTCTGCAACAGGCCGTTGCGCTCCATCCTCTTGATCATCACCGCTACTGTGGAGGGTTTGACCGACAGGCGTTTTACCAATTCTTTCTGACTGAGACCATCCTCCCTGTAGAGGGCTACCAGAAGAGGGACCTGCCCTGGATGCAGTCCCAGCCTCTCCAGCAGATGGAAGGCGCGGACAAAATAAAGGCGGGCGCTTTTTATCATCAGCCCATGAATCGAACTGTCCGGAAGCATTCCTTCCCCTCCTTTTAATTAGTTAGCTAATCATTAAAATACGTCAGGCCCGTCATTCTGTCAATGATTTCAATGAGAATTCATAGAGTATTTACAATATTTCAGATTTAAACCATTAGATAACTAACTTCTTTGGCTCATCCTACAAATTTGTATTCTCAGCGGCAATACTTTCCGCTATCCTGCCAATTCTTTTTGTACTTATCCATTGTAGGACTACAATACATATTGGACAGTTGAATAAGAAAGAGATGAAGGATAGGGCCACATCGGTTATAGTTGAAGTTGCGAG
>CAJFNR010000001.1 GCA_904395335.1 Candidatus Avimonas narfae | reverse complement strand
TTGCTCGCAACTTCAACTATAACCGATGTGGCCCTATCCTTCATCTCTTTCTTATTCAACTGTCCAATATGTATTGTAGTCCTACATTCCGGTTTCCCGTTTTTCAAAAAAGAACTTGCTTTTCCCGGGGGAATCTGCTAATATACATCTGTTGTAGTTTTTTGGATATGACAATTAAGGAGGTGCAGAATACATGGCAAAATGCGATATCTGCGGAAAAAGCGTGACTTTCGGCATCCGGGTCTCCCACTCCCATCGGCGGACCAACCGTGCGTGGAAACCCAATGTGATGCGCGTCAAGGCGGTTGTAAACGGCTCCCCGAAACGGATTTACGCCTGCACCCGTTGCTTGCGTTCGGGAAAAGTCACCCGCGCTATCTGATTGCTTGTCACACAGGAGAAACCGCTGAAATTCAGCGGTTTCTTTTTTTCTGTTCTTGCGGCTTCGGCAATTCTGGCGTATACTAGACAAAAGATTCGTTTGGAGGACTCAATAATGGACCTTTCCCGCGTCTCCCTATCCTCCGCGTCCCAGGCGCTCTCGCGTCTGCGGGAGGACTTGGGTGCCCTTCCCCCTTTAACGCTGTCCACTCTTCCGCCCGGGGAAACCGCTCTGTTCCTGGTGGACCTGATCGAAGGGTTTGCCCGGACAGGCCCCTTATCCAGTCCCCGGGTGGAATCGCTGCTGGCCCCCGCTGCCGCACTGCTGCGCCGTTGCGCTTCTCTGGGCTTTGCCTGTGTGGCCTTTGCCGATACGCACACGCCGGACAGCCTGGAACTGCAATCCTATCCCTCCCACTGCCTGGCGGGAACGGAGGAGGCGCGCATTTGCCGGGAACTGGCGGACGCCGGCGGGTACACCCTGATTCCCAAGGATTCCACCAATGGCTTTGTGGAACCTGCCTTTGAATCCTGGCGGGAATCCCACCCTCATATCCGCCGTTACCTCGTCGTGGGCGACTGCACCGACATCTGCATCGCCCAGTTTGCCCTGACGGCCAAGGCGTGGCACAACGCCCGACGCCTGCCTCTGCAGGTGATGGTCCCCCTTTCGCTGGTGGATACCTATGATGGCGGCACGCATCAAGCGGATCTGATGAATCTGACGGCCCTCGCCTCTCTTCAAGGGAACGGCATCGAGCTGTACAGTCATATTGTTGACACAAAAGCGGAGGTTTGATCATGAAGAAGCTGTATAACGAAGACAATTTGACCCTGCTGACGGATTTCTACGAGCTGACCATGGCCAACGGCTTTTTCCAGAACGGTTACAAGGACCAGATTGTTTATTTCGATATGTTTTTCCGCACCATTCCGGACGGCGGAGGTATGGCCATCATGGCGGGAGTGGAGCAGATGATCGAATATCTGAAAGCGCTTTCCTTCACCCCGGAAGATATCGAATATCTGCGGAGCAAAAAACTGTTCAGCGAGGAATTTCTGGCGTATCTTCGTGACTTCCGCTTCTCCTGCGACGTGTGGGCAGTGCCGGAGGGAACTCCCATTTTCCCCCACGAACCGGTGGTGACGGTGCGGGGCCCGGTGGTGCAGGCTCAGTTTATCGAAACCATGATCCTGCTTTCTATCAATCATCAATCCCTCATCGCCACCAAGGCCAACCGGATCGTCCGCGCCTCGCAAGGCAGGGCGGTGATGGAATTCGGCTCCCGCCGCGCCCAAGGCTACGACGGCGCTGTATATGGTGCCCGGGCGGCCTACATCGGCGGCTGCTGTGGTACCGCTTGCACCCTGGCGGATCGGGAGTTCGGCATTCCCGCCCTGGGCACCATGGCCCACAGCTGGGTCCAGTTGTTTGACAGCGAGCTGGATGCCTTCCGTGCCTATGCGCGGGAATATCCCGATTCCTGCACCCTGCTGGTGGATACCTACAGCACGCTGAAGTCCGGTGTCCCCAACGCTATCCGCGTTTTCAACGAGGAGATCCTTCCCCGCGGCTTCCGCCCCAAGGGAATCCGCATCGATTCTGGCGACATCACCTATCTGAGCAAAAAGGCCCGCAAAATGCTGGATGAAGCCGGTTTCCCCGACTGTCAGATCACGGCGTCCAATTCCTTGGACGAGCATATCATCCGTGACATGATTGCCCAGGGAGCCTGTGTGGATAGCTTCGGCGTGGGAGAACGGCTGATCACGGCTTCCAGCGATCCGGTATTCGGTGGGGTATACAAGCTGGCGGCGGTGGAAAAGGATGGCCGGATTGTGCCGCGCATCAAGGTCAGCGAAAACGTATCCAAAATCACCAATCCCTGCTTCAAAAAGCTGTGGCGTTTCTATGATCGTGAGACCAACAAGGCGGTGGGCGATGTCATGACCCTGCACGACGAAGTGATCGACGATTCGCAACCCTATACCCTGTTCGATCCGGATCATATCTGGAAAAAGAAGACCATCTCCAACTACCGCGCCGTACCGCTTCAGCAGCCTCTATTCCAAAACGGCGTCTGCGTATACCAGTCCCCTTCCATCGAAGACATCCGTTCCTACTGCCTGAAGCAAATCGATACGCTGTGGGATGAGGTCCTGCGGTTTGAAAACCCGCACCGGTACTATGTGGATCTGTCCCAGGCTCTGTGGGATGAAAAGGAACGGCTGCTTGCGGAATACAGCCTGTAATAAAACAGCCCGGCGTATGTGAAAACTTACGTCGGGCTGTTTCGATTTAAAAACTATTGTATTTCATTCCGATATTCCTGTAGGATGCCGGTTTCCCCATTGTTTTGATCGCCACTGTGATACTTTCACTCTGATTTTATCTCTTCTATCAGCGCAGCGATTTCCGGAATAGCCGCAAATGCTTTCTGCAATTCATCAAAATTTTTCTCCCCTCTGTACACATTCTTCTTCTTGCTTCCATCTACCAATTGCCAGACATATTTAATGGCCCAGGTAGTGAGCAAATATAAATAAAATGAAAGCAGGTTAAGCAAGAACGCAAAGGCAAGAAGAAAAGACAAACCGCAATAATATCCACTAACCGAGCCACTTGGTACTAGGGTTGTCCCCATCGAAGAGTACGGAAACTATCCCGTCATCATCTGGTGCAGAAACAAAGAGGCTCGCACTCCGGTTGTCGCCCTGTCTCCAGTAGGCCGCTTCACTGGGAATGCCCTCTATAGTAGTAGACGTATTTTCCTCGGCCCACCTTTCATCCATCAGCTCCGCTAAATCGTTTTGTGGGATATGAAAAGTGATTTGGATATGCGGATCACGAAGCCCGACAAAAAACGCCAGTATCCGGAAGATAAATGCCATATTTTTCCGCAAGGGCTGTATGCAGATTGGCGGGGATTTCATCTACCTCGTAGTACGACTTAAAAAAATTGCAATCGCTTAGTGTTACCAGTAACAACAAGTACAAAAGAATAATCCAACCATTTTTCTTATCCATTAGCCGCCTCTCCCACCGACTCCAAACTCTTTTGTATATATACGATGTCGATCTTACCTATTAATTGTAGCACTCCTCTTTCAGTGCCGGTACAGTAGAGGAAAATCTGGCTGAGTTCCCCTTTTCATCTGTGATCGTACCAATAAAAGCTATGCATGGCTGTATAAAATCGCTGGAAGTATGGGCTTTGTCATAGTATATAATCTCACACTCCGTTATTTGAATATTTCTTGCCTGCCCGAATTCTGCCGCATCAGTGCTGATCCAGGAATCCGGACTCAAGATGTCAGACTGGGCCTCCTCCAGTGTTTTGCATTCCATAACACAATACAATTCATAATTGTTATATATACTATATACCTCAGTAATACCATATTCATTATACGTAACCATTATATCCGAACGGCCGTATACATCATAACCATCAATTTTACGAAAGAAACCTACCGTTTTTTCTACTATCTGCGGTTCAGGATCTATATCGGTCTCTATTGTTGAATACCCCACTCCCCTAACAGAAAACCCTTCGGGAAGCAAGCTGTTGTCCCGTAAAAACGTTTCTGCCCGTTTTTTTACTTCCTCATCGCTTAACGAAACAGGGATATCCTCCCGTTTCATGCGATCCAAATAAACATAGTGCCCGTCATTGATAACGCGAAGCTCCTTATCCCCTTCGGTATACGTGGTTTGCGTTCGGTTGGATATGTCCTGACCAATTGCTACCGTGGGATTTGTAAAGCCGAAAACGGACAGAAGAGTATCCACCTTTTCCTGACTCATTTTGACATTGGATACCCGGTATACCGGCAATTCACTTGCAAGCTCTGTGTCCGTCAATTGGATATCTAGTTCCGCTTTATCAATATCCAGCGCTAGAGCCAATTCGGGAAACTCCGGCTTTTTCAGTTTACCGGGGATGTTTCCACAGGAGGAAAGCAAAATCGCCATCGAAAGGATCGTTGCAGATAATTTAATAGCTTTCATCAATAAATCAAGTCCTTTCCATTGAAATATAAAAAATATCGAAATTCAGGGGTTAAGCATCACACGGCGGATATGATCTTATAAAGGAGCCATATACTTCTACCCCATATTCGCCCGCCTCATATAAATAATTATATAAGGTATCACTCCTGGCATCAACAACATATACAGCCTTAAGAATCGCCGCACCAATTTCTTTTGGGGCAAACTCTGAATGACATTTTCCCGATTCAAGCCAAGAGTCAATAATATTTCCGCCGGATTTTATTTTTTGAGCGAACAATCCCATCTGATCGCGCACTAAATAACTGCCTGATCCATATCCTAACACCGCATTGGCGCCCCGCAGCGTTGAACGTACGGAATCATTTGTTCCCGTCAAAAAATTGCATGTATAGGCAACCACCCATTTTGTCTTGGCGTCCCCATACCCGAATGTTGCCTCCGACCGGGGGAAATTGATATTGGAAGCATTATGATTTTCTCCATGGTATACCCCGTTTGTAAAATGTAAGCCGTAATCTGCTCGACCGTGTCCAACAAACAACATGAGATGCACATCATCAATGTTCGCATTACTGTTTGCATGATAGGCTTTTGACAAAAAGTCCGATTTTGATGCATTTCCATTTTTACGGTTAAACAATACCGAGAAAGAAACATTATTATAACCTGTTCCTCCCAAAAATTGTCCAAAATAGTCCGCACATTGGGAGGACACCCGTGAACCAAACGAACATGTATTATTCAAATAGTTGTCCGACGACATGCCTATATACATATTGCCGCTATGATTTACTTTGCCCTTACTAGATCGTTTTTCAAAATACCATCGTTGACTGCTGCTTCCAGTCCATGTACTTTGAATTACGTTAGCGGAATTCGAGGTTGAACTTCCCGAAACACTTAGCACCTTAGACGATGTCTCGCTCCATTTGTTGACCAGACGATAGGTGCCGTCACCGTTCGGCACAATTGCCCATAGTAACCAGTCTTTTTCCTCTCCTTCGTATACGTTAACATTATTGGTACTAAGACTTTCTATATCTAGGCTTTTCCCTTTATAATAAGAATTCATGGAGTATAATTGATAATATCCACTTCCTTTATATACTACCTTCCATTGTTGGTTCGTACCTCCATGATAATTGAACTGTGTGACATTCCCTGATTTGTCGGAGCTACCATCCACGTCAAGATACTTTCCGCTGTGAGCGGCTTTTATATAGTAGACTGTATTGGTGGAAATACCGGATGCGGCAGAGTAACTATATCCAATTTTTAATACCGGAGCCCGTGTTGCTTCTCCTTCAGATGAAACGACGCTGTTGTAGTCATTATAATCCTCATTACTATACGTGAAGTCTATACCGTAATTGGGCGAACCGCTATACCAGGACTTTACCATATCTGTAATATTGGCATTTACGTAATCCAGATAACTGCCATTGTACGTAAAGGAGGTGTATGGGCCGGAACTCCCGTATGGCTGATTGTTCCAGGTAATAGAAGATTCATACCACTGATAATCAGTGACTTGAAGTGTCCAAAACTTTATTCCCGATGAAGCAGTAGGCGTATTTTGTCCGGTACGAAAAGTAAATTTAATATACGCGGAAGTAATGTTTGCACCTGTAGGAAGAGACGGCAAGCTGGTAAAACGGTGATAGCCGAAAGTCTTATAACCATTTACCTTGCCAAAACGAATATAATCCAATGCGCTGTTCGTCTGCGTAGTGGGTGTTGCAGCGGAAACAAACGTATCCTGCGCATTGCTGTTGCTGCTGACAATCATAACCGATGGATCAATCGTTACGGGATATACAATTTCCGGGTGAGTAAGATATTCTTCCGGTACAACCACGGTTATCGTATATACGCCGCTGCCGTTGTCTGTCAACTCATAATATAGCTCCTCGTTCATATGCCGGAAATCTGAATTTTGCCGTTCCGGCTCGGTTGTAGGATCGTAGGAATCATAGGCATACAGACTCAAAAAACGATAGTCCACTGTTTCCGGATCGTCTTTATCTGTCACCAATATATTCGCTCCGTTTTCAGTAAGTACGGGAACATGGGTGTCCGAACGGAACGTAAAATCAAAACGGTTCTGACCGGTGTATTGATCGAGGATAATGTTTTCCTTGAGTCCGCTTTCCGTATTGATATATTCTACTTTTGTTCCGGATGCAAATACATGGGGATATACAATTTTTCCATATCCCTCTTCCATTTGTATTTGACCGATTCCACTTCCGGCAGTATTGGAATTTGCCTCAAACGTAAAGGCATTGTTGAAATTGATACCTTCGGACGCGGTATTACCGAACTCCAATGTGAAACTATTGGCAGAATTTCGATAGACATAGCCGCTTTCGGCGCGTTCGGCGGATGTGAGCGCTTTCATGGACGTGTCGATAAATTGGTATTCACCAGCCTGATCTACATATTTAACGGGAACGGAATGAACCGTCAATGTCCCTTCGCCGGTTTCCGAATTTTCCGTTCGCAGCGTAAATATTTCGGCCTCATCTCTAGGGTCAGACATCAAATATATTTTATCTTCGGTTGGATCGGATACGAGGTTTTGAATATTAGCAGGCACTGACGATAGTTCAACGGATTCATCCTCAGCCAATTTCACAGAATTGTCTGCCGTCGAAGTCAGTTCTTCGGCTGGAGCAGGCCCGGCGGATACAAATGAAAATGAAAGCAGGTTAAAAAGAAGCGCAAAGGCAAGAAGATACGATAAACCGCATTTTTTCACAGCAATACATCCTTCCTCATGTCTTTGGTATCTGTTTTGCACTGTTAGCTCCCAACTTAAATTCATATTTGCATTGGAATCACCTCATCTCAAAAAGAATTGTCATTTATTTCTTCAATTGTTATCATATTATGGGTTGTGAATAATATCAATAGTAAATATCAACAATTGTAACCGTTTTATATGTATAATACAAACTACTTTGTGTTCTTTTCCACTGTGTCCACATATGATATTTGCAGTTCAAACTCGTATGGGCTAAACTCTTATAGTCATTCGTCATCCAAATGTCCCCCTTTTGGTATTCTAATGCAGTTGTCCGGCTGCATTAGAATACCAAAAGGAGGTTCTTTTTCCTACGGATCACTAAAGCTTTTGCGGAACCTCCGGCGCAGCCGGGGGGCGCCTACAAAAAGGAAAAGGGGCCTTTGCGGAAAATACCGCAAAGGCCCCTTTTCACTTTATTGATTGCCGACTAGGCTTCTTTATACCGTTGCATCAGCTTGAGCAGCGGACGGGAAACCGCCGGAACCACGATCAGCGCCAAAACGGTCTCCACCACGCCGTTTAGAGCAAATGCCGTTTCAATAATTGTCATCAATGTTGCTCCCAGCGTCGCTGTAGCGCCACCAAATATGCTGATAGCGGAAAGCACCAGGACGGTGTTGGTAAGCGTAGCCAACACCCCAGTAATTCCCGCCGCTGCCACTTCTCCCCACTTGGTGCGACTAAGGAGACGACGGAACCCACGGTAATACCAGCCGGCCGCCAATCCCACCAAAATACGGGGAACAACAGATATCATGGGATTCAGGAAAATGACAGCGTCAGCTGTTCCGTTCATAAAGGCATACAACAGACAGGTAACACCCCATACCAGTCCTAATATGGTGCCACGCAGAGGTCCCAAAACCACGGCACCCAGTATCACTACCACATGGATGGTGGTGATACTCAACAAGCCGTAGGAAATGTACCCTGTAAACGGGATGAATGTCAGCGCAATGATAATGGCACTGAACATCGCGGTCAGCGTCAGCTGAAACAATTGATTTTTTTTCATAAAAAGCCCTCCTGCTGCTGTTCCTTAGCGGATACAGCGCAAATTGATGTATAAAAAACGCCCGCCTTTCCTATTCGCGAACTCAAGCGCTCTAGGCTGCTTTGTTAACAAACATACGGATCAGACAGACGGAATTGCCCAACATCGTCAATGGCTTTTCCGAGAGAATTCTATTTTTTATTTTTTTCGTAAATAAGCCGAAGTCCCTCCAAAAGCAGATTGTCGTCGTATACCATGGGACGCCGGCAGTACGGCACCACCATGCGGCCCAAACCGCCGGTGGCCACCACCGTCGTCGGATATCCCAGCTCCTGTTCAATGCGCTCACACATACCGTCCAGCATAGACGCCGTACCGAAAATCGCTCCCGACTGCATACACTCAATGCTGTTGGGGCCGATGACATGACGAGGGGCCTCCATGCGAATGCTGGGAAGCAAGGCGGTTTTCTGAGTCAGGTGGTTGAAGGAAACGCCGATTCCCGGCATAATGGCACCTCCCAGGAACCAGCCCTTATCATTCACCACGGATACCGTCGTGGCGGTCCCCAGATCCCAAATAATGCACGGCGCCCCATAACGGGCCACCGCCGCGACAGCCCCTACCAGCAGATCGGCACCCAGCTGGGCGGGATTGTCGATACGGATATCGATGCCGGTTTTTGTCCCCGGCCCCACCATCATGGGCGCCACACCCGTGATCTTTTCCACCGCTCCGGCAATGGCGCGGTCCAGCGGAGGAACAACCGAACTGATGATGGCCCCTTCGATCTCCCGCGGCTCAATGCCGTAAAGACGGAGGATATCCATGATCTCCACCGCGTACTGATCCTCCATTTTGGCACAGTCCGTGGCCAGCCGGGATTCAAACCGCAGGGAATCCTTTTCGTATACCCCGATGGTAATATTGGTATTGCCCATGTCCAGAGCCAGCAGCATGGTTGTCCTCTCCTTACCGAATCCTGCCGTTTACCGCCTGCGGCGGCACTTCTATTATATACAATTCCCCGGAAAAAGGAAGGGGATCAACCATAAAAAGCAATGACGCGGCAGACAAAATAACGCAGGCGCCCGATCTTCTCTTTTAGATAGTTTTCCAAGTATTCGTGCTCCTGCTCCAGCAGCTGCAGCTCTTCCTCGCTTGGAATACGGCCGCCGTACCGCCAGTTCATCAGGATACGCCCGCACGCCTTCATATTACAGGAGCTTTCCCCTTTTTGTCCCAGATACTCATCGGCGCGGCAGACAAACTGTGCCAAGGTCTCCCCCGTGCGCGGCACCACCTTCATCAGCCGCAGCTGGTGCAGCATATCCCGGTAATACCGGTCGGCGATGACACCGGGGTCCTTCCATCTCTGCTGCATAAACGCCAGGCGGTAACGGGTCTGGCAACGGTACCACTGCAAAAGGAGAAAAGCTGTGATCAGCAACAGAATAGGCACCAGGATCCAAACAAACACCGGAATATTCGGGAGGATATTCCCCTGCGAAGAACCATCTTCCGACGAAGGCTCCGACAGTACGGCGGTAGTCGTCTGACGGCTCTCGGACGACTCAGAAGCCGGGGCCGTAGATGTCCGGTCCGGCGCCTGATATTCCGGCCCTTCCTGCGGTTCGGTAGGCGCCGCCGCCGACTGCGTACCCGGCGTGGGATCAAAAGGAACCCATCCGATTCCATTTAAATAGCACTCCACCCAGGCATGCGCATCATTGGCAGACACCAGGGCTGTCCCCTGTTCGTCGATTTTTTCCGAACGGATGCAATAGCCGCTTACCAGACGGGATGGGATACCCTCCGCCCTAGCCAATACCGCCATAGCGGTGGCAAAATAGACGCAGTATCCCCGCTTGGTTTGCAAAAAATAGGTGACAAAATCCTGACCATCCGGCACCTCACCCGGCGTCAGCGTATACGTATAGATCCCGGAGCTGCGGAAATATTCCTCCAGCTTAAGCAGCTTGGTATAGGGAGAGTCCTCCTGCTGAAAGAGCGTTTCGGTAATTTCGGTTATTTCCGCTGGCAAACTGTCGTAGGGAAGCTGCAAATTGGTCTGAAGCAAGGTGTTGTACCGGTTGTCCCGGTAGGAGGCATCCCGTTCGATCTCCTGCTCCAGCTCCATCAGCTCACGGTCGAAATCCTTTCCACTGCGCTGGAATATCTCCGTTTCCTCGCGATAGGTATACGGCGCCCAAACTACCTCCCTGGACAACAGCTCTCCCCGTTCGTTGTAATACACCGGCACATTGGCAAGTTCATCATCTGTAAAGGCAATAGACTGAACAGCCCCATTGGAAAACAGGCAGTCCCCCGTGCTCAGAGCATGGATCTCCAGCTCCGCCGGCAGGGACAACGTCTCGTTCTCCTCTGGCAAATAGCTCAGGATGTCAAATGCATTTCTCTGGTTGGCGCCATACAGGCCATTGGAGAACTGCCAGAGGGAGTCGTCCTCGTTCTTCCACAAATGGCCATTGTACACATTATAGACTTTTCCCCGCAAGGAAAACAGCTGATCGCCGCTTACGCTGAGGATCGGCCGGGTATCGGAAAGGGAGATGTCTCCTCCCAGCTTATAGCTTTTCTCCTGCAGTCCCATGGAAGCCATGTTATAGGAATGGAAAACAGTGTCCTTCGTTCCTCCTTCATAGGATACGTTCCACCTATCCCAAAAGGAACTATCTCCCTCCGGCAGAAGGGCCGGTTGCAGCATACACGCCAGCAGTACCGCCGCAGAACTGACGGCTAGAGCCGCCCGGCCGATGTTTTGCCGCGGCGTAAAGACCCCTTGAGTGTTCTTCCCTGTAAAATAACGCCAGTAGCTGCCACGGGCTACCAAAGCCAGGGCCCCGGCCAGCAGCACCACAACACCGGCAAAATTGTCGTTATATCCCGTAAGGGATAACAACAGATACAATCCCCCCGCCGATATCAGAATGAGCACGGCGCCATGGGAACAACGAACCAAAAGATACACAGCCAAACAAGTGATCAGCCGCAAAATCGTCTGGGTGAGAAAGATGTAAAAAGAAGTGGAAAATTGGGGGTCGCGGGGAAAACTGGAAGCCCACCAGCCGAGATACTGCCACAGTCCCCCCCAGCCAAGAATCAGGAGGAGCAGCAATACTGCCGCGGCTCCTGCCAACAAGATAATCCGGCGAGCCCGGCGGTAGCGGTCCACCGCCCAGATCAGCGCCATATCCACCGCACATTGCACGCAAAGACCGACAACGTTGGAGGAAAAGGGAAAAATCTGATCCAGCATCAAAAGAGCCCCGACCGAAATGAGCAGCGCGCATACCGCCTCCGGCCATGTCAGCGTGCGTGCGTGCTCCTCCGGTTTTCTCGTTTCCCGCCTCATAGGCCCTCCCCCAGCATTACAGAGAGCTGTTTCGCCTCACTGACAGAAACCAGAAGCAGCCCTTCCTCATAGGTTTTCAGCGGCATACCTTCCGGGCTCTCTTGTGGCAAAATCCAAACCACCGGACAGCGGTGGGCTATACCGGACAGCTCTCGCTGCAGCTCTTCGTCCGCTCTGTCCGACACCACATACAGGGTATGAATAGCGTCCAAATGGCGAAATATTTCCGCCACAGCAAAAGAAAGCTCCGATTTTTCTTGCAGCGGAGCAGCCGTCAAGAATTCATAAAGGGCGGGAATGTCCGCCTGCCCCTCCAAACGCAACTCCCCGTTTTCCATTCCCGGAAGGCGCAGACAAACCGTCTCTTCCCGCTGAGCATAATACAGGGCGATTTCCCCCGCGCATT
This sequence comes from Candidatus Avimonas narfae, assembly GCA_904395335.1. GTDB lineage: Bacteria > Bacillota > Clostridia > Oscillospirales > Acutalibacteraceae > Avimonas_A > Avimonas_A narfae. The sequence continues at coordinate 7,295 of CAJFNR010000001.1, read as the reverse complement.
CGCAGAGCCTGTCGCCGCGTTCCAACGGATCGTCAACCGCCGCGAGAGGACAAGCGTAATCCAGCAGGACCAGCGCGTAAGGATCTGCCGGCGTCTCATATTGGCGAGAATACATCTCCCGCATTTTTGCCGTAACCTTCCAGTGGATCCGTTTCATGGAATCCCCCTGACGGTAGGCGCGCACCCCCGCGGAGGAATCCCCGCGTTCCGCCGGAATCAGGTGTTCCTCCGAATAGGCCGTGTCACTGGGAAGACGGATGGAGCTTTCGCCATTTCCGGTGAGACGGGGATATACTGCCAGCGGATACGGATCCCGCCCGTACCGGCGGTAGGCCAGCGGAGGGAAAGAAAAGAGCCCGAACAAATCCCGCACCTTCAGCCGTCGCAGCTGCATCTGCCAGATGCCATGATGGGGACAGTCCACCGGCACCTGAAAAGCCTGTTCCCTTTCCCCCAGTTTCAACTGAAAGGCGCACCGCGGGAAAGTGCAATCGTTCAGGCTCGCCTGAAGATACAGCACAGCAGGAAACAGGCGAAATCCCCGGACATACAGCGCAAAAGAAGCGCCTTCCCCCCGTATCAGACCAAAGGAGGGTGTCTCCACCCGATACCGCACACAGCAGGCCGTCCAAAGCGCGGAAACTAGGCTGTAAGCCAGAATCAGCCCCAGACTCAGCGCCGTCAGCCCTATTTCACGGCTGCCTGTCAGCTTAGCAGCCGACAGCAGCAGTGCGAAAAAACCCGCAAAAGCAATCCCACGCCCGGTCATCGCACTGCCGGCACTGGGATCGTGCGGAGAATAGCTTTCAGAATTTCCTCCGGCGTCTTGCGCCGCAGCCCTGCCCTGCTCTTGAGGACCATCCGGTGAGACAGTACGGGCAGGACCATCTTCTGCACATCGTCCGGCAGGACATATTCCCGTCCCGACAGATAGGCCCAGCCCTTAGCCGCCTGCATCAGAGCGATGCTCCCCCGGGGACTGATCCCCATCTCCACTTCCTCCAGGGCGCGGGTGGCTTCCGCCAGGGAAACGATGTAGTCCAGCACCGGTTCCGAACAGGGGATGTTTTCCACATCTTTCTGCATCTGCAGAACATCCTCCGCCGTAGCGACCGGACGCAATCTGACCGCCTGATTCTCCCTGGTGTGATGGCGAAGGATCTGCATCTCCACCCGATGGGAAGGATAACCCATGGAAACACGCATGAGGAACCGGTCCATCTGGGCCTCGGGAAGCGGGTAGGTGCCGGTCATCTCCACAGGGTTCTGCGTCGCCAAAACCATGAAGGGGGACGGAGCCGGATAGGTCTGCCCATCGATCGTCACCTGGTTTTCCTGCATGACCTCCAATAAGGCAGACTGTGTCTTGGGGCTGGTGCGGTTGATCTCATCGGCCAGCACAATTTGATGCAGGATGCTGCCCATGTGCAGCTCCTGTTCACCGGTTTTCATATTGAACATATTAAAACCGGTGATATCCGCTGGCAGGACATCCGGCGTAAACTGTATCCTGCGGAAAGAACAGCCCAGAGAGGCCGCCATAGCAGATACCAGAGTGGTTTTCCCCATTCCCGGCATATCTTCAATGAGCACGTGTCCGGAACACAACAGAGCGGTCAGCAACAAATTGATCGTTTCGTCCTTTCCGATAATAACGGATCGGATGTTGTTGCGGATATTTTGTATCACGGGAAGCTGGTCCACGGAAATCCCTCCAAAACTATTTATTTCAGGCGCAGCGGCAAGCCGCAGGACATGAGATATACCTCATCTGCCTCTTCCGCAAGCATTTGATTCAACCGGCCGAGAATATCCGTAAACAGGCGCCCCAGCCGATAAGGCGCCACCAATCCGGAGCCGCATTCGTTGGTTACGATCACCAACGCGGTTCCCCGACGGCGGCAAGCGGTCAGGAAGCGGGAAACATCTTCCCGAATCTGTTGTTCCAGCAGGCCTATCTCCTCCAACGGAACCCGGTCGTAATCCTGATGGGCATCCATCATCCAGTTGGTAACCAGATTAGACAGACAGTCCAGCAGCAAAGCCTGTTCGCTTCCCGCTTCTACAACCCTATCCAGATCCCGGTAAGCCTCATAGGTTGTCCACCGCGCCGGCCGGGAAGCCCGGTGCCGGTCGATGCGGCGCCGCATTTCATCATCCCAGCACCGCGCTGTAGCGATATAGCCCACATCTGTGAAACCACTCAAATACTTCTGTGCCCAATTGCTTTTTCCGCTGCGTATTCCGCCTGTCACTAAAATATGCTTCGCATCCGGTTTCTCCATCTCATTGCTCCCTCAATCCTGCGCAATTCTGGTTACAGTATACCAAGAAATTAACAATCTGTCTATATTTTTATACGGATTATCGTGCCGTTTATGCACAAATCTTTGATATTTGGGTTATCCTTTTATTTTGCTGTTCCTTTATGATATAATGTGCCCAGGGGCATTATATTTGAGAACAAATCGTGTGATGTGTCCCTGGGCCTGGAAAAATTGGCTGTCGGTCGGAACGACCTCCTCCCGCTTTGCGGCACCGCCATTTCTCCCTCCACATTGTGATAGAATGAGGCTAGGGTATCTAGATTCCTGTATAAGCCATGTGACAAGCCTCTAGGGCTGAAGCTGCCCTTGCGGGTTAGTCCCTTCACTTTATGCTAATAAAAGCATTGACAGGGAGGAACCCCGCGAAGCGGAGGAATGAGAGGGAAGCTAGATGTTGGAATAAAGAAGCCTCGTTTATATCCACCCCATATGCTGTGTTACTGAGGCCGTTATGGTTAGAATAGTGTCCTGCCTTCAAATACTCTTTCAAAAATTAGTTAAAGGAGACGTGTGAGCCGTGAAAATCCGCGATATACTAAATGCCCGTAAAGTAACCTTTTCCTGTGAGCTGTTCCCTCCCAAAGCTGGCGCTGATCTATCAGAAGCGGAAAAAGTGATCCATGGGATTGCCCAACTGAAGCCTGATTTTATCAGCGTTACTTACGGTGCCGGAGGAAGCACCTCCAAACGGACAGTGGAGATCGCTTCGAAAATTCAAAACACCTATCATATACCAGCCCTGGCCCACCTGACATGCGTGTCCTCTTCCCGGGAGGAAATCGCACAGCAGCTGCAAAAAATGAAGGAGTGCGGCATTGAAAACGTGCTGGCGCTGCGCGGCGATATTCCTCAGGATTGTCAGTTCCCCAGCCCAGGGCATTATCGATACGCCAGCGAATTGATCCGCGACATCCGCAAACAGGGGGATTTCTGCATCGGAGCCGCCTGCTATCCGGATGGACATGTGGAATGCGAACATAAAGAAGAAGATATCGAGCATCTCAAGGAAAAGGTGGAAAACGGCTGCGATTTTCTAACGACGCAAATGTTTTTCGACAACAATGTATTCTTCAGCTTCCTTTACCGGATCATGGCCAAAAATATCCGCGTCCCGGTAATCGCGGGAGTGATGCCGGTCACCAACGCCCGTCAAATCAAACGCTCCTGTGAACTGTCGGGAACTGCTCTTCCCCCCCGTTTCAAGGCCATCGCGGACAAATTTTCCGACGATCCCCGGGCCATGAAACAGGCCGGAATCGCCTATGCTACAGAACAGATCATCGACCTCATTGCCAACGGGGTCAACCACATCCATCTGTACACCATGAACCGGCCGGAAATAGCGGCCCGCATTATGGAAAACCTGTCGGATATTCTTCGCTGAGGAGGCTGTCCATGCAAATCAATCCATCGGAGGTCCTCCGATATCTGGGATACCGCGGTAAACCGGCGGATCAGGCTGTCCGAAATACCATCGCCTCCTGTTCCGAAGAACTGCTGCGGGAAGCCGCTCCGCGTCAGATTTATCGGCGGGTGGCTTTGAGGCTGAAAGAGGACAGGATATCTTTTGCTGGGATTACCATACACAGCCGGGATCTGGCTGCGCATCTCTCCGGCTGTGGGGAAGCCTATCTGTTTGCCGCCACGCTGGGGGCCCGGGTAGACATTTGTCTGGAGCGCTGTTCCCGTGTATCAATGGCCCGGGCTGTAGTGATGCAGGCCTGTGCCGCGTCTCTTATTGAATCCTGGTGTGACGAATGCGAAATCCCCTTATCCCAGGAAGCGGCAACGGACGGTCTCTATCTGCGTCCCCGCTACAGCCCCGGCTATGGTGACTTTTCCATCGAACATCAGCGGGAAGTACTGGCCCTTCTGGACTGCGCCCGCCGGATCAACCTCACCATGACGGAGGGATATATGCTGACGCCAACCAAATCCGTTACCGCCATTATCGGCTTGACCCCGGACAAAACCAGTTGTCATATCCGCCGTTGTATGAACTGTACGGCCAAAAACTGCCCTTTCCGGAAGGAGGATTCCCAATGAACCGCATACAGGATTTGTGGGGTAAACGCCTGGTGTTTTTCGACGGCGCCATGGGCACCATGCTTCAGGAAAACGGTTTACCCGCCGGGGCGGCGCCCGAACCGTGGAACCTGACGCATCCCGAGATCATCCGGAATATCCACCGCGCTTATCTGGAAGCGGGATGTGACGTGTTGAAAACCAATACCTTTGGCGCCAACCCCATCAAGCTTCACGACTGTTCTACGGAGAAGGCCGTCTCCGCCGGTGTCGCTCTGGCAAAGGAGGCAATCCGCGAAACCGGCCGGCCGGCATGGGTGGCCCTGGACATCGGTCCTACCGGCCGTCTGCTCAGTCCCATGGGCGATCTGGATTTTGAAGAGGCCTATGAAGCCTTCCGCGAGGCGGCTGTCTGCGGTGAACGGGCCGGCGCCGACCTGATCCTGATCGAGACCATGAGCGATACCTATGAAGTAAAGGCAGCCGTGCTGGCCGCCAAGGAAAATACCGCTCTTCCCGTCATAGCCACGCTGATCTTCGACGAAAAGGGACGGCTGCTCACCGGCGGCACCATAGAAGCCGCCGCCGCGATGCTGGAAGGGCTGGGGGTGGATGCGCTAGGCCTTAACTGTGGGCTGGGGCCGGAGCAGATGGAAGGGCTGCTGCCGGCGCTACGGGAATGCTGCTCCCTCCCTCTGGTAATCAATCCCAACGCCGGTCTTCCCCGCTTTGTTGATGGAAAAACCGTATTTGATGTAAACCCGGACGATTTTGCAGAACACATGCTGCGTCTGGCGCAGGGAGGAGCCTGGATGCTGGGAGGGTGTTGCGGCACAACTCCCCGGCACATCCGGGCGATGGTTGAACGCTGCCGCGCGCTTTCCCCCCTCCCCCTCCCCAGTCAAAAAAGGACGGTGATCTCCTCCTACGCCCGTGCCGTCTGTTTCGGCGCCGGTCCGGTCATTATCGGTGAACGGATCAATCCCACCGGTAAGTCCCGGTTCAAGCAGGCGCTGAGGGAAAATGACCTGGATTATATTCTGAAGGAAGGTATCGCTCAGCAGCAGGCGGGGGCTCATGTGCTGGATGTCAATGTGGGCTTGCCGGAAATAGACGAGCCAGCCATGATGGCGCGGGCCGTAACTGGCCTTCAGGGCATATTGGATCTTCCCTTGCAGCTGGACACCTCCGATCCCGTAACCATGGAACGGGCCATGCGCCTGTATAACGGCAAGCCCCTGGTCAATTCCGTCAACGGCAAGAAGGAATCCATGGAACAGATCTTTCCCCTGGTCAAACGGTACGGCGGCGCCGTCATCGCCCTTACCCTGGACGAGGACGGCATACCCGAAACGGCAGAGGGACGCTGCCACATTGCCCGCAAAATCGTGGAAACGGCTGCCCACTACGGCATCGAGCGCGAAGACATCATAGTGGATCCTCTGGCCATGACCATCAGCGCCGATCAGTCCGCGGCACAGGTCACTCTGGACGCTCTTCGCCTGATCCGGGAAGAATTGGGAGTATGCACCTCTCTGGGGGTATCCAATATTTCTTTTGGTCTGCCCCAACGGGAACGAATCAACGCCGCCTTCTTCACCATGGCGCTGCAAAACGGGCTGAGTGCAGCGATTCTAAACCCTCAGTCCGATGCTATGATGAGCGTGTATTATGCCTATAGCGCACTCAGTGGAATCGATCAGCAGTGCGGGGCGTATATCGCCCGCTACGCAGGCCAGCCAGCTCCTGCTGCTTCCGCTACGCAGGGAAAGGCCCTGTCACTGAACGAGGCCATCTGCCGCGGCCTAGTGGACAGCGCAGCGGAGGCTGCCAGACAAAAGCTGACAGACACGCCTCCCCTTACCGTTATCAACGAGGAAATGATTCCGGCCTTGGATCAGGTGGGTAAGGATTTTGAAAGCGGAAAGTTGTTTCTTCCGCAGCTGCTGATGAGCGCCGATGCCGCCAAAGCGGCCTTTGAAGCGGTGCGTTCGACCATGGGGAAAGGCACCAACACGGATTCTTCTCAAGGAAAGCGGGAAAAAATCATCCTGGCCACAGTCAAGGGAGATATCCATGATATCGGTAAAAACATCGTCAAGGTGCTGCTGGACAACTATGGTTATGAGGTCATTGATCTGGGCAAGGATGTCCCGCCGGAAACGGTAGTGTGTGCCGCCGTGGAACAACAGGTGCGGCTGGTGGGTCTCAGCGCGCTGATGACCACCACCGTGACCAGCATGGAGGAAACCATCCGCCAGCTGCACGAAGCTGTCCCCACCTGTAAAATTATGGTGGGCGGGGCGGTTCTGACGCAGGAATACGCCGATATGATCCACGCCGATTACTATTCCCGGGACGCCATGTGCTCCGTGCGCTATGCCAATGAATTGTTCGGCCACTGACAAGATAAAAAAGGGGATAGGCAAATGCCAACGCCAGATAAGGAAGTATTTATGTAAGGGGTACGGTGTAACTCAGAAAAATGGGTTACGCCGTACCTTTTGTTATGCTACAAAGCGGAAGTCCTGCGGGTTTTCCCGTATTTCCTGCATCATAGCATGGATTTCCTGCTCGGTGGGAATGTCTATCATCCCCGCCGCCGTGAAGTAAATATCCACCTTCACATAACAGTGGCCGCTTGACTTGTCGTTGTTGTGGACTTCAATACGCTCAATCAGCGAGTTTACAAGCGCCGGGGTAAGCTCCGTAATATCCGTCAGTTCACGAAGCGTTCGGAGCAGCAGCCTTAAATCCGTAACCTTCTGCTTCGCTTCCCGCAAGGTCTTTTGACTGTCGGAAACCTCCTGTATCAGCGCTTTCTGCTCTTTTTCGTAGCTTTGGAGCATTTTTGAAAAGCGCTCATCAGAGAGTATGCCGCTTGCATTCTGCTCGAACACCTTTTCAATCAGCCTGTCGATTTCGGCAATTCTCTTTGTGCCT